>CAZQHM010000095.1:0-17733 GCA_964593355.1 uncultured Myxococcales bacterium
CCGAAGTGCTGCTTTGGGCCAACCGCAGCCACCTGCCCCCACGGGGTAACTTGTTGACATCAATCCGGATCACGTGGGTTATGCAGCAACGAGGCAAGGATGGCTCGTGGTGAACCACGGCGATTCCCAGCGACAGACCGCCTTGGAACGGGGCCCCGACCCGTAAGGGGAGTTCACCTGTTAACTGCCGTGGATAGGCAGAAAGGACTCTGGTTGTGGGGGGGATTACAGGGGGGGCGTCGCTATATATTACTCAGCGGCCTTGGGCTCTTCGGCCTTGGGCTCTTCGGCCTTGGGCTCTTCCGCTGCGGGGGCGGCGGCGTCGGCAGGAGCAGCGGCATCAGCGGCGGGGGCCACGGCGCCGTCTTCGGCAGGAGCGGGGGCAGCGCCCATGGGCATTCCCAGTTCCAGGGCGGCCATCACGCCGGCGAAGTCGGCAGCGGCTTCGGCCTTGGCCAGCTTCTCTTCGACCATGGCCATCTGAGCCATGACTTCGGCCTTGGCGGTGGCGACTTCCTGGGCCATTTTGCCCATTTCGGTCTTGGCTTCGGCCATAGCAGCGGACCAAGCCAGGGCCAGTTCTTTCGGCACGAGGTAGGTCTTCTCGTTCTCGACGACCTTGGCGAACTCGAGTTCGACGGGCTCTTCGCCTTCGACGATGATCTTCACGAGGAGAGCGTCCTCACGGCCTTCGGGAGAAGGAAGGGCCTCGACCTGGACCTTGTCAAGCATGGCCAGCTGGTCGAATACCTGCTTCTTGATCTCTTCGTTGTTGATTCCGTCAACCAGCTCATAAAGCTTGGTCTCAACGACGGCGAGCTTGTCGGCGAAGGCGACCAGGTCGAAGGTCTTGAGGGTTTCGATGTTGGTGAGGCCGGTCTCCTTGAGGACGTTCCAGACATTGAGGACGCCGTCGAGGGCCTTGGTCACGTCTTCGAGCTGCTTGGCAGGATCGGCACCCGGAGCGAACTGGGCGGCGAAGGGGGCCGCCATGGCAGCGATTTCAGTCTTGTACTTGGCAACGAGGGTCATGGAGCGGTCGAGAACGGCGGCACCCTTGGTCCACAGCTCAACGTCCATCTGCTTGCCGAACTCCTGGACCAGACCATTGATGTCGGCCACGTAGGAGGGGGGGAAGAGGGCGACGACGCCGGTGAGAGCCTTCTTCTCCTTGGCGGAGGTCACGAGCGCCTTAACCATCTCGGCGGCGTCGTTGGTAGCAGGCTTGGCCTCTTCGGCCTTCTTGGCTTCTTCAGCGGCCTTGGCCTCTTCGGCCTTCTTGGCTTCTTCAGCGGCCTTGGCCTCTTCAGCAGCCTTGGCCTCTTCGGCCTTCTTGGCTTCTTCGGCAACCTTGGCCTCGTCGGCCTTCTTGGCTTCTTCGGCAACCTTGGCTTCTTCAGCGGCCTTCAGCTCGTCGGCCTTCTTCTTGGCTTCCTCGGCCTTCTTGGCCTCGTCGCCCTTCTTGGTCTCTTCGACCTTCTTGGTTTCCTCGGCCTTCTCAGCACCCTTGCATCCGGCCAGCGAGAGACCAAACGCAAACATCGAGATCACTACGAGATTCTTCAGACTCATCTTAATTCTCCATCCAAAATTCGTTCTACAGTGGGCCCCTCCGAAGGAACACAATCAGTTCGTTGCCTTGGGAGGGATTACAGACCCCTAGCGGTCTGCAGGGCGGAGTCTTACACCCAGCCCCTCTTGGTGTCAATGGTTTTCTGGGCAAGGCACGGGGGCACACGAGCACGGTCGAGTGTCAAGTATTCAACAGCAATCCTCCTGTTTGTCCAATTTTCGACAGCGGTCAGCGGCACTCACGGGCCCATGTCGGCCTCGACAGGAGAGGGCCCCGCTGCCCCATTGAAGCCTTGCATCTGCCTTTCCCATCCCGCAGCCGCAGGGGGGATATGGTATCTCCGTGACATCGCAGATACTGGCACGGTCGTTGCAGAGTAAGCGTTGCGGTGAACTGTTATCGGCAGTTGACAGCCTGAGGTTTTGACGCATAATGCCGCCCGCTTGCGGCCTGGAAGACATCGGAGGTTTTCCGCATATGAGCACTATCCCCGAACCCGGCATGAGAAACGACGTTGCCTCCCGTTTCGCTGTGCTTCATGGCGATCCGCAGCCAATCGCCTGGGCAAGGCACCTTTGCCCTTATGAACCGGTCTCGTCCCTGGCAAGAATTTGGGAGCACCCCGAGCAGAGCCCGCTGAAACTGGACTGGAACGAATCCACTGTGCCCCCTGCTCCAGGTGTGTATGAGGCCATCGTCCGATTCTTGAGCCACTCGAACCACCTTAATTGGTACCCCGAACTCGCCAGCAAGAGCCTCACTGAGGCCTTGGGACGCTACGTCGATCTGCCCCCGGCCAACATCCTCGTGACCAACGGCTCCGACGACGCCCTTGAACTGGTGTGCAAGACCTACCTTGGCCCGGGCGATCGGGTACTGGTGCCCATGCCGACTTACACCCACTTCCTGGTCTACCTCGAAGCCCGAGGCGCCAAGGTCGTGGACTACTACTCCTCGGACATGTACTCCAATGACGTGGAGGGGATCGATCGGGCCCTGGGCCACAACACCAAGCTTGTCTACCTGGTAAGCCCCAACAACCCCACGGGAGTCACCTACAACTCGGACGAAGTGCGCTTCCTGCTCGACAGGCACCCCAACACCCTCTTCGTGGTCGACGAGGCCTACTTCGAGTTCCACGGGGTCTCCGTGGTTGGACTGGTCCGGGAATACAAGAACCTGGTGGTTACCCGAACCTTCTCCAAGTGCTTCGGCATCGCCGGACTTCGCATGGGCTACCTCTGCGCCCACGACACAGTGATGCACGAGCTGCACAAGCTCTTCAACCCCAAGAGCGTCAACAGAGTGGGACAGATTGCGGCCCAGGCCTGCCTCGACGATCTGGATTATTACAAGAGGCTGGTGGAGCAGGTCGATGAGGCCAAGCAGATGCTGGCTATCGAACTTCCCAAGCGAGGGCTTGACGTGCACATGACGCCGGCCAACTTCATGCTGGTCAGACTTCCCGACCCCAAGCGCTTCTGCGCCGAACTTGAGACCGAGGGTGTCTACATCAGAGATCGAAGCACGCTGCCCCGCATGGAAGGTTACGTCCGCGTGACGGTACCTACGGTGGCTCAGGTGCCGGACCTGCTGCAGCGCATCGATGCCGTCATGGCCCGCCTTTAGACTGCCCGAGCAGAGTTTGACGACCGGTATCACCCGGTTTGAACCCCAACAAGGTCTTATGGATTCATCCACATCAAGTGGCTGCATGACGCTGCCTCGGTGGCATTTCTATTCGGTAGCTTAGCCCAGACACTCACCCTTGGAGACCCTGGCGCCCTGAGCGAAGTCCCAAGCTCCCATCCTCTTGCGACCCTCGGCCTGCACCTGCGTCAACATCAGGGCACCGGTACCGCACCGGACCAGGACACCTCTTCTGTCCACGGAGAGGATGGTCCCCGGCCGCTCGGGAGCGTCCCAGTCCACCACCTGTGCGTAAGGAAAGAGCTTCAGGGAGGCGTTGCGAAACCTGGTGTAGCAGCCGGGCCACGGGAAGAAGCCCCGCATGCGACTCTCCAGCAGATCTGCCCCCATGGTCCAGTCCACAAGTCCTGTGTCTCTCTCCAACGGTGGGGCGTAGGTGGCCAGAGACTCATCCTGGGGGGTCGCCACGGCCCCACCTGACTCCAGAATAGGCAGCCATGAGACAAGCAGTTCACAGCCGACTTCAGCCAGACGGTCAAACATGCTCTCGGAGGTATCCGTATCGGAAATGGGCACTTCTCTCTTTGCCAGGATGGCCCCCGTATCGAGGCCGACATCCATCTGCATCAGAGTCACTCCAGTAACGGCATCACCGTTGGCCACCGCCCACTGGATGGGGGCCGCACCTCGATATCGTGGCAGCAGCGAGGCGTGAACGTTCACACATCCGAAGCGGGGCAGTTCCAGCACGGACTTGGGCAGCAGACGCCCATAGGCCGCCACTACGATAAGATCGGGAGCCAACTCCGACAGCGTGGCCAGCGACCTGGGACCAAGCCGCTTGGGCTGGAACACCGGGATCGACAGATCGCAGGCACAACTCTTGGTGGGTGGAGCAAGCCACTCCATCTTGCGCCCCTGGGGCTTATCAGGCTGGCAAAACACACCGACGACCTTGTGGCCCGAGGCAGCAAGAGCCCTGAGATGTGCCTCGGCAAAATGCGGAGTACCCATAAAGACTATGCGCATCGGCTCTCTCCCCGGCTGGCAGTCCTGGCGCCCCCTGATTACTCATCCGAGGAGCGATTTCGGCGCAACTCTCGTATCAGCGACATCCGTCTCAGCTTGGAGGCGTGATCCAGAAGCAGCGTGCCCTCCAGGTGATCAATCTCATGCTGCAAAGCAACCGCAAGCAGTCCCTCGGCCCGCACCTCCACGGGCTCCCCGGTCAGGCTCTGGGCCTTCACAACCACCCTGGACGCCCGCTTGGTCGACACCGTTATGCCAGGGAGGCTCAGGCACCCCTCGTCCCACTTGACCTCGCCGTCCTTCTCAACAATCTCTGGATTCACCAAAGCAAGGGGAGACTTTCCACGATCCTCATCGGCCGCAACGTCCAGGACTATGAGCCGCAGCGACTTCCCAACTTGCGGGGCCGCCAGCCCCACCCCGTCGGCAGCATACATGGTCTCGGTCATGTCCCGTCCCAGCTTCACCACCGACTCGTCAAAAACAGTGACCGGAAGCGCCTTCTGCAACAACACCGCATCAGGGTAGGTCACAACGGGCAATCTCGCCATCTCTCTCCTCCTCAGCCCTCGTCTCCAAGTCGTCTGATTACGCCCCAGCTTGTCCCGGTGGGGTTGTCCATCAGTGCGATGCCCTTGGCCGCAAGTTCGTCCCTGATTGCGTCGCTGCGTGCGAAATCCTTCGCCACACGCGCTTCGGCACGCTGGGCAATCCGCTCCTCTATCCACGTCACATCCAGGTTCATCCTGACCACGTCCTTCTCCCTAATCTCCTCCAGCACCGACGCTGCCGGTCGCTCCAGCAACCCCAGCACCACCGCCGCTTCGGAGACCACCCCACGAACCCGCCGAAGCGTCGCCACACGCCCGGGTGTCTTCTTCTTGCGCCCAACCAATTCGTTTGCACCGCGGAGCAAATCAAAGAGGTGTCCTATGGCAGCGGCAGTGTTGAAGTCGTCTGCCATGGCCGCATCCAGTTCACCGGCTTTGCTGTCAAGATCGGCCAGAAGCAGAGGGCCGTCAACACCTTCATCCACCAGGGCATCGTCTATCTTGAGAAGGGACTGGTACATGTATTCGATGCGCCCGGTGGCCTCCTCCAGATTCCTCGCCGTGTAGTTGATCGGGCTGCGGTAGTGGGTGGAGAGCAGAAACATCCGAACCGCCTCGGGGTGGTACAGCTTCAGAACCTCCCGAACGGTGAAGAAGTTGCCCAGCGACTTGGACATCTTCTCGGCATCAACATTAACAAACCCGTTGTGCAGCCAGTACTTCACGAACTCTTCACCAGAAGCCGCCTCGGACTGCGCAATCTCGTTCTCGTGGTGCGGAAACACCAGGTCCTTACCGCCACCGTGCAGATCGAAGGTGCACCCCAGGTGCGTTGCGCTCATGGCCGAACACTCGATGTGCCACCCGGGCCTCCCCTCGCACCAGGGCGACTGCCAGCTTGGCTCACCCTCCTTGGAGGGCTTCCAAAGCACGAAGTCGTAGGGGTTTCGCTTGTTGGGATCGTCGGCAACTCGTTCCGACGCCCCAGCCATCATCTCCTCCAGGTTCCGCCCCGAGAGTCGACCATACTTGGGGAACGAATCGATGCTGAAATAGACCGTGCCGTCGGGCCCGACATAACCATGCCCACGATCGACGATCTTCTGAATCAGCTCCACGATGTGCTCGATGTGGTCCGTTACCCGCGGCTGAACGTCGGGCTCCTGGCAATTCAAGGCCGACATGTCCTCCAGGTAAGCAGCGATGTTCCGGTCCGTCAGTTCACGGGTTGAGACCCCAAGCTCGTTGGCCCGTTTGATTATTTTATCGTCCACATCGGTGAAGTTACGCACATACTTAACTTCGTATCCGGCTTTCTTGAGATACCTGTAAACGACATCAAACGCCGTATAACATCTTGCATGGCCAATATGGCTATAGTCGTAAACCGTAACGCCACAAACATACATCTTGACCTTTCCGGGCTCAAGAGTAACAAATGGCTCTTTCTTGCCTGTCTCTGTATTATAAACTCTAAGTGACATGATCCTCTCCACGGCAACAGCCAACCAAAGACCGGGAGAATCTTGCGAGTTCCTCCTCGGAAGTCAAGCGAAAGGCCGCACCGGCGGTGCGGTTCCACGGCAGGGCGGCCACAGCAAGAATGGTCCCAGCACCCGGTTGAAAGCCTCATGAAGGAGTGGTACACAAGCGCCTTAGACTCCCACATGGCATCCGGGCCGCCGGGGAGCTACCGAGGCTGACTATGGATTGGCTCACTTCACTGATGCTTGGTGGCTCCGCTGCCCAGGCCGTTGTAATCATCGGCCTCACTGCAGCGCTGGGGCTGGCCATTGGGGGCTTGCGCTTCTGGGGGGTCTCTCTTGGCGTTGGGGGAGTCCTCTTTGCCGGGCTTGCCGTTGGTGCCACGCCGCTTCGCCTGAATCCTGAGATTATGGAATTCGCCCGCGAGTTCGGGCTAATCCTCTTTGTATATTCCGTAGGGCTGCAGGTTGGCCCCGGGTTCTTCTCTTCGCTCAAGCGCCAGGGGCTGGTGCTCAACATGCTGGCGCTCACGGTCATCGGGCTGGGCACGCTGGCGGCCGTCGCTGTGGGCTGGCTCTTTGACCTGCCCTCCGCCGTCTGGATCGGAATGCTCTCCGGGGCCGTGACCAACACCCCCAGCCTGGGTGCAGCGCAGCAGGCCCTCACCGACGCCTCGGGAGGTCCCGACATGGCCACCCTGGCAGGCGCTGGTTACGCCGCTGCCTATCCCCTTGGCGTGCTGGGACTCATTGGAACCATGCTGGCCTTGAAAGCCATCTTCAAGGCAGACCCTGCTGCCGAAGCAGCGGCCATGATGGTGGGCGATGACACGGCAGCGGTGGCCATGGCAGACATCGAGGTTACGAACCCTGAGGTTGCCGGAATGTCCATCCGGGAGCTTCGGCGCACCGTTGGCGTAGGCTTCGTCGTTACTCGGCGGCTGCGAGACGGCATCCAGGAGGTAGCCAATCCCGGCACCACCGTGGCAGTTGGTGATCTGGTACATGCCGTTGGAGCCCGAGAGAACCTGGAGCGGCTCCGTGACGCACTGGGCCGCCTGTCTAAGGTGCACCTCCCAGAGCTCTCCAGCTCAATCCAGCTTCGCAGAATTGTTGTCACAAACCCCAAGGTTACCGGCAAGACCATCCACGATCTTCAACTTGGTGAGAACTGGGGCATCGTGGTCTCACGAATAATAAGGTCCGGGGTCGAGTTCGCCCCTCGCAGCGGTGTGCACCTCCATTTCGGCGACCGGCTGGTCGTGGTGGGCGTCCCCCAGGCCCTGGATCATGTTGCGGCGCAGCTTGGCGACCAAATTCAGGAATTAGATCGCTCCTATATCATGCCAGTCTTCCTAGGTATTGCATTGGGTGTATTACTAGGCAGCATTCCACTGACCGTGGGGGAGATGCCGGCGCCGGTGCGCCTGGGCCTGGCAGGCGGTCCGCTCATCGTGGCCGTCATAGTGGGCCGCCTGGGCCGCCTTGGCCCCTTCCTCTGCCACGTGCCGAACCCGGCAAAAAAGCTCCTGGCCGAAGTGGGTATCTGCCTCTTCCTGGCCTGCGTGGGGCTCAAATCAGGCCCCCGCTTCCTGGAACTGCTGGCGGACGGAACCGGGTTCGGCTGGATGGCCATAGCAATGGTTATTACCGTGGTCCCGGCCCTCATCGTGGGACTCTTCGCCCGCAGTGTGCTCAAGATGAACTACGCCGGGATCATCGGGGTGCTGGCAGGCTCCATGACCGACCCCCCGGCCCTTGCCTACGCCAACCAGGCATGCGGCAACGACGCCCCCTCTGTTTCTTACGCGACAGTCTATCCCCTGACGCTGCTGCTCAGGGTAGTGGTAGCACAACTGCTGGTCCTCTACGTCGCGGGCTGAGCCGAAAAGCAAGAGGCGCTTGTGAGAGGAATACAGTTCTACACGCCTGCCTGCCTCGGCGCCCCGATACTTGGGCATTCACCAACTCCAGGCCAGCTGAACGTCAAGGAGCGATAATTGGGCCTATCTTGGAGGTCAGCCGCACGTTCTCGGTGTAGTCCACAGGAACGGAGATCACCGTGGGGCGCCCTTTCTCTGCGAACCCTTCGGCCAGAGCCTGCTTCAGATGGGCTGGAGAGTTCACCTTGATACCCTTGCAGCCGAAGGCCTGAGCGATGGCAACGGCATCGGAGGGTGCCCGGAACTTGACGTGGGGCGATACCCTGCCGAACTGTGTACGCTGCTTCAGCTCAATGAGACCGTAGCCGCCGTCCTCCCACACCAGGAACACCGGGGCCACACCAAGCTCAACGGCAGTGGCCAGCTCTTGAACGTTCATCAGGAACGCACCGTCGCCCACCAGACCCACCACACGACGCTTGGGGAAGAGCCTCTTGGCCGCTATCGCCCCGGGCATAGCTATGCCCATAGAACAGAACCCGTTGGAGATAATGCATGTGTTGGGTTGCAAGGTGAAATACTGCCTCGCTACCCACATCTTGTGCGCCCCTACATCCGAAATCAGGATGTCCTCGGCCGCCATCACCGACCTCAAGTCGGCAAGGATCCTCTGCGGCTTCATGGGGAAGCCCTCGTCCTGGTTGAACTCGGTAAGCTCCCTCAACATAAGCTGTCTGTCGGCCTCAAAGACCGGCTCACTTTTCACATGTTCCGGACCCAGGCCCGCATTGAGGGCCTCCAATGAGTAGGCAACGTCAGCGACGATCTCAACGTCGGCGTGGTAGTGCTTGTCAACCTCGGCAGGCAGCGAGTCGATGTGGATGATCTTCTTGTCGCCGTTGGGATTCCAAATTGAAGGGTGCCACTCTACCATGTCGTAGCCGATGCATATGACAAGGTCGGCACGCTGAATGGCCTGGGTCACCTGGTCGTTCCTGCCCAACCCCGCAGTGAAGAGGCAGCGCTCGTGACACGTCGGCACGGCACCCTTGCCCATGAAGGTGTGCGCCGTATAGATCTTCGTCGATTGCACGAAGGCCTGCAGTTGCTCACTGGTATGGCTTCGAACACAACCGTTTCCCGCCAGAATGAACGGGCGCTTGGACTTCTGTATCAGCCTCAGGGCAAGCTGCACGGCCCAAGGGTCAGGACCGGGACGCCGCACCAGAACATCGCCCCTGAGCGGACGGGCATCCGTCGTGCGCTTGGCAATGTCCTCAGGCAACTCGATCAAGGTAGCTCCAGGCTTCTCCATGCAGGCAACCCGGAAGGCCTTACGGACGATCTCCGGTACGTTCTCAGCCTCCAGAATAGAGGTGGCCCACTTCGTCACAGGCTTGAACATGGAGACCACATCCATAGTCTGGTGCGACTCCTTGTGAAGCCTGTCTGTGCCGGCCTGCCCAGTGATTGCCACCACCGGGCTACGATCCATGTTGGCGTTGGCAACACCAGTTATGAGATTGGTGGCGCCAGGCCCCAAGGTGCCCAGACAGACCCCCGGCTTGCCCGTCAGCCTCCCGGCCAGGTCTGCCATGAAGGCCGCTCCCTGCTCATGACGGGTCAGCACGAAGTCTATGGGAGAGTCCATCAACGAGATCATCAGGTCGGCATTCTCTTCGCCGGGAACCCCGTAGATCGTGTCCACTCCCTCACTCTCAAGGCATCGCACCAGCAGGTCTGAAGCTTTCATGTAGGCCTACTCCGACTTTCTCAAGCTGCGACTTAACATTTCAAGAGAGGCCTCAAGGTCCGTCAGCTCAACCTTGTGCCCCTTGCATCCTTTCCGGGTGCAGAAGAAGACCTCCCCCCCAACATCCAGTCTCAGATGAGCCATGGAGGCCCCGCACAACCCGCAGCGCTGCGGAGTCACCAGAAGCGCCCGGCACTTCGGGCACAACAACTCCACCTGCTCCCCATGCTCCACCGACACACCTGACTCATACCGGAAACTGCCGAACAACGCACTCAGGTTCAAGGCCCCCTGACCACTCTTGGACCTGACCCACAGAGAAATGCTGTCATGAGCATCAATCCGAAGACCACCGTCCATCAGCCTCTCCCCGCATTGCGGACATGCTACATCTAGAGCGATCATCTCCCACCGCCTCCAACCGTTCCGGCTAAATTAGTACCTCTGCTGCCATAGTAAATGGGCACTTCGCGGATTTTCGCCCCACCCCACCCCTTCGTCAACCCCGCAGAGTTTCAAAGAGTGCCGACCCGTAGCCGTGGAGCGGGACGCCCACCGGGCGCATTTCGTGGCCGTAGTCCCGCCAAAGCGTTAGCGACGGCGGGTTGACGTCGCCGTCGCCGTCGCCGAACTGCCTGACCATGATTAGCCGAAATGGCAAGGACAGAACAGAGCCCATGTGCTCCCCGTTTCGGGAACCGCACACGGCTTCAAATCCCCCTTGCCCATGACCCAGCCCCCTTGACTCGAAGAGCGAATTGCCTATATTGTCCATAGACTTTATAGGAAATAGGAGGGAGCCATGAACGACAGATGCATCCTCGGCGGCTACATGGTGGACGAGAACGTCTCCAGACTGGTAGGCGTCTTCACCTTCTTCGCCAGCCTTCTCTTCCTTGCCTTCCCATCGCCCTGGCTTGCAGCGGCCATAGCACTGGACTTCGTTCCAAGGGCGCTGGGAAAGGCATCATCCAGCCCCTCGGTCATTGCCGGCTCGGCGCTCCGGAGGCTGCTGGGCCTGCCCGAGTCCCTGGTGAACGCCGGCCCGAAACAGTTCGCCGCCAAACTGGGCCTCATGATGTCCATGGCCATCCTGCTGCTCTCGGTAGCAGGGGTGCCCGGTGCGGCCTTGGGCCTGGCGGCACTTCTCGCTGCATGCGCTGCTCTGGAGGGCTTCGTCGGCTTCTGCGTTGGATGCCTTCTCTACTCGCTGCTCATGAGGGCAAGAGAGCGCCTGGCAACCATTCGATAGGGCCAATGAGTCTTGACGAAGTGGCCTGGTGGTCCAGGGAGCCTTGCTACGGCGCTGCCATACCGGTGATAGAGGCAGCGTGAGCCTTGAAGGGCATTCCAACGGAGGCAGCATCCAGAGTGCCGTCTCCGTTACTGTCGATATCGACCTTAACCAGTCCGTTGAGCATCTGAATGACAAGAGCCTTGTCCACGGGAAGCTCCACTTCTGGGGGCAGGTTCTCTACTGCATTCAGCATCTGCTGCTTATTGATAGCCCCACCAAGCACCCCAGTGACGACGGCAGGCTTCCCAGCCTGGAAGGTTACGGTGCCCTTTATTTGAGCCGAGTAGAGGGTCACCTCCAGAATGGCAGTGTCGGAGATGGGGAACTGGAACGGGAAGTTGTACCCGGGCCCCCCCGCTGCCATCACCGTTCCCGTGATCGTTGCGTTGTCCAGCAGCACCAGGGGCTTGCACTCGTCGCTGAAGGAGTCGGGGCTCACCAGGAAGGCACAGGTGGCCTGGGTACTGTCACAGCCCTCATCGACCTCTTCCCCTATGAGTACGGAAACAACATAGGGCTCCCCGGTGACGTTGAAATTCAGGTGTTCAAACATCAGCACTATGCTGCCCGAATCGACCGAGTCCTGCAGCGCCGAGCCCACAAGTCCGGCGAAGGCAGAGAGGGCGTTATCGATTCCCTCAGAGCACTTCCCCGTGGGTGAACAGGTGGCGGCATTGGCGTCGATATCGAGGCCGTTTGGAGGGTTACCGTCGGGCCCCAGCGCAAGCTCGTTGATCTTGCTTACGACATCCGAGAAGGTGGGCTGGCAGGCACAAGCCTTCATGTCGGCCTTGCAGAGCCCCATAACGCACATGTCGCCCACACTGCACTCCAGGCCGTCGTCACACTGGATGCCGTCCAGCGGCTGGTGGATACACCCACCCGGCGCCACGCAGGAATCGGTGGTGCAAGGGTTCCCGTCGTCGCAAGTGAGCAGAGTGCCTGCGCACAAGCCGTCGGAGCAGATGTCGCCTCCGGTGCAGACGTCGAAGTCATTACACTGCAACTGGTTGTTAGAGTAGAAGCAGTCGCCCGTCTCGGGATCGCAGTCATCATCGGTGCAGAAGTTCCCATCATCGCAGACGTTGGTCCCGTCGTCGTTGCAGCAGGGGTTATCCGCAAGCTGGTAGTAGCAGCCCAGTGCCGGATGGCACAGATCTTGGGTGCAGGTGTTGCCGTCTTCACACACCAGGGTCTGGGCACCTGCCACACACTGGTCCTGGACGCAGAGGTCTCCTACCGTACAAAGGTCGTTATCGTTACAAGGCAGTCCGTCCAGAGCAACGTGCTCACAGCCCTGGGCGGTGCAGGTGTCCGCTGTACAAGGGTTTCCGTCGTCACAGCCCTGAGCCGGGTCGGGGGTGCAGAGCCCCGCTATACATACAGCATGGGTAGCACAACCATCGGGCGGCGGGCAGGGCGTGCCCGTGAGGGGCACATTGACGCAACCAGCCACCACATCGCACGCATCCTGAGTACATGGGTCATCGTCGTCGCAACTGGAAGCAATGCTCTCTCCAGGCTGGCATACCCCGGCCCCACAAACGCTGCTCTTGGTACATGCGTCGCCGTCATCGCAGGAGGTGCCATCTTCTACCTCGCCAAGACCCGCAGGATTATCCGCCGTGCAGTAGAGGCACGGGTTGTGCGGCGCAGGATCGCCCACCTTCAGGCAGACGCCGTCGGCCAGGCAGAATCCTTCCATTACCGTGTAGATGCAGTCCCCGGTACCGTCACATTTGTCCTCAGTGCAGGGACGATTGTCGTCGCAAGTATAGGGTGTCCCGCCGGAACACTCTCCTTGGGCATTGAGCGTCTCTCCGAAGGTGCAGGGATCCGAGTCGGAGCAGGCCTTGGGACCAACCTGGGTCTCCTCCACGGAATCGCCGCCGACCGTGTCGGCTCCCCCCAAATCGGGCTCCCCGGAACTGTCCTGCTCCAGAGCCCCATCCTCCTGGACATTAGCATCGCTCACAAGCCCAGGCCCCGATGCAACGCTGCCTCCTGAACAGCCCGAGGAGGCAACTGCAAGTGTAAGTATGGCAAGAATTGCGCAGCTTCTAATCGCCATGGCTCTACTCCTTCACGTTGCCTGAGAGGGCCGTGTATCCAAACAGCCTCATTATCTGCACAAGATCTAATTCAATAACACTACCCGCCGGAAGAGTGGGGTCGATGGTAGAAAGATCGATGGCCGGAATGGGGAAACTGCCCAGCGCCCCGCCTGCAAGACCGCCCAGCAGGCCTCCCACAAGGTTCTCCTTGATGAGCGTCACCAGGGCATCCTCGGCCCCCGCAAGTGCACCGGTTATGGATACAATCTGCACCTCGAAGATCTGCACATCCCCAAGAGCGATGCCCATCTCCTTGCCTGCAGCACCATCAACCGCCACGATGGAGGCGTCAACCTCCAGGGATGCATAGGCCGTAAGCGTCACCGGCATCTCGAAGAGGTTCATGGTGGCATCTATGCGCATATCGCCAATCTGCACCTTCAGGGCCGACTCCTCATTGCACGAGGTCAAAATGGGAGGCAGCAGGGCATCCAGATTCACCACCAGTTCCGTAATTCCGTAGCCCGACAGGTCGGTGCCTATGTCCTGCTCGTTCAAGGCCAGGTCAAGCAGACCGCCCCAGTAGATGCCATAAGGAATCTGATTCAGAAGGTCGTCGGCCAGAGCAATCTCCAGCTGTCCCGCCTTGGGTATCTGGAACTGCTCCGGGGCGCCAAGACAGGCCGCTCGCCCGATGGAGCCCAGAGGCGTATGCCCAATGGCCTTGGGCGCCACCACCGTGGCCTTCAAGCCCAGAACGCTCCCCTCGTCGGTGAAGACCGCGCTGGAGAGACCAGTCCTTATCCCCAGAGTGACAGGCTCACCCTCACCGATGAAAGGCGGTACCTCGAACTCCTGGTTCAGAGCCAGAGACTCCAGAACATCCTTCAATAGCGACGGAATCATGGCCGAGAGCTGATCCTTCAAGGCACTCTCCAGCTCTGATGCAATGGTGTCCTCGAAAAGGTCCACAAGCCAGTTCAGCAGGGCCCCCGTCACGCCGGAGAGGTCCAGGCTGAAGCCGTTGAGCTTCACGGTCACTGTCTGCAAAGTAACTGAGACATTACCCGCACCATCTACTGATATGAGCACCTTGCCCGTCACCGAGACACTGCTTGCCTTGGCCGTGCCCGAGACATCGATGCAGGCGAACTCCGAAGCGTCGGCCTCGACATCAGCCTTGAAGTTGGGCAGCACTATGCCGAGATTGAGGCCACCCGCCGTGGGAACGAGATCAATCTGGGGAGTGCCGAATCCAATATTCTTGACGCTAATTTTGTAGTTGCACCAACCAAACGAGCTGGTCGTCACAGGGTTCTGGATCATTCCATTTAAATCCATGTTCCCCAAGTACACAGTCAGTATTGTCGCTATGTCATCGATATCAGATGTATCATTGTCGTCCCAAACATCTTTACCGAGAAATATCATCAAACCATCGTTAACCATCGACTGGGCTGGATTTGCGGAATCTACCGGATAATACTTCGTACTGTAATAGTAAGACTGCACGGCCTTGCCGTAGCCGCCAATCAGATCCCACGCCTCGCCCATGATGAGGTTCATTGCCTGCGCCGAGGTCATGGGGTGCTGGAAGGTGCTGTCAGGCTTCACCTCCACGGTCTCGCCGTTGATGGTCAAGGTAGCGATGGGAGCAGCGGGGCTGGTGACCGTGCCGGAAACCACCACGACAGGGTCCCCGTCCAAAGTAATTCCACGAGGAGGCCAGGAGATGGTTATCACGGGTCGGCATTCGGGAATGTTCAGAACCTGGGAGAAGCATCCCGCCACCGGGTCGCAAGAGTCGGCAGTGCAGGGGTTGCCGTCATCACAGGATATCGCCAGACCCTGGCACTCTCCGGCCACGCACTGGTCAAAGTCGGTGCAGACGCTCTGGTCGCTGCAGATGATGCCGCTGAGCGGCTCAAATACGCAGCCAGTGCCGTCGACACAAGAGTCGGCCGTGCACTCATTGAGGTCGTCGCACACCAGACTGCCTGGTCCCGGAGAACACTGGCTGTTCTGGCAGAAGTCGTTGAGGGTGCACGGGTTGGCATCGTCACAGTCGGCCTGGTTTGCCACGAAAACACATCCCTGGAATGGTTCGCAGTAATCGTCGGTGCAGACCTCACCGTCGGCACAAGTGATCTGGACGAACCCCGGCTGGCAGACTCCGGCCGCACAGAAGTCTCCCTCCAGGCAGGGGTCACCGTCGTCGCAAGGGGCATTGTTGGGGAAGGCGATGCAGCCCAGCTCCGGGTGACAGGTATCGTTGGTGCAGGGGTTGCCGTCGTCGCAAGCCTTCAGCGCCGTCCCCGGCCGGCACATGCCCTGGGAGCAGGTGTCGTCCAGTGTGCACTGATTTCCGTCGTCGCACGGTAGGACGTTGGGGATGTTCCTGCACCCAAGCCCCGGAAGGCATATGTCGTCGGTGCATGGGTTGGAGTCGTCGCACTCCATGGTCTGGGCCGGAACGCAAGCCCCTTCGGAACACTGATCTTCAAGGGTGCACGGGTCACCATCATCGCACGGTCCCGAAGCAGGCTCCTGAGAACAGGCACCATCGGAACAGACCGCCCTGGTGCAAGGATTCTGGTCCTCGGCACAGGCCATGGGCCTTCCCATGCAGAGACCGCCCAGGCAATAGTCCGGAGAAGTGCACGGGTCTCCATCTTCGCAGCTATTGTCGTTGTCCGGCGTCCATTCATCGGTGGCAATGGAGGTTATGCACTCGAGGCAAGGAAGCTCCGGGTTCAACTCTCCCTCTTCGAAACAGGCATCTTCAATGAGGCAGAAGCCGTTGCGCAACTCGTTCTTGCACTGGCCGTCACCCAGGCAAACATCCCTGGTGCACTGCAGCCCATCGTCACAATCGTAGGACTGACCGCTACAGAACCCGCCTTTGCACATGTCGTTCGTGGTGCAGGGATCCCCGTCATCGCAGGGCTCTCCCACCTCGCACGGCACAGGCCCGGCCCCATCCTCTTCGGCCATGTCGCCAGGAAGGATGAGGTCCTCTTGTGCCGTCTCCTCGGCTGAATCCACCGTGCCACTATCACCAATCACCTCCTCAAAGGCAGCAGAACCGGCATCACTCTGCGCCCCACACTGAAGAGCCGAGACAAGAAGCAGGGCAGTCAAACTCAATACGGCGGCATTCTTCATAGAGACCTCCGGGAAACAATCGGCGCCAATGATAGCAGCAGCAGACGCCCAGGTCCACGGAGCTTTGGCCAGTTCTTGCTTTGTGGGTGGTGCACCAACTCCCCTGACCTCAGCTCGGACTCCGACCTCTCATGAACCGCCCCCAGCTCCGCCAAATCACCTCTCCCGCCCCGGGAGAGGTCGGCCCGAAAGGGCCGGGTGAGGGCCGGGTGAGGGCCGCCCCCAACGTTTATTGTTGGGTTCAGTTGAAGGTTGGGTTAACTTGCCATGCCGGAGCGGCATTGGCGCTACCGCTTGTCTGGGTCCCTTGGGCCCGGCCATGTCGGATTTCGTTGGTTCGGCCCGACTGCTGGGCACGCCAACTGAGGCTTTTTGGGGGGGCGTCTTGAGAATAGTGGCGACAATCACAGTACTCCTGGTTGCTGGCTGCGGCCACGACCCTTTGGGGGTCTACACGGGGCTTCCTTCTGCGCCCTCCGCAGTGGGCAGCGCTGAAGCCGAGGCTACCCGAGAAGGCCCGCCTGGCGCTGCCGTTCCAGGCGGCACGGCCAATGGATTAGTGGGCAAGGCCGGCAGCGGCTATTCAGATAGTATTGGTGCCCAAGAGCTGACCTTGGCCCAGTGCATCGATGAGGCCCTTAGAAACAACCCCAGAACACGCTCGGCCTACCTTGGAGCCCTGGCGGCAGCAGCAGGAGTTGGACAAGCACGGGCGGGGAACCTCCCCAGACTCGACTTCTCCGCCGGTGCAGACGTTGGGGGTGACCTTGTCGACGACACGGGGCGGGGCGACCCCTCGGCTACCTTCTCGGGCCGATTCACCGTCAGTTACCTCATCTTCGATGCAACCAGAGAGGCCCGAATAGACTCGGCCCTTGCTGCCTTGGACGCCGCCGTCTTCAACCACTCGGCACTCATGCTGGACCTGGCCCTGGAGGTTCAGGAGGGCTTCTATCGGCACCAGGGCGCCATCTGGTACCAGAACACGGTGGAAGAGCTGGTCAAGCAGGGAGAGTATCAGCACAAGCTGGCCCAGGCTCGCTTCGAAGTGGGGCTGGCCAGGCGATACGACGTGGTCCTTGCCGAGGCCAGGTTGGCCGAACTGGCGGCACTGCGCTCCGCTGCCCGATCTCAGGTGGTCCAAACCCGAGGCGAACTGGCCCGCTCCATGGGACTGCCCGCCAACAGCGCCATTTCCGTTGCCACATTCCAGGAGAGCGACCCGCCCATGCCGGCCCAGGACATCTCCATCCTGATGTCTGCAGCCGTTAAGAACCGGCCCGAGCTTGGGGCC
>CAZQHM010000096.1:0-16050 GCA_964593355.1 uncultured Myxococcales bacterium
GTCCGAATCGTCCGCGTCCAAAAGGTCCGAATCGTCCGCGTCCAAAAGGTCCGAACCGTCCGCGTCCAAAAGGTCCGAATCGTCCGCGTCCAAAAGGTCCGAATCGTCCGCCTCCCCCCCTCCCGCCCCCAACGCCATATTCCGTTGGCGTCGATGCTCAGCGAGGTTACTATCTCCACCATCATTGCTTCGTGGAGTAGTCCACCATGACTCGACTCTATCCTCGCAACCTCGCATCGATGCTGTTCCTGGCAACCTTGGGGGCTGGGTGCAGTTCAAGCAGCACGTCGTCAGGTCCGGAGACATCCATCATCTGCCAACCCGACGAGATGCTTTGCTCGGGCAATCTGCTTCAGCGCTGCACCCCCGATGGAAAGAGGTATGAGACTGCCGCTGAGTGTGATTTGGGCTGTGAGGGGGCCAAGTGTGTCGAGCCCGAGGTCTGCTACGCTGACTGCACGGGAAAGGAGTGCGGAGACGACGGCTGCGGCGGTAGATGCGGCGTCTGCCCCGACAAGCTCTTGTGCCTGGATGGAGGCTGTGTCGATCCCGACCTGGTATGCGATCTGGGAGACCTGACCTGCCAGGGAGAGAATCTCATGGAGTGTGCGCTGGACATGAAGGGGTGGGAGCTGCTTGAGCTCTGCCTCTACGGCTGCGAGCTCTCCAAGTGCAAACCGGAGCCTGCCTGTGTGCCTGAATGTGGCGACCTGCGCTGCGGCGACGACGGCTGCGGCGGCTCGTGCGGCTTCTGCCTTGGCACCCAGGAGTGCGTGGGCGGGCGCTGCGAACCCAAGAACACCTGTGTCCCCAAGTGCGAAGAGAAACAGTGCGGCCCCGATGGATGCGGAGCCAGCTGCGGTACCTGCCCTGAAGGATTCAAGTGTGCCCCGCTCACAGGGCAGTGCGAAGAGCTGCTCCCCGGGGTGGTGTCGGGTAGCGTCGCATTTCACTTCGCCGTGCCGCAGTTCAACGAGTACGGAGGCATAGACTTGGCCGGCCCCGGCCTCATGCACGCTACGGGGCTTGCCGTGCTGGTCTACTCATCCGATGCCCAGACCTTGCTGGCTGGGGGCGAGGTTCAGCAGGACGGAACCTTCGCCGTTCATCTGGACCAGCCACTCCAAGGAAACGAAACGGTGCTGCTGGCGGCCCTCTGGATCCCCAACTGGTCCATTGATGCCCCCATCCCCCTCTCGGTCCTGGCCCCGACGTCTGGAGGCTCCCCGGCCCCTGGAATGCATGACCACTGGGTCTGGTCCATCGCCATCGACGAAAGTGGATATGCCGGAGACATACTCATCGACATTGCCAACGGTTCGGGCGCCGTCTTCCTGTTGCGCATTGCCGTGCAGGGCATGAAGACCATCGTCGATGACTTCCTGGACGGAGACTACTCCAAGCTGGCTTCTCTGGCTCTGCTCTGGAACAACTGCATCGACTGGAGCTGCGGCGCCTGCTACTCCAACGTTGCCCAGTTCGGAAAGGACGTGAACAAGATTGCCGACAACAGCATCTGGATCAGCGGCGGGCCGCAGGGCAGCTCTGCATGGGGCAGCCCGGTGGTGCTTCATGAGTTGGGCCACTTCGTAGCGCACAACTACAGCCGTGACGACAGCCCCGGCGGAGCCCACTACTTCGGCCAGCCCATCGCCCCCGCCTTCGCCTGGAGTGAAGGATGGGCCAGTTTCTTCGCAGTCTCCACCTTCAGCAGCGTGCTGGGTGAAATATCCAGCCTCTTCTGGGACATCCAGCAAGGAACCAGCTTCTGGATCGACTACGACGCCATGGATGCATCGGAGGGCCTTGAGTTCGTGCCCCCCAACCCCAGCGGTAGTATGGAGCAGCAACTGGACGAGAACTGGGTGGTCTCCATGATCTGGCATCTGTGGGATGGGGCAGACTTCCCGGACCCCGACGATGACGGCGTGGCCATGGGCACGCACGCTATTGTCGAGGCCATTACCTCCAGCAGGTTCATTCAGCAGGACAGAGGTGCAGAAGGTGCTGATTTTGTTGACTTTGTCGACGCCTTGATGTGCCTTGCCCCTTCCAGTGCCCAATCCGTGGCCGACATGGTCGTCAACTTCCTTGGATTCCCCCACGACGGTGCACCTGTCTGCTCCCAGAGGCAGTTGGCCCCCATGGAGATCTCCATCGACCTGCAGCAACACCAGCAGCGCCGATTCACCCTTGAAGCCTGGCTGGAGGTGAAGCAGGGGCTTCAGGCCGATACCATGCTGGAGCTGTATCTCCCCGATTCCGCATCCATAGTCGAGGGACTGCGGGAAGAGAATCTGGGGCGCCCCAACTCAGGAGATCTAGTCAAACGCTCATGGACCATCAGCGGCGACCCCACGGGCCTCAAGGTTACCGCCACCGCTGCAAACCAGGTCTTCGGTGCCCAGTGCCACGCCTCATGGCCCGAGGCATCATCCCAGGCCCACGCCCCCAACTTCGTGCCAATCACGCCCGTCACATTCCGAGGGGTGACGTTCACCAAGGCCATTCCGCTTCGAGCAATTCACCACGGCTTGTAGAGTAGTGTCATTTCGAGCTGCGTGGAGACCGCCCAGGCCGGCAGGAGGGCTCCGGGTATCATGAACACCCGCCCCATGTTGACTTCTTCATCGGGAGGGGCGGACCGATTAGGCCGAACCAGTCCGGCCACCCACCTGGAACCGACCTGGAGCAATCGTGGGTCGCCACATTCAAACACCAGATCGAACTCATACCGTGCGATATGTTCATATTCATATAATGAGAAGGTGGTTTCAATAGACACCCTGTTATATCCAGTGGCCTCGTCAATCCCAACCTGCTTCACCGTTATGATGGCCATGTCCGAGGCAAAGCGTAGCACATCGATGGTGGAGAGGGGCATGGACCAGGGGGCATTATCGGGCCGCTGGATCACCTCTTCGGCATCAACCTCTTCACCGGGACCGAAGAGGCGGTAGATCGGGGGAGATGCATCAACCCACAGCTTTACATCAGCGAGGTTCTTGTCGCTGTAGGGCCATTGGATGGTGACCATGGATTCCAGCGGCACCCATGCCTCCCAGCTTCTGGTGTTGGGGTACTCCTGGCAGTCGAAGGGAGGGTCCACCAGTGGAGCGGGGTCGATGTATGTTGCCAGCCCAACCAGGTATCCTTCGCCACACTTCTCCTGGCCGTAATAGGCATGGCCTCCGGTGACGAAGGCGGGAGAAGGCAGCATTCCTTTGAGGTACTCTGAGACTCCGTGTGCGATATAGGTCCCACCGGCGCCGGTGCAGCACTCGTCGGCTCGGCCGGTGACGTAGGACGAGAGCACCCTGAGCGAAGTGTTGAAGGCAACGCTGTCGTGAAACCTCTGCCGTGGCGATACCCAGCTATCCATCTCTTCGGCAGTGGGCACCTTTGGAAGCAGGGCCAACAGCGCCTGCCGTGCTGCATCGGTCGAAGGCCGGAAATCCTCAACTGTGCCTACCCAAGGTCCACCGTCACCAACCTGGCTCAGGCCCCGTACCGTTACCAGGTATAGGGTCTCGGAGACAGGCGGATAGCTGAGGCCCCACGAGGAGAACCAGTTGTCGTAGAACTGCCCCGGCATGGTGCCCAGGAGGACATTCTCAACCTCGAAAGTCGTCCTGGTCTCATCCTGACTGAGGATTCTAGCCTCGGCCACCACGGTGCCGCAATATCGCTCGTAGCCCGGTTCTGCCTCCAGCGTTGCTGCCTCGCTCTGGGGAATCAGCGCCAACAGGTTCCCCCAGGTCAGCATCCCCTCGCTCTCCCACAGGCTGGGACGGTTAGAGGAGAGGGCCGCCGTCCAGAAGCTTCCCACAGATGGCTCCGGCATCTCCGCAGGGATGGGAATCCATGCCTCCGTCCCCTCAAGGAAGCTCCATCCGTACGGAATCTTCTCGATCTTCATCCTTGCGTAGGGTGTTCCCCCCTGGGCAACCCTGACCTCAAGAATCTCCCCGCTCACAAGCGCCGTGGCCCGCTGCCAGGCAAAACGGTAGATATCTCGCAGGTTCTCAAGCCCCTTGTCTAGCTCCAGAAGCCCACAGAGTTCCTCTTTTGTCAGCGGAGGTCCCTCGGCACAATCGGGCTGGGGGCAGTTGCAGTCGGCCACTCCGCAGTCGGTGCCACATGCGATGCAGTCATGCTGGGGGCAATGGTTCTCCTCCAGAGCATCACTGAGGCACGAAACATCCTCCAGTGACGTCTCGCAACCGCCACTAAGGTCCCCACGCAATGCACAATCACTCTCAGATCCCATGAGATCACACGCAGGGCAGGCTGACTTAGAGTCACTCCCGCACCCAAGTATTGATAGAGCAACAAACGCAATAAAAAACTTCATGGCACCCCCGCTGCGACGAAAGCGTGGTCGTTGGTTCGTTCGAAACGGCCACAGGGTACTGTGCCACTGCCCCCTCGTCAAACCCCCAGCAGGCGGCAACGCCACCCCCATAGACATATTGGCGTTGACCGTTTGCCCAACAGGTTCGATATGGCCGGCGAGCGCCCGTTGGGCAAGGCAGGGCGCTGGTCGGCTGCGCAGTCGTGCTTTGCACGGCGAGCACGACCGGCCAAGCCCAACGCAGCCCAGCGGGATGACCGACGGTCAGAGCGAGCCTGTTTAGTCAGGCTCGTCTGGCCCTTCGTCGGGGATGTCCAGAAGGCGCTCTGCCGCTTCGCCGGGCAGCTGCTCTACGCTTCGCAGGCTTCGCACTATGGCCCGGGTTCGGGTGTCCGTTGCATCCAGCGTCTTGCTCACGGTGGCCAACTGTTTCTTCGCCTTGTCCAAAACGTCGCCGAACTTACCGAACTCACTCTTCACGGCCCCCAGGGTCCGCCACACCTCCGAGGCCCTTCGCTCAATGGCCAGAGTCTTGAACCCCATGCGCAGGCTGTTCACTAATGCTGCCAGGGAGGCCGGACCAGCGGGGACTACCCGGAATCGGCGCTGCAGCTCATCAACCAGCTCGGGCTGACGTAATACCTCTGCATAAAGCCCCTCGGTGGCCAAGTACATGATAGCAAAATCGGTTGTGTTGGGAGGATCTATGTATTTATCATGAATATCCTTAGCCGCAACCTTCACCGCCCGCCCCAGGGCCTCCAGCGCCGCCTGCACCCCCTCGGCGCTGCCTGAATCCGACGCCTCCTGAAGTCTGATGTAGTCCTCCTGGGGAAACTTGGAGTCCACGGGCAGCCACACGGGCTGGTCCGCCGAATCGGGTCCGCCGGGCAACCTGATAGCGAACTCGACGCGTGCCTGGGACCCAGGCACCACGGCAACGTTGCGCCCGAACTGGTCCGGCGTGAGAATCTGCTCCAGGATAGAGCCAAGCTGAACCTCCGCCCAGGTGCCCCGCACCTTTACGTTGCTGAGAACCCTCTTGAGGTCGCCCACCCCCGTCGCCAGCGTCTGCATCTCGCCAAGCCCCTTGTGGACCGCATCCAGCCGCTCGCTCACCAGCTTGAATGATTCCCCCAGACGCTGGTCCAGGGTACGCTGCAGCTTCTCGTCCACGGTGCGCCGCATCTCGTCCAGCTTCCGCTCGTTGCTCTCCTGCAGCTCCCGAACCTTGGCGTCCAGCGTGGTCCGGATGCGCTCCAACGACTGCAAGAGCGAATCGGAACTGCCCTTCAGCGCCCCTCCCAGCTCCTGTCGAAGCTCCGCAGAGCCGCTGCGAGACTCTTCTCTGGCAACCCGCAGTTCCTGCCTCACTTCTGCTGCCAACTGCCTCGAAGCAGCGCCGGAACGGGCTGAACTCAAGGCAAGAAAGAGCACCAGCCCCGCATTTACGGCCAGAATCACCCACAGCAGAATCTCAACCATGGCTCCCCCAAACGACCGGTCCAGACCAGGCAGGCACCACCCGGGGTGCCAAAACGGAGGTCGCAGTCCAACGAATCAGAAGTGGTGCCGCACAGTATCAAGCAGCAGCGCCTGAACGCCTTCGACGCAGAACAACCAATGAGATAAGCATCAGCAACAGTGCCGCAGGCGACCACGGTGCCTCCGGCCCCGAAGAGCACCCCCCGCCCTTGCTGCCCGAGGTGGGGAGAGTATCTACCTGTGCCGTATCGCCCGTCACGCCACCATCGGGCTCTCCCACGGTTTCAACCGTGGCAACATCATCGGCAACTGCATCGGCCGCACACACATCGCTGCCACAATCGTCTCCTTGCTCAGGACCCACCTCCACGGGCGGGGGAGCATCGGGGTCCGGGTACTTGTCGGGATGACTGAGGTGCTGCACCTTCATGGCTACCAGGCGGCGAACCTCCAGAAGCTCTGCATCGCTGAGCGTAAACGGAACATCGGACAGCTCTATCTTGTCCGTCAGCGGCACCCCAAAGGCACTGTAGACAGTGGAGACCTTCTCCCTGGCGTACTCTTCGGCCCCCAGGGACGAGGCCAGTATCAGCATCTCCCAATCCTCCAGACCGTCCCGGATCTGCTTGAGCCTGTAGCTCACCACGGGGCCTCCAATGCTCACCCAAGGCGGCGACCCAGTGCCCGCAGGGCCGTCGTGATCGCCGGGGTAAACCAGGATGCCGTCCCCCTGCCTGGCGAAGAGATCTCCGAAGCCGGGGATGTTCACCAGCAGATGCCAAGGATCCTCCTCCTGCCAATAGCCCATGCGCCAGTACAAGAACCCCGTGGCCTTCTCGAACCAGGCGCCCCACTTCACAAGCCGGGGCTCGTACCCAAGCTTGGCGTCTACGTCGTATCCCAGTTGCCCCGGGAAATTGGCGTTGCACACATAGAACCAGAGCTCTTTGCCCGCACTCATCAACTCAGCGTACTTCTCGGCGCCTTGCCATGTGCCCTTGGGCCAGTAGTTGTCACTGAACATCGGGGTCACGGGGCACCAGATATCCACAAGCTCGTCCAGGGCAGCGACCCACGGCCCGGTAACCAACACATGCCCCTTCCACAGCTCGGTCAGCGAGTGCAGAAGTGCCGAATCCCCCTTGATCTTGTCGTAAGAGCCGTTGGACCTGTGTTCGGGCATCCACGGCTCGTCAGTAGAGTATAAGAACACGTGCTTCAACCACCCCTTAGACTCCAGATACTCCGCCGTGGCCTTGGCCGCCTTCGAATACTGTTCCGGCGTCATCCCGTGCTGCCCACGACCCGGCGCAAACCACCCCAAATCGAACCGGTTCACGCCTACTCCGTCGGGGTAATAGCTGCCATCCACCCGGGGTCCAATGGTCGCATCGACGCTGCTCCAATCCACGGGAAGGAGGTTATCGTTCTCGTCGAACTCGAACTTGAGATCTGGCTTCGCCTGCGTTGGGTCCACCCTGTGCCGGTGTATCTCATACTCGTAATTCAGTCTAATCTTTTCCTCTTCCGGAGTATTTATGCCATCAGCTCCGCCGTGGTACTTATCGGCCATGCTTCCGCTGTACCTGAACGACGTAGCAACGCTGCGCTGCTTAGGGATGGCAAAATCCCAAACCTCTACCTCCAGAGGAAGCTCGGCTTTCAATTCCCCCCCAACCTTTACGGATATCGTCCCCGAATAGAGGCCGGGCGCTTGCCCCTCTGGAGCATAGAGATCAACGAAGACCACCTGAAAATCGCCGGCTGCGACATCGAAGGGCACTGCTACTGCCTTGTGCTCGGCGCTGTATGGGTCGAAGAAGGGGACCAGAGCATCGGGGAACCAACCAACATCGCGCTGGAAGATCGGAAAAAGATCGCACCGCTTGCTGAAGAACTTGTCGCAAGGCGAAGGAAACGTGATCTCCACGAAATACTCCAGGTAGAGTTGGGCCTCTTCTGCCGACAGAAGCTCCCCAGCGGGCCCCACCAGGTCGCCAAGAACCACCTCGACGCCCTCCACGGGCGCCTGCCCGGCCGAGAGCCTCAGCTGAAATCCTTCGTACTCGTTTCTGGCCATGGAGACCCGGAAACTCTCGGCCCCGGGGGGCAACTCCCAGCCATCTACCTTTATCAGTTTCGTTGTGGAGGGATAGAGGCGGGCCTCCAACTCGGCCCCCTTCGCTTCCGCCCCAGACAACGCTCCGACTATCAGTGCAACCAGCGCCAGAAAATCACCAAAAGAACCACGTCGACCAGCCTCAAACCCGAAATGTCCACCCATGTCGAACCCTCCTCCACTGCCAACAACTCATTGTGGAACCACTTGGCCCCCCCCAAGGAAGGC
This sequence comes from uncultured Myxococcales bacterium, assembly GCA_964593355.1. Taxonomy (GTDB): domain Bacteria; phylum Myxococcota_A; class UBA9042; order CAIXZC01; family CAIXZC01; genus CAYTWV01. The sequence continues at coordinate 8,187 of CAZQHM010000096.1, forward strand.
ACCAATCCTAGCACGGATTGCAGATTTCGGAATACTCAACCGCTACCACCTGCAATCCGTAGGTCCACTAAGCAACTGATTACTCTGTCTCGGTAAGTGCCTGGAGATCCAGTAGATCCTGAGGCCTACCTGACGCACGCTTGGACGTGACCAGGTCGTCCTTGGAAATGAATGGGACCGACAGATTCCATATGGAAAGGCAGTCTCTACTCAGCCAGGCCTCCTCAAAATCCAGTCCTGGAATTGATAACATGATGTCCACTCGCATCGGGGGGCGTCCCATTCGGTAGAAGTTCTCAACGTTTCGGAAGTCGACCGGGGTAAGACCCTCCAACGGTGCCCCAAACTCGGCCAAAGCACGATAGACCGATTCCGAGTTCTGTACATCGATGGCCACCCAAAAATCTACATCTTTTGTGTATCTAGGCTCGGCATACCTCATCACCGCATATCCGCCAACCACCAAATATCTTACCTTATGCTTTTCGAATAACTGTAAGAGTTCTCTCAATTCTGAGTTTACTAACATCCTCTCCTCGCATCAAGAGATAGTTTCTTATTAATTCTTCGGCAGCATTGAATATCGCAATTGGACCTTGAGCTTGCCAGAAGGCAACGTCGAAGTCCCGGGAAGAGCCTTTGACTGGCCCGTAGTGCTCCACAAATCTCCCTCTCCGGATGCCGCCTGCAACTCCATCTTCGCCGTCTTTCGCCATAATTCCCTCCGGCTCCAACGAGATACTACAGCCTGCCGCTTCTGAAATCCACAGGTGCAACGCGCCGGGAAAACGGTACTCACACCCACAACTCAACCGTAAAGTTGAACTTCCCCCGGCATCCTAATAAGCTTGGGCCTCCTTCCTACCAGGGAAGGTGTCGCAACGTCACCTCTGCCGGAGAACCCATGTCCGACGCCAAGCGTTTGCCACTTGTCGCTCTTTGGCTCATGACCGCCATGGCCTGTGGTACCAAGGGCCCCGCCTCGGGCTCCTCCCCAACGGAGAAGACCGAAGAGGTCTCGTCTACCCCGGAGGTAATGGCCGAGACAGCCCACCCTCCCTCGGAGATCGTGGAGTTCAGACCCTTCGGCTTCGATATCAGCCTCGGCAATGAATCCGAATCAAAAGACGATGACGTGCTACTGGCTGACGAGGCCCGTGAAGGGCTGGTATGCGTACCGCAGTGCGACGGAAGGCAATGTGGCAGCGATGGGTGCAACGGCAGTTGCGGGCAGTGCCCCGAGAATGCCCCATGCAACCAAGAGAGCGGGCAGTGCGAGGCAGCAAACCAGTGTGGGGACGGAGTCTGCCACGCCGACGAAGAGTTCGCCACCTGCTCCCTGGACTGCCCCTGCATTCCCAACTGCGATGCCCTGGAGTGCGGCCCCGACCCAATCTGCGCCGAAGACTGCGGAGAGTGCCCCGCCGGCCAGTACTGCCAGAACGGAGCCTGCGCCGGAGGATCTTGCTGGCCCCTCTGCGAAGCCGAAATCCTGATACACGCCGGACCCTTCTGGATGGGCTGTGACCAACTGGAAAACGACCAGTGCTCCAGCAGCGAAGTGCCCTACCGCTGGGTTCACCTCGACACATACTACATCGATTACACCGAAGTGACCGTGGAGCAGTATGCCCAGTGCGTCACCCAAGGGGCCTGCTCCAAACCGAGCATCGAATACGACGGCTGCAATTGGGACCGAGAAGGTGCAGAAAACCACCCCCAGAACTGCGTCACCTGGGAACAAGCAACTGCCTTCTGCGCCTGGGCCGGAAAACGCCTGCCCACGGAAGCAGAGTGGGAGAAGGCCGCTAGAGGCAACGACGGCCGCTCCTACCCCTGGGGCCAACTGCCCCCCTCGTGCAGCCTCGCAAACATGGACCAGGGCGGCAAAGGCTGCGGCACAGGCTACACGGCCCCCGTCTGCTCACGCTCCCCCGACGGCGACAGCCCCTACGGACTCTGCGATGCTGCTGGAAACGTCTGGGAGTGGACCGCCGACTGGTACATGGCACCCTACTACCAGTCCGCCCCCGACTCCAACCCCCAAGGACCCACCGGCGGCGCCCACAAATCCGTGAGAGGAGGCAGCTTCGTATCCGGCGATGCACCGCTAACTACCCACGACCGCTACTTCCTGGTTCCCGATTTTCACCAGCGCTACCTGGGCTTCCGATGCGCCAGAACGGTCTCGCCGTGAGTCGACACAAACAGACTACAGGCCCTACTTATTCTCGTACCTAGATAAACTCAACAAACGCGGAGGTTGCAAGTTGGATATCTTCAACATCATGGTTTATAATATCGAGCATATGCGTGAAATGTTCAAATCCGGCGAAATCAAGCCCGAAGCCTCCGCCAGAGCCGCCGGACTGGCTCAGCAAATCGCCGAGGTGGCACCCCACCTGCTGGGTATCGTCGAGGCATCGGACAAGGCATCGCACCACGAAGCCTTCCTTGCCCAGGAGCCCCTTCGAGATCTTGGGTACTCGGTAACCCACGGAAAGCACAAGCGAGGCCGTCAAGACCTGGTCCTCTACCACCGGCCCCCTTTTGTCCCCCTGGAGGTCGACGGCGGCTATGAATTTTTCGAGGATTGGCTGGAGGATATCGACGACGACGGCATCATGGAACTCTGCACCTTCGAGCGGCGCCCCCTGGAGGTGCTGTTTGGGATAGAAGGCACCGACGTGAAGCTGCTGGTCATGGTGGTGGCAACCAAGTCCAAGGGTGTCTTCACCGTCCAGGACATCATCGGCTACCAGCACCGAGCCCTGGCAAACCGAAAGCGCTTGCTGGCCCAGTGCCGTCGCATCCGAAAGAGGGTCGACCAGTTGATGGAGAGCCATGGGGATCTTCCCATTATCCTCATGGGAGACTTCAACGATAGTCCCGGCATGGACAGCTTCGAGCGGCTGGCAGGAGGAAGCGCCATTGAGGCGGCCATGGGTTCCATTTTCGAGCCCAGGAAGGTGCTGCACAACACCCTCTGGCACTTGGTGAAGAGCGGCCAGGAGGTCTGGACAACCCAGTTCCCGGACATGATCGTGGCCAACTTCAGAGAGCATCGAGCCTGGCTCGACCATATCCTGGTATCACCCTCCATGCTGGCGTCCGACGCAAAGCTCTCCTACGTGCTTGAGTCAGGCGCAGTCGGTCAGGCCACGGCCCCGTCGATGGATGGTCTTCCGCTCTCTGATCACCGTCCCATATTCTGCAAGATTCGCCTTCGAGACTCTTCGAACTCGTAGTCGCAAGAGCGGCGTCGGTGCATTTCTCCTGCCCGGCTGCGATGACTGCTACGGCGAGCGCAGAACCACAAGCGAGATCTCGCCAGGCCTCCACAGCCTTCTTCCAGAACCATGGCACAGACGATGCCCTGAAAAGGACATAAACCAATAGAATAGTGAACCCAACAGTCATTATGAGCCCGAACATCGTACCCCCACTCTGCGAACCCTCCCGGGTGCGGTTCCGTTGCCGGGGACCGGTACGTCCGCCGGGTGCATTTCGTGGCCGTAGTCCCGCCAAAGGCGGGTTGACGTCGCCGTCGCCGTCGCCGAACCGTCTACCAGCGATACAGAGTCCATTTGCTCCCCGGTTTGGGATCCGCACCCAACCCTCCCCGAGCCCCTCCCAATTTCCCTACCTTGGTGTATCATCAGGAACCCGTCAACCCCAACCCAAGGAGCCGACGATGCGCCACACCACGCCCTCCCCGCAGCCTCTCCTGTTCAGCTTCCCCACACCCCTTGGCCAGGCGGCCATGGCGGCCAGTAAACTTGGCCTCTGCAGGCTCTGGCTTCCAGGGTCGCAACAGATCCCGCCATCCACAGGGTTCTACGGGCTCTCGTCCACAGGCGCCGACTCCTATCTTCCGACCGTTCCAGCACCAGAGGCCGACATACAGCTGCTTCTTCGCGAGAGCCTGGAAGGCATAGCTACCAGAATAGCCGCTCACCTTGGGGGAGAACTCAGCTTCTTCACCGACATTCCCCTGGACTTGACGCATGTTGGACCCTTCCAGCAGGAGGTCTACACCTGGCTGCGGTTCAACGTCCTGCCCGGCAAGACTATCACCTACGGAGAGTTGGCCAGCGCCCTGAGACGCCCCGGTGCGGCCCGAGCAGTGGCCAGGGCCATGGCATGCAACCCAGTGCCGCTCATCGTACCCTGCCACAGAGTGGTAGCAGCGGGGGGCAAACTGGGAGGTTTCTCAGGAGGCCACGGCCTGGCCACAAAAGAGGCATTGCTGACCCTGGAGGGGGCCGGGAAACGGGGCATCGAGAGCCTGCATAACCGGTGAAGTCAACGCTGCAAGAGTTCTACTGAACCGCGCCCGCCGACTCGGCGTCTTTCTCCTTGAGGAAGTCCAGCGTCACCTGCGGGAAAATGGCGTACGCAATGGCCATCTCCTCACCCTGCCCCAGAACAGCCACGGCCTCTCTTGCTGCGGGCATCTCAGGTTCCAGGCTGTCTGCCGGGCGCCCTGGAATAGGTTCGGCCCCCTTGAGAATTCGAGCCTGAATCTCGGGGCTAATCTCCGCAGGAGGCTTGCCGTACATCCCCTTGACGTACTGCTGCACCTCTTTGGAGAAGACCGCATATCGCTTCCCGGTCAAGACGTTCAGCACGGCCTGGGCACCCACAATCTGGCTGGTCGGGGTTACCAGCGGACAGTAGCCCAGGTCTTTGCGGACCACCACCACCTCGTCGAGCACTTCGGGCAGGCGGTGCTCTGCTTTCTGCATTTTCAGCATGCTCAGAAGATTAGAAATCATTCCGCCAGGAATCTGATGCCTCAGTATCTGGTTGTCTGTTCTCTCCACCTTTGGATCCAGAATCGACGCATACTTCTGCCTCACCCCCTCAAACATCTCCGCTGCCCTGAACATCTCTGTTTTATCTATTCTTGTTTGGAACTCTCCACCGGAGAATACCATTGCCATAGACTCGGTGGCCGGCTGGCTCGACCCACCGGCAAAAGGCGACAGGGCGCAATCGATGATGTCCACACCAGCCTGGGCCGCACGGAAGTAAACCGCAGGAGCCATGCCAGAGGTGGCGTGGGCGTGGAGATGCACAGGCAGTCCCACATCACGCTTCAATGCAGAAATGAGCTGGAACGCATTGTCCGGCGTCAAGATTCCCGACATATCCTTGATGCAGATGATATCGGCCCCGATGCCCTTGAGTTTGGCAGCATAGCCGCAGAACTGCTCCACGGTGTGGAACGGACTTACGGTGTATGAGATGGTCCCCTCGACGATCTTGCCCGCCTCCTTGATCCGACCCACAGCTCGCTCCAGGTTTCGAATGTCGTTGAGCGCATCAAAAACCCGAAACACGTCCACACCAAGCTCTGCACACTTGGCAACGAAGGCGTCCACCACATCGTCGGCGTAGTGGCGGTATCCAACCAGATTCTGCCCCCGCAGCAGCATCTGCAGCCGCGTATTCTTCATCCCCGCTCTCAAGTCTCGCAGCCGCTGCCATGGATCCTCCTTGAGATACCGCAGACAGACATCGAAAGTGGCGCCCCCGAAAGCCTCCAGCGAGTAGTACCCCACCTTGTCCAGGGCCCCCAGCACGGGAAGCATGTCCTCAGTCTTCATACGAGTTGCAATTAGAGACTGATGGGCATCTCGAAGAATAGTTTCGGTAATCTCAATGGTCCTCATGCGTCACTCCTAATCAGAACAAAAGATAATAATGATGACACTTGAGCAAAACGCGGGCTTCCGACATGGAGAGCACCAGGCCGCAGTTGTCAGCCTCGAAGCATGGCAGCGGGGAGACCGCTCCGGCAGCGAGACAACGGGCTTTATAGCAGAACACGCATGCCTGGACCAGTTGTTCCGGCTTGGGTGTTCGGATAATCGGCATCAAGGAGCAGCACACGACCGCCTTGCCCATACGTTGTGCAGCGCAGCATAGCCTGGGGGAAGACCTTAGCAAGGTCCATCCCGTCTGCTCCAGAAGAAGACTGCACGGGATGCCACAGCACAAGAGGACCCTGTTCAGGCTGCAATCTCTCGGCTGGCTGTTTCGGGCTTGTCGTGATGTGTGGGGCGCTTGCGCCAGATGTGCCGGATGCTGGTCAGCACGGTGCAGAATCCAACCTGCAAAACCTCGTCGCCCTTTTCGAAGTCCATAAGGCGCCCATAGTAGGAATTGAGCTCCTGAATCCGGTGGCGATACCGCTCATCTTCCTCATCCTTCTGGAACACGGTCTCCTCAACACTGCCCCTGAAGACGAAACTCTCTTCATCAAACACGGCTTTTTTATGGATATAAATCTTGTCTCGATAGTATTCATGCACAGTCTGTGCTATGAGCCGGTGAACCTCCGTGGGTGCCTCGGGGCCATCGGGAGATGGGTAGACCCCTTCGAAGTGCATGGCAACGTTGCCCAGGCTGCTGAGCACTGCGGCGCAGTTGGTAACCCAGAGCTTGCCCACGGGCTTCTTGCGCACCATGTAACCGGTGAGGGCCTTGCGGGTCAGCCTGTGGGTCAACCCTGCGGAGCGGTCATCGGGCCGAACGCATGTGAGCCCAAGGTGCACAACCTCGCCCACACCATCCACCCGAAGCAGCAGCATAGAACAGAACCCTGCAAGAGCGCCGTCGGGTCGCCAGGCCAAAGATATGGCCTTGTCGGCGAATTCGTCTCGGGTACCAACAAGACACTGGTACAGCGGCACCTCTTCGAAGCAGGTCGCAGCAACATCACGGAGCTGCTTCGTCAATCCGGCCAATTGAGCATTGGACATCCACATGCCAGGCCTGAAAAGAAACTGCATTTTGTAATTTATAGACTTACTTTTAGCCATTTTCAACCCCCATTTGAGTTGCTCCGCAGAGGCGCCTTACTTCGCAGTTGCACCAGTGCCATGCAGCACCACGCAACCGCTCGGCGCTCTTCTCACGAAGCGTTGGTCCAAAATGTACAAGCACCTCGCTCTGGCTTCTGCCGAAGACTCGGTAGAAGTGGGCCAGGAAGGTGTCGTCCCCAACCCATGGCATGTCCGAATCCTTGTAGTGCAATGCCATGGGAACCACGGGCACGCCCAGATCCGCTGCGGTCTGGAAGAGCCCCTGTTTGAAGGGACGCACCAGCGGCTCAGCCGTGGAGGTTCCCTCGGGGAAGACAACCACTGAGACGCCGGCTTCCAGGGTCTTGGCGATTGCCTCCCGGGCCGAGCGCCTGCTCTCTTTGCTTCCACGCTCGACGAAGAGCGTCCCGCCAACCGCCACGGCCTTGCCGAAGAAGGGCCAAGTTCCAACCTCCGATTTGGCCAGGAACGTGCAAGGCATCTGCGATGCGATAGCGATGACGTCGGTGTAGGAGCGATGGTTGGGCACATAAAGTGCGGGCCCATCGGCCGGACTGCCCAAGACCGTGACATCCAGCCCCAGACGCCGACACAACTCCGAAGCCCAGGTCTGCGTCCTGGCTGCGGCCGTCTGCTTGCTCCACATGCCCACCGCACTGTAGAGGGCCAACCCAGAGGCCTCGGCCCCGGTCACCCCCACAAGGCTGGCCACTCTGCGACTTGCCAGAATCACTTTCGAAGCTCGTCCCATCTGTGTCACCTCCTGGGCAAGTAAATGCCAGGATCGTTCCATCAGTGTTTTCCTCCGGTTAGTTATCGGTGAGCCCAGCGCCCCCCTCATAGTCCAAAAGGTCCGAATCGTCCGAGTCCAAAAGGTCCGAATAGTCCAAGTCCCAAAGGTCCGAATCGTCCGAGTCCAAATGGTCCGAATCGTCCGAGTCCAAATGGTCCCAATCGTCCGAGTCCAAATGGTCCGAATCGTCCGAGTCCAAATGGTCCGAATCGTCCGAGTCCAAATGGTCCGAATCGTC
>CAZQHM010000096.1:16150-17720 GCA_964593355.1 uncultured Myxococcales bacterium
CGAGTCCGAATCGTCCGACCCCTCCAACCCCTCTTGCATTCGGCCGCTTTCGAACGATACTCTCCCACTTCTGTGGCCCCTGGGGCATGCTGTTGAAACCTTTCACGGAGACAAGAATGAAGAACCGAAACTCTTTGGCCCTGCCCATCTTCGCTTCGCTAGTGCTGCTTGGCACCGCTGCCTGTGGCAGTTCCAACACAGACTCTGGCAAGGATGCTGCAACTCAGGATCAGACTTCGGATGTTGCCGCAGGTGACCTCCTTTGTGACAAAGCCACTCCCCTCGACGACCTCGAAAACCCAGACGACTTGCAGAAGGACAACGCCGAGTTGGCCCCCCAGGACGAGACCTCCCAGGAGCTCTGCTCCCCCAACTGCGATGGAAAGCAGTGCGGCGATGACGGCTGTGGCGACTTTTGTGGCCAGTGCGAAGAGGATTTCCAGTGCAACGACCTTGGCCAGTGCGAACCGGTGCCTTGTGAGCCGGACTGCTCTTGGAAGCAGTGCGGCAATGACGGCTGCGATGGAAGCTGCGGTGAGTGCGAGGACAACTTCTACTGCGGGCCTGCTTTCCAGTGCATCCCCTTCGACTGCACCCCCGAATGCTTCTCCAAAGAGTGCGGCTGGGACGGCTGCTCCGGAAGCTGCGGCGAGTGTCTCGATGGCTTCCAGTGCTCTGATGAAGGGAAGTGCGTCTGCACCCCCGATTGTGACGGAAAGGCCTGTGGCGACGACGGCTGCGGCGGCAGCTGCGGCTCCTGCCCGGGCACAAACTACTGCTTTGAGAGCCAGTGCCACATCGATGGTACTTACCACGACCACCAATCGGACCTGGTCTGGCAGGTCACCCCTTACGCCACCGAGGTCTCCTGGACCGACGCACAGACCATCTGCGACGGCCTCGACCTGGACGGCACCGGCTGGCGACTTCCAACCATAATGGAACTGCGCAGCCTCGTGAGAGGTTGCCCTGCCGTGGAGCCCCAAGGAACCTGCAACATCGCCGACGACGGCTGCCTTGTCTCCGACTGCCGTGACGCCTCTTGCGCCGGATGCGCAGCAGCGACACCCCCTGCCTGCTACTGGCCAGAACCACTCCAGGGAGCCTGCCACGCCTACTGGTCTTCCTCGTCAACCTTCGACGTCTTCACATACGCGTGGCACATCCTCTTCTCCACGGGCGAGCTCAACCTGCACAACATCGCCGACATCAACCACTACGTCCGCTGCGTCCGCACGAAGTAACCACCAGACAGGCCCAACGGCCCAGGCAGCTGCTCCACCTCCAGCTTGCGGCCCCCCCCGACCTGCTCTGACCCTTGCCTTTTGCACTGACGATGAGTAGAAATTGACCCCAAGTGGACGCTCACTAAGCGCGTATCTGCCAGAGAATGCACGAGGCCTCTCCGGGAGATACATCATAAGAAGGAGAACTCCATGCTGAAAACTGCGAAAATCTTGTCTATTGCTCTACTGTTGGCAGTAACTGCCTTTACCGGCGATGCCCTGGCAAAGTCCTGACTCTTCTACACAATTCGGCCCCTGCACCAGCAGTGAGGAAAAGCTGGCAC
>CAZQHM010000097.1:0-17713 GCA_964593355.1 uncultured Myxococcales bacterium
TTCCAGTGGGCGCCCACCTGTGCCAGGGTGCCATGCTCTTCGGCGGCTTTGAGGTCGAGTTTCACCAGAGTCGCCTCGTCGTCACGGAGGAACTTGTACCAGTCGCCGTCGGTACGGATGGCGTAGAACTCCTTCTGGCTGCCCCCCAACATCTCCCGTTGCGAGAGAATCTCGTGTTTGGGGTATCTGGGGCAGAAGCGGTAGGATTTCTCTCCTTCGACCACGGCCTTGCCGAGGCCTAGGACAACGGTAGCGATTCCGTCGTCGGGGGTGAGCCCGCCTGTTGGGTAGAAGTTAAAGGACTGGGTGACTCCGGAGATGTCTGGGTAGAAGGTCTTGTCGTGTTGCGCGCCGACAATCTCCTGGAGGACGACGGCCATCTTCTCTTCTTCTATTTTGAATCTTACGCTTTCTATGTATTCCCTTGATCTTCGCTCAAAAACAGAAGCGAATACCAACTTTATAGCTGCCATCAGCTCACCCAAACGAACATAGTTGTTAGGGTCGCTGTTCTGAATCATGAGGGTGCGGTAGATACCAGCGAAGGGTCTGGACTGGCTGTCTTCCAGCAGCCCGGAGGAGCGAACGGCCAGCGGCACTCTCACCCTCTCCAAGAATACCGAGAGTCGAGAGCGCAGCTCTTCGGAGAGGTCGCCATCGAGGAAGACACGGCGAATCTTCTCGTCGGGCAGGTCCAGTACGTCGCGGTCTATGCCGTTATGTTGCAGGAACCAGTCATATTCGTCGGTTCCGATGATGGCTGTGAGTGGCAGGGCCACCTCTACTCCGTTGTATTTTGCGCCGTAGTCAAGGGCGTAGAGGAGGGCGTTCATGAAGGCCAGGCCCCTTCCTTTGCCGCCCAGGGAGCCATCGGAGAGTCTTACTATCTGCTCCCTTGTGGCCAGCTTCCAATCTGTGAAGTTGACGACTTTTCCCCGGTTCTTGGAGCGCTGCACTTTGTCGAAGACGTCGATAAGGAACGTTCTAAGGCCAGATGTATCCGGGAAATCCGCTGCCTGCTTGGGTTGGATGTGTTTAGCCGCCTCGACCTCACCGTGGGCGATGAGCCATGCAGAGAAGCGGTTGTGGGCAGCGTGGTAGAGGAGGCAGTCGTCGGAGACCTCGTGGAGGCACTGGATGAACTCGACCAGGGAGGTGGCCCGGCGCTCCTCGGAGCCATTCTCACGACGAAAGACGAAATCGCCGAAGCCAAGCTGCTTGATAACGAAGTCGTGGAGCTGGCCCAGAAGGTTCGGGGAGTTCTTGTCAAGGAACTGCGCCTTGAGGGGCTTGGCCCGCTCCTGGTTTGCTTTGTCCAGGGAGTGGAGCAGGACGGGTATCTGGCACCCGTCGCCGCGGATCTGTTCAACGAAGCGGATTCCCGCCTGGTCGTCAACCTGACCTCCCATTTCGTATTGAACGTCGGTAATAACGCATAAAAGATTGTCGCGGTATTCCTTATATACGCGTTCGGCTTGGGCGAAATCATGAACCAGAATTACTTTGGGTCGCATTCGCATTCGCAGACGCTTGTTGCCGGCGGTTGGCTCTTCCTGGATAAGCCGGAACGTCTGCATCATGATTTCAGAATATAGCGTTGGCAAGAATACCGAATAATATCCTACCGAATCCTCAATTAGAAGGATAACCCTGACATACCCATTCTTGGCGTCGTGATCGAGGTTCTTAGCATCCTCGACGGATTTGATCATAGCGAGAAAGATCTTGCTGTCTCCGCTCCAAAGGAAGACGTCGTCGATATAGGCCATTCTGTGGCGATTAGCCTCGATCATGGCCAGGTCGGATTGCCCGCTGAGGAAGAGCAGCACTGGCAGGTCTTTCTGGATCTGCTTGGCTCTTGCGGCAAACTCGAAGGGAGTGAGGTTCCCCATGCGCACAGAGCAGATAACCAAGTCGAAGTTGCGTTCTCGAAGGCACTTGAGCGCCTCTTCGCCCGTAGGGACGCTGGTAACCAACGGCGCCGGGCTGAGGGTGAGTTGGGAGTAGTCGCCGATGATCTGGTCTGTGAGTCCGCCGTCCTGCTCAAAAATGAAGGCGTCGTAGAAGGTGGAGACCAGGAGAATGTCGTTCACCTTGAACTTCATTAGATTATGATAATTAGTCTCGCCGAATCGGAATCTACTATAATACTCGCTTATCTGCGAAACGTTCACCAGGGCCCCTCCCGATAGTGAGGCACGGGTGTGCCTCGCACAGATACCGTCTCCGGGCGGCCATGGCACCGGGCGGCTGGCGCAATCGTAGGTTCTATGCCATTGTGGTGTCAACATGTAACCATCCTGGAAGCTGGCAGAGGCTTGGTCGACGGGATGATGGTCCTGAGAATGGAGTATGGCCAGCACGGAATTTGTTCCCATCTGCGGGAGGCCTGCCCTCCATTTTCTTACGCCGTGGAGGAGCCTGGGAGTGCGGTGGCGCCGGGCCCAATGGGGGAATTTCTCCCCGAAAACGATAATAAAAGATGATACCCAAAGGGCATCCGAAGGGCCTTGACTTGGTGCGAGGCTGGTGCTCTGCTCCGCCACGGCCTGGGGTCACAGCAGGCCGATGAAGGTATTCTTCGCCATAAACTTATTCAATGGTGGGGAAGTAAACTGGAGGTTTTGGTATGAGTATGAAGGATTTCATGGATTCAGTGGCAGCCAGGAACCCGGCCCAGCCCGAGTTTCTGCAGGCGGTTCAGGAAGTGGTTGAGTCGGTCTGGGATGTCTACGAAGCCAGCCCGAGACTCAAGAAGGCCAATATCCTCGCCAGAATGGTTGAGCCCGAGGCGGTGCACACGTTCCGCGTTGCCTGGACGAACGATAAGGGCGAAGTTGAGGTCAACAGGGGTTACCGAATTCAATTCAACAGCGCTCTTGGGCCCTACAAGGGCGGCCTGCGCTTCCACCCCAGCGTGAACCTCTCGATTCTGAAGTTCCTCGGCTTCGAGCAGATCTTCAAGAACTCCCTGACGACGCTGCCCTTGGGCGGTGGCAAGGGCGGCTCGGACTTCAACGCCCGTGGCCGCTCCGACGAGGAGATTATGCGGTTCTGCCAGTCGTTCATGACTGAGTTGTACCGATACATCGGTGCTGATACCGACGTGCCCGCTGGCGACATCGGCGTTGGCGGTCGTGAAGTGGGCTACATGTTCGGCCAGTACAAGAAGATCACGCGCCAGTTCAACGGCGTGCTCACGGGCAAGGGCCTGGAGTGGGGCGGTTCCATTCTTCGTCCCGAGGCCACTGGCTACGGCGCCACCTATTTTGCTGAGGCCATGCTGAAGACAAAGGGGCTCTCTTTCGAGGGCAAGAAGGTTGCGATCTCCGGTTTCGGCAACGTGGCCTGGGGCGCGACCAAGAAGGTCAACCAGCTTGGTGGCACCGTTGTGACCCTCTCTGGTCCCGACGGCTTCATCCACGACGCCGACGGCATCAAGGGCGAGAAGATTGATTACCTGCTTGAGATGCGTGCCTCGAATAACGACGCCGTGGAAGATTACGCCAAGAAGTTCGGCGTTCCTTTCTACGCCGGCAAGCGCCCCTGGGAGATCCCCTGCGACGTGGCCATGCCCTGCGCTACCCAGAACGAGCTCAACGGCGACGACGCTGCGAAGCTCATCAAAAACGGCTGCGTTTGTGTTGCCGAAGGCGCCAACATGCCATGCACTCCTGAGGCGGTTCACGCCTTCCTGGAGAACAAGGTCCTCTTCGCTCCCGGCAAGGCGGTCAATGCCGGTGGTGTTGCTACATCCGGTCTCGAGATGAGCCAGAACAGCATGCGCCTGCGCTGGGGTCCCGAAGAAGTTGACCAGCGCCTCCACGGCATCATGGTCAGCATTCATGACGCCTGCTGCAAGTACGGCAAGGGTCCCGACGGCTACGTCAACTACGTCAAGGGCGCCAATATCGCCGGCTTCCTGAGAGTGGCCAATGCCATGGTCGACCAGGGCGTCGTATAAGCCCCGTTAGAGCCAAACTTCTTTAGCCCCGCCCGGCTTCTCCCCTACTTTCGTCTCCAGTGAGTTCCTTCTTTCGAGTCGATCAGCTCGATGCCCTCTGCTGCCAGAGCGGCCCTGATGGAGTCGGCTTCGGCCCAGTCGCCTTTTCGCCGTGCTTCATCTCGGCGCAGCACCATGCTCTTCACCGCACAGTCGTCCGCGTTGCTCTCGAACTCGAAGATGGCCAGCGTGTTGTCCACTTCCCTTAGGAAGGCCAGAATTCGGTCGGCCTGGACTCGGTCGAGGCACCCCTGGTCAAGCATCTTGTGCACTTCACGAACCAGCCCGAAGAGGTGCGCCAGAGCACGTGGCACGTTGAGATCCTGGTCCATCTTGTCGAAGAAGCCGCTTCTTGCCTCATAGAGCGCCTGGTCCAACTGTTCGTGGCGTTTGCCGCCGGGCAAGCAGCACTGCAGACGGGCAATGAGGGCGTTGACTCTGCTGAGGGCCTCCTGGGCGTTGTGGAGCTCGTCGGTTGAGAAGGTCAGCACTTTCCGATAGTGGGTGCTGAGCATCCAATATCTGACCACCCGGGCGCTCCAGCCCTGCTCCAGCAGGTCTCGCAGGGTGATCTGGTTTTCGCCACGGCCCACCTTGCGGCCCTCGGCGGTGACGATTTCCGTGTGAAGCCAGTAGTTCGCAAAGGTTCGTTCGGCCAGCCCCTCGGCTATGGCGATTTCGTTGTCGCCGTGAGGGAAGAGCAGGTCCGTCCCCGCTGTATGGATATCAAAGGGCTGTCCCAGGTACTTTCGTGCCATGGTAGCACACTCGCAGTGCCATCCCGGGCGGCTGTTTCCCCAAGGCGTGCTCCAGTAGATGCCGGCCTTGAGCTCCGCAAGCGATGAGCGCTTGAAGAGCGAGAAATCCTTGGGGTTTTCTTTCTCATAGTAGTCATAGGCGGTGGTGGCCGAAGGCTTGGTCTTGGCCAGGTTAACCCTGGAGAGTTTGCCATACCCATCGAACTTTCTGATGTTGTAGTAAACCGAACGAAGCTTCTCGTAAGCCAACCCCTTGTCCATAAGCGCCTTTGTCTCGGCAACCATGTCTGGGACGTGTTCGCTGGCTCTTGGCGTCTGATGCGCCCGCAGAATCCGCATTCGCTCCATGTCCTCGAAGAAGACCTTCTCCCAACGCCCCGTAAACTCCCTTATGTTGCCGCCGCTCTTGAGGCACTCGTTTACCGTGCGGTCGTCGATATCTCCAAGGTTGACGACGTGCTTCACCGAGTAGCCCCGGGAGACCAGGTGGCGGCGCAGCAGGTCGGCCAGGAGCATACGGCGGATGAGCCCCAGGCCGGGGGGGCCGTCGAGGCTTGGTCCGCAGGTATAGATGCCCACATGGCCATCCCGGACGGTGCGCAGGCTCTCCAGCTCTCTTGTTCGGGTGTTGTGCAGCATGACGTTGGCCAGACCGCACTGGGCCGCAAAGAGCGACGTGGAGAGATAACGTTCGCCCGTATCAGGCAGCATCACAACGATGGTGCCTTTGCCCAGCCTGACGGCCTCATCCATGGCCACCCGCATTGCAGCACCGGCGCTCATGCCAACCAGAATCCCCTCGTCCCGGGCCAGACGTCGGGCCGTCTCGTAGGCCGCATCGTCGTCTACGTTCACTATGGCGTCGGGCTCGGAGGGGTCGAAGATGCCCGGCGGATAGCTCTCTTTCATGTTCTTGAGACCCTGGATCTTGTGGCCTTTGTAAGGCTCTACCCCAACCACCCGCACAGGCTTGGGGCGCCCCTTCATGTAGCGGGTCAGCCCCATGAGGGTTCCCGTTGTGCCCATGGTGGTCACCACCACATCCACTTCGCCCTGGGTATCCTCCCAGATCTCCGGGCCCGTGCGCTCCACGTGGGCCAGCCAGTTGGCCTCGTTGTTGTACTGGTCGATGAGGAAGTAGGTCTCGGGCTCCTCCCGGGCCAGTCGATAGGCCTCCTCGATGGCCCCATCGGTGCCCAACTCACCGGGAGTAATCCTTATCTCAACGCCGTATGCCCGCAGGATCTTCTTGCGCTCCTCCGAGGCCGACTCAGCCATGGTGACCATGAGCCGATACCCCTTCACCACGGCTACCATTGCCAGCCCGATGGCCGTGTTGCCGCTGCTGGCCTCCAGGATGATTCTCCCTGGCCGAAGCTCTCCGCTGCGTTCTGCTGCCTCGATCATATGAAGCCCGATGCGGTCCTTAACAGAACCGCCCGGGTTCATGGATTCCAGCTTGACCAGCAGCTCAACCTCGGGTGCGGGGTTCATTCGGTTGACTCTGATGAGGGGGGTTCCGCCTATCAGCTCTGTTATGTTGTCGAAGATGCGTTTGCTCATGGGGATCCTGCATGTCAGCTTGGGGACCAAATCCGCTATGAAGAGATAACCACCGTTTGCCCCGGCAGCCAGTGTGAACGGTGCCCTACGAAGTCTACCGGGTCAATAGGAAATGGCTGGAGAATCTTAGACTCGGACGGGGATTTTGGAGCGGATGTAGGGGTGCGCCGCTGCCTCGGAGTCTGTGCGTGAGGAGCGGTCGACGCCCGGGCGTGGCAGGAGCCATCGGAACTGCCCCTTGACGGCCAGGCGCAGATCGCACTTGGCAAGTCTCTGAGCCATGGCGGCGTGACCGGCCTCCATGTCCACCTGGAGCAGTTGCAGCACCTTCTCGATGGCGTCGGTGGTGGTCATGGCCGCAGGGTTGGGCAGGGCCGGGTCCACCCGCATGATTGTGCCGTCGCATCGCACGAAGGTGCCGCCGGTCTCCAGGTGTGTGGTAGCAGGCAGCACCACGTCGGCCCGGCTGGCAATTTCGGTCATGACCGTGCTCTGCACAACCAGGAAATCGAGGCGCGCCAAGGCCTGGGAGAGCATGGGATTGGCCGACGGGCTCTCTCGCACCAGCCAGGCAGCTCTGATGGAGCCGCGGCGGATGGCTTCGGCGAAGGCGACGTACTCCTCTTTGTCTTCGGGCAGCATTCCGGCGGTCTTGAGGCCCATGAGATTGGCGGCGTTCTGGGTGAGCAGCAACCCGCTGCGCTGGTCGGCTGGCCGCAGCAGTTCGAGGAGTTGAGCCAGTAGGATAGTTGAGTCTGGGGAGCGGCCGTGAGGGGAGTCGATGGCATACATTGCAACCACGCTTCCTTGGGCCTTCATGAGGGCATCGAAGGCTGCTTCGAGGTGGCCTTCGGCGACCCCGGCTTCCTGGGCCAGGCGGTTTTCGGTGCAATCCGAGAGGGCATCTCGGACCACGGCCAGTTCTCGGCCCACGTCGCCGGGTCTGCGCTCGATGATCTTCCGGACCAGCCACCCAAGCACAAGACTCTCGGCACCGGGGTGATTCTCAACCCTGACGGAGGCAAGCCATCGCAAGCTGGAGGCCTTAGGCATGATGCTGATGACCTTGGCACCGTTTCGGACTGCCCGCCGGATTCTTGCTGCGGTGACGGGGTTACGCTCCATGGGGTCATCGCCCACCACAAGAATCAGTGAGGCCGCCTCGAGGTCGTCGTAGCTCACTGTGCTGCCCGTGGCCCCGTAAACCTCATCCAGGGAGTATACGTCCCCATCATCGGCCACGGCCGCAAGGCTGCCTACTCGGGCGCCCAGAGCCGTCCGGCCCAACTGGGCAACGACGGATGCCTCTTCACAGGAGAGATAGGCGCCGCCCGAAACCAATATGGACTTGCCGCCGTTCTGTTCACGCACTCGCTGCATACCCTCTGCCGCAGCCTTCAGTGCCTCGTCCCAGGAGCACTGCACCAGGGCTCCGTGGCGTCGGATCATGGGGGTCTTGAGCCTCTCGCCACTCTGGAGCACTTCGTATCCGAAGCGGCCCAGACCGCAGAGGTGAGTTCGTTTTCCGTCGGCCCCTTTTGCAGTTCGGAAGCTGACGCCGAACTGGTTCGTCGCCACCTCCATGGAGCACATGGCACCACAGAGGGTGCAGAGGCTGGTGACCGACTTCTGGGCCGGGTCGGTTCTGGCCAGGCCCTTGAAGCTGAGCGCGCCCGTGGGGCATGCGTCGACGCAGTTGCCGCAGGAGACGCAGGAGGTCTCCATGAGGGTCTTGCCCAGGGCCGGCGAGATCACAGTATCGAAACCGCGGTTGACCAGGCCCAAGGCAGATACGCCCAGGATATCGCCGCAGGTGCGGACGCACTTGGTGCAGAGGATGCACTTGTTGGGGTCAATGGTGATGAATGGGTGGGCCCTGTCCACGGGTTGGAAGACTGTCTGGCCCGAGACGGTGCTGGAGAGGCCGTAGCGTTCGCAGAGGGCGCGCAGTTCGCAACTGGGGGCCGCAGAGCAGCCGCAAGAGAGACAGCGTCCGGCCTCTTCCACTGTTTCGTGGTCTTCGAGGCTCAGCTCAACCTCTTCAAAGGTAGAGAGCCTCTCGTTAACGTCGATGCTTGGCAGGTGGTGCCGCTTGTACGCCGCTGCGGGGGGCAACTCGGCCTTGCGGATCTCGCCAAAGTTCTCACGGCGTGCGGAGAAGGGCTCCACCACGGCATGGGGCTGGCCCACGGTGACGTATTGGTCGATGGAGAGTGCTGCCTTGCGACCGGCTCCAATGGCATCGATGACCACTGCTGGGCCGGTTACGCAGTCGCCGCCCGAGAAAACGCCGGGGATGCTGGTAACCGAGCTGAGTTCGTCGGCCTTGACGGTGTTCCAGCGGGTTACGGTGAGTGGGTTGGATTCGCCGGTGAGACCTGACAAGTCTACCTTCTGGCCAATGGCGCCGATAACGATGTCGCAGGTGACCATGTGGTTACTGTTGGGCACGGGGACGGGGCGGCGGCGGCCGCTGGCGTCGGGTTCGCCAAGCTGCATCTTCTCGCAGATGAGGCCTGTGAGAGTCTCGCCCACGGCCTGGACCTCCAGCGGGGCGATGAGGAACTCGATGCGGACACCCTCTTCTTCGGCCGCAACGATCTCTTCGGGGTTAGCGGGCATCTCTTTGCGGGTGCGACGGTACAAGATTGTGACGTGTTCGGCCCCCAGTCTCAGGGCTGTGCGCGACGCATCGATGGCGGTGTTTCCGCCGCCCACCACAACTACGCGACGTCCCGCGATGTTGAGGTCGTGGCCCTTCTTCACCGAGTCCAGGAACTCCACGCCGGTCATGACGCCGGGGTGCTCTTCGCCCTTGATATGGGCCTCAGAGCCCAGCTGCGCACCAAGTGAGAGATAGACCGCATCGTATTTCGAGCGGATCTCTTCAAAGGGGATGTCTTTGCCCACCCAGACGCCTGTGTGGACTTCTACGCCCAGCCTGATGATCTCATTGATCTCGAAGTCCAGGATGTCTTGGGGCAGGCGGTAGTCGGGGATACCCCATCGGAGCATGCCGCCCAGTTTCTGCTGGGCTTCGTAGATGGTGACTTCGTGGCCCTTCATCCTGAGGAAATATGCAGCGGTGAGGCCGGCGGGGCCGCCGCCGACGATAGCTATGCGTTTGCCCGTGGAGGTTGGCGTTGACTCATCGTATGGGTGATCGATCCACCAGTCCGATGCGGTACGTTTGACCATGTTGATGCCCACGGCATCGTCGAGGTACTTTCGGCGGCAGACATCTTCGCATTTACGAACGCAGACTCGACCGCAGACTACGGGCAGCGGGTTGCGCTCCCGGATGGTGCGTACGGCGTCGAGGTATTCGCCGTTGCGTGCCTGAGCCAGGTACCTCTGGACGTCGACGCCGGCGGGGCAGCCTCGGGAGCATGGTGCCACGCAGTCAGCGGGGTGGTTGCTCATGAGCAGTTCCAGGGCCGTCTTTCGTGCGCTCTCGACCCTCTGGGACTGGGTGTGCAGCACCATGTTGGGGGCTACAGCCGTGGAGCAGGCGGGGAGGAGCTTCCCGACGCCCTCCTGCTCCACGACGCATACGTAGCAGGATGTGTAAGGAGGCAGGGCCGGGTCGAAGCAGAGTCGTGGGATTCGGTCACCGATTCCCACTCTGTCGGCGAGGCTCATGATTGTTTCGTTAGGAAGTGCGTCGTAGAGAACGCCATCTATATTAATTTTTAAGGTATCCATGCTTTCCCCCTACACCTTGATAATGGCGTCGAAGTTGCAGGTGCTATAGCACTTGCCGCAGCGTATGCAGCCCTGTTTGTCGATGTGGTGCACCTGCTTTAGCGAACCGGAGATGACCTTGACGGGGCAGGCCTTGGCGCAGAGAGTGCAGCCGGTGCACTTCTCGGGGACCACTTCGTAGGCGACCAGAGCGGCGCAAGATTTGGCCGGGCACTTCTTGTCTCTGATATGAGCTTCGTACTCGTGGCGGAAGTAGCGGATGGTAGTAAGCACGGGGTTGGTTGCTGTCTGGCCCAGGCCGCAGAGGGAGGAGCTCTGGATCTTTTCGGCCAGGTCAAGAAGGCGTTCTATGTCCCCCTCTTCGCCGTGGCCGGCGGTGATGCGTTCGAGGATTTCGAGCATCCGCTTCGAGCCGATGCGGCAGAAGGTGCATTTACCGCAGGATTCGGCCTGGGTGAATGAGAGGAAGTAGCGGGCGACGTCCACCATGCAGGTGGTGTCGTCGAGGACTACGACGCCACCGGAGCCCATGATGGCGCCGGTCTTGACGATGTTTTCGTAGTCGATGGAGAGGTCGCCCATCTCGGCGGGGATGCAGCCACCGGAGGGTCCGCCCATCTGCACGGCCTTGAAGGTATGGCCTTCGCCCACGCCACCGCCCACATCCATGACCAGTTCATTGATGGTCATGCCCATGGGCACTTCCACCAGTCCGCCGCGCTGGACTTTACCTGCCAGGGCGAAGACTTTGGTGCCCTTGCTGCGTTCGGTACCCAGGGCTGCGAAAGCAGCGGCGCCGTTGGCGATGATCCAGGGAACGTTGGCGAAGGTTTCGACGTTGTTGATGTTAGTGGGCTTACCAAAGAGGCCTTTGACGGCGGGGAAAGGTGGTCTAAAGCGGGGCATTCCTCGGCGGCCTTCGATGGAGGCGATAAGGGCGGTCTCTTCGCCGCAGACGAAGGCACCAGCACCCTCTTTGACCTTGATCTCGAACGAGAAGGTACTGCCCATAATGTTGTTGCCGAGGTAGCCGCCTTTCTTCATGGCTTCGATGGCCTGGCCAAGCCTGACGAGGGCTTTGGGGTATTCGGCCCGGCAGTAGACATAGCCGTAGCTTGCGCCGATGGCATAGCCGCAGATGACCATACCTTCGAGGACGCTGTAGGGGTCACCTTCGAGGAGGGAGCGGTCCATGAAGGCACCGGGGTCGCCCTCGTCGGCGTTGCAGATGACGTACTTGACGGGGCCGGGTTGCGCTGCGGCAAAGGACCATTTGCGCCCCGTTGGGAAGCCACCGCCGCCACGTCCACGCAGGCCCGAGTCGAGGACCTCTTTGACCACGGTTTCGGGGGTCAAGAAGCGGATGGCCTTATCCAGGGCTTCGAACCCGCCCGTGGCCACATATTCGTCGATGCTGGAGGGTTCGACGAGGCCACAGCGAGCCAGGGCGATGCGTTTTTGCCTGTCGAGGACTCCCAGCCGGTCGGTCTCCTGGTCGACTTTGAGCAGGTGGCTCTCGGTCTCTTCGTCGGCCTTGCCTGCTGCGAGCTTCTCGGCCAGTTCCGGGGTGACCTTGCCGTAGAGCCTGGTGCTTGAGCAGTCAACGACCTGGACGAGGGGTTCCATGAAGCACATACCGATGCAACCGGTTTCTGTGACGGAGACCTCTCCGGATTGAACGGCCTGGAGGTTCTTGAGGCGTTCGAGGACCTTATTGGCCCCCGCCGCAACGCCGCAAGTAGCCGTACCAACTACCATCTTCATCATGGCTTACTCCCAATGACTGTTGTGTTGACTACCGGGGCGAGGCTCACGCCTGGTTCTCCGGCGGATTGGCCTGTGACTGCTCTGCCTTTCGGATCTGTTTGAGCAGCGCAGTGAGTTTGCGGGGGGTCAGCGAGCCATAGGTCTCATCGTTGACCATGACCACGGGGGCCAGGGAGCAGCAGCCGACGCAGTTGACGGACTCCACGGAGAAGATGCCCTCTTTGTCGGTCTGGTCTCGGCGGATCCCCAGCACCTCTTCAATGGTGGATTCGAGGAGAGGCGAGCCGTTGACGTGGCAGGCGGTGCCGTTGCACACCTTGACCACGTGCTTGCCCTGCGGCGTCAGTCTGAATTGGCGGTAGAAAGTCACGACGCCGTAGATTTCTGCTACTGGGACTCCGGTTACCTTCGAGATGGCTTCCATGGAGTTGACGGGGACGTAACCGTAGGCTTCTTGAGCCGACTGGAGGAGGGGAATGACATCCGCTGCTCCGTGGTCGCCGCCCAGCGACTCTTCGAACTTCTCTATGGTGCGGTGTGTTCCGTTCATGGTGTCAGCGCTCCACTTCGAAACGGTCTCCTGGTGGGAGGCCGCCGGCAAAGATACAGCTGTTTTCTGGGGAGCGGGCAGGTCGGATAGAGCCTGCCCGCTCAATGGGACGCTATACTACACCCTGATCGATCATCGCGTCTGCAACTTTCACGAAACCGGCGATGTTGGCTCCCATGACGTAGTTCGTGGGTTCGCCGTATTCGCGGGCGGTGTCGTAGCAGTTGCGGTGGATGGTCTTCATGATGTTGTAGAGGCGCTGGTCGACCTCTTCTCTGGTCCAGGACATGCGCAGGCTGTTCTGCGACATCTCGAGGCCCGAGGTAGCAACACCGCCGGCGTTGGCTGCCTTGCCGGGGCCATAGAGGGTCTTGGCCTGCAAGAAGACCTCGACTCCATCGAGAGTGGTGGGCATGTTGGCGCCCTCAGCCACGCAGATGCAGCCGTTCTTCACCAGGGTGCGGGCCTCGTCGCCGTTGAGCTCGTTCTGGGTAGCGCATGGCAGCGCCACGTCGCACTTGACGAACCAGGGGCGCTTGCCCGGGTAGTACTCGCAGCCGAACTTCGCAGCGTACTCTTCGATGCGGCCACGCTTGACGTTCTTGAGATCCATGACGAAGGCCAGCTTCTCGGCATCGATGCCCGCGGGGTCGTAGATGCTGCCGTTGCTGTCCGAGAGGGTGACGCACTTGCCCCCAAGGTGGTTGACCTTCTCTACGGCGTACTGGGCGACGTTGCCCGAGCCCGAGACGGCCACGGTGAGACCCTCAAAGGTCTTGCCCTTGGTCTTGAGCATCTCTTCGGCGAAGTAGACGCATCCGTAGCCCGTGGCCTCGGGCCGGATGAGCGAGCCGCCCCAATTGAGGCCCTTGCCCGTGAGCACGCCCTCAAACAGGTTGGTGAGCTTCTTCCACTGGCCGAACATGTAGCCGATTTCACGGCCGCCCACGCCGATGTCGCCGGCGGGGACGTCGATGTTGGCGCCGATATACTTGTAAAGCTCGTTCATGAACGACTGGCAGAAAGCCATCACTTCGTTGTTGGACTTGCCCTTGGGGTCGAAGTCCGAGCCGCCCTTGCCGCCACCCATGGGAAGCGTGGTAAGGCTGTTCTTGAAGATCTGCTCAAAGCCCAGGAACTTCAGAATGCCCAGGTTCACCGTGGGGTGGAAACGAAGGCCACCCTTGTACGGGCCAATGGCATTGTTGAACTCTACACGGTATCCGATGTTGACCTGGACCTTGCCCTTGTCGTCAACCCACGGCACCCTGAAGATGAAAGTGCGCTCGGGCTCAACGATTCGAGCCAGTATGTTGTGCTCGAGGTACTTCGGCTGCCTCTCCAGCACAGGCACGAGGGTCTCAAGAACCTCCTTCACCGCCTGGTGGAACTCAGGCTGCGCCTGGTGCTTCTCCACAACGCCCGCATAGAACCCTGAGACATAATCCTTAACGTTTGTCGACATTGCATCCTCCTGTTGCTGTCGAGCCGGACCACACGAAGTGGGGAGTATTTCCCCGGACCTGACAGAATGCCGGGGAGTCCCGCACCAGTGAGGCGACTTTACCATTGCGAAAACCCGTGTCAACGACGGCGAAACCGGCCTTTCGGCCCCGTGGGGAAGCCCCATTTTCCGGTGCGATTCCGGCCTTTTTGGAGCTCTGGGCCGCATGGTTGCTGGGTTTTGCCCCCTTGGCTACTGGAGAGAAAACGGCCGTTGGGCTCTCCTCAGGAGGGGAGTTTCTCTCCAGTAATAGAATATTCTTTTTCGAGGGGATTCTCCCCATGGGGGATTCCGTTCATCGGTGGCAGCGTGGTATCGGGGATTTCTGTTGAAGGAGTGGAGGTAAGGCGGGGTTGGGTGGTAAGAACAGAATCCTTGTGCATGGGCTCCCCTGTGGGTACAAATGCCCCGATGTGGGGGATAAAATGACACACCGCCGGTCGGTTCCGAACCGGAACAGCGAGAAATCCACGCTTCTGGTGACGCGCAGGATCCTTCGTTTAGCGGGCAACGGCAGCTCCCGCATCGATTTCTGTCGAGAGGCGCTGGCTTTGCTGCTTGAGTACACGGATACGGACTCGGTGGAGGTGCAGGCCCGTGACGGGCACCGCTACTTCCGGGCTGAGAAGCGTTTGAAGCCAGAGCCTGCCTTTGAGCTTGAGGCCATTGAGTACGATCACGACGGGACCCCATCGCCCTCCGGCCCCCGTGATTCTGCTGGTGCGGGGGCCCGACCGAAGCGACCGTTGCTGGCCGATCTGGAGTCGGCGACCCCCTCGGACAGCGTCTTTGCGGGTCATGCGTTATGGACCAATGACACGTTGCGTCGTGGCCTCTTCGTGGGTGGCGATCCTGCTTGTCCGCTCCACCTGGACCTTGTGGCGGGGCGCCCGTACCGTTCGGTGGTGGTGCTCTCGTATCCTATCGACTCTCAGAATTCGGGCCTGCTGATCTTGCGATCGTGCAGGGCCGATCACTTCTCGCAAGATCGGATCCCGATTCTGGGCGAGGTGGCCCAGAGTTTTGGTGTGGCGGTGTTGCAGCGGCGCTCGGTTGCCGCGTTGCGTGAGCGGGTAAAGGAGCTCTCGTGCCTCTACACCATCTCCAACATGGTTGGTAATCCCGAGCTGAGTCTGGATACCATCGCTGCCGAGACGGTGAAGCTGCTTCCCCCGGCGTTTCTCTACCCGGACATCGCCACTGCCAGGATTACCATCAACGACACGGTGCACTGTTCAGCGAACTGGCAACTGGGGCCTTACCGAATCTCAAGGGACATTGTGGGGCGTGGGCGCAAGCGCGGCTCCATAGAGGTCTTTTATACCGTGGAGCGTCCGGAGTTTCGAGAGGGGCCGTTTCTGGAGGAGGAGGGGCGGCTTTTGGGGGCCATTGCGGATCAGCTCTCTACGGCGGTGGAGCGAAAGCAGGCTGAGATGGAAGCTTTGGCGATGCAGCAGCAGCTTGACCACGCCGACCGTCTGGCCACAATCGGTCAGCTTGCGGCGGGGGTAGCCCACGAGATAAACGAGCCCCTGGCCAACATCCTGGGGTTTGCGCAGTTAGTGAAGAAGAACCCCGGTTTGCCTGCGGGGGCGCAAGACGACGTGGGGCGCATCGTTTCGGCCAGTCTCTACATGCGTGAGATAGTGCGGAAGCTGCTGATCTTTGCAAGGCAGATGCCTTCGGAGATGGCCTGTGTGAATCTCAACAGCATTGTCCACGAGGCGCTCTCGCTCTTCGACTATCGGCTTTCGAAGGAGCGAATAGTCCTGACCACAGACCTCAGCCCGGTGCTGCCTCCGGTTCAGGGAGCATCGTCGCAGCTGACGCAGGTGTTCGTGAATCTTATTGTGAACGCGATGCAGGCCATGCCGACGGGGGGAACATTGAGTGTTACGAGCAGCAGCGACGGCCACTCGGTCTTCGTTGGGGTAGCGGATACGGGGTATGGCATCGAGAAGGAGAACCTCGAGCGGATCTTCCTGCCCTTCTTCTCGACCAAGGATGTGGGGCAGGGCACCGGCTTGGGGCTGGCCGTGGTGCACGGGATTCTGCAGGCCCACAGGGGAACCATCCAGGTTGAGAGCCAGCCGGGTGCGGGGACGCGCATGACGGTGGTGCTACCGGCGTATGAACCAGCCTCCGACGGCGACATGAGGTGCAGCAGATGAGTGCTCCAAACAGCAAAGCTACCATTCTGGTTGTAGACGACTCGGCCTCCACTCTGGAACTGGTCAAGAGGATTCTGTCGGTAGAGGGTTTCGGGGTGCTAACCAGTCAGAGCGTCAAGGATGCGGTGCTGCTGTTGAAGGAGCGGCTGGTGGACCTTGTCATCACGGATTTGAAGATGCCGGAGATTGGCGGGCTGGATCTGGTGCGGCACGTTCGTGAGAACTGCAAGGACACGGAGATCATGATGATCACGGGCTACGCTACCATCGAGGGGGCGGTAGAGGCCGTGAAGGCGGGGGCTGAGGAGTACGTGGCCAAGCCATTCACCGACGACGAGTTGCTGGATGCGGTGCAGCGCTCCTTGACCAAGCTGCAGGCCAAGCGCAGTGCGGGCGAGCACTCGAAGCCTCGCAATCCTTGTTACGGGATGCTTGGTGAGTCGGAGCCCATGCTGAAGGTGTACGAGCTAATCGCCCGAATCGCTGCAACCACGGCCACGGTGCTCATCTCGGGGGAGAGCGGCACGGGCAAGGAGCTTGTGGCCAGGGCGATTCACTACGGCGGCCCCAGGTCGGCGGCCCCCTTCGTGCCTGTGAACTGCGGAGGCATCCCCGAGGGGCTACTTGAGAGCGAGCTTTTCGGCCACATGCGAGGCGCCTTCACGGGGGCAACCACCACCAGGGCGGGATTCTTCCAGACCGCCGACGGCGGCACCATATTTCTTGACGAGATCAGCGAGACCTCTCTTGCCATGCAGACCAAGCTGCTGCGGGTCTTGCAGGAGAAGGAGACCTACATGGTAGGCTCCAACCGCGCCACCAAAGTCGACGTCCGCATCCTCGCTGCAACGAACAAAGACCTCGCCAGCCTGGTGCGCCAGGGGACCTTCCGTGAAGACCTCTTCTACAGACTCAACGTCATCAACATAGTAGTCCCCCCGCTGAGAACCCGCGGCACCGACATCCTGCTGCTGGCCTCGGCCTTCGCCAGGAAGTTCGCCGAAGAGATGGGCATGAAGCCCCCGAAGCTCTCCGAGAATGCTGCCTCGGCCTTCCTGAGATACTCATGGCCCGGCAACGTAAGAGAGCTGCAGAACCTGATCCACCGCCTGGTGGTAATGGGCGACGGCCAGACCATAGAGGCCTCAGACCTCCCCGACTACATGCGCTTCGCCGTGGCCACAGAAAAGGGCCTGACCCGAACCCTAGCCGAGGTAGAGAAGGAGCACATCCTACTAGTACTAGAGAGCGTCCACGGCAACAAAACCGAAGCCTCCCGCATCCTGGGAATAGATAGAAAAACCCTGAGAGAGAAGGTTAAATAACCAACTCCAAAACGTCCGAAAGGTCCGAATCGTCCGCGTCCGAAAGGTCCGAATCGTCCGCGTCCGAAAGGTCCGAATCGTCCAAGTCCGAAAGGTCCGAATCGTCCGCGTCCGAAAGGTCCGAATCGCCCAACCCACGGCCCCAAAATCCCCGCCGGGGAGTTTCGCCCCACCCAACCCTCCCCTCGACGGCGCCTCTCTCCACCCTTCCAGCCCTCTTTCCACGATCAAAAATCCCGCAACAAAATCAGCACCTTCTGTCTGCGCGCACGAGGCAAGACAGTGACCGTACGGCCCTTGGCACGGGGGATGCACTAGGAGCCTGTAGGGCATTGCGAATTCCGGCCGACACATGTGTAGGTCGCAG
>CAZQHM010000098.1:0-17574 GCA_964593355.1 uncultured Myxococcales bacterium
GGCGACGCCTGAGAATCCGGTGACGCCTGAGAATCCGGTGACACCTGAGAATCCGGTGACGCCTGAGAATCCCGACGGAACCGGCGATGGACCGCCCCTGGAACCTGAGGGCGACTGAAGCCAGTACCGGAGCGGGAATGAGGAGGTGGCCCATGTATGGTGCGAAAGAGAGGCTGAGAAGGCCCAGAAAAGTGTTTGACGGGGTTTGTGGATGGGGTATATTCACGGCCGTCATGCTTGTCTTCACCTCCCCAGCCCTGGCGCAGCCCAAGCCGGCCAAGGGCGGGCCGGTTCCGGCTCAGGTATCGGCGGAGGATGAAGAGGAGTTGTCGTTCACGGCCAAGGTCATTGCTGGGGAGGCCATGGTCGAACGTGGGAGGAAAGAGGGGCGATACGTCGGTCTCGAACCGGAAGCCGATTTCCTCAAGGAGATTATCGAGTCTGCGAAGAACTCACCTTTTTAGGTGGGGTTGGGTGTGAAGAGAAAACAAGGTTCCTATTTGATTTAGGAGGGTGTCTATGTTCGATTATGTTGCCAAATCGTTCTCTAACGCCGGTATCTGGATGTGGCTGATCGCCTTTGTGGCCTGTGTTGCATTGGCGGTCATGATTGAGCGTTTCATTGCGCTCTGGCTGTTCTATTCGACTCCTAAGACCTTCATGCCTGACATTCAGAAGTGTGTGATGACCAACAACCTGGACCGGGCAATTAAGGCCTGCAACTCTCTTCCCAGAGCTAAGTTGCCGAAGGTTGTGAAGGCTGGCATGACGAGGGCCAACGCTGGTGAGATGGAGATTAAGACGGCCATCAACGAAGCGGTCCTTGAGGTTGTTCCCGACATTCAGAAGCGCACGCCCAACCTCCAGGCTATCGGCAACATCGCCACCCTGCTTGGTTTGCTTGGAACGGTGGTTGGTCTTATCCAGGCATTCCAGACCTTGGCCACGGTTTCAGCGGACAAGCGCCAGGAGGTGCTGGGTTCGAACATCGCCATCGCCATGGACACCACGGCCTTCGGTCTCATCGTGGCCATTCCCTGCCTGGCTGCTTACGTCTTCTACGCCAACAAGACCAAGTCGATGCTGGACGAGATCGACCAGTACTCGGTGAAGCTTGAGAACCTGTTGGTTCACAGGCTGAAGGGCCGTCTCTCGGAAGAGCCCGAAGCCAAGCGGTAGTGAGTCGCTTCTGCTGTACCCTTTTGCTTGGTCCTGGTGGATTGAGTATTACAAACTGGTTAGGAGAACGCCATGGCGCGTCGGGAAATTGAATCCCTGGGGGATCCGAATCTGGTTCCCATCATGGCAATCATGTGCATTTTGATTCCGGTTCTGCTCTTCTCGTTCGTGTTCTACGACGTGAAGGTTCAGGACATTTCGTTGCCGAAGTTTGGCGGTGGGGGCAAGGGCGGTCCACAGGTTATCAGCTTGTCGGTCAAGGTTCTTGCCAACAAGAGCCTTGAGGTAGTCGAACAGCCTTCGGACGGCAGCGAGCCCACTGTAACGGTGCTTGAGAAGGTTCCGTATCGTGCATGCAAGGACAAAGAGACACCCTGTTCTCAGTGTGACGGTGCGGAGCGAATCGAGTACAATTACGCTGGACTTTACAATACTCTTCGCAAGTTGAAGAACCGTGAAGAGTTCAAGGAGCAGGACAGTATTACTATCGCTGCTGAGGAGAACATCCCGTGGCGCGTCACGGCCAGGGTCATAGATGCAGTGCGGAGTCAGCTTGCGGAAGACGAGTATGGTGTCTCGCCTGACCAGGCCGATAACCCGCTGTGCCACTATGAGAGAGCGCCTAAGAAGCGAGATAAAAACATCAAGATTGAGGTCGATCCCGAAGAGGCGGAAGAGGCGGCGGCCGCTGAGGCTGCTGCTGGCGAGGAGGGTGCTGCGCAGAAGAGCACCCTTGACCCGCCGGTTCCGCTGTTCCCGAAAGTAGTGTTCTCGCTTCTTTAAGTGGAGGATGGCCATGGCTAAACAGCCTGACAAGAGCAAGGATACAGGGTTGAAAGGGGCCCAGGCTCCTGCTGCCGATGGTGATTACGAGATTCCCAAGCCGCAGCGCAGGCCCGGTGAGGCGGAACAGCCGCTGTCGATTACGTCGCTGATGGACATTATGACCATTCAGCTGGTGTTCCTCATCATGTCACTGACCTCGGATCCCCTCAACGTGACGGTGAACAGTGCTATGCAGTTGGCGCTCTCCAGCGCTGAGAATGCCCCAAAGATGGACTCGATTCCCATAATTGTGACGAAAGAGAAGATTATCGTCGACAATAAGGGTGTTGCTAATCTTACATGCAGCATTGGGAAAGATCCGTGCGACACGACGGTATTCAGAGATATCAATTTTTGTGAGACAGAGCCCAATAGGCCCGAGATTGGCGACATCTGCTCGAAGACCTTCACGTTGGCCGTGGACAAGCTGCACAAGGAGCGGTCCGACGTCAACAGCATGGTCATTCAGTCTCTTCTCGACGCTCTCAAGGAGGCTGTAGAGCAGCAGATGGAGCAGAATCGGGAGCTGGGGCGGAAGTTCAAGGGGACCGTGACTCTGGTGGTGGACAAGGAGATTCCGTTCCGGGTCCTGATGGAGGTAATCTACACTGCCGGCAGGGTTGAGGTCGAGGGCAAGGGGCTTTCTAAGTTCAGAATGGCTATCGCCAGGAACCAATAGGGGGGCATGGTGTCGGTGGCGGCCAAGTTTCCAGACCCTCTTGCGATAATCAGCTTGTCTTATGGGCTGTTGGTGGTATCTTCGTACCGCAAGCGAAAAGGGACTGGGTTTGCAGAGGCCTTTGTAGAGGCTTGTGAGGTTATGACGCCATGAGCCCGGAAAAGCGTGTTGAGAAGATCCTGCGAGTGGGCATAGTGCAGGGCGGGCGCATCATTGAGGAGCGGCTCCTCCGTCCCCGTGAGCCAGTGACCGTCGGCCAGTCCATGAAGAACAAGTTCTCCGTGCCTTCGCCGACACTGCCTATGACCTCCACGGTTATCGATTATCGGTCGGGGCGCTACCTTCTGCTCTTTGAGAAGGGGATGCTTGGCAAGGTGCTTGTGGACGACGAAGTTCTCGACCTGAAGACCATTGCCCAGCGTGGGCTTGCCG
The DNA here is from genome assembly GCA_964593355.1 of uncultured Myxococcales bacterium. Classification (GTDB taxonomy): domain Bacteria; phylum Myxococcota_A; class UBA9042; order CAIXZC01; family CAIXZC01; genus CAYTWV01. The sequence goes on from CAZQHM010000098.1 coordinate 3,116, forward strand.
ATCGCAAGGACAATCGCTTCTTCTTCCCCCTCTCCCCGGTTAGCAGGGGAAAGGTCGTGGTTGGCGAAGTGACGATGCTGTTTCAGTTCGTTTCGCCGCCCCCTGACATACCCCGCCTACAGTTGTCGGCGGGTCGCAGGGCGTCGGTCTGGCAGCATGCGGATAAGAAGTTTCTCTTTTCGTTACTCTTCTCGGTGATTCTCCTCGGGGGGACCTTCGGGTACATGGACGTCTGGTGGAGATATACCGGCCGCTACATGGCTCCCGAGAGGAACCCCGACAAGAAGGTATTTGCCATGTTGCTCTCGGCGAAGCCGCCGGAGGCTCCTGTTGAAGAGAAGGAGCAGGAGAAGGCTCCCGATGAGGAGGAGAAGCCCAAGGAAGAGAATGCGGGCCAGGCCAATGAGCAAGAGGACATGGTTGCGACCATGATGGGTGTTGAGGCAGCGAGCCAGGCGGTTAATGAGGCTGTGGGAGACTCGGACAGTGGCTCCTACAGCCCTAGTGATTTTGCGGGAGGACCTGACACCTCTGGGATTCAGGTCTCAATGGGGGCTATCCCCGCTGGTCCTTCCATTGCTGCAATAACACCGGCCAAGGCCGGCGGGTCTGCGAACATCATTGCCGGCAGGGGTGGCGATGGCCCCGGCACCGTTGTTGACGTTCTGGGAGGCGGAAAGCGACGCGGTACGTCTATGCTCGATGGCCCCATGGTTGTTGGAACGGGCCGAGGTTCTTTCGGTGGGCTTGCTGGTGGTGGTGGCCTCTTGACCTCGGTTGAGGGGGCAGGCCTTGGTGTCATGCCCGCCGGTGGTTTTGTCGTGTCGGTCCCCAGAATTGAGCAGCCTGCAGTGGCCGTTGAGGCCATGGAGACCAATACAGCAGAGGTGGCTCCCTCGGGCCCACAGATTAAGGTCACCGAGGTTACCACGGGCACCGAGAAGAGGAAGTTGGAAGGGAAGTTCACCACATCTGGGGGCTCTGCCGGGGAGAAATCCGAGGTGGGCAACGCGAGGAAGAAGGTGGGCAACCGGAGTTCAGCCATCAAGCGTTGTTACCAGACCGCTCTGCTGCGAAACAGGACCCTGGCTGGACGTGTGCGAATGCGAATCAGCGTCGATATGAGCGGCAACGCTACTATTCAGGTGCTGGATGATGGTCTCAAGGGGTCCGGCGTGGCCGACTGCATCAAGAACGTCATCAAGGGCATCGCTTTCGACAAGGTGAAGACCGACCCCTTCAACCAGGCCTTCAACTTCGCTCCCGAATAGCCCACTTGCGGCTTCCTGAAACCCCCGCGGACTGCCTGCAGAGGTTTTAGGTTGCTTTTCCCAGGTGAGTTGATATACATTAGCCCGGCAGACGAACTTGGAGTAGGCCATGAGACGAACAACATACGGGTGCCTTTGGGCTGCTCTGGTGTGCTTGGTGGCCCTGGGTTCGACCGAGGCCTTGGCCCAGAGCAAGATGTCGGGACGAGAAATGGCAACAAAGGCCGAGGCCATGGTGACAGAGATGCGCCAGGGTCGTGAGATGGCCGAGGCGACTCTGCGAAAAGCAAGGGCCGACAAGGATGCAGCCATGATTGACTGCGTCAACGAGTCCCTTGTGGCCATGAAGGGGCTGTTGCGCATTGCGGAAGACTATCAGTATGAGCTTGGGGCTGACCTTAAGCTGGGGGCCGACTCCCCTGCGGTCAACTCTTCGTTTATAAAGATCCAGATGGCGTACAGGAAGTTTGAGGAGGCCGTGTCCAGGGCTAAAAGCTGTGGGGGAAAGCCTGAAGGCGGGGTTGCCGACGGCAAGCCAGTGATCACCAGAAGTGAGGACCCCGACTTGCCCAACATGGACCCTTTGGACACACTTGAGAATCAGAGCATTTTTGTAGATAGGCCTCCGGTGGCCAGTCCGTACAACTGAGAAGTGTTTCGGGTTGCTGACCGGTGCCATGAGTTTAGCATTTTGCAGCTTGGTTCGTTTGGGCTGCGTGGGTAGGTATATGAGGCTCTCACTTGGCTTGACCATATTGCTCCTGGGGACGTTGCTTGCCGGCGAGGCAGCAGCGCAGGCGGGGCAGTTTGGGCTCAGCTTGGACAAGAAGGCCAAGGGGCTGAATGCGGGAGATTTTCTCGTTCTGCCGTCGTTTGGTGTTGGTGTTGGCTACGACTCCAACGTCTTCTACGAGGCGGACGACGAGTGGGAGAGCCCCAATTCAGCCGTTAAGATGCGGCTTACCCCTGCCGTGACGATCTCTAACAGGAATCCCAAGGATTTTTCTGTTGCGCTAAATGGGGCCGCCACTTTCAACAAGTACTTCAGTGATTCTGAGTCCGTCGCAAGCCACGATGGATTGACTGGCGAGGCGGGGCTTCGGCTCGGCCTCTTTGAGCGCTCGCCCGTGAGGTTGAAGTTGGAAGAGAGCTTTCGCCGGGTAATGGAGCGCAGGAACGTCGAGTCAAGCCGTGACTTCAACCGATACGTGAATCGAATCGGCGGCGACCTTGTGTTCAAGCCGGGGGGCGGTGCTCTGGGGATCACATTGGGGTATCGTTTCGTCTCGGACTTCTTCTCGGATGTGGACAAAGACTGGGGCGACCTTATCTACCACGATATTAAGCTTAACAGTACCTGGAAATTCTTCCCCTTTACTGCGGCGGTGCTGGAGGCTAATTGGCAGATCCGGGATTATGTAGCAGACGGTGGGGGCTTCTACGGGGAACTAACGGACAGTCAGCCGTTGAGAATCAAGGCCGGTGTCACGGGCTTCTTCACGAAGAAGATTGCGCTGACTGCTCTGGCGGGCTGGGGCTGGTCCTTTCATGACAGCCGGCCCAAGGAGACCAACCCCTTGACAAAGGGAGCCGAAGAGGGCTTCAGCGGTTTTATCGCTGAGGTGCGGCTTACTGGCAAGTGGACCGAGAATTCTCTCTCGGAGCTCTCCTACGAGCAGACCTTCGATGATAGTTTGTTGTCAAACTATGTCGTGCGCTATAAGGCGGGAATTGGACACCAGCAGCGTCTGTTTCGAGACATATTGTTGAAACTACAGGCGTCTTATACATACCTCGATTTTGCCACTCTCCCGGCAGCGTTTTATTATGGTAGCGATGGTTCTGGCGGTCCGTACAGTGAGGCCAGCTTTACGAGAGCTGATGCGCTTATAGCTTTCGGGGGATCGTTCGAGTACGAAATCACCAGAGTGTTGGCGGTCTCTGCTGTATACAATTTAGAACTTTATAATTATGATTTCGGTAATCGTAGCAGCGTCTTTTACGTTGGATTCCCGGATGGAAGACGCGACTATCAGCAGTTTACCAGACACACAGTCTTGGGCACGATTTCCGTAAGATATTAGTTTCCGCTTCCCAGCGTTGCGGCTTGCGTTGGTGGCTGTCGGGACTGGCTTCCGAGGGTAACCTGTTGGGGCTTGGAGTGAGTCGGGCCTCGGGAGTTCGGTTGGTGCGTCGATGCTGGTGCGAGTTGTTCAAGCCCGGTAATGAGGGAAGGGGTTGCCAAGGTAGCCGGTTGGTGTGAGAATTGTTGGGGCATGAGGGGCGGGCCGAATGTGCTGGCAAGGTTTTTGGGGGAGACGAGATGAGAGTATCTGTTACGGGGCTGGTGCGGTTTGCAATTCTTCTGGCTGTAGCAGCTTTCTGCGGGGCTTGCCCCACGCCGATCTCCGATGAGTACTTGAGGATTCCCGTAGACACCAATGCCATCAGGAGTGCTATTACGTTGGGGCCCGGGGATCTTTTCGAGGTGAGGGTCTTTGGTGAGGAGAAGCTATCGGGGCTGCACCGTGTTTCGGGCGAGGGGACTATTCACTTTCCTCTGGTTGGTGAGGTGAAGGTGGATGGGCTGAGTCCATCGGAGGTTTCGTTGCGGTTGCAGGGGCAGCTGATGAACGGATATTTAAAGAGTCCCTTTGTTACTGTGATGGTGAAAGAATATCAGTCTAAGAAGGTTTATGTGCTTGGACAGGTTGTGAAACCAGGGACTTTCCCTTTCGAGGGTCAGATGAATGTTGTGCAGGCGGTGACGATGGCTGGGGGGTTCACGCCTTCAGCGAAGAAGAACAGCGTCATTGTAACCCGAGTGGACAATGGGGTTGAGCGGAGCGTCAGGGTGCCCGTCGAGCGGATCAGCGAAGGAGTCTCTCCCAACTTTCTGTTGCAGCCTGGCGACATTGTTTTCGTTCCGGAGAGCGTGATGTAGGTATCTCCTTCCTGGCGGGTTTGGAGATTTTTTGGCGAAGGTGGGCCCCCGCTTGGGGGGGCTCAGCGACGCCGCAAATCACTCGGCTGATTTGATGCATTGCAGGCATTGAACACATGATGTAAAGTCACAGGGCTGCGTATTTTGGGGGCCAATGGAACTGGAACGCACAGGTAGCGGGGACATAGCGAATCGAATCCGCGTGTTCTTGGGGATTCTGGGGCGCCGGAGGTGGTTTGTCATCGGCGGTCTTGTCCTGGGTGCCGCTCTCTCCTTTGTTCTGGTCTCGGGTGAGAAGCCCATGTTCGAGGCGACGGCCTCGGTGATCCTTGAGCGGACGCCCCCCTCGGTGCTGAGTCGCCATGAGGAGGTGGTTCAGCTGGGTGTGGGGGATTACTGGAGTATCAACGAGTACATCAAGACTCAGATTGAAGTTCTGAAGAGCCGTCGGCTTGCCAAGCGGGTTGTGGATCGGTTGGGGCTGGACTTGGATCCGGTGTTCCTTGGGGTTAGCGAGGGTGTTCAGGGGCTTTCGGATTCCGATAGGCTGAGGGTATTGCGCAAGCAGGATGCTGTATCGCTTCTGATGGGCCGCACTACGGTTACGCTGAAGCCGGACAGCCAGATGTTGCTTGTCTCTGTTCGGAACCACGACCCGAAGATGGCTCAGGAACTGGTCAATACGCTGGTTGAAGAGTATTTGCAGGACAACATCGATTTTCGGCGTCGGGTGGTTAACGAGGCCATGGCCGACCTTAAGGGTTTGATGGTCAATGTGCGTCGTGACAAGGAGGAGGCCGAGGCTCGGGTGTTGGAGTTCGAGAGGCGATTTGGTGTTGGCAATCTGGAGAGCAGAATTGACGCGCTCAAGCGCCGCATCGACCTTCTGGGGGAGCAGGCCGTTACTGCGAGAATGGATCGAATAGACGTTGACGCGGCGCCAAAGCGAATGCAGCTTGAGGAGCAGATAGCGGAAACGCAACGCATGCTGGAAATGAAGGATCTGTCAAAGATCAGCGATTCCTTGTTGGTGGGTAATTCGAATATATCGAATCTGAAGTTTCAGATTGTGGCCCTTGATGTTAAGATCAGGGAGCTGGAAGAGAGTTACGGTCCCAAATGGCCGGCCCTCCGTGCTGCAGTTGATCAGCGAGGGCTGCTTCGCAGCGCCATGCAGCGGGAGGCGCGGCAGCTTCTTGAGAGCAAGCTGGCGGGGCTGGTGACTCAGCTTCAGGATGAGAACGACAAGTTGCTCAAGGTTGTCCATACTGAGGAGGAGTTGGCTCGTGAGATAGAGCGTGCGAAGTCTGAAGAGGCAGCGCTGCTGAAGATCAGGCTTGACTATGGGCCTCTCACGGTGAAGCGGGATGAGGCCAGGGTGCTCTTTGAGGAGATCAGCCAGAGGTATGCCAGAACAGCGCTTGTGTCCCAGGTTGAGACCAACAATATTCGTGTCCAGGATTTGGCCGTGGAGCCATCTTCGCCCATGCCTGGCCACCAGAAGGTTCGGTTGCTCTTGGGGATTCTCATTGGCTTTGCGGTGGGAGTGGGGCTGGCGGGTTTTGTCGAAGCGCTGGACAGCACCGTTAAGACCAGGGAGGACGTGGAGGAGGTCTCGGGGCTATCTTTCTTGGGCCTGGTGCCATTGCACGACTATGCCGAGGACGAACTCTTGGGTGATGCCGAGGGGCCGAGCCATGAACTGCTTCTGTTCCACCGTCCCCGCTCCACGGTTGCTGAGCATATTCGGACCGTGCGGACCAACATCTTCTTTGCGGCCCCCGGGGTTCGCCCGCGGTTGGTGGTTGTGACCAGTCCTGGGCCACGGGAGGGGAAGACCACCTTGGCGGCCAACCTTGGTGCTGCCAACGCAATGGCCGGCGCTCGCACGCTGCTCATGGACCTGGACATGCGTCGGCCACGGCTTCACAACGTGTTTAATCAGGCCAAGCAGCCTGGTCTCACCGAGGCGTACGAAGGTGCCCTGGACCTGCGCAGCGTTATAAGACCTACTGCGGTGGCCGGCCTCGATTTCTTGCCCTGTGGTGCCGTCTCGGCCAATCCGGTTGAGATTCTTGAGTCTCAACGTTTTCGTGACATGATTGATGAGTTGTTGGGAATCTACGACACCGTGGTCATGGATTCTCCTCCCCTTCTCTCGGTAGCCGACGCCGTGGTTCAGAGCTCCTATGCCCAGGTCACTGTGCTTGTGGCCAAAGCGGGCTCAACGGCCAAAGAGGCGTTGAGAGAAGCCCGGGACATGCTGGCTGGGGTTGTTGACCGCAAAGTTGGGGTGATTTTGAACTGCTTCGACGTTGAAAGACATGCCTATAGATATAGCTACTATAAGTCTAAGAGGTATGGTTACTATAATTATTATACGATAACAGAAGAAACAGCAGTGGAAGCGTCGGGCGAACTGCCCGCCAGAACAAACAACGAGAGGAGTTCCTGATGGCGAAGGCTGTGGGAATTGACTTAGGCACAACGTTCTCTTGCGTGGCGACCATCGAAGGTGGCCTTCCGGTGGTGATTACCAACCAGGAAGGCGGGAGGACGACCCCTTCGGTTGTTGCATTCTCGGAGGAGGGGCGGCTTGTGGGCAACTCTGCCCGGCGTCAGGCAGTGGCCAACCCGGAGAACACCGTGTTTGCCGTTAAAAGGCTCATGGGGCGCAAGTATGACAGCCCCGAGGTGGAGCGTACCCGTTCCATGTCGCCTTTCCGAATTGCGCCATCGCCCAACGGCGACGCTCACGTTGACCTTCGTGGTCGGCTCTATTCGCCGCCGGAGATTTCGGCTTTCGTGCTTGAGTCGCTGCGGCAGTATGCTGAGGACTACCTTGGCGAGGCTGTGACGCAGGCGGTCATAACGGTGCCGGCTTACTTCAATGACGCCCAGCGGCAGGCGACGAGGGATGCAGGCAGGATTGCCGGTCTGGAAGTCTTACGAATCATCAACGAGCCGACGGCCGCTGCTTTGGCGTACGGTCTAACGAAGGATGCGAGCGGTCTGGTTGCGGTCTACGACCTTGGTGGTGGAACATTCGATATCTCCATCCTGGAGCTTGGGCAGGGGGTCTTCCAGGTAAAGGCGACTCACGGCGACACTTTTCTGGGTGGGCAGGACATTGACAACCGTATCGCCGAGGTGCTCATCCAGGAGTTCATGGAGAGAGAAGGCGTCGACCTTAGACACGACTTTGTGGCTTTCCAGAGAATTAAGGAGGCAGCGGAGAAGGCGAAGATTGATCTCTCGGTGGTTGAGGAGACAGAGATCGGGTTGCCGTTCATCTATGCCGACAATCAGGGGCCCAGACACATCAAGCGGCTCTATACCCGTAAGGAGTTGGAATCACTGGTCAGCGACATTGTTGAGCGCACCATATGGCACTGCGACAAGGTCATTAAGGATGCCGGTCTCTCTGTGGAGGACATCAGCGACGTGTTGCTGGTGGGGGGTGTGACGAAGATGCCCCTGGTGAGGGCCAAGGTTGCCGGCTTCTTTGGTAAGCAGCCCAACCGGGGCGTGAACCCTGATGAGGCCGTTGCCGTTGGTGCTGCTATTCAGGCGGGAATTCTCACGGGCGACGTTCAGGATGTTCTGCTGCTGGACGTTATTCCTCTCTCTCTCGGCATCGAGACCAAGGGAGGTGTGTTTACTAAGCTGATTGAGAGAAACAGAACAATTCCTACATCTATTACAGAAATCTTCACGACTGCGGAAGATTACCAATCGGTGGTTAATATCCATGTGCTTCAGGGCGAGCGTCCCATGGCACGCGACAACAAGTCGTTGGCCCGTTTTGAGCTTGTGGGGTTACCGCCGGCCCGTCGGGGGGTTCCGAAGATCGAGATGACCTTTGAGGTCGATGTGAATGGTATTCTGGCTGTCAGGGCGCGGGATCTGGCGACGGGCAATGAGCAGTCGGTGAGGGTCCGTCCCTCGAGCGGTCTCAACGAGAGGGAGATCGACCGGATAATGCAGGAGGCAGCGGAGCACAGGGTGAAGGACTCGGCTCGCAAGGAGTTGGCGGAGCTCAAGAACAGGCTGGAGGGGTTGCTCTACACCACGGAGCGGTCGCTGGCGGAGTTTCACAGCTACCTGACGCCGGAGGAGCGTGACCGCATAACGGTGGACATGGAGCGAAGCCGTGATGCTCTGGACGGCGACGACGAGAACGCTATTACCGAGGCGATGCTTCAGTTGGAGAAGTCTTCCTATAGAATAGCGGAAGTTATGTACAAAGACTTAAGTTGATCTATGGCTACCGGCTGGCTAGCTTATAATAAATATCGATATATCTGCTTGCTGACTGTTCCCACGTAAACCGTGCTGCCATTGCGTTTGCCTGCATGGTTCGAAATGCTGCCTTATCCTGAGTCCAGAGTCTGCAGGCCAGGGCCACGGTTTCCACGAAGGCCGATGCTGCCTCAGGGCGGCTGCGGCCGGTGAAGAGGTAGCCCGTCTCGCCGTGGGTGATAGTGTCCTGCAGGCCTCCAACTCGGGCAGCGGCTGGGATTGTGCCGTGCCTCATTGCGATCATCTGGCTGATGCCGCAGGGTTCGAAGTCTGAGGGCATGAGAAAGAAGTCTCCGGCAACGTAGAGTTTGTTGGCCAGTTCCGCATCGAAAAAGGGAAGGAGGTAGAGGAAGGGGCCCGTTGTTGCCACGACCTCATCACGGAAGGGCTCTTCCAGGGGGCCCGTGCCCAGCAGCATTGTGGTCATGGGGAGGTGGGAGAGAGCTTCCAGTACCGTTTCGCCCTCGGCATTGCGTTCGAAGAAGAGTCCGACTTTCTGTGAAGCCAGGCGGGTGACGGAGACTCCGAGGGGTTGGGCGATGAATCTCTCCTCGTCGGGCCAGCCATCTCTGGTAAACGGCAGGCCGTTATGTACTGGAGGTCTATGGAAGCGCTTCTTGAGCATTGATAGCAGTTGGCGTTTATGTTCTGCCTTGGCCTCCATGAGGCGTCCATGTTCATGGAGCGGGGGGGTGAGGGCTGCGGGGTTGTATTCGTCGTAGCAGATGCCGTTGAGGAATCCAGCAAGTCTTCCTGCGGTTTTGACATGCTGCAGGGTCTCTTCGAGGCCTCGGCCGCCGAAGAAGTTGCGGGCCGGGTTGTCCGGGAGAGTGATCTCTTCGGCGTAAGATGGACTGACAGTGTTGACCATATCGGAGATTACAATGCCAGCCCGCATGGGGTTAAAGCAGTCATCATATCTGGGGTCTTTGATAAGGCCCAGGAGCGGATGGGATATTATATCCTGAAAACAATCTGGATAATAACCTTCGAGGCTCTCCATTGTCCCGGACGAGCTTGCGGAGATGGGCCGGACGCCCTGGTAGTCAAGGTTGTGGATGGTGAAGAGGAAGGAACTCTTAGCGCCCAGTTGCCTGAACTGTGTGGTCATTCGGGCCAGGATGGGGATGAATGCCGAGTGCCAGTCGTGGCAGTGGACCACATCGGGCATTGCCATGTCTGGGTGGACCGAGAGCAGTTGGGCGCAGGCTCTTGAGAAGAAGGCAAAGCGTCGGGCATCATCTTCGAAGGGGCCGCGACCCATGCTGCTGCTGTCGAAGTAGACCGAGCCATAGTCACCACCGAAGAAGGAGGGCTGTCCCACGAGGTACACGGCCAGGTCGCCGATGTTCGTGCGTCGGACCTCAGTCTCCCACTGTTGGCCTCCGAAGCTGGTAGTGAGTCTGCTGTCGGGCTTGGAGTCTGCGTTGATGGAGGCGTAGTGGGGAAGAAGCACAGAGACCTGGACGTGCTCCTTGCGGAGGGCCATGCCCAGGTCGTGGACCACATCGGCCAGTCCTCCGACCTTCGCCAGCCCTTTGCATTCTGCTGCCACCATTACGACTCTGAGGGGGGAGACTCTTGCGGAAACCATAAGGAACACCTCTCTGCACGCTTGGCGATGATAACCGCGGATACGGAAATTTGCCATGGCGGAGATGGGCTGTAGGCTACCTTTTGGAATTGGTACTTGCGAGGGGGACCAGATGATAGCCACGAACGGATTGAACGAGCGGACCCAAGGCGGGGCCGGGATATGTGCCGATGCGAGAATTGCCGCGTGCCTGGAGCCGACGGATGTCAAGGTGACGTTCTACTTCATTGGTAGTTTGGCGCTCAGAATGAGGCGGGATGGGTGCATCCTGAACCTTGCGTCGGGCAGCACGCTGCAGAGTGGCATGGAGAGCATAGTGCGTGGCGCTCAGGCGATGGGAGTGGATCTGTCGGGGACTTCGGTGAAGGCTTTCATAAACGGGGTGCCGGCATCGCCCAGGGATACTCTGACCGATGACGCCGAGGTACTGCTAGTCCCCGCCGCTGTTCTTTTCCACGGGCCGGAACGCATGAAGGAACGAGGCGAAGGACGACGGATTTCTGGTCTGCATCATCACACGGCCCTTTCCTGAGAAGCGTGCTACCAGCCCCTCACCACTGAAGAAAAGGCTCTTTATTCCGCCCACCTTAGTGATGTTGTAGGTGGCCGTAGAGTCGAAGGCGACGATGTGGCCAGTGTCCACAACGTAGTCGCCCGAGGCGCCGCCGGTGATGTCTCCCAACTGTCTGATGGTGATGGCACCAAAAGAGCTGACCCAGACTCTTCCTGGGCCAGAGGCTGCAAGGAGGAACATTCCCGTTCCGCTGAAGAAGCCTTTGGCACCTCCCCATTTGGTATCCAGCTTCACATCGGCGGTGGATGCGAGATAACAGCTGGACTGAATCATGAGGGATTCGCCCTCTCGAAGGTCCACCTCGACGATATCGCCGGGGGCGCCGGGGGCCAAGTAGACACAGCCGCCCTGGGTGGTGGCTTCGTAGGTTGACTGGAAGAAGCTCTCGCCACCGAGCACTGCCCGCTTGAGCCCCTTGAGCAGACCGCCTCTTGCTGCTGCGGTGAGTGTGAGGTGTGGGTCCATTGAGACCATGGCGCCGCTCTCGGAGACGACCTTTTCGCCGGGGGCAAGGCGTATCTCGAGGAGGGCATATTCTGGCTTGAGATGAAGTTTGGATTCCATTGTCTTATCCTCCCTTAGCCCTTCCTAGGCGGAAGCATGGGCCCTACGGACCTGCCGAATTCGTATGGGTTGCGCGTCTGGATCCAGAGTTTTCCCCGGCCTGTAAGGTGGCACACCAGGCCCTCCCCGGAGAAAAATGTGGAGTACCAGCTTCCCACCCGTTTGAGTGAGTAGTTCAGGGTTGGCTCAAAGGCGATAATGTGACCGGTATCAACCACGAGAGGCTCAACCACATCCATCTCGATCATGGCGCCGAAGGAGCTCAGGATGAGTGGTCCCTTGCCAGTGGCCCGCATCATGAAGAAGCCGTGCCCGCCGAAGAAGCTCTTGAAGCCTGCCACCTTGGTCTCGATCTCGACGTCGGTGTGGGAGGCAACGAAGGCCGAGGAGGTGACGTAGAGGTCGCCGTCCAGTTGATGAACGGCGAGGTCTCCAATGTTGGTGGGTGCCAGCAACACCTCACCTGGAACGTTCACAGAGCTGAAGGTGTTCAGGAAGAAGGACTCTCCGGTGATCATCCGGCCAAGGGCCTTGAAGATGCCGCCCTTCTTGGTTCTTGCGGCGGTCTCCATGTTGATTTCCGGGGTCATGCCGACCATGGCTCCGCTCTCTGCCCGGATGGAGTCACCAGGTTTCAGTGCCACTTTTGCCATTGCGTAGGATGGCCTGTTCTCGAGTATGATATCCATTACGGTTTCTCCTTCTATGGCAGCGATGGCCTGATCCAGGAGACCAGGGTGGCTAGATTTCTACTCTGGATCAGCAGTCGGCCTTTGCCCGTGAAGCGGAAGATGAGGCCTTCCCCGGACTTGAACGCTGTCCAGGCTCCCTTGCCGGCCATGCCAAGCTTGAAGTTCAGCGTCGACTCGAAGGCGACCATGTGGCCTGTGTCACAGATGTACTCGCCGTCCACCATTATCTCGTGGATGCCGCCGTAGGAGTTAATCCAGACCTGACCAGTCCCCTCGGCCTGCAGCAAGAATGCACCCTCGCCCCCAAAGATGGAGCGGAAGCCACCCCAGCGGGTTTTCATTACGACGCCAGGTGTAGAGGCCACAAAGGAGCCCGGCTGGATGATAATAGGGTTGCCCGGCTCAACGTTCATCACCGTGATGTCGCCAACCATTGCCGGCGCTATCCAGATGGAGCCAGCGCTGCCTGCCGTGTAAGTGTTGAGGAACATTGACTCCCCGCCAAGGATCTTCCTGACAAGGGCGATGAAGAAGTTCAGGAGCTTCCCGAAGAAGCCCTGGTGTGTTCCGCCGATGGAGGTTTTTACGGTGAGATTGGGGGACATGGCGACCATGGAGCCACTCTCGGCCACCACGGACTCCCCCGGCTCCAGGTCAAACCTGACCGTGCCAAAGGAAGGTCTGAACAGCAACTCGTGTTTCATGCTTCTTCTCCTGTGAAGGTTGCCTGAAGTCCAGAACATAGAGCAGCGGCCCAACCTGTGTCAAGCGGCTGGGCAGTTTGGTTGTTGACCCTTTCACCGCCAGGCTATAGCTTTACGCTTGCGGTGTTTCCGAATCCCTTGGTCCGTGGGCTGGGCGCAGTGACCATCCAGACGAGGGTAGCGGGGGCCGCTGGCTGTGCCGCTGTTTGAAGCTGCAGACCGCTTTGGCCTGCTTGTGGCAGGTGGCAGTAGTAATTCCGGAGGTGGTGAAATGAGTTATGATCAGGATAGAGGCGGCGATATGGGCCGGAAGGGCGACAGCCTTTCAAACCTTGTCAAAGGTGCGATCTCCACGGGTGTGCGGTCGGTTCTTGTCACCGAGGAGGGTATTCGAGCTGTGGTTTCCGATCTTCTTCCCAAGGAGATGACCGGATATGTTAAGACACAAATCGATGGGATTAAAAAGGATGTATATCAGGCAGTCATGTCCGAAGTGGTTACTTTTTTGAGGCAGCTCGACGTTGCTACAGTGGCAAGGGATGTGCTCACAAATGTTCGTATTAAGGTGAATTTGGAAGTGGAATTCGAAGACAAGGAAAGGGCGAAGCCCTCCAAGAAGACAGCAACTGTGTCGAAAACTAAGGGAGAGTGATGCTATGTTCAAGGGTATTCGTGGGATGCTATGGGGCGTGCTGTTCGTAGCGGCGGGCTGTGGCGGGGACAACGGGACGGAGGGGCCTGCCCAAGATCTGCAGGCTCAGGATCTTTCGGAGGATGGCGAGCCCGGTGCTGACTTGGGTGAACCCGAGGTCGCTCCCTACGACATGAACTCGGGTCCTGAGCCCACGTCGACCTATGCTTTTCGGTTGGAGACCAGGTTTGGCACAACCCTCTCATGGAAGGGGGTCACGGTGTTGACCCCCATGTCTTTGATACATTCGGAGTCGGACTCAACTGGGGCCTGCGAGAAGGAGGCCAACGAGGTCTTCCTTCAGCAGTTCACCGATGTGGTTGATCAGGTGGACCCTTTCTCATGGCAGAGCAACTACGTGTCGGGGGATACGGGTGTGTGCGGCTCGGACACCTTCACGCTGGTTCTGACGATCATGAGAACCTCGGATTGGAAGACCCATGAGGTTCGCTGGTGTGAGAACGAGAGTGCGGCAATCCCCGGCATGGCGGATTTCATCAAGAAGGTAGACAAGCTCAAGGCCGATGCCGCCCAGAACGGCACATGCGGCAAGCTGCCCTTCATACTTGGCCGGCCCTCGGCAGTGGCCATGCTTGGCTCCGACGACGGGGCCCTGCATCTGGTGGGCCTTGCCCGCTTCCAGGATCCGGATTATTGCCTGGTGGTTTATTCGAAGTACTCAGCGGAGGTCTATCAGACTATAACCACGCTCTCTGCCGATGAGGCGTTCACTGACGAGCTTTTCTCCATGTTCCTCCCGGCCACGAGCAGGGACGAGGTCATTCTTCCGGGGTTCGTGGACCTTTGCCCCGATGCCGAGCCGTTGCTGAGGGATGGAACGTTCCTTGAAGACGTGGAGCCGGGGGCAGCGGTGTTCCTTGTGAATTCGTCGGGTGACGAGCCGAGCTACTTCGTTGCGACGAAGGGGATAGCCACGGTGGAGCCGCTGATTCAGGCAGGGGAGCCGCTGGTGTTCCAGCTCAGCGGTGTTGAGTTCAGGCCGGTGCTTGGTCTTGGGGGGAGTACCTCTGTTGAGCGAGGGCCGTGGCACTTCCATTATCTGGAGTCAACGACCTGGGAGACCCCCAACGTGGGGCCCGGGCAGCCCAGGGTTGAGGCTCAG
>CAZQHM010000099.1:0-16989 GCA_964593355.1 uncultured Myxococcales bacterium
GACAACCCTCGCCGGCACAAACAGTGACCTCAAAGTGCTCTGGCGAGGTGAACTCTTCGATGTCACCTCCGATTCCACCCAGGACCGCTTCCCCGTGGCCGATTTCGACCAGGTCGTCTGGCTCCATGGCGCCGATGTCTACGTTTGGAAATGGGCCTGCGGGGGAGACTGGGACGGCGACGGGAGGAACAATCAGGTCGACAACTGCCCCCTTCACTACAACCCCAACCAGACCGACCTCGATGGCGACGGAACCGGCGATGCCTGCGACCCCGACGACGATAACGACAGCGTCGCCGACTTCCTCGATAACTGCCCCGATATCCCCAACAGCAACCAGAAAGACCTCGACTGGGACACCCTGGGTGATGCCTGTGACCCCGATGCCGATGGCGATGGACACCTCTCAACTGCCTTCGGCGGCGATGACTGCAATGACCTCAACTTCTACGCCTACCCAGTCTGGACACCCTACGTCATCAGCGGAGCCTCCATCCAGAACGGCGGCCTCACCATGGGCCCCAAAGGCCTGGCATGGTCCGGCGAGTTGGCGGGCGATTTCGATATTTTCACATACACGAATGGAATCACCAGTATTATCACGTCGAATGGCGTCGACGACCTCTGGCCACACACCGCCGGCGACATCCTTGTCTGGGAATCAGCCAATGGCGCCGACCGAGACATCGCAGTGCTCTCGCCCGCCGGCGTGCCCCAATGGGTAACCTTCAACGCCGTTGACGACAGGGGCCCAAGAACCGATGGAGAAAGAGTTGTATGGTATGCCAGCGATGGCAATGATTACGAAATATTCATGTGGGATGGACAACAAATATCTCAGGTTACAAACAACAACCGAAATGATTACCATCCTTCAATCGATAAGGGGTTGATTACCTGGAGAGGTTTCGATGGCAACGATTTTGAGGTCTATGTCTTCCAGGATGGGGCAATAACCAATATCAGCAAGAATGAGAGCGACGACGGGATCCCCTCCACCGACGGCGAGTTCGTTGCCTTCTCCCACTTTGACGGCAACGACTACGAGATAGCCCTCTGGGCCAATGGCCACACATCCATCATTACCGACAGCCCCCACGATGACCTTGACCCCGTCCAGAAGGATGGCAAGACAGTCTGGCGCCGCTTCGACGGCCACGATTTCGAGATTGCAGTGCTGGAACACAATCGGGCCGTCCAACTCACCAACGACGACCTCGAGAAGGGGCCCCCAGACACAGATTCCGGTCGAGTAGTCTGGGCCGCCAGAGAATCGGCCCTGGACGACTGGGAGATCTTCACTTACAAGGGCGGAAAGATTGTGCAGATCACCCACAACGAGATGCAGGATACCAGCCCTACCCTCTTTGGCGATACCATCGCCTGGATTTGTAACGATGCCATTTGCCTTGCAGAGGGACTCTGCTCGCCGTAAAGTCGTCTCCCGCATCAGCGGTCAGGAGGAGCTTATGGGAAGCGCTCTCGCAGGCAAAGTAGTAGTCATTACGGGAGGCCTCAGCACCCTGGGACGGGCCATCGCTGCCTCATTAGCCCATCACGGCGTCCAGTTGGTCCTGCACTACAAGACAACCCCCTCCTCCTCGGCCCAAGACCTCCTCCGCCCACTACTCGAGGCGGGAGCCAGAAGAATTGACCTCGTTCAGGCAGATTTCACAACCCCCGAAGCCGTGGTCCTTTTCGCTAACAAAGTCACCACCATGCATCCCAAAGTAGACATCCTTATCAACAACGCCGGCATCTTCTACCGCAAAGGGCTCTCCCAAACGGCCCCCATTGACTTCATGAAACTCTATTCGATTAACGCCCTGGCCCCCATGACCCTCATGAACAAGATGCACGAAGCCGGGGTCAAAGACATTGTCAACATACTTGATATTGCCGTTCATAAGGCATGGAAATTCCACGGAGCCTACATCGCCTCCAAGGCAGCACTGGATGCATACACCAGGGTCGCCGCAGTGGAGTGGGCCCCCGAGGTCAGGGTCAACGCCGTAGCCCCAGGCATGATCTCCGTGCCCGAAGGCCTGGAAGAGCAGTACAAACCCGTTCTGGCCCGAATCCCCATGGGAAGGCCGGGAACAAGCCAGGAGGTAGCCCAAGCCGTCGAGATGCTCCTCCTGGGACCACGCTACATCACAGGCCACGTAGTTACCGTGGATGGTGGCCTCGCCATAAGGTGATCTAACGGTCCCACCACCTTAGCGTTCGCTTCTCCCAAGGCAGCTTGGCCGCCGCTCCCAATCACCTCTCCCGCCCCGGGAGAGGTCGGCCCGAAAGGGCCGGGTGAGGGCCGGGTGAGCGCCGCTCCCTCACAATTCACCCAGCGCACACGCAAGGATCGGCGCCTCGGCGAACAAACAGGTGCCATCTGCGCCCCTTGTGGATATAATGCGCGGCGTCGTAGCATCTGAATCTTCCGGGAAGGGGGGGCACATGTTCCGTAATACCCTGATTTCACTCATGTTTCTGGTCGTTTCTATGTCCGCTGCCTGCTCTGGCAGCACTCCCACTTGCGCGTCAATCGATCCGCCAGACCTTGCCGGCCTGCCAGATCAGGCAGCCCAGGACCTCGTTGAGGAGTTGCCTCCGGAGAGCGACGTCAACCAGTTTGATACCGCTTCGGATGTCTCCCTACCCGACGGCATCGACTTCTGCTCCGTCACCCCTGCACCCTTCGGATGTCCGTGCGAGGGCAACACCGACTGCGTCTCGGGATTCTGTGTCGAAGGCCCCTACGGCTATGTCTGCTCTCAAACCTGCATCGAAGACTGCCCCGAAGGCTGGACCTGCCGCGGCATCCAAGGCTTCGGAAGCGACGTCACCTTCGTTTGCGTCCCCTCCAGCAAGAAGCTCTGCTACCCCTGCCAGACCGATATCCAGTGTGGCTCCGCCGGTGTGTGCGTTCAACTCGTCGACGGCTCCTACTGCAGCTTCAAATGCACAGAGGATAACCCCTGTCCAGATGGCTTCAGCTGCAAGACGACGGCAGACCAGGCAGAGCCCGTTTGTCAACCAGAGAGCGGCAGCTGCGAGTGCACAGGCGACTCCGCAGGCCAGATTCGCCCCTGCACAAGAACCAATGAGTATGGAACCTGCTTCGGCTATGAGACATGCGAAGCTGGTGTTGGCTTCGTCGACTGCACCGCAACCTTCGCCTCCCCCGAGGTCTGTGACGGCGTCGATAACGACTGCGACGGCCTCTTCGACGAAGAACTGCCCCTCTCCAGACCCTGCGAAAAAACCCTCGAGGGCGTTGGCGTCTGCCAAGGAGAGGAGTTCTGCTTCGGAGCACAGGGATGGGTATGCACCGCTGCCGAACCCTCCGACGAAATCTGCGACTACAAGGACAACGACTGCAACGGCCTCATCGACGAGACCTTCACCGACCCAACCGGGACCAAATACGTCGACTTCAACAACTGCGGTAGCTGCGGCACCTCATGTGGCTTCGGATTCCCCAACGCCACCGCCATTTGTGACGCCCAACGCGAGGTCCCCCAGTGCGTCGTAGAATCCTGCGCAGCGGGCTTCTTCAAGCTGAATGACTTTCAGTGCGTGCCACTCATAGCAAGCCTCTGCGAACCCTGCGCAGTAGACGAGTCCTGCGTCGTTGAAGGCGCCAAATGCATTGAGCTCAGCGACGGAAAGTTCTGCACCAAACCCTGCTCCGAATCCAATAACTGTCCCCCGGGATACTCCTGCGAAGAGATGGAGGGCTCTGGGCAGTGCGTGCCACTCTCAGGCTCATGCTCCTGTGACGGCACCAACCTGCTCCTCTCCAAGAGCTGCACCGCCAGTTGGCCCGTCAACCCCGATCCCGGCTCCACCCTCACCATCTGCTATGGCACCCAGAAGTGCACCACCACCGGCTGGACTGACTGCATTCTCCCCGACGATGTCTGCGATGGCGCCGACAATGACTGCAACGGCGTTATTGATGACGGCTTCCTCGTAAATGGCAAGTACGTCACAGATACTCACTGCGGTAAGTGCGGCAACAACTGCACTTTCGTAACCTACACTAATGGGAAAGCCATTTGCGACGCATCACTGGAGAACCCCGCCTGCGCCATGGCCTGCCTCGATGGCTTCCAGGACGTCAACAACAACCCTAACGATGGTTGCGAGTGCAAACTCCTCTCGACACAGGACCTCCCCGACGGCATCGATCAGAACTGCGACGGCGTCGATGGAGAACTCCTCAACGCAGTCTTCGTGGCGAAGAACGGTGACGATGAAGCCTTGGGCAGCCGTGAAGCCCCCATGCTGACAATTCAAGCCGCTATCGCCAAAGCAGCGGCCAACGGCCTGCGAGATGTCTACGTGGCCACAGGTGTCTACAACGGCTCCATTAGCCTCGTCTCCGGCGTACAGGTCTACGGTGGCTACTCATCCGACTTCCTCGTCCGTGACATCGTGCTCTACGAAACGGCCATCATCGGCGGACCAACACAGGCTTCCAAACCCGGCGCCGTCAACGCAATCTCACTGCCCCAAGGCCCAAAGACCGTATTCTCCGGCTTCACCGTCTTCGGCCGTAACGCCAGCACCCCATCGGGCAGCAGCTATGCCATTTACATCAAGGACTGTGGCAGCTCACTCGAGGTATCGGACAATTACGTCGTTGCCGGCCATGGCGCCAACGGCAGTCCCGGAACCGGCGGCATAGATGGCAACCCCGGCGTTCCCGGAACCGCAGGCAAAGCCGCTTATGGCCTCGGCACCTTCGAGTGCAACGCATCGTCGCTCACTAAAGGTGGTCTGGGCGGCACCAACACCTGCGGCGGCACAGACGTCTCGGGAGGTGGCGGCGGCTCCAATACCTGCCCCGTCAGCGGTGCCCCAGGCGCCATCGAAGCTGGCCAGAACGGCGCAGGAATCTCCGTGGCCGCTGGCGGCGCAGCGGGCTGGGACGGCACTCTGAACTTCGACTGCTCCCTCTGCACCCTACCCTCAAGCCAGAACCCGCCTAAACCCATGGAAGGCGAGCCAGGAGCCGCCGGTGCTCACGGAGCCCAAGGTGCAGCCGGCGCCGGCTGCAGCGTGGCTACTGGCCTCATCTCCGCTGGCCTTTGGCAACCCGGAGCAGGCAGCCCCGGGGGCTTTGGCCAGGCTGGCTCGGGTGGCGGTGGCGGCGGCGTCGGTGGTGGCGCCGATCGCGTCAGCTACTCCCCCACCTGCGGAGACATGGTCGGCGGAACAGGCGGCGGCGGCGGTAGCGGTGGCTGCCCCGGCACATCGGGCACGGGCGGCGGTGGAGGCGGCGGCTCCTTCGCTATCTTCCTGCTCTTCACTACCCCTCCAACAACGCTTCCCCTTCTACAGAATAACTCCCTGGAGGGGGGCATGGGCGGCGCTGGAGGCTCCGGCGGCTATGGCGGCACCGGTGGCCCCGGTGGCGCCGGTGGATATGGTGGAACCGGCGGACTCACGGGCTCCAACTCCTGGTGCTCCAAGGGCGGCGGCAACGGCGGAAACGGGGGCAACGCAGGCCACGGCGGCGGCGGCGGCGGTGGCTGCGGCGGCGTCTCCTACTGCATCTACGTCTTCTCCTTCGGGGGCGGGGACTTCTCCTCCATCAAGAACGCCTCGAATCCTTGCTCCCCAGGCCAGGGCGGTGCTGGCGGAGCCGGCGGCCCCTCCGTGGGCAACCCCGGCACTAACGGAGCTACGGGCACTGCAGCACCAACAAACATCTGACATAGTGGAGATTCAATGCTTGACCCACGGAATCGGAAACTGGCACATCAGTTAGTTCACTACAGTACGGCAGTTAAGCCGGGACAAGTAGTCTACGTTGAGATGAAAGGCATCGAATCCATGGAACTCGGCCGAGAAATCGTTCGGGAAGCCTCCATCGTCGGCGCAATCCCCTTCTGGTACTACAACGATGAACTTCTCAGCCGCCCCTTTGTCCTTGCGGCTTCCGAAGAGCAGTTCCAGCAGTGGGGGCAGTTCCACCGCAAAATCATGGAGATGTCCGACGTCTACATCGCCATCCGCGGCAGCACTAACCCCTTCGACCTCTCCGACGTCCCCGCCGAGCAGATGAAAGCCTACAACATGGCCTACTGGAATCAGGTGCACGCCCTGCGAGTCCAAGAGAAGACATGGTGCGTGCTTCGATACCCGGTCCCAAGTATGGCAGTAGCGGCCCAGATGCCTACCGACGCCCTGACGGACTTCTACTTCGACGTCTGCACCCTCGACTACGCACGCATGTCCAAGGCAATGGACCCCCTGGTCGAGATGCTCGCGGCCACAGACAAGGTGCACATCAAGGGCCCTGACACCGACCTCTCATTCAGCATCAAAGGCCTCCCCCCCGTGAAGTGCGACGGCCATCGAAATATCCCCGATGGCGAAGTCTACACGGCCCCCGTGCGGGACTCCGTGAATGGCACCATCACCTACAACGCCCCCTCCATGTACCAGAGCAAGGTCTTCAAGGGGATTCGCTTGTCCTTCGAGAAGGGGCGCATTGTCCAGGCATCCTGTGATGGCGACAGCGAACACCTCAACCGCATCCTGGATACCGACGAGGGTGCCCGCTTCGTTGGAGAGTTCGCCCTGGGCGTCAACCCCTACATCACGAAACCCCTCCTCGATACCCTCTTCGATGAGAAGATTGCCGGCTCCTTCCACTTCACCCCGGGCAACGCCTATGAGAAGTGTGACAATGGAAACCGATCGGCCATCCACTGGGATTTGGTCTCAATACAGACCCCCCAGTGGGGCGGTGGCGAGATCTGGTTCGATGACCTTCTGGTTCGGAAAGAGGGACTATTCGTTGTTCAGAACCTCTCGGGACTGAACCCGAGTAACCTCAAGTAGCCCGCTCACACCCCCGCCGAACCTCGGCGGTTTCTCCCCACCCCACCCCATCGCCAGACAATGAGCGGCAGCAACAGGGCAACCACCGCCGCCACCACCCAGAACATCATCACACCGTCGTAGGCAGCAGCACCGCCGCTGGCCCGGCGGCCTGCCCCAATCAGTAACCCGCTGACCCAGTCCTGCAAAGCTGCACCACCGTAGCACAAGAACCCAACCAGCCCCATGGCCGTGCCCGTCGCCCGCTGCGGAACAACGTCCGTGGCCATTAGCCCCCCCAGATAGACAAGCAGCCCCCCCACCGCAAACCCGAACATCCCCAAAGCCACCGCATCAAGAACCTTGTTGCCCCCAGGCACCATCCACAAGAGCCCTAGCCCCAGCATCAGCATGGCCCCAAATATCACGCACGGAACGTTGCGACGCGCACCAAAAAACCTGTCCGACACCCAGCCCGAAGCAGCACTGCCAATCAGCCCCAACATCGGATGCACAGACAACAACGCACCCGCCTCAACCCCCGTGTAGCCCTTGGCCTCTTGAAGATATACGCTGCCCCAACTGTTCACACCGTACCGCGAAACATACATCGCCGCCCCCGCTAACCCCAACGTCCACACCTGCCAGTTCAGCAGCACACCAACCTGCAAACGCTTCACCTCCGCTGAAGAGAGCGTCTCTGCCCCCTTGCCCTTCTCAACCTCTCCCTTGTACACATCCACCCGGGGTAACCCGTACGTCTGGGGACGGTCCATCAAAGTCCTCAACAACACCAGCGCTACCACAACGCAGAAGACCCCTGGTCCCCAAAACCCCCACTGCCACCCCGCTGCAGCAACCAGCATCGAAGTAAAAAGGAAACTCAACCCCTCGCCAATGCCGTGGGCGATGCTCCAAAGCCCGTACCTCGTGCCACGCTCCGATGGAGCAAACCACTGCGTCAACGACACTATGCACGGCGCAGATCCTATGGACTGAAACCAACCGTTCAGGGCCCACATCACCCCGAAAAAGAGCGCACCGTTGCTGAACCCCAACGCCAGATTCGCTATGGCAGAGCCCATGAGCCCGAACGAAATGAAACGCCGTATGTTGGCCCGATCCGCCAAAACGCCATTGGTGAACCGCCCCAGCGAGTAAACCAGCAGCATTATACCGCCTGCCAGCCCCATCTGTTCCTCGGTCAACACCCCCCCATCCAACATCGGCTTCTTCGCCATGGAGAAGCTCAGACGGCACACATAGAAGAACCCGTACCCCAGCGTCACCGACAGAAACACGCTCCAGCGCCGCGACTCATACTCCCGCCTCAACTCCTCGGCGCTCAGCTCCCGCTGCTCCTCATCACGACCCGTGGCAAAATATCCCGCTATCCTCTTCAACATCCAGCCTCCGATCTCTCTCGCACCTCGGTCTGCCCCCCATTCGTCAAGCCCACAATGCTGCATCGCTCCAAATCACACAATTGAAACTTGCGTTGCCACCTCCCGAACCCTAACATAGCGCCCAACTCGAACGATGGGGGATAACGATGAGAACATTCCTGCTGGCCCTTTTGGCAACCCTGTTCGCACTCTCAGCAGCTCCGGCAGACTCCTGGGCCCAGGCTCCCAAAGCCAAGAAAGCGGCGAAGACCGACAAGAGCAGGAGCAAGAGCAAGAAGAAATCCGGCACCAAGAAGTCCGGCGCCAAAAAGAGCGGCAAGAGCAAGGTCACCATTCCCCTCGACGTGGGCGTCGGCCCCGCCCTCAACCACTTTTTTGGTCCCATTGGTGATGACCAGATGTTCCACTATGGCATCAAACTAGATGTCGCTGCAATTATTAACAAGCAGGTAATTGAGCAGAATCTCGATAAGGTTCCATCGAAATACAGGAATATGGCGAAAAAGATAGATGAGATGAAGATCTATCCTCTCTGGTGGCTGCCCGATTCGCTCATAATCTCGCCCAAGGTCGAGAACACCGCTATGTACGGCATCACCTTCCGCCCGCTTCACCTCGGAATGAACCTCTTCAGAGCCGGCCCCGTGAATCTGTCGGTCTCCGCTGGAGCCGTGCTCACCTACGCCTACATCAGCAATGACAAGTGGGTAAACGGGGACTCCATGCACTTCCTCCGCCCCGGTGCCGATGCCCGGGCCGAGTTGGGCATCATGTTCTCACAAAATGTCGGCATATCCCTGGGTTGGTCATCAGCCTTCTACGTTCCACAAGCCGTAGACCAGAAAGACTCGGGCATGTTCGATGTCCCCGGCATCGAGAACAGCATCTGGCACAACGGCCAAGCCTTCCTGCTGTTCCACTACCGTTTTCCCTATTCCACAAGCTTCTAAGTTCGCTGGGCGGGCCGTCTTCCCCAACGCCAGTGAAGAGACCCAAGCGCCCCCTCAGTTGAACTTCAGATACTCCTCGTCATAGAGCCTCTCCAACCGATACTTGTGCCCCCGCTCCTCCGCAGCCAGACTCGCTGCCAACTGCCCCAGCCCCGTACCGGCAAAGTCTCTAGCCCACTCCTCGTATCTCTCGATGGCCGCCAACTCTTTCTTCATCGCAATAACGATCACATCCGATGGGGCGCTGCCTTCCTCCAGCACCGGCGTTGCTAGCCTCTCTGCTAACCCAAGCTCCTCCATGGGCTGAGGCTCACTGGCCCCAAGCACCACGGGCCGGCCAGCCAGTACGGCCTCGAACAGCGCCGCATGCTCAGCCTCCTGCTCCGCAAGCTCCTGCAGCATCGCCTTGGTCCCAGGCTGGTCGAATATCTCCACCGCCCGTAGATAGTATTCCTTGGCCTCCAACTCGTACCGCAAACCCAGTTCCAGCAACTCGCGCTCAGTAGACATGTCGCTCCTCCTTCACGGCCAGAGGTGGCCCAATGGATCCCCCATACCAGAGCCTCGCCCCAACAGTCAACGACCGCCTCCACACCAGCCTCGTCGTTATCGTTTGATGCCAAGACCAAAAATAACTACCCTATGGGCCGCCGGTTGGTACAGACCGACGGATTCCCGGCACCGACCCCAAGGGGCGGTACCCCCCTGGTAGGCACGCACGCTCCCGCGCAGCACGCCTCCACTGGACCGGGGAACCCTCCGGCCGTGGCCCAACTCTCGGCGTCAAAAAGGAGTCCAGCAGATGCGGTGCTCACGCAGTAGCGACAACCAACCCCACCACAGGGTCATGTCCATAACTTCCCTGCTAATCGTCATTGCCACAGCGGCCTCTCTGCCATCGTGCCTCTTCAGACTCCCCGAAACCCCCACCGTCGATATTCCACAACTCGGGGCCGATGACCTCGTCGCCGTAGATGGATACGTAGACCTTACCCAAGAGACCGTTGATGCCCAGGAGAGCCCCGACATGATCTGGCTCCCCGAAGAGATCACCAACGCCGATGCCCAATGGGCTGACTCCACCGATCTCACCCCCGATGACTCGCTCACCGACCCCGACACCATCATGGAATTCGCCAACAACTGCCCATACCCCCTCAATGCTTTCACTCCCGAGGTCGCAACAAACTCATTCGTCGTCTATCAACAGAGCATCATCACCCCCGTGGACCCAGAAACACCCCCCGAAGAAACCCCGCCTGCGGACAAGATCTACGTCTACTACCTCAGCTGCGGACTGGAGAGGAACAGCTACGGCCCCGAACGTGGGTATGCCGTCAGAGTCGACTCACCCGGAGTCATCACCGCCACTGCCAGATGTAGCCACAAATGCTACATATTTGTTCACAAAGACGGTTGTAACTACAACAACTTGACCGGGTGCTGGTCGCAAGGCGATACCAGGGCCGAAGCATCCTTCGACGTGCTCCCGGGCCTTTACCTTATTTCCGTTGAGTTCGAAGAGTCCGACTTGATGACCGACCTGGGCGTCGCCGACTTCGAAAAGGCCCAATTCGATCTCCACGTCGCTCACTCCAACCACAAGGGCACAACCCCGTGCGAAAGTGACTCCAAGACTGACCTGCCATCCAACTTCTCGTGCGACGAAAGCGGAGAGTTCTCTTGGTCCACTACCGTCGACGCTACCCTCGACTGGACCGCAGTTGACAACTTCGACCTCGGCTGCGGGTACGGTGACGTCGCCGCAGATCCCACCGGCGGCATGCCCGATCACGTTCACGCAATCTCCGTTCCACACGACCTCCCCTCGCCGGTGCGAATCTCTGCCACGCTACAGATGAACCCGGGCCCGCCCCCCGGGGCCCCCTCCCTACCCCACCTCCTCGCCATCACCTCGGCACCATGTGGATCCGCTGCCAGTGTCATTGACTGCCTCTGGGGCTCCGAAAGCACCGACGTATCCGGCGAGATCCTCGCTATGCCCGGAGATCAACTCTTCGCCGTCGTCGATGGCATGGGCATCGCCGCCTTTGACTTCACCAGCCCCCAAAACTACTCCTTGACGTGGAACGTCTCCGGCCAGTGTCCATGACGACTATTGACTGCCAACTCCCCTCCCCAAAGAGCCCGAAAATGCGCCCGGCAGGGCCGTGAAGAATTGCAAAAAAATGGCTTGACCTGCCGCTTTACCGCCTATATACCGGCCCCCAGCGTGGACCTTGGGGAGGCGTACAATGGTTGGCGAATCCAGTACAGAGACAAGAAAGACCGCTCTTTATGATGTGCATGTTGCTGCTAAGGGACGCATCGTCGAGTTCGCTGGTTGGATGATGCCAGTCTGGTTCGCTGGCATCGGAAAGGAGCACCAGTGCGTGCGAACCGCCGTGGGACTCTTCGATGTATCACATATGGGGCAGGTCCGAGTAACTGGCCCCGATGCCCAAAGCGCCGTTGAGTGGCTCATTACCAACAACGTCTCCAGACTCGAGCCCGGCCAGGCCGCCTACTCTCCCATGCTCCACCCCAACGGCGGCATCGTCGATGACCTCATAGTCTACAAACGCTCCGAGACTGACATCTTCATCTGTGTCAACGCTGGAACAACGGAAAAAGACTTCGCTCACATGACCGCAAATATTCGCGGTAATGCGAAATTCGAGAACCTCTCTAACACCTACTCTCAAATTGCCGTGCAGGGCCCCAAGGCGCCGGCACTCTTGGCCAAAGTCTGGCCCCAAATCGCCCAGCAGCTCAAGCCGTTCCGGTTCATAGAGTTCAACGATGCCGGTAACCAGTTGCTTATCGCAGGCACAGGCTACACCGGAGAAAAAGGCTTCGAACTCTATATGCCCTGGGATGCCGCCCCACACTACTGGAACCTCTTCATGGACGCCGGTCAGGAATTCGGCGCCGCCCCCATCGGCCTCGGCGCCCGTGACTCCCTTAGACTCGAGGCCCGCTACAGCCTCTACGGTCATGATATCGACGACAATACCAACCCCATCGAGGCCGGCCTCAATTGGACCGTTGACTTCTCCAAAGAGTTCATCGGGAAAGAGGCTATCCTCCCCCTCCAGGCCGGCGATACCCCCAGAAAGCTCGTCGGTTTTGAGATGGTAGACCGTGGCGTCCCACGACAGCACTACCCAATCTTCGTTGGAGATGAACAGATCGGAGAAGTTACATCGGGTGATATGTCGCCCACCCTTGGCAAGGCTATCGGACTGGGCTATGTGAATGTGCCCCATCATAAGAGAGGCACGGAGATTCTCATCGGCGTCCGCGATAGAAAGCTCAAGGCCAAAGTCGTTAAGACACCGTTTTATACGGCAGTGGAACAATAAACAAAGGTTTGGAGGGACGTTTAATGGAAATTAAAAAGTATCTCAGGTACACAAAGACTCACGAGTGGGCCAGCTATGACGAGTCGGAAGAAGTTGTTCTCGTAGGAATCACCGACTACGCTCAGGATAAGATTGGCGACATCACCTACATCGAGTTGCCCGAAGAGGGCGACGAGGTCGAGAAAGGAACCTCCTTTGCTCAGGTGGAACACCACAAAGGCGTCGAAGAGGTCTACAGCCCCATCTCCGGCAGGGTCGCTGAGGTCAATGAGTCCCTCAGGGATAGGCCCGAAATGATCAACCAGGACTGCTACGAAGATGGCTGGCTCGCTAGAATCGAGCCGGAAAACCTCGCCGAACTCGACGAACTCATGACCGCCGACGAGTACGAAGAGTACCTCAGCGAGTTGGAAGAGGAAGACCTCTAACATCCACATGGTTTGCGCCACCCACCCGGGCGGCAAATGAATCGGAGCAGCACCTTCCCAAGGCAGCAACCCTAAGCCTGGCGGCGTTGCGAGCCTTGGCTCGGCAATTCTTTTCAACAGGCAGGATTGGAGCCATGAGATACATTCCACACACTCCCGAAGAACGGGAGCAAATGCTCAAAACCATTGGCGTTGATTCCCTGGAAGAACTCTTCACGTCCATCCCCGAGAAGTACAGACTCGGGCAACTCCTCGACCTGCCCGACCCCTTGCCGGAATGCCAGCTTCGTATGCGCATGCAGGAACTCTCTACCGCCAATCGCGATACCTCAAGGGTTGCCTCCTTCGCCGGCGCCGGTATCTACAACCACTACGTCCCCGCAGCCGTCGACCAACTCATTTCGCGCTCGGAATTCTATACTGCCTATACCCCATACCAGCCCGAAGTGAGCCAGGGAACCCTCCAGGCCATCTTCGAGTTCCAAACAATGGTCGCCCGCTACCTCGGCATGGAGGTCTCCAACGCCTCACTATATGATGGCTCCACAGCCTTGACCGAGGCCATCGCCATGTCCATCAGGTCGTTCCGTAACAAAAGACCAAAGGTCGTGGTCGCCGGAGCCATTCACCCCGAATACCTCGAGGTCGCACGAACCTCTATCAAAGACTCAGACAAAGTGCTCGTCCCAGTCCCCAGTGGAAGCGACGGACGCATTGACATGAAGGCCCTCGAAGCGGCCATGACCCCGCAAATAGCGGCCATCGTTGTCCAGAGCCCCAAC
Organism: uncultured Myxococcales bacterium; assembly: GCA_964593355.1. Taxonomy (GTDB): domain Bacteria; phylum Myxococcota_A; class UBA9042; order CAIXZC01; family CAIXZC01; genus CAYTWV01. The sequence continues at coordinate 13,766 of CAZQHM010000099.1, forward strand.
TTCTTCGGAATACTCGAAGAACTGCCCGCCATCCGACAACTGGCCACCGCTCACGGCGCCCTCATGGTAGTCTCCTTCACCGAAGCCCTCGCTTTTGGGCTCGTCTCACCCCCAGGTGCCTTCGGTGCTGACATCGTCGTCGGCGAAGGACAGTCCCTGGGCATCCCAATGTCCATGGGCGGCCCCCTCCTGGGCCTCATGACCGCCAAAAAGTCCCTGGTTCGAAGCATGCCCGGTCGACTCGTGGGCCAAACCGACGATAGGCACGGTAATACCGCCTACGTCATCACCCTCGCAACAAGAGAACAACACATCAGACGGGCTAAAGCTACCTCCAATATCTGCACTAATGAGGGCCTCTGTGCCCTTATGGCCACCATATACATGTCGCTCCTGGGAAAGGAAGGACTCAAAAAGGTCTCCACCCTCAGCCACCAGGCATCACTGTTCCTGGCCAACCAGCTCACGTCCATTCCCGGTGTCTCCCTGGCATTCCCAAACTCCCCGTGGTTCAATGAGTTCGTTCTCGACCTCCCCGTGGACGCCACTTCCCTACTTGACTCCCTCGCTGCCAAAGACATCGTCGGCGGCGTTGCCCTGTCACGCTTCTTCCCAACCGAAACAAAGAAGCTGCTCGTCTCCTGCACCGAACAAAACGGCCGCACTCAGGCAGAACGCCTCGTGGATGCAATGCGCCAGGTATTGGGACACTAGGAGCCTGTAGGGCGTAGAATCTCTCGCCTTCCGTGCCCGTTTTCTAGTGGGGTGCCTGCTCCCTCGTCGCCGTTGCCGTTGACGTCGCCGTCGGCGTCGCCGGCAAGGACATCGCCGATGGAAAGCTTGTTCGGCACCCGGAGGGGTGCAGTGCCGATATGCACCCATATATTGTGGTCCACATCTGGGGCACCCATCGAATTCTCGCGACGAACATCAATGCTCTACACGCTCCTAGAATCCCAAAGATGCTCAAGACCCGGACCAAAATGGCCTTGCGCCTCGCCACACTACAATATGTCGGGTAACTCAAGAAGGTCTGCTTCTTCCTTGCCGTCTGCCTTGGAACCGACGATCCGGTTGCGGGCCAACGCACTCACTTGACCGCCGTCGGAAAACACCCACTCGCCCTCCCAATCCACCACCACATGTTCACCACCCTCAATCACGCCGTCCAATATCTGATCCGCCAAAAAGGCCTCCACCGTGCGCGACAACGTCTGACGCAACCCCTTGGCACCCGCCGCATCCGAATACCCGCCGCTCTCAATACACTGAGCCATCGCCTTCTCTGCCAGCTCAAATGTGATGTTTCGCTCCTCCTTGAGCCGACGACTCGCACGGGCAACCTCCCGAGACACCACCTCAAATACCTCCACACGGCTCAAAGGCCTGAAAACCAGCCGCTCGTCGGGACCCTCATACAACGTATCCACCATGCCCTTGCGAGCTTCCTTCAATATCCCCTCGTCACTTCCCACCTGACTGCCATGACCAGCAGTGAAGCCCACCCTGACCCCCTCGCCACCACTCATCCGCACACTCTCAAGGTTCCCAGTCAATACCACGATGGCGTTGCTGAAATAGACCCTGCGACCCTTCCCGTCCGTCAGAACCCCCGTCCTCAATAACTGCGCAATGATCTCCTGAACATCGGGGTGCGCTACCGCAACATCCCGGAACAGCAGAATCTGAAACGGCCTCCGGTACATCCCCTCCGTCAAACGCCCCCCCTCCTCGTGCCCCACATACCCCGGCGCCGTCCCAATAAGCTTCCCAATAGAGTGCTTCTCCGTGAACTCAGCCATCTCAAACGTCAGCATGGCATCCGGCGAGTTGAATAGAAACTCCGCCAACGCACGCGCCAACTCCCCCTTCCCTACCCCCGGAGAGCCCACCCACAAGAAAGAAGCCAACGGCCTCGTCCCAGCAAAACCGGCGAACCCCCGCTTCACCGTCTCCGATACACGCCGAATGGCGTCGATGTGCCCCACTATCCGCTCAGAAAGGAACTCCTCCAAAGCCGAAAAACTGCGGCCTACCCCCTGCATCAAACGCTCAACCGGAATGCCAACCTTCGCCGCCAAAACCCGGGCAATGGCCTGATCCGTTACCAACGACCGCCCCTCAACGAACGTCGCAGCACCAGCTGTATCCAGAAGATCCAGAGCCTTGTCAGGCAACTTTCGGTCCATCAAATACCGCGACGAAAGCCGAACCGCCTCCTCAATGGCACGGTCTGAATACTCAACATTGTGGTGCTTTTCGTAAAAACCTATAATTCCCCTGCATATCTCCACAGCGTCCGGTATAGACGGTTCCTCAACAAATACTGGCTGAAAACGCCTCTCTAACGCTGGGTCCTTCTCAATATACTTCTTGTACTCTGCCAGAGTCGTTGCTCCGATGCACGGAAACTCACCCCTCGCCAGCACGGCTTTCAACTCGTTGGCCGCATCCAGCGCCGTCTCCCCAGCACCAGCACCGACAATAGTATGTATTTCATCTATGAAAATTATAAACCGTCCCGCCGCAGCCTTAACCTCCGCTCTCAACTCCAGCATCTTCTCGGAAAACGAGCCCCTCAACTGCGTACCAGCCACTATCGCCGACGTCTCCAGACTCAGCAATACACGCTCCTGAAGCCACCTAGCATGCGGGGCATCATTCACAATGTCCAACGCAAGCCCCTCCACCAACGCAGTCTTCCCAACTCCAGGGTCCCCCACCAACACCGGGTTGTTCGCCCGCCGCTTCTTCAACACGTGAATCAGCTGCTCAACCTCCTTGCGACGCCCTATTACTGGGTCTATCCGCCCCATGGCCGCCTCTAAGGTCAGGTTCCTTGTTATCTTGCTGAGCAACGGGAAACGCCCAGGATCCACTCCCCACTTCTCCCATGCCTGCTGCTCCAACCCCTCGTCAGATTCCCCTGCCTGCACAACCGGCCCCCCCCTCGTGGCTCCCCCAGCCCCCGCTGCCGCCCCCCCCGACGCCCCAACTCCACCTGCCTTGGCCGCAACAAAACTCCCCGCTCCACCAGAACCGCCAGCAACGCCCGTGACACCGGAAGCCACCGTGGACTTCGGCCCACCAACACCCCCACTCTTACCCAACGCCCCCGGCCCCAACCGCCCACCCCCCCCCCCCCCCCCCCCCCCCTTCCCCCCGGGACTCCCCCTAAACCGCCCCCGTGCCCCCCCCTTTGCCCCCCCCCCACCCGCGGGACC
>CAZQHM010000100.1:0-6979 GCA_964593355.1 uncultured Myxococcales bacterium
GGCAAGTACGCAGTGGCCCTCATGCCCGATATGGTCAACTCGTTGGTGCTGGGCCAACACTTCATCTCCCCGGACCCCTTCGGACCCCTCATCGAGGGCAAAGACGCCTTCAAAGAGGCCCTTCGGGACCTGCTGGAGCCCTGGGGCGTTATGGTACACTTCGTCGACAACTGGTACCCCTACCATTCCTGGTCAGGGGAAATCCATTGCGGAACCAACGCACGAAGGCTGCCCGCTACCGTAAGCTTTGCGCCTTGAGGCGTGGCAGATCATCCATTCGTCCGGGGACGAGTCGGTCAATGGCTTCTGGCGCCTCTCGGTGAGGGACAACAAGAGTGGAGAGGCCGGCCACATTCACAGCTTTGGCCTGACCATTACCAGCCGCTGGGACTAAAGGCTCCTCCCCGCCCTTTGACGTCGTGTTCCAGCAAGCACCGTTCTGCATCCTGGCACGCCTGATGCACCTCTGCCAATAGAGGCCGAAGTGGCTGCAGCTTCGCCGTAGGTTGTTCAAAGTTGGTTATGCCTGATTTGGTTCGTCTTTCGCCACGTGGCTGGACGTGCCGGCGGGAGTGCTGTATGTTCTCACCTGGGGGTGGACGTGGTGAATAGCTCTACACAGAATTCTGAAACAGATAGCGTGCCTGGTGATGGTGATGTTTCTGGCTCTTCTGACCTTGTGACCTTGTCACAGCGCCCGATGTTGCTCTTCTGGGCGGGGGCCCTGGGGTTTGCTGTTGCTGGTGTCGTGGAGTGGGGGCTCATGCTCACGAGCATGGAGGTCGGTGGTTCGTGGCTTGCTGCCGGTGGCCTCGTTCTGGGGACCTGGGCTCTGGCCGGTTCGCTCCTTGTTGGGGCTGAGTACGCCCTGGCGCTGGCTCTCTTTGGGGCTGGGGGCATGCAGGCCCAGATTGACAGGGCATTCAACCTGACCGTCGCCTGCTGGCGCTGCCGCTTCACCCCAGAGGATACTCTCCGCGGAGTGCGCCTCGTTTGCTGGCTGGTGGCCCTTGGCTCACTGCTGGCCATGACCCTGTTCCTGGCAGCTTGGCTTGCCAGGAACACCCATGGTCCATTCCTGATGATGTGTGCGCTGGTTGCTGCCCAGGTTGTGTTCGTGGTCGTGGCGCTCATCATAAGGCAGCTTCTGATGAGGGTCATGCGCCCCCTGTCGAGACGGTTCATCGAAACAACGTGGATTGGTCGCCATCTCCTCTCCTTCTGGGTCGTCTCCGCTTCCGTCTCCATGCTTGTTGTCGCCGCTTCGGTGACTTGGCTCTGGCGAGAGAGCGATCTGGTCCAGGCCCTGGACCTTGGTTCGTTGCTCCTGCCCATGATTGCCGTGGCCTGCCAGGCGCCGCTGCTCTTCCTGTTTTGGCGCAGCGGCAGGCGAGGTGCCCGCCCGGGGCGGTGGCGACAGGTGCCCCTGGCAGTCGTTGGGCTCATGGCACTTGGCGCAGCCTTGATGTGGCTTGGGGGTTTGAACGCCTCCACTGCCCGGGATGTGAAAAACCACGGGCTCAGCTCCAAGTACGTGCTTCACATCCTCGAGAAAGCCTCCGATTTCGACTCCGACGGCTTCCCGGCATTCCCCGTGGCCCTCGACTGTGCTGCCTTCGACCCCGAAATCAACCCGCTGGCACGTGAGGTGCCCGACAACGGCATCGATGAGAACTGTGACGGCGAGGATTCCATCCCCACTCTGGCCCCCCGTCACGGAGGTGGGGTGGCCGGCCAGTCGGATGCAGAGACCCCTCGAGAATACGACTACAAGTTGCCCCACGTGAAGCCCGACCTCATTCTCGTTACCGTCGACGCACTTCGAGCCGACCACCTGGGCTTCATGGGATACCATCGAGATACCAGCCCCGATCTCGACGACCTCGCAGAGCATGGGCTCATCTTTACTGCCGCCTTCAGTCAAGACTCAGGAACCGGCCCAAGTATGTGGTCCCTTGCCGCGGGCAAGACCCCTTTCCAGACGAGATTGAAACCTGGGAAGGGCTTCCCGATGTCCCTGCAAGACGATGAGATGCCTATGGCCGAGTTGCTCCAGAAGGAGGGGTACGTAACCTATGCTCGTCTTTGCGGTTCAATGTTCGCAAGCTCGAAGTGGGAGATCTCCCGCGGCTTCGATGACTTCAAGGAGGTCTGCGGGAAGGCCAGAAACAGCACAGCGCCCAAGGTCCTGGCCGAGTCCTTGAAAGCTCTAAAACGCCTCAGGGCAGGCAAGAAGCCCTTCTTCCTTTGGGTCCATTTCTTCGATCCCCACGGCCCCTACGAGCATCACGAGCAGTTCGATTTCGGAAGTGAAAACATCGATAAATACGATTCAGAGATTCGATATGTAAGCGATTATGTCGCCGATATTATTGAGGCGGCTCAGGCCCAAGGGGCGAGGCCCCACTATGTTTTCCTGGGGGCGGATCACGGCGAAAACTTCGGTGAGCACGGAAAGTCGCAGCATGCCAGGACCCTCTACAGGGAAGTGACCAACGTGCCGCTGGTCGTGTGGGGCCCGGGCGTCGTTCCCCGCCGCGAGGATAACCCAGTAGCGCTCAACGATCTTCACCCGACTCTTCTTGAGCTGGCCGGGACCTTCAACCCCGATTCGACCATGGAGTCGCTGGTTCCCTGGTTCTGGGGCGACTCCCCCAGCGAGCATCGAGTGGTGTTCCAGGAGAACTCTTTCTCTCGACCCAAGCAACACGTAAAAGGTGCAATTCAGGGCTCGTACCACATGCTCTGGAATCTCTCCACAGGGACCCAGGAACTATACAACTGGCGCGAAGACCCTCGTGAACAAGATGACCTCTTTGGCCATGGGCTGCCCGAGGAGGAGGCCCTTTGGGCAGCACTTCAGAGCTTCCTCCAGACAACCGAACTGCCCGACTCCCTGAAGTAAAGGGAGGCGTCGCTCCTGAATCAACGATAGCGAACAGCCCGTAACTGTTTGACTTGCCCTCGTCGTAGGCGTATTCCTCACGGTTGATCCTGAAGTACGCTCCCTGCCCCATGGTTGAGAACTACTGCGAGCGCTGGTTCGCCGTTGGCGCACGGCCACCGTGGCCCTATGCAGATGACCGGTGTCCAGTGAGAGGAACAGGTTCAGGCAATGTCGGAATACGTAGCAAAATCGTACCCTTATCGCTGGGTTGCTCTCCTTGTATTCGCTCTAGCTAACGTGGTGATTGAAATACAATGGGTTGCTCTGGCGCCTGTTACAACTGAGTCGGCGCTTTTCTATGGTGTCGAGCCACTTAGCATTGGTATGCTGTCGATGCTGTACATGCTGGTCTACCTGGTGATGGCGATGCCTGCCTCCTGGGTCATCGACAAATTCGGCCTGCGCACGGGAGTGGGCATCGGCGTGGCTCTCACGGGGGTGTGCGGCCTCCTGAAGGGCGTGTTCGGAGAGAGCTTCTCGTGGGTGTTCGGTACCCAGGTGGGGCTGGCAGTAGCGCAGCCCTTCATCCTCAATGCCTACACCAAACTTAGCGCCCAGTGGTTTCCCCACGGAGAGCGTGCCACGGCCACGGGAATCTCAAGCCTGGCACAGTACGTCGGCATTATCCTGGCAATGGCGACGGCCCCCTGGCTGGTCTCCGAGGTCGGAATTAAGGGGACACTCATGGTCTACGGCGTGCTCTCAGCCGCAGCGGCTGTTGCATTCTTCCTCTTCTTCCGGGAGCGTCCCCCAACTCCCCCGGATGGCGGTGCCTTGGAGGCCAGCCTCCCCTTCGCCAAGGGGCTCAAGCACATGCTCAAGCAACGGGACATGCTGCTGCTGCTCGCTCTATTCTTCGTCGGGCTTGGCATCTTCAACGCGCTCACAACCTGGATTGAGCAGGTGGTGGCCCCAAGGGGCTTTGATTCGGAGGACGCGGGGCTGCTTGGAGCCGTAATGATGGTAGGTGGTGTGGTTGGGGCGGTGGTGCTGCCCCTTATCTCTGACCGGATTGGAGCCAGAAAGCCCATTCTTGCCCTCTGCATGGTCATGGTGGTGCCAGGCCTTGCCGGGGTTGCCTATGCCAACTCGCTGGCCCTGCTTCTCCTCGCCGGATTCGTTCTGGGCTTCTTCATCATGAGCGCCGGTCCCATCGGATTCCAGTACGCTGCCGAAGTCAGCGCTCCGGCCCCCGAGGCAGCGTCACAGGGGCTGATACTGCTGGCGGGCCAGATATCTGGAATCGCTTTCATCTTCGGGATGGATGCCTGGCGAGGCCCTGACGGCGACATGGCCCCGTCCCTCATGGCCTTCACCATTCTGGCGGTGCTGGCTGCCGGCGCCGTATTCCTGCTGCGGGACAGCCGCAGTACGAGGTGATTCGCCAAGAAAGGGTAGGGGCAGTGATTGCGGGATGGGGCCACGACGCCTTTGGGAAGAGTCCGGGGATGCCGCCCAGAGAGGCGCCAGGCGGGAGCCTACAGCGCCATTCCAACGTTCACGGCACCGCAGAACCCTAGCTCTTCGCCAACATCTTTGGACTCCAGATTCGTCCAGACCAGAGAGACGGAGGGCTTGACGTAGAGGCCGGCCGGCAGGTCAACCGCCACAGCAATGGTGGCCCCGGCATCCCAGACGTTGCTCTCAACGCCATCCTCATTGAACAGCTTGTAGCCCGCAAATCCAGTACCTACAATGCCGATTCCAGAACTAACTTCAATTGTCTTGCTGACTGTTGGAGACAAATATGTGTATCTGCCCATCTTCAATGCATCTTGTACTCCATGCATATAGGCTATGCGCATAGATACATCAACAACGCTTGCCCAGGTCAGAGAGAGCATCGGCTCAACAAACAGGGCATGGTCCGTGCCGGCAATATCCTCCTTCGCCAGGGGGTAGTAGTAGAAGGTGAGGGTCTCAGCCAGTGTCAGATTCTCGGCGATAGCGTGGCTGTAGGCCAGGAAGATGTCCTGCTCGGCACCCAGACCGGCGTCGACGTTCACGGAAGCGTTATCGCCGTTGAGCTGAAAGGCTCCCCAATAGCCCACTTGAAAGGCGGTGCCGGCCACTGAGTAGGTCAGCGAGGGCGCCAGGAGCATGTGCTGGTCCATCTGCCCATCCTTCTGGAATACATTGAGCCCCCGGAAGAGGTAGGCTGTGGAGAGCCCCACGTCGGCGCTCAGCCCCAGGGATGGCTCCTCTTGTGCAGCGGCCGGAGCCACGCTCACCAAGACCCCAACAAGCGCAATAGACAACCCGAGCAAACGAAAAACAAGTTTCATAGATGCCTCCATCTACATTTTAAACAAAGTCTAGGAATCAAAACTCTGACCGTCAACATAGGCAGTCTCGCCGTGAAGCTTCTCGTCGAGCCCCATCTCCTCCGCCTCGGAGACGCGCACCGGTGTCACCTTGTTGATGAGTATGAGCATAACGTAGGAAAAGACAAAGGCATAGATCGAAGCGCCAACAACGGCCACCACCTGCTTCACGAAGAAGGTTGACCCACCGAAAATGAGCCCGTCGGCTCCCGCTGGGTTCACGGCAACACTACCGAAAACGCCCAGGGCGACGACGCCGATGATGCCGCCAACTCCGTGTACCCCCCGAACGTCCAGTTGAGCCACAGCGTCGCTCCCGGCTGCGTGGTGGCAGGCGACGCAGGAAGGCTTCAGCAACTGGTCTTGAACCTCTTCACCAACGCATGGCAGGCCATGCCCGATGGCGGTCTCCTAGCTGTCGAGTTGCGACGCCTGGGGCCGAGGCCAGCGGCTGGTGGGCCGGTCCACTTCCCCAATTGGCCCGAACCTAACAGCTCGACCACGGCTCTCCCCGGGCCCGAAGACCGGCATGACTTGGCACCGCCCATGCCCTCACGACCCGTCGATGCTGCCCAGATGGGGCCAACATCCACGGTGGCGTTGGCCAGTCCGTCAAGGCCAGCGGATGCCGTCGAGGGCAGCGCCTCGTTCGCCGCAGGCAGCGAAGACTCATGGGTTTGCCTGGTGGTGTCGGACACGGGGAGAGGGATAGCAGCAGAACACCTGAGCAGAGTCTTCGAACCCTTCTTCACAACCAAGCCCGTGGGCCAGGGAACGGGGCTGGGGCTGGCAGTTGCCCACGGAGTCGTGAGAGCCCTTGGAGGCACCATTGAGGTCAGAAGTACGCAGCGCGCCGGCTCGGTCTTCTCTGTCTTCCTCCCCGAGGTGCCGGCGGACAATTCGACCCCTCCAAGTGGTCTCTAATCAGAACACTCTGTTGACTTCTCAGGCTCTCTGTAGCATGTTACGCCCAATGCCTAAGTTGAACGTGCGGTACTGCTACTAGTGGCCGGAGGAGAGGAAGATGCGGGTGTTCGTGAAGCTGTGCCTTCTGTTCGTCGTTCTCATTACCTACTCTTGTGGAAGCAACTCCATTCTTGGAGGCGACGACCTCCAGGACCTTGCGCTGGCTGATACGTCAGCGCTGGATGTAGGGATTGATGTGGGCCAGGTAGACCTTGGAGGCAGTAAGGACTCCCAAGACTCCGTGGGCGACCTCGTTCCCGATGGCCAGAGCGGACAGGATCTCGTTCCCCAGGAGGTCAACGACGCTGACCCTCTGGACCTGCAGGACGCCGAAGAGGATCTGCCTCCCAATGTGGACCTCCAGGAGATTGACAGTGTGGAGATCTTGGATATCGACACCGACGCTCCAGAGGTCGACTCGACCCCCGAATGTACAACTGATGAGCAGTGCGAAGGACTCCTGGGAGAGCTCGAACCTTGCCAGATTGTGCAGTGCAATCTGGAGAGCCAGCTCTGTGAACTGGCCGTTGCCCCAGACCAGACCCCCTGTGATGACGGCGACGCCTGCACGGAAGAGACACTCTGCCTGGATGGCATGTGCCAGGGACTCAACGTCTGCCCGCCGGCGTGCCCCGATGGCACCTGCAACGGAGACGAGACCTGCGTGACCTGTCCCGCCGACTGCGGCGTCTGCCCGCCGGCGTGCCCCGATGGCACCTGCAACGGAGACGAGACCTGCGTG
>CAZQHM010000100.1:7079-7814 GCA_964593355.1 uncultured Myxococcales bacterium
ACCTGTCCCGCCGACTGCGGCGGTTGTCAGGGGTACTGCTGTGCCAGCCATGGGGGCCTGGGGTGCGAAGATCTCGATATCCAGTCATGCGTCTGTGCCGAGGAGAGCGCTTGCTGCGAAGTCTCCTGGACTGAGGAGTGCGCCCTGCTGGTGAACTACGAATCATGTGGGTCGTGCCCATCCATGCCACACTGTGGTGATGGAGTCTGCGACCCCGGCTGGGAGGACGCTGATTTCTGTCCCGAGGATTGCATCGAGTGTGGAGACGGAGCCTGCGACGAGCCGTGGGAAGACCTCTGGTCGTGCCCGGAGGACTGCAGTGACTGTGGAGACACAGTATGTCAAGAGCCTTGGGAAGACCGGATGAACTGCCCATTTGACTGTGGTTTCTGCGGTGATGGGTTCTGTGATCCAAGCTGGGAGGATCTTTGGACGTGCCCTGATGACTGCGTCTACTGCGGTGATGGTGCGTGTCAGGAACCCTGGGAAGATCCCTGGATGTGCCCAAGTGATTGTGGCTGGTGCGGCAACGGGATGTGCGACCCCTATTGGGAGGACCATTTCATGTGCCCTGAGGATTGCACTTGGTGCGGCGACGGTATGTGCCACGAGGTGTGGGAGGATCCCTGGGGGTGCCCTGAAGACTGCACAAGTTGTGGTGACGGAATCTGCCACGACCACTGGGAAGATCCCTGGATGTGCCCAAGTGATTGTGGCTGGTGCGGCAACGGGATG
>CAZQHM010000100.1:7914-16802 GCA_964593355.1 uncultured Myxococcales bacterium
TGCGACCCCTATTGGGAGGACCAGTTCGTGTGCCCTGAGGATTGCACTTGGTGCGGCGACGGTATGTGCGACGAGCCGTGGGAGGACCCCTGGGGTTGCCCCGGAGACTGCACAAGTTGTGGTGACGGAATCTGCCACGACCACTGGGAGGATCCCTGGATGTGCCCCGATGACTGTGGCTGGTGCGGCGATGGTAACTGCGACCCCATCTGGGAGGATGCCTGGATGTGCCCTGACGACTGCGTGGAGTGCGGCGATGACATCTGTGACGCGCCGTGGGAGGATGCGTGGACGTGCCCCGAGGATTGCTTGGACTGTGGCGACGGCAACTGCGACGACCCCTGGGAGGACCCCTGGGTCTGTCCCTTTGATTGTGGCTGGTGCGGTGACGGAGTCTGTGACCCAATGTGGGAGGACTCGAACTTCTGCCCCGAAGATTGTGCCTCGTGCGGAGATGGAGTCTGCAGCGAGCCGTGGGAGGACACCTGGATGTGCCCTGAGGACTGCGTGGAGTGTGGCAATGGCACATGCGACGGACCGTGGGAGGACGTCTGGATGTGCCCCGAGGATTGCTTGGACTGTGGCGATGGCATCTGCGACGACCCCTGGGAGGATCCCTGGATCTGTCCCTTCGATTGTGGCTGGTGTGGTGACGGATTCTGTGACCCAATGTGGGAAGACCCTGACTTCTGCCCGAACGACTGTGCCTGAGATGATCAGTGCTGCTGTGCCCAGTTCTGCCCCGGGAGACCCCGCCTGACCCGCTCCAATTGACCTCTGGACCGCCTATGGCTCCTGCACGACTGCCTGCAATGAGCCCCGCACGCTCGAGACAATAGGAACGCCTGAACCGAAGAAAGAGAGCTCTGCCTGCAGCCCCTCCGGACCCTGCCATACAGCGAAGCGGCCCCCCAACATTGATGTTACGTCATATATGATTGCTTCTGGAGTACCCATTGTAAGCTTTGAAAAATGCTCAGAATCATCAATCCCTGCCCAGGACCCGCTCCGAGGAATGAAGAAGGTGTGAGTCTCTCCGCTCTCAATAGCAGAGTAGGCCTCCTCAGGAAGCATGTCGGAGGGCAGGTAGGGCTCGGCAGGGAACCCGGAAAGCTGGCGGTCAACCAGCAGCATCCACTCTCCGCCACCAAACTCCAGAGCTGGAGCAAGCTCCGTGCACTCCAAGGCCATTTCGTAGGCACCCTGAGCGCCATCGTAACCGTCAACGACGATATAGTAATGCGTGTCTGCTTGGGCCAGAAACGTTATGACTTCCTCGCCCTTCTGTATGTCCATGGGTGTGGCAGCGAACTCCAGCCCCGCAAATGGGTCGCACTGCTCCAGGATGAAGAGGTCAAGGTCACTCTCCAGCCCGCTAATGCGAACCGAAACAGGCCCCTGGGCAGCAGAGTGGAAGCGGTAGAGAACCTCGGGCCCCGACTCAAGTCTGGCCGACATACCATAGCCCGACCAGACATTGTCTCGTCCATCCACGCCCGTGTCGTGGGATACCTTTGCGCCACAGGCAATCGGGATAGCCTCGACACACTCCGCAGGCAGCAGATCCGGATCCGGAGGCACATCGACCAGTTCAAGCGTCTCACTATCCTCCAAGATGTCCGACAGTACCTCTCCCGGGCCCGTACCGTCCCATAGGCCGTCATCCTCCGAAGCTGCCAAGTCATCAGCCAGAGCATCTCCCGAAGGTGCATTGACGTCCGCCAACAGGTCCATGCCAACAGAGGTCTGGTCCCCTCGAACGTTATGCTCTCCAGTGTCCGGAGGCCCGTACGGCGATGGTTGCGGATTCGATTCAATGCAGCCCAGCAGCAGCAAAAAGGCCAGCAACGACACAACTATGCCCACTCTCATGCCCACTCCCTCCCGTTCGGAAGACGCGAAACCTTACTCATGTCGCTGCCCAGACGCAAGTACGACTACGGGCCGCTTCTGGGCGCTTTCGGGATTGACACGGCCGTCCGGCTCTGGTCTGATCACCCCTCGTGCATGGAGATAGCTTTGGAGGTGGAGATATGAGACCTACGTTCAATTCTTTTTGCTCAGCTCTTGCTCTTACTTTTCTTCTCTCGGCAGTGGGGTGCTCCTCAGACTCGGGTGGGGCCCAGGATGTTGCGGCCCAGCCCGACAACAGCCAGGAGCAAGACCTGGCCGCTACCGACCTTATCACCGGAGACACGGAAGAGGACACGGCATCCGACAACGTGGCCCCCGACCAGACCACGGAGGACCAAGCAACGCCGGACCTTGTGGAGACGGTTGATGATGCAGGCGGCGACACGGAGAACGACGGCGACACTTCTTGCGCAGGGCTTGACTGCACCGCAACCTGCGCCACGGACGAAGATTGCGCTCCGGGTCACACCTGCGCCTTCACCCACCAGGGCTGCTGCTCCGAGTGTCAGCCTCAATGCGACATCTGCCTCCTTCAGGCCGGCGACTTCTGCGCCGTTTTGCCGGCCCCGGAAGGGTGCGAGGTGGGTCAGATTGCCGTGGCTGAGTTGGGAACCTGCTGGTTCGAAGTCACCTACACCGGGGTGGATGGCGTTGATACGGTGCTCCAGAACGGCTGCGACGACAATGTTGTCAATCTCCCGGTCAACGGGTGCAGCCTGGAGTTCCGCAACGAGACTGCCGACTTCGAGGTGGCCTGCAACTGGTGCGGAGAGGTTCTCTACCAGAAAGAGGCCTGCAGTTGCCAGCCCGACTGCGAGGGCAAGAGCTGTGGACCAGACGGCTGCGGTGGAGAGTGCGGAACCTGCCAGGATGGCTGTACTTGTACCGCCGAGGGGCAGTGTGCCGGCTGCGACCAACTGATTCCTCTGGAGCCTCTGTGCGTCCACTTCCCGACCGTGGTGCCCGCAGGCGGCATGTTCCCCATTGCCGTGTTCGGCATTCCCGGCTGCACCCCGTTTGATGACTACGAAGTGACCGCATCGGGCTTCGATATCACCGTAACCCTGCTCGGCCTCTCCTCGGCTGACCCCTCGTGCGAGCCCCTCTCTGGCTGTACCGAGGAGGCTTCACGCTATCTGGGACTCGTCATGCTGGATGCACCCAACCCCGGCTCCTATAAGGTCACCGTTGGCCAGCACACCGGCACCGTCATCGCTTCCGGAGGCATAATCGAGTCGCCGGCCTGCATCGACGACTGCCCGGCAACGGACCTTGCAAGCCTTGACTGGACCCTCGCTGCCTTCAGCCAAGTCGCCCCAGCGGACCTCTGCCTGCAGCCCTCCTCGGCCGACTGGCTTGGCCTGGATGCTGACATCACGGGCTCCTGCCAGGAGTATCTCCTCGGTGCCATCGCTGCCTTGCCTTCAACCCCTGTCTTCCACTGCACGGACAACCGACTGCTCTTCGGTACCGATGCCCCCTACTGGATGGAAGCCACCCTCTGCAATTGGAGTGATGCTGGCAGTGAAAGAGTGCTCCTGGGGGTTATCCAAGAAGACTTTGCCCCCGGGTTGCTGCCAGCCCAAGCCTTCCTCGTCAAGGGCAGCCCCGTGCAGTAGGCAGCGGGAGCCTACAAGCAACTCTCGGCTTACGGCCTTGTGTGGTTTGGGGGGCTGAGCCGAGTGGCCGGAGCGGATTTTCATGAGCAACGGCTGAGCTATTACAGGCAACTGGAGCACCGAACAGGTTAACTCCCGTCGCCTGCCGAATCCCCACCGCAGCGGAGTTCGTCCATCGTCCTCGCCGTGCCGCCAGCACGACTCGTCCTCACTCCTTGCCCGCTGTAGCGCTGATTTCGGCGGGCTCGGTCCGCCAACCTGATCGGCTCCCTACCGCTCCTTCCGGCCCCAGAGGCTGTGCCCCACCAACATCGCTACAAACACCGCCAGTCCAATGAGGGGATAGAAACTGGCAAAAGACATCCGGTCGGTTCCGGCGGCGGCACGATAGAGTTGAGCGCCGATGACCGCTGTGCTGATAAGGAGGAAGAAGCCAGGCAGCCATGGGTAGAGCGTGGCACGGTAGGGAGCAGCGGTGCCATCCCGCCTCCGAATAACAAACAGCGCTACCATGGTCAGGGTGCTCATCAACATCATGGCTACCCCTGCCAACTCGAGCAGCAACTGGAAACTGCCCGTAAGCACGAAGAGAATAGCCACTGCCCCTTGCAGCAGAAGGGTCTTCGAGGGGGTCTGGTACCTCCCGTGCAGCGTGCCAAGGCTTCTCCGCAAAGCCCCGCTGCGTGCCATGGCCCAGCCAACCCTTCCACCCGCCAGAATCGTGGCGTTCACCGAACCAATGAGCGCCAGGGCGATTAGGGCTGTCACCCAGACGGCCCCTCCTTCACCAGCCAAAACCCTGACAGTGGCGGTACCAGCCTCGCAAGCCGACGACAAGCCATCAATGCCCAGCACGTAGAGGAAGGCCCCGGCCATCAGCAGGTACAAGGCCGTAATGACTACCGTTCCACCCAGAAGCGACCGGGGTATCGTCTTGCCCGGAGAGGCCATTTCTCCGCCGACGTACGCTATGCTGTTCCACCCGGCGAACGCAAAGTAGACGGCCAGAATCGCCCTGCCGAACCCCACCACAGGTTCCTCCACCTGCCTGGAGAGAGCAGCATGGGTCGGCTCAACCAGCAGGAAGATGTACGCTGAACCCAGCGCCAGCAGCAGCACGGGGAGAGCCGTGAGCGCAAACTGCACACCCGTAGAGAGCCTCGTGCCTATTACGTTCAGCAGGGTCAGGACAACGATGAGCACCACCCCCACAGCTCGAGACAGCGTTAGGTTCAGCCACGTAACCCCAAGTCCCGAAACGGAAAATAGCGATGCATCAGGATCAACCTCAATCCACGGGGCAAGCAGAGCAGGCACCTGATAGTGGCCGATTGGAACGGCCATCGTGGCCACAGAGCCGGCAAAGACCCCGATGAAGAGCAGCCAGCCCGAAGCGAACCCAACCGAAGGGCCAAACGCCTCCTTCAGGAAGACGTAGTCGCCCCCGGCAGAGGGGAAGCGAGTGCCCAACTCAGCGTAGGCAACGGCCCCTGAGAAGGCTATGAGGCCGCTGATAACCCAGACCACCAGGTAGCCCCATGTGCATGGCACGTGGGTCGCCACCTGGGATGGGCTCAAGAAGATGCCTATGCCCAGCATGGAGCCCACAACGATGGAGAGCCCCCCAAGCGTGCCAATGACCCTTGGCTGCGCCGAACTGCGCTCTGGCTCCTTGGTCCCGGGAGATGGCTTCAAGAGAGGCCTCCCGGGATTGGGCCACCGCTACGTTGAGCCAGGCGGGAACTGTCACTGCCAGCCCCGGACCCCACTCTTTCTCGGTCAAACATGCTCAAATGCGCCCCACGAAGAGGTTGCTACCGGCCTTAGGAGCTTCGTAGAGCGCACCGCCAACCATCGGTGGCCACCGGCCAGAGTCCGTTCGAAGCAGCGTCGTAGCTCCATCTCGGTTGAAGGCTATTTAGACCATCTCCAGGGGCGTTGGCAAGGAGTTCCGAGTGGAATTCAGAGGACCAGAACTCTGCTCACTTCTCTTTATGTCTTTCGGGGCAAGCGGAGTTTTTTGGGGGCGCCAATTTGATGGGATTCCCATCGGAGACGGCCATGCTGGGCATCATGCCCATATAGGCGGCAAGCATCAGCCGGGCCGCACAGCAGGCCTTGGGGGTGAAGCCTTCAAACTTGAGGGTAGGGGGTTGTGAGGGGTCTGGGCCCGTCTTGGGTCCCTTCTGCCGCCGAACCACGCCATCCTTGTCAATCATCAGCCAAGCCGTTGCAAGCTGCATCCCGCACTCCGTCGTCTTCATCTCCTGCCTGATGGTCCAGATTGTGCCCCCTTTCGTCTGGTCTGCCCAGACGTCGAAGGCGGTGCCAATGCAGCCTCGGCTGTCCAGAAACGGGTACTCAGCCAGCCCAAGGGAGGCAGAGAGCAGAGGCATTCTGACCTTTCCATCCTCATCCAACACCATGGCGTAGGCCGGGCCGAACAGTGAGCCCAGCCGTCCTTCTGGTTGATTCGAAATAATCGCCAGGTTCATGGGCACGATTGGACAGGCAGGCTCCTTCTTGCCCACTTCCCCTCCGCCGGACTCCACCATCCCCCTCTCCTTTTCCTCCGGGCCCCCGCTCTTCGTCTCCTTCGTCGCCGGTCCCCGCTCTTTGGGCTGAGCGCCGGCCTGCCAGGAGATCGTGACCATCAGCCCCAGCATCGCTGTCAGGGTAAGCTTTTGTGAAAGGAATGGCATGGAGTCTCCTTTGTGTTACAAAAAGTCTGTCCAAGACTAGAGAATAAAGTCGGTGGATAGGAAGTTGGAAAGTCTGTTATGGGTTATTTCAGTTAGTATCGCCTTGTTCTGGTCACTGAGTTTTGATGCCACCAGGGTTCTGATAGAGAAGACACGAAGCGCATCGGAAATGGAGAGGGTCCCCTCAGCCGAGTCCTTGCGCCCAGTGAAGGGGAAGGTGTCGGGCCCGCGTTGGCACTGGCAGTTGATGTTGACCCTGCACACCTGGTTGACCAGCGGGTCGATGAGCCGTGCCAGGGTCTGCGGGTCCGAGCCAAAGAGGCTGACCTGCTGGCCGAAGTTGGATTCGACCACGGTCCTTATCGGAGTCTCGATGTCGTCGAAGGTGGCCATGGGGACCACGGGCCCGAACTGCTCTTCGTGATAGAGCCTCATGGATGCATCTACCCCGGTCAGGAATGCGGGCTGAAAGTAATTACCAACCCGGAAGCCGCCGTTATTGCTCAGTTTGGCGCCTTGCTTGATTGCGTTGTCAACCAGTGTCTCCATGAGACGGGCATGGTCAAGGTCGGGTAGGGGGGTAAGTTCCGCACCGGGGGTCCACGGAGCCCCGTATGGCAGCTTGTCAATTGCTTGTGCCATGCGCTGGGCGAACTCGTCGGCGATGCTGCGGTGGACATGAAGCAATTTGAGTGCGGTGCATCGCTGCCCGTTGTACGAGAGTGACCCCAATACGCACTCCTTCACGGCGTTGTCCAGGTCGGCATCAGGCAGCACAATAGCCAAGTTCTTGGCCTCCAGACCCAGAACGCAGCGAAGGCGGTGGGGCTTGGGGTGCTGGCTCTTCAGGATGTCCGCAACCCTCGATGAGCCGATAAAGGCCAGACAGTCCACCTTCCCCGTGGCAAGAAGCGGCCCCACAACCTCACGGCCGTCGCCATAAACGGTGTTGACCACGCCAGGCGGAAAAACCTCGGCAAACGCCTTGAGCAGAGGCCGGTGCAACAGCACGCCCAGCCGAGGCGGTTTGAATACGACGGTGTTGCCCATAAGTAGCGCCGGTATCAACGTGGTGAAGGTCTCGTTGAGGGGGTAGTTATATGGGCCCATGCAGAGCACCACGCCAAGGGGGGCCCTGCGCACCTGCCCTGCGATGCCCTGCGTTATCTGGAAGCGGGAGGAGGTCCGGTCCAACTCCTTGAGTGCCTCCAACGTATCAACGATGTACTCCACCGTGCGGTCGAACTCCTTTGTTGAGTCCCGAAGGTTCTTGCCTATCTCCCACATCAACAGGCGAATGACCTCCTCCCGTGTGGCCTTCATGGCAACCACAAAACGCTCCATGTAGCCAATGCGCTCGCCCACGGAGAGGGTAGGCCAGAGCCCCCGGCCCGAGTCGTAAGCCCGCACCGCAGCATCCAGAGCCTGCATCGCCTCTTCCGTGCTGAGTAGCGGGTAGTGGCCGATAGCAAACAGGTCCAGCCCCACTTCGGCCATCTGCAGACATGGCATAACCAACTGCATGGGCCCGTCGTGGTGCCGTATCTCGCCATCCACAAGGTACTCCGTCTGGTCCAGATCATCCTCCAACCCCCATGGCTCTGGGGCAGGAACAGAGACCAGCATAGCATCCGTAACCTCTTGAATGGTTGGCATGTTTCCCTCCGAAATTATTGTTATATCCCGTCAGCACAATCCCTATACACCATGTCGAACCAGCGACCTAGATCCTACCATGGCGTCGACCAACGACACTATCCACGAAATGGCCCAACGTCCAGTGTCAAGCGGCAGCTTGGGTGCGGATCCCTTCCGGGGCGCAGCGCCCTCACGCTGCCCTCACGCGGCCCTCACCCGGCCCTGCGGGCCGACCTCTCCCGGAGCGGGAGAGGTGATGGGTGGGCGGGCACGAGATGCGCCCGGTGGACGTCCCGCCCTTGGCAGCGGATCCGCATCCAAAGGGGGGGCAGTGCTTGACCAAAGAGACGTTTGCACGTACTGTAGAGCGGACTTCTGGAGGTACCGTCATGAGCAAGATTCCCGACATAGTGCCGGTCAGCGACTTTCGCCAGGATGCTGCGGCGGTTCTAAAGAGGCTTCGTTCAAGTGGGGGGCCCTTGGTGGTTACTCAGCGAGGACGTGCAGTGGCCGTCATGCAGAGTGTTGAGGTTTTCAACAAGCAACTGGCGGCGCTTGAGTTGCTTCGCTCACTGGCTAGAGGGGAGCGCGAAATTGCTGGCGGAGAGGGGCACACCCTGGACGAGGTTATGGGTGACGCCGCTGCATTGTTGGCAACCGAGTAGCGCCCCCAATGGTCAGGTTCACCGAGCAGGCTCGCAGGCAATTCTTGGAAGGGCTGGCCTACATCAAGATCGACAATCCTGGTGCTGCAGTTCGATTCAAGGCCAAGGTTCAGCGCACATTGGCTCGGTTGCCCATGTTTCCCCACTCCGGCCGCCCCATTCCAGAGTTCCCGGAGTTGCCCTATCGGGAGGTAATAGTTAGGCCGTATCGATTCTTCTATCGAATGGCTGATAGTGCGATATGGATTGTTGCAGTATGGCACTGTACCCAACTGCCGCGCCAAGAGTGAGGGACCTAGGAGGCTGTAGGGCATTGGTGTTCGTCGCGAGAATTCGATAGGTGCCCCAGA
>CAZQHM010000101.1:0-16597 GCA_964593355.1 uncultured Myxococcales bacterium
ATCACCTCTCCCGCCCCGGGAGAGGTCGGCCCGACAGGGCCGGGTGAGGGCCGGGACAGGGCCGGGTGAGGGCCGGGACAGGGCCGGGACAGGGCCCAACAGGGTTGACATGGCCACCCCGGCTTTGTACCGTCCGGTCTAGATGAAACACCGTTCGGGAAATGGCCGTGGCTCCTCGCCCGTGCCGTCCCATGCTGCGCCATGCCGCGCTGCGACCGACAAATGGTCCAAAAGGAGTACCACAATGAGAGTTCCCCTCATACTACACCCCCACCGTCCCTTCTCCACCCTACTGCTCGCCCTCCTGATTGGCGCCTGCTCCGGCGAAACCGGCCAGAACGCCGACCCATCTCCCAAAGGGCCCTCCATTCAGCCCGCTGCTCAGTGGATCCGCCTCGGATCAGAAGTGCAGTTCTCACTCCTCCTCGACGGCCAACCCGTGAGCCCCGATGACCTCACCTGGACCCTTAGCCCGGCCGAAAACCCCGGTGGCGACGAAGCATCACCCGATGCCTGGGGAACCATCGGCGTCGACGGCCTCTACACCGCCCCATCCACAATCCCCCAGCCCAACTCCATCCTCCTCAAAGCCGACGCTCCATCCCTCGACATACAAACATCCATCACCTTCAGCCTCGGCGATATCCTCAACATCGCCGTGGAACCCGAAAACGCCGGCGCCCAGGTGGGGGGCTCCGTGAAACTCACCGTGAAACTCTCCGCCCTGCCCGAAGACGAAGAGAGCCTCAAGCAGGTCCTCTGGGCCGTAGAAGATACCCCGGGCGGAACCCCCGACACAGGAACCATCTCCCAAGATGGAACCTTCAAAGCCCCTGGCTCCATTCCATCATCAAACCCCGTCAAAGTCACCGCTACTTCCATCCACTTCCCCGACCGCTTCGCCACAGCCTGGGTCCACATCTACCAAGGCGAAGCGGCCATTCTACCCACGGTCGAAACAGTCCCGGTCCGCACAACCATGCAGTTCATGGCCATGCACAAGGGCGAAGAGACCCATGACGTGGATTGGGCCGTGGACGGTGTGTTGGGCGGCGACGCAAAACGTGGTTTCATCGACGAATCCGGACGCTACACCGCTCCCCAAACCGTCAACGGCGCCCCCGCCTCCGTCAAGGTCCAGGCCTTGGAACCCGGTGCATCCGCCCCCATGGCCGAGACTCAGTTCGCCCTGGTAGAACTTGTCGTCTCCCCCAACCAAGTCAAAGGCGTGCTGCCTGGTCTGGCCACCCAACTCGCCGCATCGGCACACTTCTCCGACGGCAGAAAGGAGGATGTCTCCAAGCTCGCAACCACTCGTCTACGAACCCCAAACCCTGCCATCGCCGCCCTCGGCAACGGACTCGAAGTGGTGCTGGGCCCCGACGCCGGCGAAAGTTGGGTCGCCGTGGAAGACGACCGCTACTCACCCGCACAGCCAGCTACCGCCCTGGTCAACGTTAGTAACATCCCCGACTTCTTAATGGAGCTAGAACCCAATAACATAAATAGAATTGTAATGGGCAGCAGACACCCGTTCGATATTTTTCTCGTCGCCGACCGTGGACCAGACCAGGGCGACCGCCAAAGCATACTCTTCAGCCCCACAATCGAAATCACCCCCTTGGACGCCAATGGGCTCGTGGCCGCCGCCAGCGCCGATATCCCAAAAGACCCGGCCTCACTGGTAGCCGTCGTCGACCAAGAGCGAGGAGAGGTGCTCATGGGCGGCAAATACGGCACTGCACAGTTCCGTGTCTTCGAGACCGAAACCAAGAAAGAGGCCATCCTCGAGGTCAACCTGGTCGAACTCTCAGTGAGCAACATGGTGACAGGCTGCCAGTTCAACCACGGCGTCTCTGGCTGGGAGACCCCGCCCTGCGCTGCCTTCGAATCCCCCGTTGTTATCCCCATCCCCGAGTGGGTCACCGACCCCTTCTTCAGCCTCAAGATCCCACGTTCCATCAGGGTCCATACCTACATCTACGACAAGTCCCAGCGCCTTACCCTCGAGGAGATCACCCAGCAACTGGAAGAGGTCCGAACCGTATGGAAAGACCTATCTGGCAACGGAGCCTTTCTCAACCGACTCTACCCGTGCAGCGAGGCCCAGTTCATCGCAGGAACCTGCCCCCAGGCCGGCTTCGGCTCACAATACCTCAACGCCTACAATGACTGGATCGCTGCCAATGGTTGCAACGAACAACCCCAGCGAGGCTCCCTGGAAGAGAAACTCTATCACCTCAACTACGGACCGCCCGAGGCCCGATGCGTCCTCAACAGCATCCACTACATACCCTCCCTCGAAGGACCCAATAAGATCCAGATGACACTCCAAGGTCTCTCGCAGCTTCCCTCAGTACCAGACCCGGTCTTCGACCTGACAATCACCGGGCGCTACCCCAAACTGGCCCTGCTCGACTACTCGGGCAAACCCTTCGACAGCGCTCCCGCCTGGCCGGCCATTCACACCCTGCGCCTCGCCCCAATCAACCTGGCCCAAGATACCGGGATCTCGGGCATGGAAGGCTTCGACTTCCTACTCAAAGGCGAAGGCCCCGACGGCACGCAGATTGCCCCCGATGACATCGTCGTCCTTGAGAGAGACAACAGCCACCGCTCCTTCTCGGTCCTCTTCAGAAAACCTGGCAAATACCGCTTCTGGGTAGAGTCCAACAGCTACCCGCTGGCTACCCTCCCCGACGAACTCTCCCTGGACGTGGACCCGGAAGATCCGGACAACCCCGACTGGCACAACGCCGTGGTTGAACTGCCAACCCTGCAAGAGTTCTACTCGGACCTCGGTGGACTGGTCAAAGTAACCTTCACCGGCCCATCGGGACAAACCATCCCCGCACTGCCCCTGCCAAACACCCTCTGCGAATCCGAACGCCCCGAAGCTCCCGAAAAAGGGCAGCCCCACATGGAACATTTCGATGGCATGGGAGGGAACTTCCAGGCAGCAGAGGATTGTACATGGGTTGAGTACGATGGGGTCAGATTCACTCTGGTCGAAGGCCAAGCACACTTCGTGGATGCCTGGACCGACTACTGCGCCTGGGCACCTACACCTGGCTCAACATTCATCACCTTCACAAGCGAGGTGGTAGACCCACCACTCATTACCCCCTACTCCGACCCCCTCTCTACGGCCCGACGCCTGCTTCCCAACCAAGGCTCCATAGTCTTCCGAACCGACGCCTGCGGCAGAAACCCGAGATACCCTATCGACAACTCCTCCTCCCTGGATAACCAGTTCTTCCTCGCCTCGCCTCAGCTCTTCCTGAAGCCAACCGTCACCGCCATACCCCTCCCCGCTGATGCGCCCGTGAAGATTACCTACACCCTTGGCAACGGCCTCGCCCCCATCGCCGCAGCTAACGCAAACCTCCCCCAACCCGAAGACTTCACCGTCACCGCCCACGACCAGCAAGACCCGGTTGAAGGCGTCACCGTGGACGATGTCATGCTCGAATCCAACGGCACACTCTCTCTAACTCTTGCCTTCGCACCCCCGTTCGTCCCCGGCGAAATCATGGGCTACGACCTCCACGGCGAAGTATCCGGAGTGAAGTTCAAGGCCATGTTCGATGTGGGACGAATCCACCTGCGTGGTGACGCACCTCCCACGGGCAACGGTATCGACATGCTCGCCCTCAACGCACGACCCTCCCTCTCCGCACCCGAAGGCACCATGAAACTCTGGGTCAGCGCATCACACAATAACCCCCTTCTACTTGGACCGGTCAGAGTTGTCCTGGATATCTTCTGGGCAGGTGCCCCCGATACAAGCGAGGACGAAGAGGATGAGTTCGTCCTGGCAGGCTTCTCCAGATACGACCTGCCCAAAACACCCGGGAAAGATGGAAACGAAAGCACCCACGCAAAAACCGTTGTGAGAAAGCACCCGGCAACCATCTCGCTCTCGGAATACTACAGGGGAGAGACTCCGACCGCCCCCTATGAGAAGAAGGTCACCGTCTACGGAAATATCACCGACGAGTGGCTGGACCTCAACGGTAAGCCGGAACCCGTCGGCGATATGATCCCCGACAGGGTCAGCAGCTATGAGGGCGATATCAAAATCCGCTGGCTGGACCCATGGAACCACCAGAACACCACAGAGCTGGCATCAACCACGGCCTACGTGCTTGAAGCCCGACGCACAGGCGGACTGGTCGTGGGCCCCAAAACACTGGCTCCCAGTGAGCTGAACACAAGGGCCGAGGCCGTCAAGAGAGCCTTCTGGAGCAGCCTCTCCGACGCCCCGCTCAAAGCCTGCACCCCCATCAAAGGCATGCCCGGAGAAGAGGACCCCACCAGAGACATCTTCGTTCACCTCGACACAGGCACCGCCGACGATGAACTCCGCGTCGGACTCATGGACATGCCCTACCTCACCGAAGACGGTATCCCCTTTGTCAAAGACGGCCGAGCCCACGACTACCTGGGCGAGAGCCCCGTGGGAAAACCCGACTTCGAGTCTCCCTCGGGTAACCCAGGCTGGAGGTGGTTCGGTATCGAACTCGATGGGGTCTGCTTCGACCCCGCATACCGCAAAAAGAAACTCCCCAACTCCGACGAACTATTCCAGTTCGCCGCCAAAGAGGGCTATAAAGTGCCCAAGGCATCTAACGGCCTTGTCCCGGGAATCGGCGGCACCAGCGGGGGAATAGTCCGACCCGAGGATGGACGGTTCGAACTGCTCACCAGAACCCCGGGCGTCGACTTCCCCGGCCTCGACTGCGGCTACCTCGCCGACGAAGACCCCGCAACAATCGCAAAGTGGGGAGGGAACGGCATCGAAGAGGTCTCGGTGAAACAGCCCATCGTCGAAGGCGACCTCCCCGACGAATTCGTGCCCTACCCACGCCGAGTCTTCACCTTCTCCGAATCCAAAGACTGGAAGAGCCGAACAACCACCGGCGTTCAGTCCCGAGGCTACAACGCCTCCTTCATCGTTACCACCAGACCCACCAAATTCGACGGCTCCCCACTCATCAGCGACAGAAAGCTCAAGGCCACCCTCGTGGTGGGTGAATACCCCGTAGTCACCTCCGACGACGAAGGATTCACCCTCACCGCCCGCATCGACCGCACCGCCGAAATCCACGCCACCGCCGTCCAGTGGGCCATTCCTATCATCGCCGCCGCCATTACCGGCGCCATTGGAGCGTCCATCGAGGGCGGTGCCATGCTCTCCAGTATCGGCGTCAACGTCCTTGTTGCCGCTGCCTTCGTTGGCGTCGATAAGGCCCTGGACCTGGGACTCGGCGCCATGGAAGGTTCAGTCATGGCCACAACAACAGGAAAGATGACAGGCAAGGCAATCACCAAAACAGCACTCAGAATGCTCAAATGCTTGAAATACTTCTTCAGGGCAGGGCAAGGCGCCGCCCAAACACTGGCACGAAGAGCCGTGAACCAGGCAGCATTCAAGTCCGTATCCTGGAAGAAGACCGCCATGAGCATGGGCCAGGACGCCTTGGGCGGGTTCATAGGCAGCATCGTCGCCCAGAAGATCTCCGAGTCCATCCTCGATAACGAAACCGTGGGCGGCGCCGAGGTCTTCGCCTTTGACCAACTCTGGGTCACAATACCCCAAGAAGCTGTTACCTCCTCCTCCTCACCCAACGCCTCCAGAACCATGGCCGTCTCACAGGTGCTCCTCGAAAAGCTCTCGGCCAACGACGACCCGACGGAACGACCGGGCGTCAGCAAAGTCGAAGCAGATGGCGCCAGCCACGCATACAACACACTCAGCGGCCGAGCCACCCAGCCCCTGCTCATGACCATCGTGCCAGGCTCCAGCAGCGGCGAAACAAGCCCCCCACGCTGCGGCGACGACAGCGAAAGCATCGTCTCCACCGCTGACTTCCGAATAACCGTGGGCGGCCCCAACCCCACCAGAATCCCCTACGTCAGAGTCACCGTGGCCGGCGTGGGCCGAGACAACGAAGAAGCCACCGCCCGTATCAAAATCAACCGCTCTAACTCCTCCCTGAACATGCTCCTCCTGGACGCCATATTAGAGTAGCCCCGTCCGCCAAGCCACCCTCAGCCCTGCTTGCTGCACGATGAGAATCAGGCTTGTCTTCAAACCGGACGGTCTGCTATGGTTACGCCAAGTTGGACATTCTTGACTCAGACATCTTGGACGCTAACGCTGACTTCGAGACACCCTTCGGAAAGCAGACCGGCTGCCTGAAAATCAAAGCCACCGCCGAAGACGATTTGGATCAGCCTCCTCTGGTAGTGGAAATCGTCATTCATCCAACCCTCAACGTCCTCTACTTCGAGGGTGCCCCAGGCGTAGCCCTGGCCGAGATCGTTGAGGCCTGGAACTAAACGGCTGGCCACATATCTCGATCCACCCAGCAGCCGTGTACCCCGCCTTCGACGGCCCAGAGGGGGGGGGGACGAGAATGGTGAGCAATGGTTTAGTGGCTTGCCGCATAGCGTCATCCCGGCCGATCGGCAGGCAAGCGTATGGATACATGGCAGGAGCCAAATGTGCCCGGTGCCCCCTGAGCGTGAGACCCCACGAGTCACCGGGCACCTAACCAATAGCCAGAACCGGCCGCTCGCTCTGCACAGTATGGGAGCAGGCAGAAGGGCGCTTGTATGGATTGGCCGGGAGCGAACGTTTGTAGTATGTTCTCGGCTTCGCGTTAGCGGAGCCTGCGCCGAGTAACCGGCCAATGTGAAATCTGTGGGACGGAGGAGATCATGGAATTGTGCTTGTATGTTCGAAATTCGGGCGTGGCTTTGGCCGCTATTGCCAGGTCCTCTGGGTCGGGGAAGCGGTGGCTCGCCGCAATCGGATTGATGGCAGGTGCTCTGATCGCATGCAGTAGCCCATCTCCATGGGAGACCCTGCCGCTGGCGCTGGAGCAGTCCCCGGACGTGACCACGAGCGAGGCCGATGTTGAGCGTAGTTTTGAGGTCGTTTCAATGGCTGGCGAGCCAGGTCAGCACTGCGAGGCGAAGGGGGTGGGGGCTCTTGGGTTGGAATTGGTCAACGTTCTGACCGACTGCCCCTCCGGCAAATGCGCTGATAGTCCTCGGGAGATTCCCAGCTTAGCCATCAGCCGAAATGGCGGGCCCGTTCCCGTCGAAGCAGGTTCGGCAGTCGCCGCCTCCGTGGAATCAGCGGTCGTCTTCGACGACGACGGCGTCGTTCATGAGGTCGTCACGTTTTCCCTTCTTGATGGAAGTGAGTTGGTCCTCCTACGGCGGGCCTATGGACGCCTCCTTTATTGGCCGCCACCTGGCTGCTCGGTAAGTTGGGACTTCAATGAGTCCGCTCAACGTGTGACGGTGGAATACGAGGGAAAGCTCGTGTATCACCTCTTCCGTGCGTTCCGCTGGGATGGTCCTCTGTCCTTCGCAGTGCCCGACCCTGACCTGGAAAGCGGGCTGAACGACGAACTCCTTGTGCGAAGCCCATCCGCATGTGTGCTTGTACCGTCGCTGTCGGGATCCTGCCCTTGCGGCCTGCGAGTCTCGTTCGCAGGGACATTCAATGGCGCCGACATTCCGACGTTATCGCCGGCATACCAAATGCAGGCTGGCGCCGCTGGCGGGGGTGGACGGCGATGGTTGTGGCACCTTGTGTCGGCATCCATGTCTGCCCCAGGGGCGGAACCCTGTTTCGACCTCGCACTGGAGGGTGGATTATGGCAAGAATAATGCGTATTCAAGTGGTGTGTCTATTTGGACTCATATCGTGTGGGAGCCCTGCTCCGTCTCAAATGGAGGATGGCACACAGCAAGTTGATGACTTCCAGTGTCTGGACGGGATGCTTGACGTGGATGCCAATGATGAGGATGTCGTATGTCATTTGAAACGAACATGCACAGAACAGCTTGCCGCAAGTGGAGAATATGCGACCTTCTCCGAGTCCAACGTGGAACTCATGTCGGCTGGAGCCACTCCGAATGAGCGGGGCATCGGGATCCAGGAATTCTACTTCGCCGGCCATGCCACCCCAGTGATCTCGCGGGTGACCATCGGCGGTCTTATTGCAATTAGTAGCGATTTGCAGGTGAATGTCGAATATCAGAGATCTGCCTTCCCTCAAGAAGCGTCCATCTCCATTTCCCGGGACGGCGCCTTACTGGCAGCCTATTTCCTCGAGCCGCCAGACGTGACAATTCCCGGCTACTTGCGGGTTCTTCCTTTCGAACCGCACATGACGGTGGCCTTCGGTGGGTTCACGGGGGAGATTGTGGAACTCGACGATGAGGTTGAGGGAGATTGCGTATCGTATCGGGCCGCTTGTCTGGTGGTGACGGTGGGCGATCAGGACTTCTCCGTCTGTGATGGGGGTTACCTAATCCTTGATGATTGGGTTATTACTGTTAATGCAGCCTTCCAATTCGTTGAGGAGTGTACTCCGTTGGAGTTTAGGCCGAACATCCACTACGCTGTGTTCCGTAGGACTTGGTGAGTGGCTTTTTCGGGCGGGGCCGAAGCCGGTTCATGCGGAATTGGGAGGTCTTCTCGGAATCCGCAGCCACTTCCAGCGACACCGCCAGCAACGCCCTTTCTCCATTTACCTCCGCCATCCGTCTAACCACCGAGGGATTGGGGATTAAGACAGCGACTGTATTTTCCGTGGACATTCGCCCCCGTTGCGGTACTCTCGCCGCGCCGTGGTTGGCGATGTTGTGGAAACATGCTCAGGGGAGGATACAATGACCTTCGGTGTGTTTGATCTGGTTGTCTTTATCGTTTTTGTGGTATCTGTCGTAACAATAGGCCTCGTAAAAAGCAAGAAAGGGGCAACCGGAGAAGACTACTTCCTCGCCGGAAGAGGCCTGCAGTGGTGGCTGATCGGCTTCTCACTCATCGCCGCCAACATCAGCACCGAGCAGTTCGTCGGCATGAGCGGCAACGCCGCCAGCCATGTGGGCCTCGCTATTGCCAGCTATGAGTGGATGGCAGCAATAACGCTTGTTGTTGTTGCTTTCACGTTCCTTCCATATTTTCTTCGAGCTGGCATTTACACTATACCTGAGTTCCTTGAAGTACGATACAACGCGGCAGCCAGAACCATCATGGCCGTTGCAACCATATTTATTTATATGCTCCTCCTCGGTGCCGTGACCTACGCCGGTGCGGTTACCATCAGCACCCTGGCCGAGAAGATGGGCTACTCCGTCAGCCTGCTCGCCGGCTCCCTGGTCATCGGCTTCATCGCTGCCGTCTACGTGGCCATCGGCGGCCTCAAAGCATGCGCCTGGGCCGACCTCATTCAAGGCAGCGCTCTCATCGTCGGCGGTGGCGTGATCATGTTCTTCGCTTTCGAGAAGCTGGGGCTTGTTGCCGAAGCCTCCCAAGTCGTGGACGTGAAGACCGGCGCCGTGGCCATTACCCAACTTGCCCCCGACGCTTCGGCCTTCGAGCGCTTCCTCGACCTCAACGCACCCCGCCTCAACATGTTCCTGCCCTCCACAGACTCGGTGCTTCCCTGGACAGCGCTAATGCTCGGCCTCTGGATACCCAACTTCTACTACTGGGGCCTGAACCAGTACATTACCCAGCGCACCCTCGGCTCCGCCTCCCTCGCCCAAGGCCAGAAGGGCATCGTCTTTGCCGCATTCATGAAGCTCATTATTCCCTTCGTAATCGTCATCCCAGGCATCATCGCCTTCAACCTCTTTGCTGGTGATATGAAGCAGAGCAGCACCGGCGACAACGTGGCCGTGGCGGCCAAATACATCAAGGCCAACCCCACCTCTACGTCGGTCCTGCTCCTCGACAACCCCACCGACGAGGCCCTCAAGACCATCACCTCAGACAAGATGGTTGTCGCCCTCTACCCCGACGATGCCGCCATGAAAGCCTCCAAGATAGCCTCCCCCGGCCTACTGCCCATGACGAAGGCACGCTTTGAGACCCTGGCCCCGGCGCCCTACACCACCTTCTCCACCGACGACCACAGCTTCGCCAGCGTCTACCCGGGCCTCTTCCAGGAGATGGAGCTCTTCAACAAGGGGGTCATCGCCGACGCTACCTCTAAAGGAGCAACCATCAGCAGCGAGAAGTTCATCGCTTACAAATACGACACCGCCATGGCCCAACTCATCGGCAACGTCTTGCCCCAGGGCGTCGGACTGGTTGGCTTCATCCTTGCGGCCCTGTTGGGCGCTGTGGTCAGCTCCCTGGCAGCAATGCTCAACGCTGCATCAACAATTTTCACAATGGATATTTACTCCAAATACATCAACAAGGAGGCATCTCAGAAGGCCCTGGTTACCCTGGGCAGAGTCTGCGTGGTGGCCTTCACCTTCATCGCCGTCTTCCTGGCACCGCAGTTAGGTAACCCCAAAATCAGCAACAGCATCTTCACCATCATTCAAGAGGGCCAAGGCTTCATCTCCCCCGGCATCCTGGCCGTCTTCGTCTTCGGCCTGGTTTTCAGAAAGGCCCCCCCCATGGCCGGCGTGGTCGGACTTCTCACAAACATCGTGGCCTACGGAGCCATGAAACTGGCCGTGCCCGACGTGCAATTCCTCAACAGAATGGCCATCTGCTTCGCCCTCAGCGTCGGCGCCATGGCAATCCTCACCATCGTCAAGCCCATGAAAGAGCCCATGGTTTTCAAGACCAATACAACCATCGAGCTCAAGAGCAGCAAAGGCGCCCTCATGGGCGGCATCGTCGTGGTGGTACTGACCCTCCTCCTCTACGTCGCCTTCAGCCCACTGGGCTTCGCCGGCTAAGAGGCTGTAGGGCATTGGTGTTCGTCTTCGGTGGTATAGTAAGCCCATTGCAGAACCAGATTATCCCATCGATTTAACCCTTCAACGGGCTCACGGCCGACAACGCATCCAGAATAGGCATTCTTGCGAAGCCCAGGCATTCCTTCAAAGCCAAGGCACTCTTTCAAAGCCAAAACGGAGACTTACTTCACCACTGGAACCAACACCTGAACTCTAGCCTCGTTCTCGGGCACCTCTTTGGGATTATTGAGGTATATCTCATACATCGGCACGGCCCTGCTCTGCTTATGGCCTGCCCGTGCACTGCCCATTGCCGCTGCCCACGCATTGCCCAAGTGGCGATAGGCGCCCACATGCTCCACAGACAAGGCCCTGTGCGCCGGCAACTTGCCCGAGACGTAGCCTGCGGCCGGCTCCACCGGTTCGTTGTAGAAGAAGCCCACGGTGTAGTCGCACCGACCCTCCGCCATGTCGAAGCGGTGGTACAACGACATCACCTGCACCGGTTGCGGCACCGTGAACGCCTCCAAAAGCGCCCCAAGCTCCATCAAATCCTGCTCCATCAGCGGTCCAACCTCCTCCATGGTGCACCCTCGCCGCTTCCCGAAGTAGTACTGCACCGGCCGCTCTACGACCCCACCCATACTCAGCGAGCTGGGCACGTGGCCTCTCTCAAGATGGTCCTTCAGCATCAAAAGCCCACGGTTGTAGTCGCTGCCTATCCAGGCCGACATCATCCGCTTCATGAAGAAGAGGAAGAAGGGCAACGATCCCTGCATCCACCATGTTACCCGGGTCCCACCATCCCCGTCCTCCAGCCGGAAGCCGAACCGACTCTTGCTCTTCCAAGGCTTGAAGAACGTGATCTCGAAGTCGGCACTCTTCCCCTCCACAACCCCCGTCAACTCCACCTCGCCAGAGCCGATGTACTTCCCCTCCCAGCGTTGCTTATGGCCCCGATGCCCTGCTATGCCCGACAAGTGAACATCACAGCCGGGCTCCAAAGAGAGCCACGGCGACCACTTCCCCCACTCAGCAAAATCCACTATCGCCGACATAATCTCCTCTGCCGGCTTCTCAATAACCACACTCTTCTCGACACCGAAAGAGACTGCCATGATGTGTCCTCCCTGTAAGAGCCCCCATAATGGCATGAGGAGCAGAGCGTGTAAATCCCCATTCCAGTGCCAACGCTCAACACCTAAGCGTTCCAAACTCACCCCCGCGGCGTTCCGAGTCCCGCTACGCGCTCCGAACTGCCCCTTTCCGATCCCCACCCCGCTTTCCGAGCCCCACCACGCCTTCCGAGCCCCGACCGTGAGGAAGGGGCCGCGCAATGAGTCTCCCTTCTCCACAGGCTGCACTATTCCTCAGCGACGTTACCCCCAGTGGACGCTCCTTCCGGACTTAGGAGGCTGTATGACATTGCTTGTTCTGCTGCGAATTCGCAATGCACCCCATCTGCGGCCCCCAGCCTGTGGGCACATATTCCCGATATGCACCCACATCTTGTGGTCCACATCTGGGGCACCTATCGAATTCTCGCGACGAACACCAATGCCCTACAGCCTCCAGTAGTTCGCAATTCGGCACCACCATATGGCAATCACATCGGGTATTATGCCACAGCATATGCACACCCAAAACCGTTCCTGTAATCGCAACGTGAACTAGTAACAACGCACTCATATCGGAGCGTGCACGTTGGCTGGGCAGGTGGCCGATGGATGGCGATTCAGTGCGCGGCCCCTTCCTAACGGGGCGGGGCTCGGAATCGCTCCAGCACCGAGCTTACGGAACATCGAGCTTACGGAACATCTCACTGTGCGCCCCCGACACCCTGCGCCAAATCACCTCTCCCGCCCCCGGGAGAGGTCGGCCCCCCAGGGCCGGGTGAGGGCCGGGTTCAGTCTCCGGTGAACTCGATGCCGTTGATTGCGGCTGGGTCGCCGTGTAGGTGTTAGCCCCAATGCCGATCAGTTGGGCCGGAATGGCGCTTGGCGGCGGGGCGCACACCTCTTGGAAGCCGCTGCTGAAATGGGATGAGAGTACTCCTTGTACTACACGGCTGCTCATATATCTCGATCCCCCCAGCAGCCGTGTACCCTGAGCGAGGCCAGGGCCGAGTCGAAGGGGGGGCGAGAATGAAGGTCACCGGTTTAGCACTCCAAGCTCTCCGGTTCCTCAACGCATCCCATCTCCAGGTAGACCGCCACCATATTCCCAACCATCCATACCACCGGGGCCCCGGCGTCCATCCCGAACATAGCGCCGACACTGCTGTGGCCTCTTCCACTTCAGCCCAAGGTCAGTATGCATCTTGAACGTACGGCCATGACTCGTGACACTCCCACCTGTAGCCAGTAGGCGAAGGTGGTGAGTTTGGCAGTTGATAGTCACCGTACCAAGCACAAAAACACTGGGGGGACTTGTCATCATCCGCATTCCCGCAGTGACCTCCTGGTCCCAGACCAACCTTCTCGCACCACGTCATAGACATCTTATTGATGTGCTCCAACGTTAACTCACCCTCGGGACATGGCACTAGTCCCGTGTCCACAGCGTCAACCGGCCCCACGTCGCTTATGCTCTCGGCCGAGAGGTCCCCAATCACGTCCGGTGCATTGCCTTCCTGATCATCGGTAGCAAGGTCGCTCACAGCCTCGGGGCTGACTTCCAGAATGGTGTCAGCGGTACTGTCTTTCGATTGTCCGGCACATGACTGTGTCCCGATGGCCGATAGAACCAAACCAATCAGCATAATAATTTGCACACTTAATGTTCTCATCATCATACCCTCCTTGGCAATGCCGCAATCAAAGTCCATGCCCACTCGTCAATTTCTCAGACTCCAACAGAAGAAACATGGAGTACTCAGAGTAGTAGCACTCCAAGCTATCCGGCTCCTCGGCGCATCCCATCTCCAGGTACGCTGCCACCATGGCATCAACCTGAGCCACCAACTCTTGGTCGACGCCAAACGGCTGGCCAGATATCTCGATCCGCCCCCCAGCCGTTTACCCCGCCTTCGACGGCCCCGAGGGGCCCCTCAGGCCCTTCGAGGGGAGCGAGGCTCGTGCCGAGTCGAGGGGTAGGGGCGAGAATGAAGGTCACTGGTTTAGCTTCCCGCCCTGAGTCGGCCGGTCCCTTCTGCATCCGCTCAAGCCGCTGCGATAGCGTGTGCACCACCGGGGTGGCCCGGGCGGGCAACCCGCCCCAGCGTCCGTGGAGTCACCCGCCCTATCCCCGGGTGCAGTGTCCGGTGCACCAAAGGCCGTGGATTGAGGCTGGGCCGGCGCCACCGCCATCATTTCCTCACCACGGCCCCCCCAACGTCCTTGGGCCGGAAGTGTGTACATCTCGCCACATACTGCCGCTCTGCCTCAGGGCCAGCCATACGCCTACCGCGCATCCGACTCGGGATCGTCGAAATTGTGTGTTTCACCCCATGTTGCCATATTCGCCTGACACCACCATTTATAAAGACTTGGAGGTGACTCTGGCAACGGCTCATTCCCAGCATATTCACATATACAATTCCATGACGTCGTATCCCCATCGCCACGTATTCCACAAAAAACGACACTTGATTTTCCACTATTCCATCCTGCACACCAGCGCCCAAGCATTGACCTGCCTTGTTGCTCCGACAGCTTTCCTTCGGGGCACGGAACAATGCCTGTGTCCTCAACAACATCTACAGCATTTCCGCTTGAGCTGTCGCCGCACGAGAGTCCACTTAGGCTGACGCAAAATGCAAAGACGAACATATTTAGCTTGCCCCATACGTTATTCATTTTTATCCCCATGTGAAAGCAGACTACCAAACCAATACAGCATCATCACTCCAGTTCAGTTAGCAGAAATACACTATACTCCGAGTAGTAACACTCCAAGCTATCCGGCTCCTCTGCACACCCCATCTCAAGGTACTGCTCAACCATGCCCGCTACCATCTCCACCAGCTCCGAGTCAATCTTGGGTGCAGAGTCGGGATACTGAGGTTTCTCGCTCATTAGCTCCAACCGATCCGAAAGAGTCTCGAAGAGGGGTGGGCCTGGCTCCCACGTCTGATCGACCTCCGCATTTGGGGGCACCACGAAATCTGGCTCCGTGTCAGGTGGGGCCGACGCCCCTGTTAACCGTTGTTGGGCCGTAGTGGCTAGAATGAAGGGACAAAGCTCTCCGGCAAACGCGCAGGGCAAGGTACCGGTCCACATTCCATCCATGTACAGAGGACACACCAGCATCCCAAGGCTGATGTCATCTATATTACACTCTAAGGAATCTACAAGATCCCGAACTCCTTGCTCCGGAGCGTGAGCCTGGACGTCGGGTGTAAAAGCACCAACCACAAATATTATACAACATATAATCATTTTATTGGCTATATGTTCCCACCTGGCGGAAATGCCAGCGGCGATTCCAGACCCGGTATCACTGTAGATTGCCTTACCTACAGCGGGGCAGAAGCTTGTCACTAGTCCCTCCGTGCACATCAGCCATACACCAACGCTCTCCGACTGCGCCGGATTCGTGGCCTCAACGGCGAAGCTGTCGTCTTTGGCAGTCCCTGTCAGGCTCACAGAGAGCGAGAGACCGTTCACATACTGGGCAACATCTGTGGCGATGTCACTGCCTTTCGTACCTGCTCCACTTGGGAAGTCTTGATAGAACATGCCGGCACCCGCAACATAGATGACCAGTCGATAGGTGCCGATCCAACCGTTGGCAGCCTGAAGAAATTGATAGGCGTGAAACCCTGGTTCCGCTCGGCTGGAATAGCGAGGATAGATGCCGAACAGCCCCTCATCACTGAGAGTCGATGGGGCGATTCCAAGGTCGAAGTGGAGCGAAAGCCCTGCTGTTCCGTCCGGATTGCCTATCTCCGACTCAGGATCTGCCAGGAAGTAGCCTCGTACGATGTCGACCCAGGTCTTCGCCTCGGTTTGAGTCATCTCTGCAAATGGATTCACGTCATCCGTCTCAGGCATGAAGTAGTTGACATTGACAAACATGTCTTTGCGGAGTGGGTCTGCACCCCATCTCGACAACGAAAGATGGGCGCTCTCCGGCACCCCACCCGGGCATTGGTTTAGCAGCCCGAGAAACAACTCCTCCCCGTCACTCAGACCATCGTTGTCGGTATCCTTAGGGTTCCTGGTAATTCCGGTATACGGGCAGCTGTTCAGATCGGAACAGGTCATCAGAACGGCCTCAAGGGCATCTCCAACCCCATCGTCGTCGGCATCACTGCTATCATTTATGTAGACCATTGCGCTCCCTGAACGCACCAAGGTCAATTCGAAGGCACCGTCTGCATTCCGGTCCGTCAGGTACTTCGGCGTCACCAGCATGAAACCTCCGGTGGCCACTGTTGGCCCTGCTACACCACCTTGAGGTCCCCCTGTCGAATACGGCGACAGCGCCCACGAATATGAATCCGTGCTCCCGCTCCACGGCGACAAGCCGACAGGGATCACTGCCGGCCATTCGGTTCCCCCGGGGATCTCGGCCGTGTGCAGAGTCTCGCCAACTCCAGTGATGAGCCCGTTTTGCCCAGACGCTGGAACCTTGGTCACTCCAACCGTGGCCCCATACGGTGCATATGACAGGGAGCCCACCGTTGCACTGAGCGAAATGTCCGCCGGCACACCATCTACCTGGCTTCTAACAATGGCGACGAAGCGTCTGGCACTGCCAAGGTTGTTCACTACAGCTACTCTGCAGGACATGTTCAGGTGGTTGTCGTTGTAGTCCACTTGTACCCATGCTCCAGTTTCATCACATCCCGCCGTTGGGCAACGGAAGAGGTGGCACACCGGGTCCGACGTGCCTTGTGCCACAGCGTGGAAAACCACTTCCTGTC
>CAZQHM010000102.1:0-16305 GCA_964593355.1 uncultured Myxococcales bacterium
CGTGTCCGGTTCGCCGGCTTGGGCGTCATGGTCGGCCAGAAGCTCCGGCCCCACTTTGGAATCCTCGTGGACAACCTCCCACAGGGCCTCTTCTGCCACATCGCCCTGAGTCACATCGGGTGTTTCGTCGGGGAAGCAGTGACCCTCCGGGGTACAGGTGGCGTCACCGTCGCACTCACCACAGCGGCCGCCGCAGCCATCGCTGCCGCACTCTCGCTGGTCGCAGTCGGGCAGGCACGGCACCTGGCACTTGCCGTGTTTACAGTGACTGCCGGCCTCGCAGACCCCGCACAGCCCGCCGCAGCCATCGGGTCCGCACTCTGCCGTGGAGCAGGCGGGCTCACAAGGCCCGGGGCATACCCTTGGGAAGTTGCCAGTCGGGTCCTCGCCCGGAGCACTCTGACAGTCGTACCAGCCGGACTCGCCGTTCCAGCCGCAAGTCTGGCCGTTCACGGCGCAATCGCCCGAGATTATCGTTCCCGAGTCGCAGTAAAGGTTCATGGTCCCTTCGCAGCACCCCTCGTAAGTGATACCGCCGCAGGGGTCGTGACAGGTATGCAATTCGGTACAGGTTTGTCCCGCCGGGCACTCACCGCAAGACCCCCAGCAGCCGTCGCTGCCACACTGGAACGGCGTGCCGTCGGGGTGTTGACAAACAGGGGTGCACGGTTCGGCGCATTGGAACGCCGGGGTACAGACCAGCCCGGCCCCGCATTCTCCACAGAAGCCACCGCAACCGTCGTCGCCACACTCCTTGCCAGTGCAGTCGCCAACTGGCGGACAGCCACCGCAAGAATCGACACACTCGGAGACACACTGCCCGTCCCAGGCGGTGTCGCAGCAGTAGGGGTCCATGGCGCAGACGCATGCCTCACAACTGCAGCCGTTGCATCCCATGCCCTCCGTAGCAACGCATCCTGGGCCGCCCATGCACGTCCCGTCCACGCAGGACTGGTCGCTACAGCAAGAGCCGCAGCTTCCGCCACAGCCGTCGTCGCCGCAGTTCTTCTCATCGCAGGCAGGAGCGCAGGCCGGAGTGCTAAAGGATAGATAGGCTCCCCCAGCGTTCTCCACGCTGGTATTGCCGGCCATGTCCGTGGCCAGAATCTCGAAGTAGTAGGTTGTCAACTGGGCCAGCCCGGTTGCCACAGCCGAATGTGATGTCGAGATGCCCATGGACAGGAAATCGTACCCCGGCGGAAGCATCTCCCCTACCCTAACCCGGCCCACCGATGGCTCGTCTGTAGTCCAGATGATTCGTGCCTTCTTGGACGAAAGGTCGACCACCTCAACACCACTGATAGCCGGGGGAATGCAGTCCACGTCGACGCTGGCCTGCAACTCTCCACCTCCGGCGTCACAGCCCGCATCCTGATACCGGAAACCCACAGGGCTTGCGTGGGAGACAACGACCACACCAGGCCCGGGCGTCGATGAAAAAGAGACCACGCCCGCAAAGAGCCCCGAGTCTGGGGCTGTTTCCAGCAACTGCCGTTCCTCGGCCTGGGCGCC
This sequence comes from uncultured Myxococcales bacterium, assembly GCA_964593355.1. Taxonomy (GTDB): domain Bacteria; phylum Myxococcota_A; class UBA9042; order CAIXZC01; family CAIXZC01; genus CAYTWV01. Next base: position 1,513 of record CAZQHM010000102.1, read on the forward strand.
GGCACTCTCCACGGCGACGGTGACGGTGTCGATTACCTCGTTGGAGAGGTTCATGTCTGTATCGAACAGCGAGACCTCCACCTGAGATTCGCAGTTGGCCAGGGGTTGAACCAGCAGCGCCCCGCAGCCGGGGTTCACCACGACCACCACCTTCTGGACTGGCAGCGAATTGCCGGCGTAGGCGCTGACCACCAGCAGGCCCGGGCTCAAGGGAGGCAACTCCACGGTGGCAACTCCATCGCTGCCTGTCTTCGCATAGATTAGGTAGCCACCATCCTGATGAAGGGTGACGCTGGCTCCCGGGGCAGGCAGACCGCCCCGCAGCACGGCCACGTCAAGCTGTAGTGTGCCCACATCCAGTGCCGCAGGAACCTCCACCGTCAACGTTTCGGCCTTCGTGGTTCTCAACATCAGGGAGGGGTCCCCGAAGACCACGTACTGGTGGGAGACCTCCTCGAGGGCCCCGCCCAGCGGCATTACCTCCATCATGTAGGCTCTTGCCGAGGCACAGGCCGCTGCCCAAGGCAGGGTCTGGTCCTCCAGGAGCGCTCGGGTCAGGCCGATTGCCATCTCGGCGGGTTCGTCCCATGCAGCGGGGGTTGAGGCAGAATAGCAGCCAACGCCTGCCGTGAGCTTCTGAAGCGACCCGGACTTGAGCCAGGCCTCGGCCAGGCAGTCGCCGAATTCGGAATCGAAGGCCCCGTTGGAGCATGAGACGTCCATGATGAAAGGCAGCATTTCTATGTTCTGCAACTGGGCTATGTGGCTGGTCTCGTAGGGTGGAACGGTAGTGCCCCATGAGGTGCCCGACCCGTGGCCAAGATAGGTGACCCATCCCAATCCGCCGTTGACTGCCCCGGTTATGTTGCCGGCGGTATCGTTGCCCACGGACCGATAGAGTTTCAGCGCATCATAGCCATGCTCCGACTGCAGGTCGCAGATGATATCGGAGCGGTAGTCATCGTTGGAGCCTCCCTCGCCTTCGCTGGAGGAGATGCAGAGCGAGCGCTCCAGCCAGTTCGACCCCTGGCCAGCCAACGGGTCACGCTCGTACCAGAGCGCCTTGTCGAACTGCAACTGTGCCTCTGCAAGAGTGTGGGCGGAGATGCGCCCTATGAGCACGTCGGAGTAGAGGTCGTCGCCCTCCAGGGTGGTGTAAAGGAAGTCCGAAGCGCAGCCCAGGGGACTTGGCACAAAGGGCACCACGTTCTCGCCCTCTCCGTCCCCGACCAGCAGCACGTACACAAGCGAGCCATGCTGCTCCTGGTAGGCCTGTTGTATAGCTGCGGCAACGGCCACGTGGTCGCTTCCCACCTGGCTCAAAGGCATCACCTCAACGGCAAGTCCTCGTTGCTCCTTCCACTGAGCCCACTCATCTACGGCGGGCAGGAGGGCATCGGCCGCTATAACAAGCAGCGCCTCTTGGGGCTGGTTATCGCCCACTCCGTCCATAAGAATGGGGTTAGCAAGCTGCCCGTTGAGCATCCTCAAGAAGGTGGGGGACCAGGCTCTGGGGGGCAACTGGGCAGGGTCTAACTCTCTCAGCTCAATGGTGATCTTCATGGTAGAGGCGACCTCTACCTCGCTCGTTGCTGGATGAAAGCGGAATGGTCTGATGAGAAGTTCGGATACGGGGACGGCACGAATGACGCCTCCCGGTTGCAGTTGGGCCCAAGGTTCATGCTGTGCGGGTTCTCGTGTGTAGGATGTTGTATTGCAGAAGAACTCCTGATGCACAGCGGAGCCGCAGCGTTTGGGTTTGGGTTGGAAGGGTTCTGGCAGCAGGCCGGAGATTCGACGGGAGTTGACTTGGACATCAAGGATTACATCAAGGATTACAGGCTCCGTCCCCGAACCTCTTGCCAGCCTCTGCAAGAGCACGGGGAGGGCAGGCTCGCCGGGGCTTCGGGTTGTACCTGAGCGATCCAGCCAGATTCGGTGGAATGGGCCCGAGAGCCCCGATGGCACGGGTGCCGCCGTGGGCCGCTGCCAGAATCCATCCAGGCGCAGCAGCACCTCCACTCGTCGCTCATCAAGTCTGGTCACCTGGATTCGGTGGGTCTGCCCGGCCTGTTCCGATGCAAGGGGGACCCAGTGGGCTTGCAAAGAGCCACCTTGAGCGGGTGACCCACTGAACGCAAGTACAACCAGGGCAAGGAAGAGAGCAATTGCAGTGTGGCGTCGCATGAATCTCCTACAGGGCTGCTCACATAACTTGCTCCGCCCAGCGGCCGTGTACCCCGACCGAGGCCTGGGCCGAGTCCACGGTGGAACGAGAATGGTGACCACTGGTTCAGGGTGGAGGGGTCGCAGCGCACCCTCCCCGGAAGCAGGACGCCTCCACATTAGCGTTGACCTCTGTGCACCGCAACGAGTAGCTTGCTCAAGGCACCAGGACCGAGGGGTATCAGGGATGGTCGACTCTGCAAATCCGAAAGATCCGCTGCATGGGATTACGCTTCAGATGATTGTGACCAGGCTGGTGGAGCACCACGGTTTCGAGCGGCTGGCCGGCTTCATAGAGATTCGGTGTTTTACGAACGACCCATCGATATCATCGACGTTGAAGTTCCTCAGGAGAACGCCCTGGGCCAGGAAGCGGGTGGAGGATTTTTATCTCAAGTACCGCGGCAACCCATGGGTACGGGACCCCAGTTGGACTCCGCCGGGCGGGGAGGGGTGAGGGGTGAGGGGTGAGAGCGGCATTTGAGAAGAACCTTGGAATTCTCTCCCAGCTGTCCGGCTCCGCAGCGGCGTTGCCCCGGGGCTTGTGATTGACTTAGGCAGAGGGGGCCGCTAGGGTACGCCGTCTTCTCCGTCGGGACCGGGCTTATCCGGGACTGTTGCCGGGGGTGGCACCTGAGGGCACTGTGTCCAGGCAAGATAGTAACCTTCGAAACGTTGCGATTATCGCCCACGTCGACCACGGCAAGACCACGCTGGTAGACCAGCTTCTGCGCCAGAGCGGGCAGTTCCGGAGGGGCGAACTCTCCGGTGAGTGTATCATGGACTCCAACCCGCTGGAGCGGGAGAGGGGCATCACCATCCTGTCGAAGAACTGCGCCATCGACTACGTGGATGCTAAGGGGCGGCGCTACCACATCAACATCGTGGACACACCGGGCCACGCCGATTTCGGCGGCGAGGTGGAGCGGGTGCTCATGATGGCCGACGGAGCGCTGCTGCTGGTGGATGCCTTCGACGGTGTAATGCCGCAGACAAGGTACGTCCTCTCCAAGGCTCTGGAGATGGGTTTGGAGCCCATTGTTGTGCTCAACAAGATGGATCGCCCGGAGATAAGGCCTGATGCCATCGAGTCCGACGTCTTCGACCTGATGGTGAGCTTGGGGGCAAGCGACCGAGCGCTTGACTTCCCCGTGGTCTACGCCTCTGCCCGCCAGGGGTGGGCGACTCAGGACCGGAACGCCATGCCCAAAGAGGGCGAGGGGAGCATTCTGCCCCTCTTCGACGCTATTGTGCAGCACGTGCCGGCAGCGGAGATGGATACTGAGGCTCCGCTGCAGGCGCTGGTGACCACGCTGGACTACAACGACTACGTTGGCCGAATCGGCATCGGCAGGGTCTTCAAGGGAGTTCTGGAGGCGGGCAACGAGGTAGCCGTCATAGACAGAACGGGGGTAGAGAGGGTGCAGCGCATCTCCCAGGTATACCGGTTCGAGGGGCTTGGGAGGCGCGAGGTGAAGCGCATCGACACTGGCGACCTGTTCGCTGTGGTAGGGCTCTCCCGCATCGACATAGGCGACACCATTGCCGACATGGAGAACCCCATAGCTCTGCCCTCCGTCCCCGTGGACGAACCAACGCTGCACATGTCTTTCCGGTTCAACGACAGTCCTCTCTCGGGAAAAGAGGGGAAATTCGTCACAAGCCGCCAGATAGGCGACCGGCTGCGCTTGGAGCTGCAGAGCAACGTGGCGCTTCGGGTTGAAGAGAAGCGGCAGGAGTACGTGGTGTCGGGCAGAGGCCTGCTGCACCTTGGCATTCTCCTGGAGAACATGCGAAGAGAGGGGTTTGAGCTTGCCGTGGGGAAACCTCAGGTGATCTTCCGGGGCGAGGATTCCAAACGTATGGAGCCCTACGAATACCTCACCATCGACGTACCCACCGACCGTGTGGGCGCTGCCATGGAACTCATCGGCGACCGCAAGGCTGAGCTTTTGAAGATGGAGTCTTTGGGCAACAGGACGCACATAGAGTTCGTGGTTCCAGCCCGTGGCCTCATCGGTCTGTCTGGCCGCATGCTCACGGCGACCCAGGGCCAGGCAATCCTACACCACAGGTTCCTGGACTACCGCCCCTTCGCCGGCGCCGTCCCGGGCCGCATCAACGGCGTCATGATTGCCACCGAATCGGGAGCAGTGACATCATACGCCCTGGAGCAGCTCCACGACCGTGGCATCATGTTCGTAGAACCAAGAGAACTGGTATACGCAGGGCAGGTAGTTGGTGAGCACTGCAAAACAAATGACATACCAGTCAACGTTACAAGACTGAAGAAGCTGACGAACATGCGCTCCTCGACCAAGGAGCAGACAGTAGTACTAAAAACATGCAGAAAGCTAACTCTAGAAGCCGCCCTAGAATACATAGAGGACGACGAGTTAGTAGAAATCACCCCCGCCAGCATCCGTATCCGGAAACGATTCCTAAACGAGTCAGACCGTAAAAGAATGGCTAAGCAACTATCCTCAGAAGAACCGTAGGCAAGAGGGCCTCGCCGGCCCTCACCCGGCCCTCAGCCTACCCTCTCCCAAAGGGAGAGGGGATGTCCGAATAGTCCGAATCGTCCGCGTGCAAGCCCCACTGCAGAAACGGTGGCGCACCTTGTCGGCATTGGGTAACCTCGCCACAAGTTTGCCTTGCCCGTTGGATGCGGAGGGAAATCGATGACCCGTTTGGCCACTGGAGAGTGCGAATTGCTTGTGCGCCCCTCGATGTTGCTGCTCATCTCGAGCCTGTTGATGGGGTGCGTCACAGGGGGGGGAGGCTCTGTTGGCCTTTATAGCGATACCCGGGGGGACGTAGGAATCGCACTCAGCGGCCACACGAATCTTCTGGGCTTTCGGGTGGTGGATACGGGGGATTCGCTTCCTATGGGCTTCCCGGTCTTCGGCATCGAGGCCGGCGGCGGTTTGTCTTTGACCCGTGACCTGTGGCATATGCGTGCTGCGATTCCAGTAGCGGCCGCTACTATCGACGACATTGACGATTCGTACGGTCTGGCCGTGACCCCCATGGTCGTTGTGGACTCCACTTGGCGCTACGACGGAAGCATCCTCGATACGGCATGGGGAGGGGGCCTGGGCGCTGCCTGGATGCCGCACCTCGCCGTTGAATCAGAGCAGTATGACGGCCCCGACGCCTTCAGGATCCATCGATTGGGCCCCGCTGCCTCAGTGACGCTCTCTTCGGACAGCGCCGGATGGTTCGCATCGTTCTTTCTGGGTTTGCGGTACGATTTCGAGGCCTACGTTTCATCTGGTCGGTGAGCAAGCGGCGGACGGTCGAAGGGGATAATCGACGTACCGGGCAAGTCTGTTTAGTTCGGGGCCAGAAACTGCGATACGAACAAGTCGCTGCCTGCCGTGGTCAACCCGTCTATGCCGGCGCCTTCGGCCACGCCCACCAGGACCATGGCCCGCTCGGCCTCCATAGTCTCTGCCTGCACCCATTGCGGCGCAGCGGCAATCTTGAGCCCCGAGACATCGGCCGAGTAGGGCAACTGCATCGTGGCCATGGAGTCGTCGAAGACCATCACAACGGGCTGGAGATGCCCCATGGGGTTTGCTCCAAAGAGACTGCCCCGGGACTCGCCCACGATGACGGCCGTGCCGTAGTTGTCGACGGCCACGGCTGAGAATCGGTCATAGGCCGCTGTCCCCCACTGCTGGCCCGAGAGAAGTTCGCCGTCGGCGGACATAGCCATCACAACCGCATCGCTCTGGGATGAGGCTCCGTCTGCCTCAGCAGCGCTATAGCCGAACCAGTCGCTCTCAGTTTCACCCACCATGAGGATAGTATCCCCAGGCATCAGTGCGGCCCCCCAAAGCAGTTCGTCCCCTGATGCGCCGAACTGCCTGCGCCACACCGGAGCCCCATCTGAGGAGTATCTGGCAGCCATGATATCGGTCCCGCCGTTCGTCAAAGGCCCCTCAAACACTCCAGGCGTATGGCCCATGACTATAGCATCTCCATTTGGCAAAACTACCAGCGATGTGAAGAAATCCATATTGCTGTTACCGAACTGCTTGGTCCAAAGAACCTGCCCCGTGGCAGAGTACTTCTTCAGGAAGCCGTCCAGCAGCCCCGACGAACCGGCCATATCTCCTCTGGTTGTGCCCAGCACGAAGATGTTGCCATCTTTGTCCAGCGCCACGGCCGTGGCTTCGTCATCCTCGATTGTGCCGAACTGGCTGGACCATGCCTCGTTGCCCATGGAATCTATTTTCAAGAGGAACCCATCCTTGCCGCCGATGCCTATGCCCGAGAAGTTACCGCTGGTCTGCCCGACAACAAATACCGCGCCGGACGCCCCGACGGCCACGGCCCGAGGGAGGTCGTCTTTAATAGTCCCGAACTGCCTCGTCCACACCACTTCTCCGGAGATAGGCCCTTTCTTCCGAACGAAGATGTCCACTCCCCCAGCAGAGGCCTCGCCAATCACACCGTCGGTGCTTCCAACCACAAAAACGCTCCCATCTTTTCCCAAGCCTACTGATGCGTTAGACTCGGTCGACGCAGTGCCTGCTAAGTCGGTGCTTCTTAAATAAACGCAATCCAACAACTCTGAAGAAGTTATCTCCAACGGCTCAAGTCTGCCATTGCCATTTCTGTCGCTACCCGCCGACATTACAGACCCCCCCGGGAAGCACATAGGTTCATCTGCAACCTCGATGAGATATTCTGGAAGACACATCAACTTACTATTTTTGACTTCTACATCATCCAATAATCCATTGAAATTATCATCATATCCGTATTTTTCAAGAACCGCCCCGAAAGGACATTCGTTATTTCCTTGCTGCACCTCGGTCAGATATAGCCTCTCGGCCGGGATGCAAATATTATCTGTGGAGTCTATTTCGTCCTCGTCAAGAACCTTATTCGAGTTATTATCATATCCCGTCCTTATGGACATCCCTCCACCGGGGCATTGCGCATCATTCGCCGCAACAACCGAAACTAACTGTAAAGCAATAGTAGCGTCTTCGCCATAACACACTGATTCCTTATTCACCGCTTCTTCGCTATCCAGCGCTCCGTTGCCGTTCTGGTCCTCCCCCGACAGCAGCATCACACCGCCCCATGGGCACTCCTCTGCTGTGGCCCCCTCCACCGAGAAGAGCTGCGCCACCGAGCCGCTGGATGGAGATGCGTTGCACACGGCCTGGGAGGAGACCTCCTCTTCCTCGTCCAACGTTCCGTTCCCGTTGTAGTCCAGGCCGGTGCGCAGAATCGCCCCGCCTTGGGGACACTCGGTTGCGGTAGCTTCCACCACGGAGACCAGCGGTGCCACACTGTCGCCCCCATCTCTTTGGGAGCATGCTCCAAGCGCTATGAGCCCAACAACGATCAGAGAGTTCTTCATATTTGCCTCCCACGAATCCCAATGTTCACGACGCCAAACCAATAGGGGCATTATGGCCCCCCGCTTGCTCGCTGTAAACAGCAAGATCACCAGAATTGTGCGCTCCCCAAGCTTGCAGAGGTTTTTTTGGCTTGCTTCACCGAGCCATGGCCCAATGCCAGGGTTGGCTCACGCAGACTTGACGTCTTCCGGCGTGTCGATGTCCCTCAGGACGCCAGGGTCTTGGGTCAGCAGCATGGCTTGGAGTTCGGGGTGGCTGGCCAGGAGTTTGCGGGCCCCGATGTCCCCGGTCAGCGCCTTGAGGGCGTCGAAGTGCTCCGCTCCGAAGAGGACGGGGTGCCCTCTCCTGCTGGCGTGTACGGGGGAGACTATCTGCCGTGGCGCCCAGAACCTCCAGAGGTCAACCAGACTCGAGATGGTGGCACTCTGGACGTCGGGCATGTCTGCCAGCCCAACCAGCACAGCCTCCGTCCCCGGGGGAACTGCGGCCATACCCACGCTTATGGAGCGCCCCATGCCCTCATCAGCCCAGGGGTTCAATACAATGCGCACCCGGGCCATTGCCTCGTGGTTCCCTACCATGGGCACATCTGGTGCCTCGGACTTGGGGGGCCGACGAACCAGAATAAGATGGTCAATCTCGGGCACGGCCAGCCAGCGCTCCAGGGTGCACTGCAGCACCGTTGAGTCTCGCCAGGGAAGGGCCAGCTTGTCTTGCCCCATGCGCCTGGAGGCTCCGGCGGCGAGTATGATGCCCACAATCATCGGAACGGCCTACTTCACTTTGCCCAGGGCCCGAAGGATCTTCTCGGGCGAGAAGGGCCAGCTTCTTATCCAGACGCCCACTGCGTCATGGATAGCTGCGGCGATAACCGGCGCTGCTCCGTTGCAGGAGATCTCGGAGATGGATTTGGCCCCCATGGGTCCAAAGGGGTCATTGGTATCTACCAGCACGGCCTTGAACTCGTCGGGCAGATCTCCGACCTGGGGCACTTTGTAATCGAGGAAGTTGGGGTTAAGGCAGCGGCCGTCGGGGTCGAGAATCATCTCTTCGTAGAGGCTGTGACCTATGGTCTTGAGGACGCCGCCGTAGATTTGGCCCAGGGCCAACTCGGGATTGATGGGGGTTCCGGCATCCTGCAAGGCGAAGTATTTGCGCAGCTTCACTTTGCCGGTCCTGGTATCCACGGCCACCTCGCAGAAGTGGGCGCCGTAGGGGAATGAGCCCTTATCGGTGACGAAGTTGGCCGTGGCGATAAGCTGGCCCCGTCCCGTACCGCTTTGGGTGCGTTGGGCGATCTGCTCGAAGGTCACGTGGCCGGAGAGGCCGCGCACCCGACCGGGCCATTCAATCTCGAGGTGGTTCTCTGGCTCTTGCAGAATCTCTGCGGCTTCGCTGAGGATGAGCTTCTTCATCTTTAAGGCAGCATTGAGCGCTGCTCCGCCCGAAAAGTATGTGCCCGACGAAGCGTATGCTCCGACGTCGAAGGGGGTAGCGTCGGTATCCCCTGCAAGCACGGCGACGTGCTCCATGGGCACCTGCAGGGATTCGGCCGCCATCTTCACCGTGACGGTGTCCAGCCCGGTACCCAGGTCGGTTCCGCCGGACAGGAGGATGAAGGTTCCGTCGCCGCACATGCTGATAGCGGCGTTGGCCGAATCAAGCCCGGGAAGCCCCGAGCCCTGCTGGATGATGGCTACCCCTTGCCCGATTTTGATGTCGGGGTCATGGGGCCGCTGCTTGACTCCCCAGTTGATGAGTTCTTTTCCCTTCTCAAGGGCGGGCCCCAGTCCGCAGGTATGAACCAGTTGTGGGGCCCCTTCCCGGCCTTCGCCAAGGCAGCGGAGGATCTCGAGCATCACGCCTTCACGAACCCGATTCTTCTCGATGAACGCAAGGGGGTCCATGCCCAGTTTGTGGGCCAGTTCCGCGGCAGCAAGCTGGAGGGCGAAGGAGCCCTTGGGGGCGCCGTAACCCTGGTAAGCGCCAGTGGGCGGAATGTTGGAGTAGTAGCTGTGAACATCGAATCGTACGTTGTCGCACAAGAAGAGTGGAAGGGATTTGGAGCAGGCATTCATGGGGACGGTGAGACAGTGAGAGCCGTAGGGCCCGGTATTGGCCTCGAGGTCCATGTGCATGGCTGTGAGGGTCCCGTCTCGCTTGGCGCCGAGCTTCACCTTGACTCTCATGGTGTGCCTGGTGCGGCTGTTTATGAACTCCTCCTCCCTCGTATAGCGATAGAGCACATCCCTACCCGTGACCCACGTCGCCCACGCTGCCACCTCTTCGAGGACCATGTCCTGCTTGCTTCCGAAGCCTCCCCCTACCCGCTCCTTGATGACTCGCAGTTTGTTCTCTTTCACGCCGAGGATTCTGGCGACGATGCGGCGAACGTGCCAGGGCACCTGGGTGCTGGCGTGGAGCACCAGTCGTTCGCCCTCCATGCGGGCGTAGACCACGTGGGGTTCCACAGGGGTGCACTGGATCTGGCTGGACTCATAGCTCTCTTCGTGAATGACTTCGGCTTCAGCGAAGCCCTTTTCGATGTCGCCGATGCCGCCGTGGACGCTGGCGGCGAGGTTACGATGGGGGTCGGCGTGGATGGGGAACTGGTAGATAATCTTGCCCTCTCGTGGGTCGACGCCCTGGTTGTAGGCATCGAGGTCAGCGGGGGCACCCACGACGTACTCGACAGGGCGTTGTGCACCACGGGGGCTCCGGGGCTCTTGGCCTGGTCGATGGTGAGCACGGGCTGCAGCACGTCGTACTGCACGTCAATGAGTTCCAGGGCTTGGGCCGCGATTTCCGCTGTCTCGGCAACCACGGCTGCAACCCGGTCACCCACGTGGCGCAGCTTCTGGTCGAACATGCGTCGGTCGTAGGGCGAGGGCTCGGGATAGCCCTGTCCTGCTGGGTTGTACCAGACGTCGGGGCAGTTCTTGTAGGTTATTACGGTTACCACACCGGGCAGTGCCTCTGCCCTCGATGTATCGATGGTCTTTATATATGCATGGGCATGGGGACTGCCCAGCACCTTGAGGTGGCAGTGACCGGGGCGCACCTTGTCCTCGACGAAGGCCGCTTCGGCCCGGGCAAGGAGGTATCCGTCCACTTTCCGGTGAGCAGAGCCGACGAAGCGGAGTCCATCCCTGAACTTTGGAGCGATGAAGGGGGTAGCGGGGTCTTTGCGGCGGGCGATAGCCAGCTCAACGGCGCCGAAGACCTGCTCGTAGCCGGTGCAGCGGCAGAAGGTGCCTGAGAGGGCGTCTTTGACCTGGTCACGGGATGGGTGCTCGACGCGTTCGAGCAGTTCGGCCACGGCCATGAGCATGGCCCCGGTGCAGTAGCCGCACTGCACCAGCCCGGCATCCACGAATGCTGTCTGAAGGCCCACAAGCTCCCTTGGGCGTGCCAGCCCCTCCACCGTACGAATATCGGCCCCTTCAACCTGCCCTGCAACCAGAAGGCAGGTGTTGGTAAGCCTGCCGTTGATGAGCACGGCGCAGGCGCCGCAGGTACCCTCACCGTCGCAACCGTCACGAACCGATAGTACCCCCTCTCTTCTGAGCACGGTTTTGAGGTTCTCACCGAGCTGGGCGTTGAGGCTCCTGGTCGCACCGTTCAGCGTCACTTTCACCGCCATGGTCATACCCCCTCACCGGTCTGCAGACGGCCTGCGGCATCCCTGAGCACTCTGGCGCCGAGGACCGAGGCGATTTGCCTCTTGAATGAACTGCTTCCTCGCAGGTCGTCTAAGGGGTTCACCTGGGCGCCAATGAGGGCCTCCAACTTCTCCGCGGTGGGAAGAGGAGCGCCTGCGATGGCCCTTTCTACGGCATCCAGGCGGACCACCCGGCTGGCCACTCCGCCCAGCGCCAGCACCGGGTCCACAACGAGCCCTTCGTGTAGGCCAAGCGAGCATGCGGCCGTGACGATAGAGACATCCGCGGCGGTACGAGTATGGTTTGCCAGCCCGAAGCTGCGCTTGGACAAAGGCAGCACGAGGGAGAGAATGAGCCCCTTTTGACCGGCGACCACCTGTTCGACTCCACAGGCCCCGTCGACCATGTTCACCGTTACTCGGGCCGCCACAAGAGTAGGAATCAGGTCTGCGCAGGAGCGATTGACCACCAACTGCCCACCCAAGGTAGCCCGGTTCCGAATGTTCCTGTTGGTCATCTGCCCGGCCGCCGCTTTGAGGTACCAGGGCACATCAGGATGCTCGATGAGTTGCTGAAAGGTGACCATGGCCCCAAGCACAACCTCATGGGACCCAATCTCAATTCGGTCAAGCCCCAGGCCCGACAAGTCTATCAATGCCGCAGGACGAGGAAACGAGCTGTTGTTGACTTCAGTTCCCCCGGCCAGATAGACCGCCCCAGCCCCCAACTCGCTCTTGAGTTTCAACGCCTCGGCAACATCGACCGGACGATAATAGGCAGGATTCAAGCAAGCACCTCCAGTGAGAGGTCAAAAGAACCGACGGATCATATGCCCCCCCCAAAGGTGGGTCAACGCGAAACGCCCCGCCCCCCACGTCCGAAAGGTCCGAATCGTCCGCGTCCAAATGGTCCGAATCGTCCGAGTCCAAATTGTCCGAGTCCCAAAGGTCCGAATGCCCCCCACCTACCCCGCCAACAGCTCCCTGATCACCTCACTGGCCATCAGCAGGCCGGCGACGGCGGGAACGTAAGAGATGCTCCCTGGAATCTGCCGACGCCCTGTCCCCGTCCCCGTCCCCGTCCCCTGCCCCGTCCCCATCCCCGTCCCCGTCCCCGTCCCCTGCCCCTGCCCCCTCCCCTGCTCCATCCCCTGCCCCCGCCCCGTCCCTGACTCTCCGCCACCTTGTCCCCAGCCGTTGTCCTCATTGGCCTCCCGGGCCCCGGGCTTTATGGCCGGCTCGTCGGAGAAGACGACTTTCAGGGTGGTAATACCACGGGTTCTGAGTTCTTTGCGCATGACCTTGGCCAGGGGGCAACCGTGGGTCTCCGATATGTCGGCAACCCGCAGCCGGGATGCGTCGAGTCTGTTTCCTGTACCCATGCAGCTAATCACTGGCACCGAGCGCTTGCGTGCCTCAACGATGAGATCCAGCTTGGCGGTGACTGTATCGATGGCGTCGACCAGATAGTCCATGGGCTGGGCTAAGACCTCATCGGCTTGACCAGGAAGGTAGAACCTGTCGTAGCACTGAACATCCAGGGCGGGGTTTATGTCCAGCATGCGCTGCTTCATTACCTCAACCTTCGGCCTCCCCACTGTAGAATGTAGGGCGTGGATCTGCCTGTTGAGGTTGGTGAGGCAGACGAGGTCATTGTCGGCGATGAGCAGGCTCCCTACTCCGGCCCTTGTGAGGGCCTCCACCACATAGCCGCCCACCCCGCCAACTCCAAAGACGGCCACCCTGCTGGAGGCCAGCCGCTGCACCCCCTCGGGGCCCACAAGCAACTCGGTTCGCGATAAGAAGTGGTGCACAGTATCTTGCCCCCTTACGCCGCCCAACCGGCCCCGCTACCCCAACCACCGGGCGACTCACGCTGCGTACCCCTTACAAGTCACCGAAGCAAGCCTTATCGCTGCCGAATCCATTTCCATGGCGCCAAAGCTGGTGGCCAATCATTTCCCTTGACCCCTGAGCGTCTGCACCTATAATGCCGCCCTCTGTGAGTGCTATGTGGAGGAATCTCATGGGACGTGGCAGCTATTGTACTGAGACTATGCAGAAGAGACGTCAGACCCGCCTGAAGGCTAGGCTGAAGAAGAAGGCCGACCGGATTCGGGAAGAGCGCAAGGCAGCAAGATAGGGTTTGGTGAGTGGGGGTCTGGGCTCACAGGGGCGCCGGATTGCACTGACAGTGCCGTATTGCCGCTTGGGAACCACTGAAGCGCGCTGGTGTGAGGTGGGTTCTTCGTTGTTTGCCCCTATCATGGGGTCAAATTTACTATGCCATTGCGATAGATCTGGACCGTCTGATTCTACCGGGCGAACAGCTCTGTATTGGTGTGCTTTTACTATGCCATTGCGATAGAACTGGCCCTGCGTTTTCTACAGGGCGAATGTCTCTGTCTGGATTCTTTTATCAACTGACACAATCTTTCTTGGTCCAACGGTATCCCACTCCGGCGAGGGGAGGGCGTCTGTATCGCAGAAAGATACGGACTTGAGGTAGGGGTGCTCTTTGCCGTTACCGTCCAAGTCGCCCCCGCAGGCCATGCACTCTTTGAGCCCTTCGACTCTTCTCATGTAGACGGGTCTGTCCAGCGAGGCAGCGTGTATGGCGTGGCCGTCGGTGACAAGGAGGCTCACGTCTCGGCCTGAGGGTTTGAGTGCTTCTACGAGGGAGAGGGCGGAGCGGAGCGCCTCACGCACCAGTCTGGGGTCGGACTCATCTTTAGCAAGGCCGCCATTGCTGTGCAGGAAGGCCAGGAACTGGTAGAAGAGCACTTCTCCGAACAGGTCACTTCGCCGGTTTTTGTCCAGGTACTCTGGGATAGCGAGGAGTTGCTCTTTGGCTACCAGGGGGGCGTCGTCGCAGTTTCCACCAAGCAGCATGGTCCAGTTTCTGTACCTGTAAGGGGAGAGCCCCTGGGCCGCACCTTGGAGATGTGCGGTAGTGCAGGCCAGCACCAGTCGGCTGTGGAGTTTTGGGAGGACGGTGCCGTGGATGTCGGGCACTGGCGGTCGATAGAGGGCCAGCACCGGCGTCCCCTGGGAGTAGTGGGCCAGGGAGACCACGGATGCCTCATTGAGGCGCAACCAGCCAAATGCTTCTGCCACGGGGGCAGCGGCACAAGGAAGGGCCATGGCGTCGTTAGTAATAATGGCCAGCATTCGGTTCAGCATGCTTATGCTCCTAGAATGCACTCCCTATGGTAAACTCGAATACCATGCTGTCCTCTCCGGGATAGGGCTTGAAGGGGAAGCCCCACTCAAAGCGCAGCGGACCCATGGGGGACCACCAGCGCACGCCGAAGCCCCAACTGCTGCGCAGGGCCAGGACATCAAGAGACTCGTGCTCGGCGAAGGCGTTGCCGGCATCCAGGAACAGCACAGCCACGATGTTCATGGCTTTGACGATTGGCAACTCCAGTTCGGCGTTGAGGATGAGTTCTTTGTTACCGCCCAGGGGGAAGTTGACGAGGGAGGCAGCGGGGTCCTGGGAGCTTGCAGCGGGTATGGTGG
>CAZQHM010000103.1:0-16237 GCA_964593355.1 uncultured Myxococcales bacterium
AGATTCGTGGGATAAGGGGGCTGACGGACTTGAACGATGATTTCTCTGAGGGGCGCCCCGAGCTTCAGCTGAAGTTTGACCGAACGTTGAGCAACCAACTGGCGCTGTTGGGATTGCAGGCCGTGGCTGGGGCAGTCAGGACGGCAATTTACGGCAACAAGGCAACGGTGTATCGGGTTGGGGAGGAGGAGTACGACGTCACGGTGCGCTTAGCCGACGAGTTCAGGGCGCACCGAGAGGATGTCCTTGCGTTGACCGTCAGTGGCAAGGAGGGCCGTCAGATTCCGCTTTCGCAGTTGGTCACGTTGGAGAGCACCGTTGGAGCAACCTCCATCCGCCACGTCGACAGAAAGAGAGTGATCACCGTGTCCGCTGAGACCGAGGGTCGCCCGGGGCCCGAGGTGCTCAAGGAGGTGCAGTCGGTGCTCAAGGACTACCGGCCCAGGGGGGCCGCAATCAACTACACGGGTGAGAACGAGGATATGGACGAGAGCAAGGGCTTCCTGGCCAAGGCTCTTATTATCGGCGTCTTCATGATCTTTATGATTCTTATTACTCAGTTCGATAATATAGCACAAGTCGGCATTATTTTATTTACCATTTTGCTTTCAATGATTGGAGTTTTCTTGGGGCTGTTTTTCAATAGAGCACCGTTCTCCGTCATGATGACAGGCATGGGTGTTATTAGTCTTGCCGGTGTTGTGGTCAACAATGCCATTGTGTTAATCGACTTCATCAACAAGATGAAGGAATCGGGGAAGGCGGTGAAGGAGGCATGCGTGCTGGCCTCCATGGTGCGTCTGCGGCCGGTTTTCCTTACGGCTGCGACGACCATTTCCGGGCTTCTTCCCATGGCTTTTGGCTTTGATGTAAACGTCAAGGCCATGGCCATCGAGACGGGGACCTCCTCCACGTTGTTCTGGGGCCCCATGGCGCTGGCGGTTACCTGGGGGCTGGGGTTCGCCACGGTGTTGACCCTGCTGATAGTACCGACCCTCTACTACACTGTGGATCGCATGAAGGAGGCCATGGAGCGCCTCTGGGTGCGCGTGCCATGGCTGAGGAAGGTGCTTTTGGGAATCGGTCTGGTATTGGCCATATTCATCATCTATCAATTGATTATGCAACTAGCACAAATGGCAGGAGCATAGGATGGCTAGATCAGCAGGTCTTCTGCGTTTCGCAGCAGTGGCGGTTTTTGGGTTGGTTGCCCTTCTTTCTCTTCCCGGTTCAGTGCTCTCCCAGGCGCAGCTGGTCGAACCAGTTGAGCTCCCCGGGGTGCCGGTGAATGCCGATGATTTTGTATCATTCCGGGAGCTTACGCTTCAAGAGGCTATGAAACGCGTTGTAGAGTTCAGTCCTCAGTTGAAGGCTCAGATGGCCGTGGTTGAGCAGGTGAAGACCAACACGACGAGAGCGTGGGCCATGCTTCTGCCAACGCTGGACGTGAGCGGCACGTACACTCTGACGGACCAGGAGATCAAGCTCGATATAGGCAGCGGTTTTGCGGACCTCTTCCGTTTGGTGGCGTTGAACTGTGGGATGTGGGATGTGGCAACCATGGGGCCTGCACCCACTCTTTGTCAGACTCCTGTGGAGGCTCCTGCTGAGAGTTCATCGACTTCCAGCAGTGAGCCAAGGATCATTCAGGAGAGGCACAACTTCGAGGGATCGGTAACCGCTGCCATCAGCATCCTGAACCTGAGGACGTGGCCCAACCTGGCCAACGTCTACACTGCCATTGAGTTGGCCGAGTTGCAGAAGCGCTTCTCAGAGGAGCAGTTGGTCTTTGCTGTGGTGCAGCTCTACTACGGAATCGCTACGGCTCAAGAGTCGGTGCGGCTCATGAAGGAGAACCTGATTACGTCGCTGCGGCACATGGAGATGGTTGATGTGCGCTTCAGGAACGGTGTGGCCCTGATGAACGAGCGGGTCAGACAGGCCATCGTAGTAATTCAGGCTCGCCACAACCTTGACCAGTCGTTGCTTGCCCTGCAACTTGCCAGGGAGTCGTTCGCACTTCTGTTGGGCTTGGAGGAGACGAAGTTCAGGGTTCAGGAGAGCTTTGAGACGCCGTGGGACGGGCTGGCCAGCAAGCAGGATCTCGAGGACTTCCTGATGAACCGCAAGGACATCCAGTTGCTGGACAAGAGTGCCATCATGGCTGACCGGAACGTGGACGATGCCTGGGTCAGGTTTTTCCCTGTGATTCAGGGCATATGGCGTTGGAGTATCAGTTCAAACAAGGGCTTCGGAGAGTCGTACGACAGTTGGCGTGCCATGGTAACTCTCTCCTGGAACATATTCGACGGTGGCTATCGCTTTGCGGACCTTGATGAGAGGCGGGCCAAGCTTCGTGAGTTGCGGTTCAACAGAGAGCAGGCACTCATTGCTGCCAGGCAGGAGTTAGCAAAAGCCCGGACGGAGGTGGCCGCATCGGAGCTATCGCTGGCAGCGGGACGAAAGACGCTGAGGTTGGCTAAGGAGAACCTTGAGATTGTGGAGAAGCAGTATCAGTTGGGAGCAGCGCCGCAGACCACGGTAACCGACGCGGAGCTTCAATACATGCAGGCCCGAATCTCAGAGGTGACATCAAGGTTGCGGCTGGCTCTGGCCAGAGTTGCCTTGGTGAAGTCTGCAGGTCGCTTCCACGAAGAGTAGGCCCCCTACCCTCCTGCGCACGAGTTGTCCCGTCTTTCCGCCTTCTGCCATACGCCATGTGAACAAAGACCACCATGGAGTTATAGGGCGTTAAGACTTGGGGGCCGATTCTGTCGAATGGTGGAGTCAGGGTGCGACGAGGCTATTGCAACCGGAGGATGGGGGTGCTAACAATACTGCACCCGGCCGCTTCCGGGTTTCGCCTTGGCGGGCCGGCGCTGGATTCGAGCCTGTGGGGTTGATTATTGAGGAGTGCTGCAAATTTTGGAGGAAATATGAGACAATTTGCCATGATTATGACTTTGGTTTTCGCTTTCGGTTGTCAGAACAGCAAGCCTGCTTCGGCTGAGGCACCAAAGGCCGCTGAGGCGCCGAAGGCCGCTGAGGCGCCGAAGGTTGCTGAACCGGTCAAGCCAGTTGAGGAGAAGAAGATAGAGCTTGCCGCTGCGCCCACGGGGGCCACCGGGGCCGTTGAGGGTGAGGCCGCCAAGGTTGACGGAGAGAAGCCAGAGGCAGCGAAGCCGGAAGAGGAAAAACCTGCGGCGGATAAGGCTGATGGAGAGAAGAGTGCAGATGTCGAGAACAAGGACAAGAAAGGAGAAGGCAACATGGTAGTGTTTGAAACGAGCATGGGCAACTTGAAGGTTAAACTATATCCGGAGAAGACGCCTATAACTGTCGAGAATTTTCTGAAGTATGTTGACGAGAAGTTCTATGATGGCACGATATTTCATCGTGTGGTCCCTGGGTTCGTGATTCAGGGCGGAGGCTTCACTGCCAACCTGACGCAGAAGAAGACGAACTCCCCCATCGTGAATGAAGCACAGAAGGGCATAAAGAACCTAAAGTACACACTCTCCATGGCCAGGACCATGGTTCGTGACTCGGCCACGTCGCAGTTCTTCGTGAGCCTGGAGGACAACCCCATGCTGGACTACCAGGGGGAATCGCCTCGTGGTTGGGGCTATGCTGCTTTTGGCGAGGTTGTTGAGGGGATGGACGTTGTGGATGCCATCGGGAAGGTAGAGACGGGCCCGGCGGGGCAGTTCCCCGGTGAGGTTCCCAAGACGACGGTGCTGATTCTGAAGGCTTACCGAGTGGAGAAGTAGTCAGCGCTCCTGGTTCCGGTCTTTCTTTCTACTTACCGTTCAATTCCTGTGTAATTGCGAAGCATCCAAGAGAGCGCCTGCAGTCACTGTCAAGTTAGGAGCTAGCTTCGGGCTTCGAAAGTGGGGCGTTGACGAAAGGGCTTCACTGAGCGGCCGCTGTGTGCTATTTATGCACCATGTTGGAGGGCGAATATGTATCGAAACTGCGCACTGTGGCTCGTTATTTTCTTGGCGGTAGGTTCATGGGGATGCAAGAAGGCGGAGCAGAATGAGGGTGGCCCGGCGGGGGAGGCCGGGGTGGCCCCTTCTGTGGATTCGGGGCCTGTGGGTGTAGTCAAAGAGTTCTTGACCCTGGCCCGGGGGGGGAAGTGGGAAGAGGCTCGCAAACTGATGGATCTGGACAGCCGTGCCGCAGCGATGTTTGCTGAGATTTACGGACAGGGTACGCCCGAGGAGAAGGCGCAGACTCAGGAGATCTTGTGGGAGCGGTTCGTCTCCAACTTGGGGCGTGAGTTTGAGGCATTGAAGGGTGAGGAGCCCAAGTATTTGGGGGGCAAGGTTGAGGAGGGAAGCGGGAAGACGGAGGTAACGGTGGAGTATGCGGAGTTCAAGTTTCATTATGGACTTGAGCTGAAGGGCGAGTGGCTTGGGCGCAAGGATGTCTGGGTTATTGTGGACAGAGCGCATGAGAAGGGCGGGGTGAGGTCCAGCACGAAGATGGGTGTCAAGGCGGTTCTCAACGCGGCAGAAAGGGAGCTTGGGCGAAAGCCGAACCTTGGGGAGTTGAACAAGAAATTGCCCGAGACCATGGGGTCGGTGCGGGTTCATGGGTTCCGTGTGGGAGGTGGTGGTCCTAGTGAGAGGAAGTTGGCGCCGAAGGTGGAGCACAAGGAGCAGGCTCCAGGGGAGAGTGGCGCCGGTGAGGCGCCCGGGAAGTGAGGGGTATTGCCCGGGGCGCTATGGGCCTGGGCGAAGGGAACTCCGCTGAGGGTTTTCGGAAGTATCAGGAAATCGGGGGCCAGAATGAGCGATAATCGGGGGTTGGTGGGCACGACTCTGGCGGGGCGTTACGCGCTCAAGCGTCTTCTTGGCGCAGGCGCCATGGGTGAAGTGTACGAGGCCGTGGATTTGCACAAGGATGCGGTGGTTGCTCTGAAGCTGCTGAAGCAATCGGCCACGGTGGGGTGGTTCAAGAGCGAGTTCAGGACCTTGACCCTCATGGCTCACCCCTTCATCGCCTCGGTATACGACTTCAACTATGATGCAGAGCAGAAGGTCCATTTCTACACTTGCGAACTGGTCAGCGGGCAACCTGCTGACGAGGCTGTAGCAGGGTTGGATTTCGGGGGCAAACTGGAGTTCATGGTTCGATTCCTGTTTGCACTTGACTATATTCATTCTCAAGGCTATTTACACTGCGATATCAAGCCACAGAATGTACTGGCTGCCTCTATCGAGGGTCGGCTCGTGCCGAAGGTTCTCGATTTCGGGTTGGCTATGGATATGCCTCAGGGCAGTGTGAGCGGTCGTGGAACGCCTCACTACATGGCTCCCGAGTGGTTTGGCGGCGAGGTGCCAGGCCCCTACAGCGACATCTACTCAGCCGGAATAATGTTCTATAAGTTGGTATTCGGAGAATTGCCATTTAAGGCGGCTGATATCAAGGCATGTGTTGAATTTCATAGACATGGCCAGATGAGCTTCCCGCTGACTGCGGGCGTTCCGAGCTGGTTTGAGAGTCTGGTTCGTCGCATGACGGCTCGGGACATCCAGGAGCGTATCCCCTCGGCGCGGGAGTGTATCACAGCTATTCAGCAGATGAGTGGTGCCGAGTTGTTGCCTGGCATGGAGGAGACTCTTACATGGGGCCTTCAAGAGGGCATAGGTGGACCATGGCTGGGGCGGTCGTCGCTTATGGAGGAGCTCTTTTCGGCGCTTCGGGAGCGGCTATCTGGGGAAGGCAGGGAGCATCCGATACTGTTGGTGAGGGGAGCCAGCGGAAACGGGCACTCCCGGCTCATGACGGAGATTCGGCGCTGGGTACAGGTGCAGGGGGTGCAGCTTTGCCAGGCTTCGGGCCGGGACTCTGGTCTGGGGTTGCTGAGGGCATTGGAGCGATGGGTTGGTGGGGCGGGGTTGTCTGACTCTGATGTGATGAACGAGAACGGTGTGGCGGACGAGCGGGTTTCCCACAGGGTTTCCAGGTTGACTCAGGCGCTCTTTTCCCAGGCCTCCAGGGGCCCGGTGGTTGTAGTCGTTGATGATGCTGCGGGGTTGGCCCTTGAGGAGGCCGGTCTCTTGCGGGAGGTAGCCAACGCTGCGGACTACTCGGACGTTTCTGGATCGGCAGCGCCGCTTCCCATAGCCATTGTGATGGCGCAGAGTATAGGCGAAGGTCAGGATGACTTTTGGGCGGACCAGTTCAGGCTGTGCAGGCGTTTCGACCTGCCTGCGATGGAGCAGGAGCAGGTTCAGCGGTTTCTTCGGTTGGTGTTGAAGACGCCCGAGGTTCCCGATGCCTTGGTCAGCGAGACTTGGGCCACTTGTGGGGGACGGCCCCGGCACATTGTTGAGTTTATCGGGTATTTGAGGCGAACGGGGATAGTGACTACTACTCCTCAGCGCACGGAGTTTCACTCAGACAGGATGGTTCGGGAGGGACTTCCAAGGGGGCTGGAGGGGTATCTCAGGCACGCTTTGTCGGCATTGGATGAGGCAAGTAGGGCGACGCTTGAGGTGTGCGCCCTTGCCTGGGTTCCTTTGACTGCGGAGGGAATCGCTGCAGCGGGGGGGCCCAGCGGGGGGGCCGATGGGCTATTGCGGGAGGGGTTCCTGCGGAGCGAGTCCATTGTTGGAGCGCCTCATTATGAAGTGAGGGTCGACTCTCTCAAGACGGTGTTGATGTCGGGCATGGCCGAGGAGAGGCAAAAGAGCCTTCACCGAGGCCTGGCGAAATGGTTCGAGGGAGTTGGGGGGCACCCTGACGCTGTCTTGTGGCACCGCTTCCATTCTGGCGAGGAGTGCCTACCGGTTGATGTCATGGAGCGAGCGATAGAGAGCAGCATGGGGCACACGCCTCTGGACCGTTCTCTGGCTCTCATTGCTATTGCTGACAAGGCGGGTTGGCCGCCGCACGTTGGTGGTAGGCATGCGGCCAGGGCATTCCGGTTGTGGGGACGCTATCAGGAGGGAGTGGGCAGGCTGGCCGCTTACGTTGAGGCATCGGACCCCTCCCAAAGGCCTGACTTACTGGTGGATGTGGCTGAGTTGCACTTTAGAGCGGGCAATTACGCTGAGGCCCATGCCCTTCTGGAGCCAATAGCCGGTCTGGAGGCGGGGGTTGGGGGGGATTTGTTGCACGGGACGAACGGGGGCCTCCTAGCGGCCTCCACTGCCAGGGGTCGGGCGCTGGCGCTGCTTTCCCGAGTGCTTTTCTATC
Organism: uncultured Myxococcales bacterium; assembly: GCA_964593355.1. Classification (GTDB taxonomy): domain Bacteria; phylum Myxococcota_A; class UBA9042; order CAIXZC01; family CAIXZC01; genus CAYTWV01. Next base: position 7,210 of record CAZQHM010000103.1, read on the forward strand.
TTGGCAAGCATGATCTCTCGCTGGCCATGGGTGAGCGCGGCATGGCGCAGTTACCTCCCAACACCAGGGAGTTTTCCCTTTGTGCTGCCATGGTTGGTCTGGTGAGGGTCTACGGCGGCAAGCTGCAGCAGGGGGCCAAGTATCTCGAGACGGCGCTCAACACGCTGCGGCGGGTAGGCAACGCATCGGATCTGGCCTTCGTGGCCAACGCTTTGGGGCTGGCCTATCACAGGATGAAGGAGTTCCCCAGGGCACAGCAGTATTACGGAGAGAGTCTCGCCATAGCCGGGCGATGCGGCGACATGGAGCGTGTGAACGTGGCGCTGATGAACCTGAGCGTCGTTTCACAGGAGAGCGGGGATTACGGACAGGCCATCGCACGCTACGAGGAGGCCTTGGCCTTGGCCTTCCGCACGGAGAACGGGCCGGTAATGGCTCGGGTATACGGCAACCTTGGGAACATCCACAGGTACCTTGGGATGTTGCAGAAGGCGAGGGACTTCGCTCAGCGGAGCCTTGAGCAGGCGACTCGACTGAACCTGACGTTGTTGAAGTGGGTCAACACGATGCTCATGGGGGAGATTTCCCTCTTTGCGGGGGATATAGACGAGGGTCTTGAGCGACTGGCGGAGGCTTTGGGCGGGTTCAGGGAGTTGCATGCTCCCGACGAGGAGACGGAGTGCCTCATCGACCTTGCCGAGGGTCACACCATGGCAGGGAACTTCTTGCTGGCGCAGACCCACGGAAACTCGGCTCTGGAGTTGGCGCGTGGACACAGCCTTCCGAACCACGAGTTGAGGGCCATTCTTTCGTTGTGCAGGGCCATAGTGAGGAGTGGCGACGGGCTTGCGCTTGGGCGTGCGGAGAAGCTCTTGGAGAGTGCCCGGTTGTTACTGGACGAGCACCCCAACGCCGAGTTGGAGTTGAGAATGCAGGTGCTCTCGGGGCTGGCTCTGGTGAAGCGCGGTCGAACGGAGGAGTTGCCGCAGTTGCTGATGGGGGCGGACCGTACCATGGAGAGGTTGAGGGGAGCTATTCCGGTACAGTTTGAGAACTCCTTCTTCGGGCGAAAAGATAGGCGGGAGTTGTTGTTGGAGTTGAAGGGGTTGCACGCTGCTGCCAGCCAGATGGAAGCGACGCTGGTACCGGGGTCGGGGGTCGGTGGCTCGGTGGGGCCGGACCCCAGGGTTGGGTGGATGACGGAGTTGATACGGTTATACAGGAAGCTGCTTGGCCAGAAGGACATAGAGCAGGTTCTGGAGGCAATTATCGACGTCACTGTGGATTTGAGCGGAGCGGAGCGGGGATTCGTTCTTCTGCCCTCTTCCGGGGGCATAGATGTGGTGGTGGCTCGCAACATGGATAGGGAGGGGATTCGGAAGAGCCGCACCAAGTTCTCCACCTCGGTAGCGAGGCAGGTACTTGAGAGTGGCGAGCTTCTGGCCCTTGAGGATGCCATCGAGGCGGACGATTTCCGGGAGCAGCGCAGCATTGTTGCCAATCGCATCCGCAGCGTGATTTGCCTTCCGCTTCCCGGGCGGGATAGGACCATTGGGGCTCTCTACCTGGACAACAGGTTCAAGCCCGGTGTGTTCAACGACAGTGTTGTGGAGATGCTGCGGGCCTTTGCGGAACAAGCAGCGTTGGCGGTGGAGACGAACCGGCTGATATCGGGGTTCAGGAGCAGCGTCGATGCCTTGCAGCGAAGCAAGGAGGAGGTAGCGCGCCTGAATCGTGAGTTACAGGAGACAGTGGATAGTCAGCGGCAGATGTTGACTCTTAAAGATGAGGAGTTGGAGGAACAGAAGGTCGAATTGGCGGCCCAGTATGGCGTGTCGAACTTCGTGGGTCGGTCGGCCCCGATGTTGAGGCTCTTCTCCATCGTCTCCAAGGTGCGCAACACCACGGTGCCAGTGCTCATTACGGGTGAGAGCGGCACGGGGAAGGAGCTTGTGGCGAGGGCCCTGCATTTTGGAGGGGTTCGTCGTTCTGCGCGGTTCGTCTCTATCAACTGTGCGGCCCTACCCGATGCGTTGCTCGAATCGGAGCTGTTTGGGTACACCAAGGGTGCTTTCACCGGGGCTTCGGCGGACAAGAAGGGGCTTTTCGCTGCTGCGGACCATGGAACCCTGTTTCTTGACGAAGTGGGTGACATGAGTCTGACGCTGCAGGCGAAGTTGCTGAGGGTTCTTCAGGAGGGGGAGGTAACTCCGTTGGGCACCAGCCGTCCCGTGAAGGTTGATGTGCGGATTGTCTCGGCCACCAACAGGGATCTTGCTGCGAAGGTCAAGGATGGCACCTTCCGGCAGGATCTCTTCTACAGGCTGGACGTTGTGGCAGTGGAGGTTCCGCCGTTGCGGGAACGCAGGGACGACATCCCGCTGCTGGTGGAGCACTTCCTGGGGGAGTTCTCAAAGCGCAACGCTCTTCAGCGGCCACGACTTCATCCATCGGCCATGCAGGTGCTGATGGAATACGAGTGGCCCGGCAACGTGAGGGAGTTGCAGTCGGTGGTTCAGACCGCAGCGGTGTTCGCTGAAAACGGAGTTCTAGGTCTTGAGGCGCTTCGAACGAAGCCGGAAGTTTTCGCCAAAGCGGCTAACGTTTTCGGAGCTTCGCAGATGACCCTGATGGACCTGCCCCTGGACCTTCGCGAGTTGGAACGAATGGCCGTTGAGGCCGCCATGGTACGGGCCAAGGGCAACAAGGCCCAGGCCGCAAAGCTGCTTGGAATATCAAGAAGAGCGCTCTACAACAAGTTGGGGGGTGACTCCGAGTAGCGGGGGCCACTCAAGGGTAGCCTCAATAGAAACTGGGGCCCGGCATATCGTAATCTTGGGGCACTTCGGCGGGGATACCCGACGGGCCCGTGGGCTGAGGCAGGATGAGGAAGTAGCCGTAGGGGTAGTGCCGTTTGGCTCCAATCCCCATGGCGAGGCCAAGCAGATCGTCGATTCTGATGCCAACGATGCCCCGTCCCGGAAGAACACGGTAAGGAGTCATCTCCTCAAGCGACATGGCCAAGGTTGGAAATCGATAATAGAACATCTTCGGGTCCACGGAGCCTCCCGGCGGTTGCGCCTATAGAATAGTATTCCCCGCCAAAGTCAAGCCCATAGCGCTCTTCGTGCGCTATCTGGCCAGGGAGGCGCCCTATGTAACCTACAAAGAGTCCACGCTGTGGAAGGAGGCAAGGATGTCCACGGGGACGTTTTTGACGTCGTGGAGTTTCTCACGCATGTCCCTGGTCAGCAGACCATAGTCCAGGACGAGCTTTGCTGCTTTGTCGCAGTCACGTGTGGTGAGGATCGTGGCCAGTTCCCGGACCAGCGCCTCAGCGGCGGGTTTCAGGCGGTCCAGGTCCACTCTGTATCTCTTAGTTACGGGATCATACAAAAATGCCTTCTTTGAAGCCATGTAATTATATGATATGGCCTTGGCCATACCGTGTACGCCAACTTCATCGAATCTAAGGACTCGGAAGACCTGGGTAATGAAGGTAGTACCGAAGGCGGCATAGGAGCGGCGGTCCATGAGACCTTTCTCTGAAAGGTGGATCATTGTGAGGAGTCCCACCACATCTGAGAAAGCCTCTTCGATGACAAGCAGTCGCTGCTTCATCATCGGTTTGTGCTCTTCCTTTGCGGGTGCTGCGGGCTTGATGAGGCGTGCCAGTTCCGATGCTATGAAGAGGTCGAAGTAGGAACCGAAGGTGACTTCGACGTTTTGGTCCTCGGCCACGATCTCTCTGGAGAGGGGCTGCGCGGTGTAGGTGAACTTGGCCCTGGCGACGTTCCTGAGGACAACCTGGCGCAGGCCCATGCTGCCTTGGACCCTTGGGTCATTGGGGAGGGAGAAGGCCAGAGTGGTGCCGGCGGATCGGGCGTCTCCGGCAGCATAGATCTCATCAGCAATGGTGACGGGGTTGCCTTTGGCAACGACGAGGCCCTGGCGAAGCTCGGGGGGCAAAGGCAGTGAAGCGAGCAGTGTTGGCATCTCCTCTTTGAGGCCGGCGAAGCGTTCGGTCTCGGCATCATCTCTCCAGGCGATGATAGATTCGAAGGTAGTTTTGGAGCCCATGAAGGCATCTTCGTAGAACTCGTAGGGGCCGATGACGACGATCAGCGGAGCCTCGGCGCACTCCATCCACTTCATCTCACTGGTGTAGTAGTCATCGGAGAGCAGAGCCTGTGCCCGCAGCGAGAGGAACTCTTTGACGGGTCGCCATGGAGAAAGGCCCGCTGCTTCTTTCAGCAGTTTGGAGATCTGCTGCAGTTGCTCTTTGAAGTGAACCGAGTAGCGCACGGCTTTGAGAGAGGAGCCATCCCTCTGGACGATGGTGTAGGGGCTGAGTATGTCGCCGATGGCCTCGGGGTGAGCATCCATATATTCGTGAAGCTCACGGTGGGAGAGGTCCGAGGGGTACAAAGCGGCCCCCTCGGGTTTGGTGCGGTGGCCGAGAATCGGGGCGTTATTTGCCAGGCGATCCCAGGGGCCGTGATGCACGGCCAGAAGGCGGGCGAGGTCTTGGGCCCTGGGGCCCTGGTCTGCGGTGAGGGTTGTGTAGACGGAGTAGCCATTGGGGGAGACCTGGTCCCAGAAGATCCTGTCGATGAGGTCAGAGGCCTCCACGAGCTTCTTGATGAGGGGCTTGAACTTGGCCGGGATCTTTCCGGGTTCGATGCCCACAGGAGCCACTGCAAACTGGGAGAGCTTCTCCTGTACCTGGTCGTGGGGGATAGCCGATGCGACAATTGCATCGAGGCCCCCTGGAGATGTCGCCTTGGCTGGCGAGGGGCACAACAGGAGCAGAAGTGCTACAAATGGAAACAGCGCTGAAGCGTAGCGTTTCATGGGTGCCTCCTTCCTGTGTTGTCTCTCTCCTGACAATAGGACCGATGGTAGTCGGGGACAACGCAAATCGGCACGGGAGGGGGCTCCCATAAGATATTAGTTGGGGGGGCGGTCTTTGCCGGCGTTGCAATGGTCATCTGCCTTGGCTATGTTCGGCGGCAGTTGACGGAGGTAGACATGTCAGTTTCGAGTATTGTCAAGAGGGGGATGGAGGCTGGTTCCTTCATCCGGAAGATGTTCGAGGAGGGACAGCGGCTGCGTGCGCAGTACGGAGCCGACAACGTCTTCGACTTCTCGCTGGGCAACCCAGACCTCATGCCGCCCCCGGAATTCCGAAAGGTTCTGCTGGAGGAGGCCGCCAGGGAGGCACCACTTATCCACTGTTACATGCCCAATGCTGGGTACCCGGCAACTCGGGAGGCACTGGCCGGGCACTACCGTGAGTGGCTGGACCTGCCCTTTCAGGCGGAGAACATCATCATGACCAGCGGCGCGGGTGGCGCCATGAATGTTGTGCTGAAGTCTCTGCTGGAGCCAGGTCAAGAGGTGGTGGTGCTGGCGCCCTACTTCGTTGAATACGGCTACTACATCAGCAACCACGGTGGAAAGATGGTGGTTGTGGGCACCGACGAGGAGTTTCAGCCCAGGATTGGCGCCATCGCGGAGGCCATAGGGCCGGCGACCAGGGCGGTGATTATCAACTCACCGAACAACCCAACGGGAGCCGTGTATGAGCGTCCTGTCCTGGATGCTCTTGGGGCGCTGCTTGCAGAAAAATCGAAGCAGACGGGTAACGCCATATACCTGCTCTCCGATGAGCCCTACAGGGAGTTGTTGTTCGACGGGCTCAAGTACGCATCGCCGCTGCTCTCCTACGAGCGCTGCATCTGCGTCACTTCGAACTCCAAGGATTTGAGTCTGGCTGGGGAGCGAATCGGTCACATCGCCATTCACCCCCGCTGCCCTGATGCAGCGCTGCTCACAGCGGCCATGACCTTCTGCAACAGGACGTTGGGCTTCGTTAATGCCAACGCGCTCATGCAGCGGGTTGTGGGGCGTCTGCAAGGGGTAACCGTGGACACGGCCCCCTACCAGCGGCGCCGAGACCTGCTTTGCAAAGGGCTTTCCGAACTGGGTTTCCAGTTCAACTGCCCCAAAGGCGCCTTCTATCTCTTCCCCAAGTCGCCCATGGCCGACGACGTGGCCTTTGCTGATTTCATGAAAGACTATAGGGTGATCGTTGTGCCGGGTTCCGGCTTTGGTGGCCCGGGATACTTCAGGATCTCTTTTGCCGTTCCCGACGATACCATTGTGCGTTCACTGGAGTTCTTCGGCCAGGCCGCCAAGAAGCTGGGAATGAAGGCATAACAAGGGAGAGTTCGGGCTATTCGTCCATACCCTGGGCCGCTTGAAGGGAAGCGATAATCTCGTTTGCCTGACGGACCCGGCGGAAGGCCTCTTTGACCAGCGCAAGTGCCAGCATTGGACGCTGCATGACCAGTGAGTGGAACGAGTCCCGGTCCAGGGTGATGAAGCGGCTCTCTTCGGTGGTAAGCACTGTGGCCGACCGGGTGTTATCGTCACCCACCAAAGCCATCTCCCCGAAGAAGCTGCCTGGTCCCAGCACATCCACGGTCTGAGCGCCCGGCTCCAGGTAGTTCTTTACCACCTGCACCTCGCCGTTGGTGACAACGAAGAGGCGGTCGGCGGAATCACCCTCCCTGACCACCACCTCACCCGCTTCGCTCTTTTGGCGGCGAAGAGCGGGGCGCATGAATTCGAGGTCCTCGTCCGACAGCGACGAGAAGAGCGGTATGGCACGAAGAAGCTTAATGTTAAAGTCCTGAGGGAACATGCATTCCTCCTGAATGATGACTTGGCGAAGGTACCGCGTCTCTCGCCCCTTTTCAAGGTGCACGAACGACGGCGCTGCTGACCGAGCTTCCGGTCACTGGGCCGGGTTGCGCTCGGTTTCTTCAACGCCATGCGTCAAAGCGGCGAAGGTTAACTGCGGGAAATCTAACCTTTTCCGATAGACCTTGCCAGGGGCAGTGACCGCCACTATTGTTGCGGGAAAGTTACGGTGCTGATGCAATTCGCCCTGGGGGGGGCGTCACGTTGGAGGGAGTGCTATGCGGAAAAACAAGTACCACGTTGATGAATCCAGAGTCTGGTTCAAGCGGGAGTCGGGCTGGCCCGAGGCCGTTCCGAAGAACATAGAGTTTCCGGAAATCACTCTGTACGAAATGTTCACTCAGTCCGTAAAGAAATATGGCGATAGGCCAATAGGATGGTTTTTAGGCAGCAAGATGAGCTATGCAGAGATGGGGCGTCATGTGGAGGCTATGGCGGCTTCGTTGGCGCAGGCGGGGTTCAAGAAGGGGGACGTTCTGGCCCTGCTGCTGCCTAACAGCTTCCAGTATATTATAGCTTATTTCGCCTGTGCCAAACTGGGTATAGTTGTTTCGGGAATTAATCCGACATACAAGGCTGGAGAGATCCTTCACCAGCTCAAGACGGTCAATGCCAAGGGGCTGGTGGTGCTGGATGCGTTGTTCCCGGCCTCGGTCAAGCCCATCCTGGCTCAGAGCGGGGTGGAGTACCTAGTACACACCAACGTTGCGGACTTTTTGCCGAAGATTAAGCAAATTCTGGGCAAGCTGCTGAAGAAGATTCCTGTGGGCGAGGTGCCAGCGCACTCGATACCGTTCATGTCTCTGCTGGCGAACCGCGGCACGGTGCCAACGGTGAAGCTGGACGTGGAGGAGGATGCTGCCACATTCATCATGACGGGGGGTACCACAGGGGTTCCAAAGGCAGCGGTGCTGACGCACATGAATTGTGTGTCCAACGTGGTTCAGGCGAAGGCTTGGCTGACGGGGATTCAGGACAACATGTGCACTATTGGGATTTTGCCCTTCTTCCACAGCTTTGCCATGACCTGCGTGATGAACGTCACGATTAATGAGGGCGGATGGATAATGATATTCCCGAAGCCCCCGACAATGGATGATCTTTCTCAGAAGGTTGCCTCGATTGGTGAGACTGGGAATACGGTATTCATCGGTGCGGAGGTCTTGTTCCAGAAGATGTCCGATTTCATTGAAGAGAATCCCAACAAGTATAACCTCAAGAACAAGCTGAGCTTGTGCATTTCGGGTGCAGGGCCATTGCACAGGCCGGTGCAGGAGAAGTTTGAGCGATTGACCGGGGCTCGTCTGACGGAGGGATATGGTCTGACGGAGGCCAGCCCCATTGTCAGTGCGGGGTCGTTCTTTGGCGAGAGGACGGTGGGGACTATCGGTATGCCTCTTCCAGGCACGGATTGGCGAGTGGTGGACGTTGCTACGGGCACCAGGGACATGGGGCTTGGCGAGGAGGAGATTGGCGAGTTGATCGTCACGGGTCCTCAGGTCATGAAGGGGTATCTGAACAGGGAGGACGAGACGGCGGATACCATCAAGGTGCTGGAGGATGGAAAGCGTTGGCTCTTCACGGGCGATTTAGGATTCAAGGATGTCCGGGGCCAGGTGACCTTGCGTGACAGGAAGAAGCAGTTGATCAAGTACAAGGGATACTCGGTATTCCCCAAGGAGGTAGAGGAGTTGGTTGGCGGGCACCCCATGGTATCCGAAGTGGCGGTGCACGGGCTTCCTGACCCGGAGACCGGCGAGTCAATCAAGGCCTGGGTGGTGCTCCGTACCGATTCGAAGGGGAAGATCTCCGAGGACGAGTTGAAGGCCTGGTGCCGTGAGAACATGACTCACTACAAGGTGCCCAAGTACATCGAGTTCAGGGACGACATCCCCAAGACTCCCGTGGGCAAAGTGCTGCGCAGGGAGTTGGCCGAAGCAGATCCAATCTACAAGAAGTACGCAAACAGGTAGCCTCCAGCCTCCTGCCCAAAACTGCGGCTTGGCGGACGGGATGTGTTAGACCAACCGTTTAAGCCTTGTTTCTTTCCGGGCCCTTCTGTACACGCCAAGATTTAGACTTGACAAATGTCACAATTCCCCCAACATGGTGTTGGACCCTGGGTGAATCGGAAACGCTACTGCCTACTCAACTTGTCGAGCCACTTCGACTGGGACGGGTGTTGCGCAACTGCGTTCCGGCCTATGGCCAATTCACTTCTGAGCACACCAAGTTGGAGGTACCCCATGGCACGATGGCA
>CAZQHM010000104.1:0-16045 GCA_964593355.1 uncultured Myxococcales bacterium
CCCCAAAACCACTGGCGGACTTCCTGAACTCCCCCACCCCAAGAGCGGCACAAATTCCTGGGGGAGGCCGATGATAGCGGGCCCAATGATGGATCCGCATCCAGTGGGCCAGGCAAGCTGGGGGAGCCGGGACAGCGGCCTTGGCGCTGGGCCTGGGTACTCCGGGGCGCTGCCTTGGCGTGGGGCTTCGGAAAGGGTGACGTCGGGCGCCGGCTGGAAGCTACCCCAGCTTTCTCACAGGCCTGCCCTCGATGTAGCCTCGGTAGCCCACGGGCTGGAGCTGAAACCTCGGTCCGTCGTCGTCGGCCCACTGGTACCCGTATAGCTCCGGCTGATAACTGTTGATGATGTCCCACACCGTGGCGATGGCCGCCTCGAAGTCTTTGTCCTCGAAGGGCGGTCCCTGGAAAACAAGCATCGTGCAGGGTGGCAGCTCCAGCAACTCGAAATGGGCAGGCAGTTCCAGGTCAAGGTCGGCAGGCACCTCCACGCCCTGAACGTAGGTCGATGTGCCCGGCCTGCGGAAGCGCTCTGGCAGCCACATACCCATGGGCTCGCCAAGGGCGGCCTTGATGGAGCCAAGCTGCTCCCAGACGTCACAACCCACCTCTTCGCAATACTCGAAGTAGTGGCTAGCCTGTACGCCTCGCCTTACCACCATCCTTCGGCTGGGCCTCTCAAGCACCTGAACAAATACTGGAATCGGTTTGCTCTTCTCACTCATACTCGTCTCTCCGTGCTGCCTCGCATAGTACCAATCCCGCAACCTTGGAGGCATGAAAAGGCTGATAGCGGGTCTGTCCCTACGGAAGCGAGTTGGAGTGATGCCGAACTCTCTGGCAAACGCCCTGGTGAAACCCTCGTGGGAGTCGAAGACGAAGTCCATGGCCACATCCACAACCCTTGTCTCCGCCTTCCCCAGCCTCTGCGCTGCCAAAGCCAGCCTGCGCCGTCGGATGTAATCAAAGGGCGTCTTTCCCGTCACCTCTTTGAAGACCCTCGCCGCATGCCACTGTGAGTAGTATGCGGCCTTTGCCAGGTCCGACATTGAAATCGGCTGATCAATGTGAGACTCAATATAGTCTTGCATCCTGTGTGCTGCCTTGACCTTTTCCCACTGAGTCAGCACCTTCTCCTCCGTTTCAACACCACCCACCCGCTTCCTGGGCCACAATACCGCCTGGCAGGTCACGTTTCTTGACCATGCGTGCGAATCATCCTGCAACTGGAGAGGGTCACAACACAAGTGCTGGTTCTGAGGATACTGCGATACCAGACTTGCCCCTGACCTTGGTCGACCCCGAGTCGGGGCTGGAGTGGCAGGTGACGACTATTGCAGAACGGCGGCCTATGGCCGAGGCCGTGGCCCACTGCGAGCAACTGAACCTCGCCGGATTCGACGACGGGCGGGGGTGCCTCGGAATGGCCGAGGCTCAAGCACCACTCTGCCTCGCCTGGTCTGTCTGAGAACGCTGCGTCTGGCACCCTTTGTTCGCGTGACTGACCGGCGCTTCTGCTAAGTCTCAGTGAGCCCAAAGTAGGTAGAGAGCACCGTCAGAAGCTGTTTTGGGGAAGGAGGAGTCCGCACCGTACCCCTCAGCGCTTGCCTGATCGATGCCCACTCTGGACTGTCGTCAGGATGAGCCCGCACGAAGGACCGCAGAGCCTCAAGAACCTTGGGTGACAGAATTGGCCCCTGCTGATTGGGCAGGGTCAGGGCCAGACGAAACACATCGTTCCGGTGTTTTTTGATGTCGTCGTGATCTACGTGCTGGCCAATCGTCCTGCGACGGTCCAAATCCAGATAGGCCAAAGCCTTCATTGGAATCAGCCCATTCGCCCCAACCATTTGAATACCATACGACTCGTATCTGGTGCTCAACACTAAGTCGTAAAACTCCTGATCGAGCAGAATCGCCGAGAGACTTATGACACTTGACTCCAGGACTACTGGAACTACCTCTTGGCCCGGCCACACCTCCACGCCTAAAGGAATTCTGGCGAACAATTCCAGCATATGGGGATAATCCTGCTCCTCGGGCCTCAAGAAACGAAAGAACTCCCTAGTACCAGTCTGTTGCCTAGTTCGTATCTGATATCTGCCAGCACTGACAAAACTCTTGAACCGCTACACAAACTCGGGCTTTATTGCCTCTACTACTAACACTATATCCAAGTCCCTGGTAGCTCTGAACGGAAGCCCGCTCCTGGCCATCCAGGCATCGCAGGCAGCACCCCCGATTAGTACGTAGGATGCCTCCATTCCATGGAAGTGCTGCCTGAATCTGTCAAGTCCTACTACCATGGGCTCTCCTCCAGCAACGCACCCAGCTCCTTCTCGATTCGCTCATCGTTCGACTCCCTCAACGAGAGATAGAGAGAGAAACGATCTGCCACACCGGTGCCGGTCAGCTTGGTCGGGTCGTATGTCCACTCCTCGACGACCGCATCGGCATCCTCGGGCAATTGGCACTGTGTTATCGAGCCGCTTCTCAGGGCGCTCCGTAGCGTGCCCCGCCACACTGCATACACCGGTAACGGACCATCGGCGATGGCCGTGTACATAGCCAGTGCGGAAAGACCAGCAGACACCCCGGTGCCTTGGGCAGCGGTGAGCCCCTGGACGAAGATGGTGCTTCTGACCGGGCTGCCCAGAAGGGTTTGGGCCGATTGCCATAAGGCAGGCCTTGGCAACTGGAACAGCAACACCCGCTCCTTGCCCCGCTTCTGCGATTGGGCCAGCTTCCGGGCCGCCAGTTCCGAAGCCACTTTGGACATGGTCATGGCGGAATACCCAAGTAGCTGGGCAAGTTCGGCGAGGGGAGCACCCTCGATCCTTTGTCCCAGAAGGTGGCTCAGCACAACGGCTTGGGCCGGGGCGGTCAATGTCTCTGTGGACGGACTGTAGCTGTGTGGCTGTCGCTCTCGAAGGTGGATGGCCAGGAATGGAAGAAACAGCTGCTTCCCCTCAGCAACAAACGGTATCCCCTTTCGCACCAACCTGGTTAGGACGTAGCTGGGAACCACGCCTGGCAACAAGACCACCTCCATCCTCAGCACGTCTCGAAGGATGGCCAGGTGTCGCTCGAACTGGGCTGGCGTTGTCCCTCCCTCTTGCTCCATATGGCAGGCTATGGCAAATCGAACGCCGAAGACTTCTGTGGTGGCCAACTGGTAGGCTGAAGCCAGGAACAGAGGAACTTTGGCCAATTCCGACTCCGCCATAGGAGCCATTTCCGGGATGTGCCCGAGAGTCTCCCCAATGTAGCTGGCGATCGCCACCATTCTGTCCAACGCTACACCTCCGATCGGCACGATAAACCAGGTTAATTTAGTTTGCAAGGGTGGTTTAGCGTTCCGGGATGTAGGGGGAGCACAGTGTCACCCACCGTAACCTCAACGGGAAGGAGTCAGTCGCCTCCGTTGTTCGGAAATGCCTCTTGCCTGCCCCCCCCCGACGTAATGGCTACACTCACCAGCGGTGAAGCTGACCGGCCCCGGCCCCGACGGTGTCTTCTGGCCCCCAACCCTGGCGGGAGCATGTTGCATCTACTGGAGCTCAACGCCCGTTGACCTTGGACCTACCGCTGCCCAGCCGCTTTCCGGTCGGGATCTGCTGTTGTGCATTGCTGAGGTGCGGAGTACTCTGGTGCGACCGTACGTGAGCAGTGCTTGTGGCAGGTGACGCTTCGACACTGGGATACGTGGAAAGACTCGCTCAAATGATAGGAGGGAACTGGATGTTGCTACTGAGATCAGCACTACTCGCCTCTCTTCTCACCATAGGCATCGGAGGCTGCATAGAGTCCAATCCCCAACCCTCCCCTTACGGCAACGACCAGGCGAATCAAGGACGTGATACTGAAGAGCGCCTCGACCCAGAGGATGCCAACGTATCCTCAGATTACGTCGCCGACATGCATGCGCCCGACTGGAAAGATGCAGACCAGGTTGCTGCGTCAGATTCGGGCGAGACCATGGAATTGGTCGATGAGGACGCCTGCATCCCGGAGTGCGAGGGGCGAGAGTGCGGGCCGGACGGTTGCGGTGGCGAGTGCGGCACATGCTGGAACCCCTGCCGCCCCTGCGGGCAACCGCCAGGCGGAGAGGAGTACCTTCCCTGCAGCGAAAACGGCAAGTGCCCTATGGTCTGTTGCCCAAACTGCTGCGACGGTCGCCAGTGCGGCAGCGATGGCTGCGGCGGCGTCTGTGGGGTCTGCCCCCAAGGGGAACTGTGTGGTTCCGATGCCCAGTGTTACCCGGAATCGTGTGTGCCGCAGTGCGACGGAAAAGAGTGTGGCCCCGATGGATGCGGCAGCTTCTGCGGCTTCTGTCCCAACGGTGGATGCTCTCCCTATGGAGTGTGCCCCGGCAACTACGTCCCGATGTCCGTACAGTGTGCGCACGTTCCGTACCTGCTCACAGGCCAAACCCCCTTGGCCATCCCCATTGCCGTAGGAGCCCTGGTCGGAGGCTGCGACGCCTACCATCATGCGCTAAACGGCTGGCCAGATATCTCGATCCGCCCCCCAGCCGTTTACCCCGAGCGAGGCTCGTGCCGAGTCGAGGGGTAGGGGCGAGAATGAAGGTCACTGGTTTAGCTACCATCGATGGCTCAAACATCCATGTCTCTCTTATGGCAACGCCCGATCCGGATCCTTGCCCACCTTGCATCTACTCGTATGTGGGAATAGTCTGGGTCTACCTTGACCTGGACCCTGGCCAGTACACCATGTATGTGGGCGATGACCCAACGCCCCACCCATTCCTGGTCAGCTACGGCGATATCACAGCCCCATCCTGCGACGACGGATGCCCCTCCATACCCACCGACGGCTGGCTCTTCTCGGTGAATCTTCCCAAGGCAGGCCACCCGGTTCCGTCATGCTCTTTGCCTCGGACCTCCCCGGCCCAAGTTGAGCTTTCAGGCAGTTGTCAAAACTGGGATTCCTCGGTGACCGTGGCGGGCCTGACGTCGAACTCTTCGCTCTATATGTGCGATGAGAACCTTCTCTTCCTCGGAGCTGATGGGAGCTGGGAACCTTCCGCTACGCATTGCGTTCTGCCCGGTGATGGGGATGGTCAGGAGGTCCACTGGATTCTTGGAATCGATCAGCATCCCCTGGCTCTTGGACCGGAACCGACTTTGTTCTTATGGGAGTCTGAGTAGATGCGGTTTTGTTTGGGTTCGGAGGATTCGGACTCGGACTATTCGGACCATTAGGACTCGGACTATTCGGACCATTAGGACTCGGACTATTCGGACCATTAGGACTCGGACTATTCGGACCTTTCGGACTCGGACCTTTCGGACCTTTCGGACTCGGACTATTCGGACTATTTGGACTATGAGTATTTGGACTGGTTGGGGGCAGATTTGTACGGTGCCGCCGGGCCGCTACTCCTCGGAATCATCCTCCTTTTCGTGGATGCTCTTTGCTGCATCCAGGGCTAGCTGGGCATCCTCGGTGGCGGTGGCCAGGAAGGCCCAGTGGACCTCTAAGTCCGTTCTGCCTGTGTGCTCCACAATCCATCGGGACAGCGCCCTGTTGACGGCCTCGGCGCTCCAGGCCGGCTTGGTCTCTGGTGGCCGTCCCCATTCCCACTTTGATTCGCTGGCCGGCTCATATGCCAACTCCGGGGCCAAGTCGTAGGGCTCCAATAGGACGAAGATGTCGTCTCCCATGGTCAAGCCCTCCTCAGCCAGCGCTGCGGCCAGCGCTTCCGGGTCGTTCAACTCGAAGATCCAGTTGTGCGGGAACTCCCGTTGCAGGTCCACCAACTGGATATCAATCCAGCTCACCTCCCGGCGCCACTCCCCACCCCACTTGTTTGCCCACCTCACCGTTGAACCTGGCGGCAACCCCTTCACCCACTCGAACACTGCATTCTTCATACGCTCCTGGTAGAGCGCCCACTCTTCAGAATCCATCGATACTCTCCCGTGCTGCCCAAGCCTCGCCGGACATCAGCATGGTGTTACCCGAAACTCCGTCAGTTTGCAGCGCATTTTTTGCCGAGTTGACTTGGCGTGCGGTATGACGCAGTGTCATTCCGTGGAGGTGGAAGATGGCTCGCTCAAAGGTGGCTGTTACCATGGACGCTTCGGTACTGGCTGAGCTGGACTGCTTGGTGAAGCGGCGGTTGTTCGCCAACCGAAGCCTGGCAGTGGAGGCAGCGGTCAGAGAGAAACTGGAGCGTATGTTCAAGCGTCGACTGGCCGAGGAGTGCGCCAAGCTCGACCGGGCCGAGGAACAGCTCCTTGCAGAATGTGGCATGGCTGCCGCTGTTTCGACCTGGCCTGAATACTAAGGAGATCGTTGGCGGGTAACTCAGCAAAATGTCGATTGTCGTTCGGCCTTCCGGCACCAAAATCGGTCAGTTGACACGCCGTTTTCTACCAAATCCGGTCAGCTAACACACAGAATTCACGGACAAGCCCCAAAGGACACCGGTCAGAGTTGAAACGGCCAGGTCTGTATAGCATCCTTGCCAAGGTGCATCTGGACATCTTCCAAAGGAGCACATCGTGGATGCAAAGAGAGGTCGTCAGGAGGTCCGGAACCCAGAGCGCCCTTCGGTTTTGCGAACCGAGCCGGGTGGCGATGGGAGAGCCAAATCAATTGGTGCCGCAGCGCGACGGTGCGTGGGCCGACTTCTCTGGGCCCTTCGGCTGGTGCCGCTGGTTTCAGGGTTAGCAGCGGTGGCGATGTTCACCGGTTGTGGCACTACCACCACACAGCGCCTGGGACTGCCTCCGCTGCAAACGGTCGCCAAGGTCGATCTGTCACGATACACCGGCACATGGTTCGATATCGCCAGCTACCCTCAGCGGTTCCAGAAGGGCTGCACGGGTACGACGGCCACCTACTCTCTTCGTGACGATGGCCAGATCAGCGTGGTCAACCGGTGCCGAAAGGGCTCATTGGATGGGGAAGAAGACGTTGCAGAAGGGCGAGCCCGAGTCGTCGACACAACCACCAACGCCAAGCTCGAGGTTACCTTCTTCTGGCCCTTCTGGGGCGACTACTGGATCATCGACCTGGGAGAGAACTACGAATACGCCGTAGTCGGCCATCCGGGCCGGGATTACCTCTGGATACTCAGCCGCACCCCCACCATGGACCAGGCCGTGTACCAGGGCATCATCGACAGGTTGCAGGCCCAGGGCTACGACCCCGACAGGCTTGAGAAGGTGCAGCATGCCCCCCCACCCTCGGCTACACCCTGAGCGGGCAACTGGCCTGGGAGTGATGGGGGAGTCCTACCCAGCGCTGCCACTGAGCTGGCGAACTGCCCGACTCACAGCAGCCCAAGCATTTCGCCCCGTGAACGAAGGATGGCCAGGTAACCCTCCCTCAGCTTGGCGTTGAGAAAGGAGAGTTCTACCAGTGCAACCATGGCCGGCAGTGAGCGCTTGAATTCGTCCAGGATGGTGGCGATTGCCTTGGGTGGCAGCTCCAGTCGCTGGCTGGCCCAATAGTCCAACAGGTCGGCCCTCGTAATCCGCCGACGCTTGCCACGCAACGGCAACGCCAACTCCTCGGCACCGCTGGGCAGGACTAACGTCGTGTTCAGTAGGTCGTACGCCGGGGACAGACCCACCTTGCCGGCGTCGGTCAGCAGTGAGAAGTTCTTAATGTGCATATCTTCATTTCCCGTAAGGAAACAAAACAGCGAAATCCGAAACAACTTAAGTCTGTCAACCATTGGGAAAGTACAGTTGGCGTCAATGATCTTGACCAACTTCTCCATCGAGAAGTCGTACTTGGTGCTCCGCTTGCCGCCGGAGAGCTGCCCGAAGTCCTCCACAGCCACTCGCTGCGTGCGCCCCCTGCGGTCGAACCGGCGCACGAAGTAGGTCAGAGAACCGTCGACGCACCAGACCAGACCGTGAAAAGGCACCTCTATCCCAACCAGCGCTGCCAAGCGCATGGTCAGAGCCTCGTTCTCTGGCAACGAAGGATACGCCGGGTGCTGCGGCTTAAGAATGTAGCGCCCATCAGAATCGACCAAGACGAAACCGTTTGCCGCCGGAAGGAGAACCGCGCTCAGCTTAGGCTGGACCCCCTGCACCGACATCTTGGCGGCCCTTGCCGCTGCCTCATGAAGCTGCTCCGCTGCGGAATAGGGCAGGTCGACCATCTCCTTCAGTGAGGGTGATAGCAGACGAAGGCCTCTGGCCGAGTACCTGGTGGAGCACTCCTGGTAGGTG
This sequence comes from uncultured Myxococcales bacterium, assembly GCA_964593355.1. GTDB lineage: Bacteria > Myxococcota_A > UBA9042 > CAIXZC01 > CAIXZC01 > CAYTWV01. The sequence continues at coordinate 8,216 of CAZQHM010000104.1, forward strand.
ATTGGGCAGCGGTTCATGGTGCGGCCTCGACTGTGACAGCTCCAACCATGTCCCCACCCACGGCCACCAGTTGACCGAACATGTCATCTCGGTCCAGCTTCTGTAGCCTCAGCAGGGCCTCCAACTGGTATCCCTCTGGCAACAAGCCGTCGAAGAATGGCGGGAACGACGAATACTCGTATCTCCGCTGCGTGGTAGGCATCGTCAACGAGACCGGCGGACCGTCGTAGCCCTCCAGATACTCGAAAAGGTAGCCAGCCCCATCACCCAGTTCGGTCAGCAGCCCCGACAGCCTACCGTGTACCAAGACCATGGCCTTACGCATCGTCCCCTCCGACATCCTCCTCGGACATGCTCCTGGTGGCATTGAAGGCATCCATCAACGGGCCACTCCATTGGGCTCTGATGTTCAAAGCCCTGAGTACCCGTGCAAGCGTGTTCAACCTGACCGAGGCCTTACCATTCTCGATATCGAAGATCAGCGTCTTCCCCACCCCCGCCAAGTCCGCCAACTGCAACCGGCTGAGCCCCGCTGCCTTTCTGTGGAACTTGACCATGGCCCCAATGTGCCCACCACTCAGCATGAGACCTCCAAAGCCGAAAAGCGGCGCCATTAGCCGCTATAACGGTAAATATCTCCCATCAGGCCAACGATGTCAAGTGTGCCCACTTCCCATTAGTCTTGCCTCGGTGGCGCTTTGGTTCGTGCTCCTGGCTCATGAGCAATCCACGACTGACCTGTGCTGCAAGGCTCTGAGAGAGTCGCACCGCTGAATAGCAAAAGAACCTCCAGACAGCGCTACCTTGCCAGGAAACTCAGGCCCCGAATGGTCCCCAACAAGGACATTTGCCTCTAAAGCGGTAATTTGGGCCTATTTAGCATCATCGCCGAGGCAAACAAGCCGCCCTTCAGCCATCAGTTGCCGCCATCACGGCAACATAAGCGATCCTCTTTTGATTAGCTTACTTGGCGGAATTGTCCCCAGATTTCCTTCGGCCACCCTAAAGGCCCGCCAGCGGTATTCGGTGCGTAACGGCAGATCTCTGGCGTAGCATCCAGGCTCCGATTGAGTTACAAACCTTGGCGTCCGGTTGGGCAGGAATCACGTTTGGGGAGAATCAATGCGCATACACATGCTGGGCGGAGGCAACGAGGTTGGGGCCTCCATGTCCCTGGTGGAGGTTGGCCAGACACGGCTGGTGGTGGACTGCGGGATTCGTATGGGCTCGTCGGGGTCGGCGCTGCCTGATCTGGCCGGTATTGGTGACAAGCCTGTAGATGCCATCGTACTTACCCACGCCCACCTGGACCACTGCGGTGCCATGCCCCTGCTGCACAGCGCCATGACCAAGGTGCCAATATACTGCACGCCCGCTACCAAAGAACTCGTGCGGGTGATGCTGGGTGACGCCTTGAGGGTCATGGACCAGAAGCTGGCCCAAGAGCAGGAACTGCCGCTCTACCCCCCCGAGGCGGTGCAATCCATGCTCTCGGCCATGATTACCGTGCCCTTCGGAGCAACTGTACGGGTCGGCCCTCAGGAAGAAACCTCCATCAGATTCATGCCCGCCGGCCACATCATGGGCGCTGCCATGGTCGCCCTCTGGTGCCGATCCGAGAAGATCCTGTTCACCGGCGACGTAAGCCTCGATGAACAGATGACCGTGCTGGGCATGGTTCCCCCCGCCGAATCCTTCAACTGCGTGGTCACCGAATCGACCTACGGCGGCAGGCTGCACAGCGACCGCCAGACCGAGGTCAACCGCTTCCTGGCCAAGGCGCAAGAGGTGGTGGGGCGAGGCGGCAAGATGCTGGTCCCGGCCTTTGCCCTGGGGCGCTCGCAAGAGCTGCTGCTCATACTGATTCACGCCATGCAGAAGAGCGGACTGCCGCCCGTTCCCGTGTGGGCCGATGGCCTCGTTCGAGAGGTGTGTGGCAGCTACAACAGGTACTCTGGTGAGTTGCCTCGCTTCGCCCGCAAGCTCAGTGAGAAACACGGAAACCCCTTCTTCGGGCCGTCGCCCTACGTTCAGCCCGTGACGGGCGGCACGGCCCAGCGGGACGAGATCCTCTCGGGGCCTCCGTGCATCATCGTCTCAAGCTCGGGCATGCTGACGGGCGGTCCCTCGCAGTACTTTGCACGCAAGCTGGCCCTGGACGAAGCCAATTGCATCTCGCTCACGGGCTACCAGGACGAGGAGTCCCCAGGCCGGCGCCTTCAAGAGATGGCCCAGGGCCAAAGCCGAACATTGATGGTGCAGGGAGGCAGCGTTGAGGTGGCTTGCGAGATAACGACGTACGGTTTGAGCGCCCACGCCGACGGGAATCAGTTGCTGCAGTTGATTCGCAGAACGGCTCCTGAACATGTGGTGCTGGTGCACGGAGACCAGGAGGCCCGAATGTGGCTTGCGCAGAGAGTCGAAGGCGCCTCTGTGCATGTGCCGGTGAACGGCGAAGTGCTTGATCTGCGGCCGGGCGCCGCTCGGCGAATTGGACCACCACCAAAGCCCCTGAGCAACGGCCGGCCGCTAACTGTGGAGGCCCTGGCAGAGGTGGCAGCCGTGCTCCGGCGTGAGCGGCTGGAGAACCGCCCCATTCCCATGAGCCTGATCCTGGATCGCTGGTTTGGGCCGGGCAATTGGGGCGAACAGGAACTTACACACCTGCCGCTGCTGCTGGACCAGGCCCTGGACTTCAAGAACCCCGAGCTGAGGCGGCCGGACCTGTGGCTGGTACTGCCGGATTCCGTTGCGTCGCAGCTAAAGCAGCAGGCCCTGGGGCCATGGCCTCAGGCCAGGGTGAGTGCCAGGGTAGAGCAACTTCTACCGCCGGGGTCGGGGCTGCGCAGGGCTGCGCTCTATTTCGACAAGAACCACTGCGTGCTCCATTTCGACCTTCCCAGAGTGGCGGCCAGGCAGTTCACAGAGCTGATGCAGAAGCTGGAGGAGGAGACCAAGTGGACCTTCGCCATGGACCACAATCCCAACCAGGCCGAGGTGCTGCGCCGTGTGACGGTCATTGTTCAAGAGGTAACCACGGTGGTCAAGGCAGGGCTGGACTTGGGCCAAGGTGCCGTGAAGTGCAAGGTTGACCCAATGCCACCAGAGGACCAGATTCAGCCGCTGGAAGAGGCGGTGATGGAGCAGACCGGATACAAGCTCTTCCTGGACCACAAGCCCGGAGCAGCATCGACGGTGGGCAGGACGCTCTCACGCCACGGCCCCATGGAGATCAACGCCTGTTATGCCATCATAAAAGAGTCGCTGTCAGGCACCATTACGCCGGTGCTGAAGGCCAGCCTCAAGAGTGACCATGTGGGCTCCTTTGTTGAGGTGAGGTTCATCACCCCCGAGGCCGGCCAGCGTCTGGCCTCGCAGTTGGAGGAGTTGTCCGACCAGATTGGGCGCCGCATCCAGGTGGGTACCAGCTATGCCCCTCAGGAGTTGCAGCAGGCGGCCATCTCCTGCCTCCCGGCCGACGCCCCCTGTGCGGGTTTGCCAAGCGTCCTGCCCCATATCAAATCTGTGAAAGTGGTGATTGCAGCGACGCTCGACCAGTCGATAATCGAGAAGGCGCAAGAGCGCTTTCGGGAGCTGACGGCGTGGAGCCTGGTGGTGGGCTGAGGGCGGCGGAAAGCGGGCACCCGGTCACAGCGAAGAGCCCCTCAACAGCCCCTCTGCCAGACCTATCGAATTGGCCGAAACGTCCCCGGGGCCACGAACTCCAGCGTGATGCCCACGGCATCGCCGCACCCCTGGCCAAGCAAGCACACCGTGAAGCGGTCACGAAGAGCGACAGTTGCAGGAGATTCGTGAGCGATGGTCATGGTGTGATTCTCCGGTTCAGAAGGAGATTGTGAGGATATTCGCCGGTCAATCGAACTAAGCGACGGCGTCTACTCGGATGTACTGCCCATCCCAATGCACTGAGTCAAGGATTGGCCTTGAGCCATCGGGGTTCTGCCACTCAGCATGGCCGCAAGGGATTGGCTCAATTCTGACGTCAATCTCCGCTGCCACCTGCCACAGCACCACTTGCAGTGACCGAGTTCTCTCCTGGTCGAAACGGGGTGAGACGACAACCACATCAACATCGCTCTCTTCAGTGGCCTCGTGCCTGGCGTGGGATCCGAAGAGCACTAGAAAGGAGACAGTGATGCCACGGCTCTCCAACGCCCGAGCATACCGCCCCAGCGTGTTCAGCAGTTCCTGCGAAGGCATTTCTGCACCTCCTTCACCCCTTCCAGCAAACGTTTGGCCGCAACCTCGTTGGGAGGGTCGGCCCAACAGTCGGGGTACCGCCCCTCAAGACAGTAGAGATTCACCTCGGCAAGTACAGACACCAAGTCCGGCTCCAGCGCAACACCGGCATCATGGGCCAGTCTGACAAGGTTATGGGTTCGAGGAGCAGGTGCTGTCTGCTGCTCAACATATAGAGCCTTAAGCTCCTTCTCAACAGCCAGATGAAGGAAGAATAGTCCGTGCCTGATGCGATTCTCCGCGATTAGCCTTATAGCAACGTCGAAGTCCTCCGCAGCTCCCATCCGCCAAAAGGCAATATGTTTGGTAAGATCCATCTCTCCCCCTGACAGGCCCATTGTAGCGTTTGGGCCAGCCCATTCAACAGGATTCCCTCCCCCTGTAGTCACCGTATAGTCTTTCCCTGCACACCGCCATTCAAGCCGGCAGGGCTTGTCTATCTGCGGGGTGCCTCGGTGGAGGGGTATCTGTCTCTGGAGCGCTTGGGTGACCGTGGGCTGTTTGTCGTGCTCTGCGCCACTGCGGTGCCCAGAAGCCTGTTGCACACCGTGTCCATTTCGTAAGAGCCGGCACTCCGAAGCAAGTCTAACCACCGTTCAGATATGCGCCTGGGTGTTGGCCAGGAGCTATGCAGCCACGCTACCCCCGCATCAGCAGCACCAACCTCTCTTGCACGTGGGCCAGATGCTCTGCGGGCAGGCGCTGGATGAACTTGGCTTGCCTGGCTTCCCAATCCAGACTTCTGACCTGGTCGGAGAGCACGGCCCCTTCCACGGACAACCCCGCAGGCAGCACCACCTCAAACGGATATCCCTTCACCTTGGATGTCACGGGGCAGCAGAGAGCAAGACCCACTTTGCCGTTGTAGGCCTTTGGCGACACCACCAGAGCTGGCCTGCGACCCGCTTGCTCGTGGCCTGCTTGAGGCGAGAAAGTCAGCCAGATCAGGTCTCCACGGTCCGGGACGTAACGGTCGGCCTGCCCTACCATTCTTCTCTCCCCATTGGCTCTGCTTCATCCATAGCCGGATGCAGATTGCTCTCGTTTATGGCCGACAGCAGCTCATCAAGGGTGGGCCCCGTTTCCGCCACAGGCGTGGCGACAAGCTGCCCGTCCACAATCTGCAGACTCACAACCGAATGGGCGTGGAGACCAAGCGCAGAGGCAAGTTTTGCAGGCACCCGTATGGCCAAGCTGTTTCCCCACCGCTGAACCTTCGCATTCATATCGTAGCCTCCCGCCGGATGTTTCTACTTTGTATATACGGGGCGTTCCCAGGACGGTCAAGAGGTTTGGTGGGACGAACAGGGGGACCACGGACAAGCTTTGGTGGACGAGAGCACCCCCTCGCCGGCTACATCGACACGAGCGACGATGCCACGGCCCTCATCTCCAGCCACTGTTCGTGCTTGAAGTAGCGGCTGGCAAGAGGGATTTGGGGAGAGGATTTGGGGACGCCCGTCCCGGTTCTCCGGCCCGGTTCTCCGTCCTGGTCTGCACTGACTACTGCCCATTTCTCCTGCCTCGCCGAACCGCATCCACTCCGGCCCAAGACAAATAGAGCCCGGCAGCGCAGACTCCCACCAGCACCAGCATGGCCCCCATCAACGCTACATAACTGCCTGCCCCAGGGGCCGCCTCGAACTGGTCTCGCACCTGAGAGGAGAAGTTCTTCAACGCAAACAGCGCCACCAGCCCGCCGGCACCGGCCATCAGCGTCAGCAGCCCCAAGGGCAACGCCCGCCAGCCAAGCCCACGTATGCGTACAGCAAACCCGTTGACCATGAACCCTCCGTCCGCCAGAGCCATACACTACTACTGTCCGGGTTGCACAGAGTTGGCGGCTAGACTGACTCCGTTCACCGCACCCGGTCACGCTGAAGCGCCCCTCAACAGCCCCTCTGCCAGACCTTCGATCTCTTTGCCCATGCACAGCCGCTCCAGCCAGCCCTTCGGGATTCCGGTAGCACCGTAGAAGGCACCGGCAACCTGGCCCGTGATGGCTGCGGTTGTATCGGCGTCGTTGCCGAGGTTGGCTGCGGCAAGAATCGCCGATTCGAAGTTGCTGGTAGTGGCAAAGCACCAGAGGCTGGCCTCCAGGCTCTTCACAACATAGCCGCTGCCCAGAATCTCGCTGACCGGCTTGGTCAGGTAGGCCCCAAGCGCTATCCCCTGCAGCCCCGGGGAGCAGAGGTCTCGGATTCCATGGTTCAGCAGGATTTCTTCTTTGCTGCGACCCTTCAAGGCGCCCAGCAGCACGGCGCCAAACAGCCTGCATGCATCGACGCACTCGGGCGCTCCATGGGTCGTCTTGCTCGACAGCGCTGCTATCTCCAGGGCCAACTGGCCATTGCCGTAGAAGTACATGGGCACGGGTGCCAGCCTCATGATGCTTCCGTTGCCGGCGCTGTTTGGGTCTGTAGAGCCGGCAAAGGGCTCCCCGGTGGAGTGAAAACGTCGCAACGCCTGGAGGGTGGCATTTCCAATATCGAAGCAGCGCCCCGTTGAGCTCAGGTACCCCTCTGCATACCAGCGCCAGTAGCGCTCCATCTGGTCAGCGGCATCGAATCCGCCACGCTCCAGCAGGCTGGTGGCAAGGCACAGAGCCATGGAGGTATCGTCGGTCCACTGGCCTGGCGCCAGCCTGAAGGGCCCTCCACCAACCATGTCCGTAATGGGCCGAAACGTCCCGGGGGCCATGAACTCCAGCGTGGTGCCCACGGCATCGCCGCAGGCCAAGCCAAGCAAACACCCCGTGAAGCGGTCACGAAGAGCGACAGTATCCGGTGATTCGTGCGCAATGGTCATGGTGTGAGTCTCCGGCCCAGAAGGAGCATGTGTTAGTATACGCCGGCCGATCGAACTAAGCAGCGGCGTCCATTAGAATATACTACCATTCTCACGGCAGCCAGGCAAGTATGTGACATGAACCATGCGATAATGCTTATCTTCTGTCTGTCATTGCTCGCCGTCATAAGGCATCTCATGAATAATTCTCTCTAGAGACATTACGACCTCCTCACCCACTGCCCTGGCAGCATCCAGAATGTCCACCAGGTAGTCCCTAACTATCCTCTGCTTACCCCTCACGGATAGGCAACCTCGTCTAATATGCGCTCACCTATGCTGGGCCTAAGCGCAGTCTTGGCGACCAAGTCCACCTTATGGCCTATGATCTCTGTCAAGTAATACTCAAGACGCAAGAATTCAATGAGACTGACCGGCTCGCTGAACTCAACCAAAAGGTCCACATCACTGCGGGCCATCTGTTGGCCCCTCACATAGGACCCGAACAGCCCGATGGCCCTCACCTTGTGCCGCGCTCGGAGCACATCTTCCTGCTGCCTGAGGATGGCCAATATTGTATCTCGATTCAGCATCTCAACTCCTCCGCAAACAATAGCATCATCGGCCCAACAGGCCAACAGCAATCCTCGCCACCCAGGTAACCATCCCCTTAAGGCCCCCTCCCCGTCCCAATAGTCCGAATCGTCCGCGTCCTGAAGGTCCGAATCGTCCGACCCACTGGATCCGGTTCCATGTTCAGGCCGCAACCAGGCTGTTCTGCGC
>CAZQHM010000105.1:0-16038 GCA_964593355.1 uncultured Myxococcales bacterium
GCCCTCGCCTTTCTGCTCCTGGCCCTCGCCTTTCTGCTCCTGGCCCTCCTCCTTTTGCCCCTGGCCCTGGTCGCCCTGGCCCTGGTTGCCGGTGCTCTCCTGAGGCTCTCCAGTCCCCTGCGTTGGGGACTCACCATCGTTCTTCTGCTCACCGCTGCCAGACCCCGACTCAGCCCCCACGGCCTCCTTGGACCCTGCGGCAGGCCCCCACGTTACCCCTCGGGATGCTGCCTCTCTCTCCTGGAACCCGGTTCGCAGCCGCTTGAGGGCCTCTCGCAGCTTGGCCGCAACCTTGGGCTTGTCGGCAATGAGGTTCTTGGTCTCGTTGGGATCCGCTTTCAGATCGTACAACTCCTGATCCGTGGCCCCACCGCTCTTCCAGGCTGGGGTGCGGGCGTCGTCGCTCTTGTGATGCAGAATGTACTTCCAATCGCCAATCCGGACCCCGCTGGAGAGCCGGGATTCAACATAGATCTCCTCGTCCGGAAGCTGCTCCCCACGGAAATCCGAGACCATGGATCGCCCCAGATTCCGCTCCCACGCCGGTAAGCCCACCATGTTCAGCAGCGTGGGCACCACGTTGAGCTGAGAGACCACGTTGTGGCGAACCTGAGGCTTGAACCCATCCAGAAATGGCGCCCAGAAGATCAGTGGTACGTGAATCTCCTCATCATAAAGAGTCAAGCCATGAGAAGTATGGCATATAGTCTTGAAGACCTCGGAGTAGCACGAGTGGTCGTTGTGCATCGTCTCGCCGTGGTCGGCCGTGATGAGAATCACCGTCCTGCTGTCCAGCCCCAACTCCTTCATAGCCTTGATGAACCGCCCCACCTCCTGGTCCGCATAATAGAGCTCGCCAAGGTAGTCCTTCCTGGCCGGCGGCTTTGGCGTCTTCCTCAACCGCTTCAACGTCCACTCCTTGTACTTCTCAGGCGGAGTGTAGGGCTGATGCGTGGGAGAAATATTTATTTGCAAAAAGAACTTTCTATCTTTGTTGTCTTTTAGAAACTCGATTGAGCGGTTGATTATATTCACTGTATCGGTCTGACTTACCCTGTTGTCCCAGATAAGCTCGAAGCCCGGGTCGAAGGCCATGTCGTTGACCCCGTACTGGAAGTGGTTTCTGCCCACGCTGGCCGTGAGGAACCCCGCCTTCTCCAGCAGTCGAGGAAGCAGCGGAGGATCCGATGCATAATAGTCGGCCCTGACCTTGGGCTTCAGCTTCCAACTGCGACTGTGGAAGCCGCCCACGGTGGGGTGCTGGGACTGCAAGAAGGCCGTGATGGATGGCCTGGTCTGGTTCGACATTGAGAAGGCCCTGGTAAAGGTGACCCCCTCTTTGGCCAACTCGTCCACCGTGGGCGTCACCGAAGGAAAGGTGGTGTTGGTGGGCCCAACACAGTCGCCTCGGGCAGCATCCAGGAAGACGACAACGATGTTGGGGGCAGCGGGGGTGCCAAGGCGCTTGGAGAGTGAGTCGGCTTTGGTTTGGTCCTCAAGGCGGGCCAGCACGACGATGTTGCCAAGCACCAGGGCCTGCGAGGCGCTGGCATCAGCCTCTCCCCTGGGCGCCAACTCCAACTTCACCTCGGCCTTGCTGCCTGAATCCGGCACCGCGATGCGTACCTCTGTCCACGCCGTGCACTTCGGATCCTTTCCCAGGCTCACCGTGGTGAAGGTTGTCTCCAGCGGAGCCGTTCCCTCGGGGGTCACCAGGGACCACTTCAGGTCCAGATGCTTTTGCTTCTTTCCACTCTTGAAGACCCCATCCAGCGTGCAATAAGAGAACGAAAGGGTCCTGCCCACGAAGGGCGGCATGGCCACCGTCAAGGTCGACGGAGCGGGAAGCATGAGGCCGTCTCTCATGTCGTGGTTGTGCCGCTTGTGGTCGTTGGCCACAACACGCTTGAAGATTGGATATAGTGGCGTATCTGAAGCGATAAAAGGATGATCGTAAAAAACCTCATCAAAACCCTTTGTGTTTACCATCAAGTCGACGCTGGTAGAGAGCTGCATCTCGTTGGGATACTCTCGTGCAGACCAGACCTCAACCTCCACGGGAAGCAGGCTCTTGGGGTCTTTGTGGTTCATGATCAGCTCTTTGGACTGCTGGGCAAGCACCGGAGCGGGGGCAGGCAGCTCCTCGCTGGCCCTCTCTTTGGCCTTCTTGGGCTTCTCCCGGGCAGCGGCAGGGGCGGTGGTATCTTCGGGTGGCAGCTCTACTGAGTTGCCCTCTGCGCTCAGACCGGGGTCTGTAGCGGCCGGGTCTGTGGCCGCCGGGTCTGTGGGCATCGCCTCAGCAGGCAGCGCTGCCTGGGCTACGGCGATGGGGATCCAGGCTGAGGCCTCGCCGGCCCGGAAGGCACGATTTTTTGGTCCGTCGCAGGCCAGGAGGCCCAGGGCAACAAAGAGCACTACCACCACAGCACGAGGAGTTCGCAACACGGATAACCTCCCACTGGCTCACAGGCCAAAACCTGTGAACAATCTCTTTCCGGGGGGGCTTAGCGAGAAGCCATGGGCCCGGGCGGGGGGCATGATAGGCCAAGAGTCTGCCACTTTCCATTGAATTGCGTCTTACACCCCCCTATGATGGTCAATCCGGCGTGCGACGGCCAGCCCGTGGGTTGGCGCTGCGACGGATGCGCCCATTTGGAGGTTGATAATGTCTGGGTTACTCATAAGAAATATTCATACACTGGTCACCATGGATAGCGCCAGAAGGGTCCTGAAGAACGTGGACGTTAGAATCGCAGGGCCGGCCATCACGGAGATTGGCCAGGGACTGGAGGCCGGGGTTACCGAGCGCATCATCGACGGCAGGAACCTGGTGGTCTACCCGGGATTCGTGAACACCCACCACCACTGCAACCAGGCGCTGCAGCGCTGCGTGCCCTACGTGGCCAATGCGAAGCTTTTTGACTGGCTTGTGGGGCTGTACGAGATATGGCGCCATCTGGAACCCGACGCCGTTTACACCGGTGCCATGGTCGCTTACGGGGAGCTGCTGCTCTCTGGATGCACCACCATCGCCGACCACTTCTACTGCTTCCCCGTGGACCAGCCGGCGGAACTTCTGGACGAGACCATCAAAGCGGCCAGGGAGCTTGGAGTCAGGCACCATCCCACCCGCGGCAGCATGAGCCGAGGGCGCTCGAAAGGGGGCCTGCCCCCCGACGAGGTTGTGCAGTCCGAGGGGGAGATCATTCGGGACTGCGAGCGTGTGGTTGAGCAGTATCACGACCAGTCGGAGTTCTCCATGCTGCGGATGGGCTTGGCCCCTTGCTCTCCATTCTCGGTCACCGAGGGCTTGATGAAGGACATTGCGGCCCTGGCCCGCCAGACCCCGGGGGTTCAACTGCACACCCATCTTGCCGAGACCCACGACGAGGACGACTACTGCATCAGCGTGTACGGAAAGCGCCCGCTGGAACTTATGGCCTCACTGGACTGGATTGGGGACGACGTCTGGTATGCCCACGGGGTGCACTTCAACGACGAAGAGCTGGACATTCTGGCTCGAACGCAGACCGGGGTAGCGCATTGCCCATCCTCGAATCTCCGGCTCGGATCCGGTATTGCCCGGGTGCCCGAGATGTTGGACCGAAACGTGCCGGTGGGGCTGGGCGTCGATGGCAGCGCATCTAATGACTGCTCCAATATGATGATGGAGATGCGCCAGGCGCTGCTGGTGCACCGAGTAGTGACCGGCGTCGACCGCATGAAGCCCATGGACGTCATCGGCATGGCCACCGTGGGCGGCGCAAGGGTGCTGGGCCGAGAGGACATCGGCACGGTGCAGGTGGGCAAGGCAGCGGATTTGGCGGCCTTCGCGCTGGACGACCTGGGAATTGCCGGTGGCATGCACGATCCCGCAGCAGCGCAGTTCATGTCGTGGGGACGCGGGCGGGCCGAGTACACCATCGTCAACGGAAAGGTCGTCGTGGACAAAGGCCTGCTGGTTACCACCGACGTCCCACGCCTCATAGCCGACGCCAACCGCATCGCTGCCCGAATGATAGACCTGGCCTCGAAGAGAACGGGAATCAGGTACTGCGACCTCTGAAGCAAGTAGAGAGGGGCACAGGAGCAGGAAGAGAGGGGCACAGGAGCGGGAAGAGAGGGGCACAGGAGCGAAAAGAGCGGGCCACGGGAGCGAAAAGAGCGGGCCACGGGAGCGAAAAGAGCGGGCCACAGGAGCGCACCCGGACAAGAAATCCCTAAGAGTGAAGTGGGCAGTGGGCAGTGGGCTTAAAGCACAAAAGGCGCTCCCGCTGCTGCGGAAGCGCCTTTTTCTGGCGGCCCATACGGGACTTGAACCCGTTCTACCGACTTGAGAGGCCGGCGTCCTGACCAATTAGACTAATGGGCCTTGGTGGCTCGGGGACGAGGATTCGAACCTCGATTGACGGGGCCAGAACCCGTTGTCCTGCCGTTAGACGATCCCCGAATACCAACTACCGTGTTGTCACACTGTCGAACTGCAACAGCGACGGGGACATTAGCGCCAATCGGGGTGGGTGTCAAGACGGAAAAAAAGAAAATGGTGGGGTGGGGTGGACTTTTTTTGGTGGGGGGGCGGAGTTAGGACGCTGACCTTTCGGACCATCTCCCACCTAGCTTGCCTGGGCCCCCGTGATCCGTATTGATATTAACAAGTTGCCCCGGGGGGGCAGGTGGCTGAGGTTGGCCCGAAGCAGCACTTCGGTGTGGGTCACGTCAGCCGTTCGACAAGCTCACGGCGCGCCTTCCCCCTAGCCCCCTTCCAGGCAAGCTGGACGGGGGTATAGCTACACGGTTTCTTTGGTGCGCATTGCCAAGAAGTTTAGGGGCGATATATAAACAAAATAGCTAAATACAGAAACCTGGAGCTATAAGCCCCCAGCTTGCCTGGGGGTTTGGGGGCGCGCCGTGAGCTTGTCGAACGGCTGATGTTACCCCCACCGGGGCGGGTTCCGACGCGGACGATTCGGACTATTCGGACGCGGACGATTCGGACCTTTTGGACGCGGACGATTCGGACTATTTGGACGCGGACGATTCGGACTATTTGGACTTGGACGATTCGGACTATTTGGACGCGGACGATTCGGACCATTTGGACGCGGACGATTCGGACCTTTTGGACGGGGCGGGGGATAGGGGGGAGGTGCACTTCTTTCTTTGGATGTGATAGGGTTGCGTTGGAGGTTGGGGGTTGCGGTCGTTATTTTGGTTAGCTTTGGTGGTTGTGGCTCTTGGGGCGAACCTTTGGGCGGTGGGGTGTTCTGGGGGGGGGCCCGGGGGGGGGCCTCGGCTATCGCCTTTGGGGGATAGGACGGTCTCTGTTGGAGAGCGGCTCTCTCTTGTTGTCACGGTGGTGGCGGGCAGTGGGGCGGGGCCTTACACGTTTTTTGTGAACGACGATCGGCCGGCGTCGGCTGAGTGGTCCCAGGTTAGCGACTCTGCTGCGGTTTTCAGTTGGACACCCACCGTGGCCGATGCTGGAGAGCCGGGGGGGGAGGGGGTTGGCTATGGGTTGACCTTCTGGGTAGAGGACAGCCAGGGGCGCAGGGATTCGGCGGAGGTGCTCGTTGTCGTCAATAACCCACGGGGGCCCGTGTTCGTGAACGCTCCGGGGTACGTGCTTGACCTCTCTGCGGCATCCTATTTCGAATTCCCGCTGGTAGTTAAGGATGACGAGGCAGCCAGGGTCGAGATCTCCATGCTGGATGGGCCCGCTGGAAGCTACCTGGAACGGACGGGGAGCAAGAGCGCCTACTTCTTCTGGCGTCCCACCGATGAACAGATTGATGAGAAGCGGCTTTGGCTTCTGCGGGTGAGGGCCTCGGGGTTCTCGGGAAGCGATTCGGAGGTTTCCGGGGGCCTGCTCTACGAGGTTGAACACGAGGTGCCGCTCATCATCCGTGGAGAGTTCCAGAGCGGATGCCGGGGCCTGCCCTATCAGTTGCACGATTATGTTCAGGACGATGTAGCGTATGAGAACGTTGATGCAGGGCAAATCGGGGTGGGAGCAAGGGTGACGGGAGCACCGGCGGAGAGTGTCGGGTTGACCCTCTTCTGGTCCAGGGAGTTCTCGGGCCCTTTTGTGGAGGTGGCCATGGTCTCCGGGGCGCCCGGCGGGCGCTTCGAGGGGGTTGTTGAATCTGCGGGGACCGTGGCCGGCGAGATGATCCACTACTATTACGAGTTGACCCGCAAGGCGCCACTGCCCGCCGGACCATGCGATACCATGAGGGTTCCGGCCAAGGGCACCCTGCTCTTCTCGATTCGGCCCGAGGGGCTGGTGGAGGGGTGCTTCGATCCGCCGACACAGTCCATGGATGTTGGAGAGGGGGCGATGTGGTACGGAGGACGCAGTTGCCCCGGCCGCCCTGATGTTCTGGAGATCCCGTGTAGCGATGGGTATGCGACGGTGCAGTGCCTGGCTGCAGAGGGCGGGGGAGTGGGGCTGACCTTGACTGCCGGCGCCGAGAGCGTCGAGGCTTCGTGCCCCGGCGTGGAAACTGTGGCTTGTGGCGGTGAAGATGGGGTCGTGGTGACTATTGCCTCGGATAGAGCGCAGGGAGAAACGTGGTCGCTGGAACTGCTTGTGGGGCACCCGGCCTGCGAGGAGGATGCCCTGGAGCCCAACGAAACGCCCCAAACGGCCGTGGCGCTGCTGCCCGGTGTGAACCTGGGCCTGACGCTCTGCCCGGGTGAGGTTGACTACTATCGGCTGGACCCGCCGGCCAACAGTGCTGTGGATATTCGCATCTGGCCCATGGACCAGGGCAAAGAGCTGACCATGGAGTTGCTCACTGAGGATGACCTGACACCGCTGGCGTACTCGTCGGGCACGGCCAAAGAGGGCGGGGCGCGGCTGATTCGTGGAACAGCGGGGTACCACGGGGGGGTGCTTCTTCGGGTAGCAGGTGCAGGAACCGACGCTTCTGCTTACGTGCTCGACGTGGCCTGGTATCCCGAGGAGCACTACTGCAACGACGACTACCTTGCGCCTAATGGGCGAAGTCAGGATGCCGCTGCCCTGGTGCCCGGCGTGTGGGGGGGCCTGGTGCTCTGCCCCCAGTCGGAAGACTGGTTCCGGCTAAAGCTTAACGGTTGGGAAGTGGTTGAGCTGATGCTCTGGGGGACCCTCGGGGGGGCCCTGCTGGACCCAGACGGGGAGTTGGTGTGCAACGTTGCCGGGGGTGCCGGGGAGTGGACACGGTGTGCGGTGGGTAAGGCTGGGCCACATCTTCTGTGGGTAGAGAACCTTGACCCCTGGGCCGTGGACTATGCCATGGGAGTTGCCGTTGCCTGGCCCGACGAAGAGTGTCGCTGGGATGCGGCTGAACCCGACGGCTGGAGCGGCGATGCCACATCCGTTGGACCAGACCCCGTCGCAGTTACCCACGCTACGCTCTGCACCCCCGAAGAGGATTGGTATCTCCTCAATGGTGCCTCGGGAAGCGACGTGAAGGTCACGGGCTCTTTCGATGTGGGTTGCGCTGAATGCACCCTGGAGCTGTGGGACGATAGAAAGCTTCTTGCCTTGGCGCAGCGCACCGGCGATAAAGCGAGTCTGAGCTACCGGCATGAGGATCGCCCTTTGTATGTCAGGGTTGCGTCGGGAATCTCTTCCGGGGCCTACAGCCTTCTGGTCTGGTGGGAGTGAATCATGGGCAAGTGCCTGTTCCTGAGGAGTTGCATTCTATGGGGTGCCGTGGTTGCGGCGATGCTCTCGCCCGCTGCGGCCACGGCCCAGCAAGGCGGCACCGTTGTATCGCTTGCATGGTACTCGCCGGCCCAACCTGTGCACGCCTCGGCCATGAGCACGCTGGCATCGGAGATCCTGGTTAGAACCAGCGTCGAGGCCCTTGCCATGGAGAAGAGCCTCTCGTCGCTGGAGCAGTTCTACTCGTATCCCCTGGTCTTCTGGCCCCTCGCCTCAGATCTGCCCACCCTGAAAAGAGAGGAGGCCGTGGTGCTGGGGCAGTGGCTGCGCAGCGGCGGCACCCTGGTGCTGGATTGGACAGGGGGCGCTGCTCACATCGAGCAGGCCAAGCTGGCCCTGGACGGACTGGTTTCGGCGATTCTCCCCGGAGCTCAGGTTGAGCGTGTGCCCAAGTCCAGTGTGCTTTACCGAACTTTCTATAGAGTCACCTACGCCCCGGGCAGAACCCGACTGGTGGAAGATCTCTTTGCCGTCTCCTACGGTGGCCGTTACGCCATAATCATCACTTACAATGACATGCTTGCTGCTTTTGAACGTAATAGCGAAGGCCAATACCGGCGAGACGTGGTGCCTGGAGGAGAGCAGCAGCGGGAGGATGCCATCAGGCTTGGAGTTAATATATTGCTTTATGCCCTATGTTTGGATTATAAGGATGATCGTATTCATATGGATTATTTGAAGTCGAAGAGAAACTGGCGTTTGCCCGTGGACGACGGACAATAGTCTCGTCGTGGGTGCTCGTGGACCGAGTGTTCAGCGGATTGTATGGGAGAGAGCTTGAGGTTTGGGGATTCAGAGTTGGTTTTCGGGGTGGAGCCGGTCTCTCTGGCTGGTTTGGCGCTGCTTTGTGTTGTGTTATTGGCGCTTGGCTACTTTGGAGTCTCTTACGTACGGGCAGCGGGGTGGGGACGGGGGCTGTTGTTGTCGGGGCTGCGGGCGCTGGTGTTGACGACGCTGGCGTTGTTGATCTTGCAGCCCGGGCTTGTCTCCCTGGAGCGGGTGCTCTGGACGTTACCCGAGAGCTTCACGAAGAAGGTTGTGCATCCCGTGGACCCCGAGCGGTTGTTGGGGCTTGTGCCTCCATTGGCATACTCGCAGCCGCCCCAGTGGGATGCCTCTGGGGACATATACCTGGAGTCCGTAATAGTGCCGCCCATGGCTTTCATCAAGAGCAGCACGAAGGTGCTTGTTGATGTGGTCAACGACGGTGCGACGGTGGATGCGCAGGTGCTGGTGAGCCCTGTTGAGGATGGGGAGGCTGTGGCCAGCGACGTGCAGCGGGTGGTGCTGCAGCCGGGGCGTCAGCAACTGGCGGTTTCTGTTACGCCGACCCGTCTTGGGGTCTCTGCCTGGCGAGTGGCAGTGGAGCCTCAGGGTGGGGATCTGGTTCCCGAGAACAACATGCGTGTCTTCTCGCTGACAACCACACGGGATTCGCTGCGGGTGCTGCATGTGGCGGGGCGCCCCTCGTGGGATGTGCGTTTCATGCGGCAGTTTCTCACTTCGTTGCCCGGGGCAGACCTTGTGTCGTTCTTCTTAATGGTTGAGGCCGAGGATTTTGCTCCGCACGGCCGGGATGAACTCTCGCTGATTCCATTCCCCATCGACGACATATTCTTGGATGAGTTGGGCAACTTCGACCTTGTAGTGCTGCAGAACTTCCCTTTGGGGACCTACTTTCTGGTGAAAGAGAAGCATGCCCGACAGCTTGCCGAGTTTGTTCGTTCGGGGGGGGCGCTGCTTGTGGTAGGTGGTGACCAGGCGTTCAGGGCCGGTCTGTTGGAAGCCACGGCCGTTGCCGAGGTGCTGCCTGTGGACCTGGAGGCCTCGGATGCGCTGGGGGATTATCTGGCCGGCAGCTTCGAAGTGATTTGGAGCGGTGCTGGACGATGGCATCCCGCCACGGTCTCTCTCTTCAACGAGGGTGAGACTCCAGATGGGGCCGAACTGCCGGCTCTGGCAGCATTGAACCCGTTGGGCTCTGTGCGTGAGGGCGCCGAGGTTCTGGCTAAGGTGAAGGTTGCAGTAGCCGGCGCCGATGCCGTGGAGTATCCGCTGGTTGTGGTAGGCGGGGCCGGTGAGGGCAGGGTGGGGCTGGTGGCCACGGATTCGCTCTGGAGGTGGGCCTTTCCACCCAAGCCTGACAGTCAGAGCATGCTGGTATATCGTGGGTTCATGAGTGGAATAGTGGACTGGCTCTCGTGGGCGCCGGGTTCTCAGGAGTTTGAGGTGGCGGCGACGACCTCCCCGGCTCTGGTGGGTGCGGAGACGGCGGTGCAGGTGTGCGGCCGGGGCGTTACCAGCAACCGGCTGAAGGGAAAGAAGGTGCTGGTCAAGGCGAAGTGGATAGACGCCTTGGGGTCGCAGTCCCCCATGGCGCTTGAGCGTGCCGGCGAGTTCCTGGGCAGCTGTGCCGTGGTTGTGCTGCCTCCCGTGGGTGCCGGGGCGTGGAGTGTGGAGGCAAGGCTGGAATCGGGGGAGGGCTCGGGTGGGGGCCAGGGTTCTCGGGCCATTGTGGCCGTGGAGCCTCGTCACAAGAGCTTTGCCCAGCGCTTGGCCGAGGCCTTTCGGCCCGTACTGGAACGCCCCATGGTGCCGCTGCTGATCAACTGGAGCGCCGAGTTCAACCTGCCCGGTGCCACGCTGGAGATGGACAAGCCCCGGCTGGACCAGCTTTGGCGGCACCCGGCCCTCTTCGCCATGCTGGCCCTTCTTGTGGCCCTGGAGTGGGGCCTTCGCCGGAAGTGGGGATACCTCTGATGGAAAGGCCGCCCAAAGGTAGCCACCTGGAATCCATCGAGCGCATGGAGAAGCCCGAGGGATGCGGCGTGTACATAATGAAGGGGGACGGGGGGCGGGTGCTCTATGTGGGCAAGGCGGTGAACATCAAGGCCAGGGTGGGCCAGTACCTGCATCTCCACGACACCAGAACCTTCATCCCCAGACTGCTGCGCGACCTCAGGAGCATGGAGTTCGTATTGACGGCCTCGGAGAAAGAGGCGCTGCTGCTCGAAGCACAACTCATTCGTAAGCTGAAACCCCACTACAACGTCAGGCTGCAGGACGACCGGAACTTTCTCCTGGTGCGCGTCGACAGAGGCCACCCCTATCCCCGCTTTGAGTTCGTGAGGCAGCGAAAACGGGACAAGGCCGCCTACTTCGGCCCCTATCCATCGGCTTCGTCGGTGCGGGAGTTCATCCGGTTTCTCTCCCGGGCTTACAAGATCAGGGTCTGCCGGGACCAGGTCTTCTCTCAGCGCCAGCGGCCCTGCGTTCTGCACGGCATGGGCTGGTGTTCGGGCCCCTGCTCCCTGGCTCAAGAGAACGCTGACTATGGGCAGCGGCTGGAGGAGGCCATGGAGGCCTTGCGCCACAAACACGGCCAGGCCCAGAAGCTTATCGAAGAGCGAATGCTCAAGGCCAGCGACGACCTCCGCTTCGAGGAGGCGGCCCGATACCGAGACCTGCTCAGGTCCCTGCGCAGCCTCTGGAGCAAGCCCCTGGTGCGCCTGGAAGTGGACCTGGACGCCGATGTGGTGGCCACTCACCAGGGGCCCCTTGGTGGCGCCGTCTACGTTCTCATGGTTCGTGAGTCCCAGGTTGTGGGAACACGCTCCATATTCCACGAGTCGCTTTGCCTGCCAACGGCCGTTGACCTGGAGTCGCTGCTCTACCAGTTCTACCTGGACAACGACGTGCCACCCATGCTGCTTCTGCCGGCGGATAGCCGGGGGTACGAGCGCCTTGTAGCGGCGCTGGCCGACCACGGAGCAAAATCCCTGCGCATCGAGACCCCCGCACGGGGGCGAAAAAGGGCACTGCTGGATATGGCCCAGAAAAACGCCGTTCAGGTCTACGACACCGAGAGTCGGAACGCCAACAGCAGCAGAGCCCTGCTGGAAGCCGTGGCACGCGAATTGGGCCTGGAGTCGCCCCCGGAAGTGGTGGAGTGCCTGGACATCTCCAGCTTCCAGGGAGCTGATTGCGTGGGCTCCATAGCCGTGGCCCGTGACGGAAAGCCAGCCAACGCCGAGTATCGGGCCTACCACATCAAGAGCGGTGCTACCGACGACTTCGCCATGATGGTCGAGGTGGTTCGACGCAGACTCAAGACCTGGGAGGAGAACGGCCCCCCGGACTGCCTCATCCTCGACGGCGGCAGACCCCAACTTCGGGCCGTGGCCCCGGTGCTTCTGGGCGCCGACTTCGCTCCGCCCTTGTTCGCCCTGGCCAAAGCTCGCCCTAACCTGGGCTTCCTCCACGACAGACTCTTCAATCAGTTCGAAGATGAGCCCCTGCCCCTTGAACCGGCGGGCCAGGTGATGCATTTTCTCATGAACTTGCGTGATGAGGCCCACCGGTTCGGAGTGGCCTTCCACCGCAAAAAGCGCGAGAAGCGCACGATGAAGAGCCCGCTGCTCGAGATTCCGGGCGTGGGTGCCCGGCGCAGGATGGACCTCATGCGCCACTTTGGCTCTTTTCAGGCGGTTTCTCAGGCATCCCTGGGGGAACTGCAGGCAGTTCGGGGCCTGCCCCTGGAGACTGCAAAGGCAATATGGCACTTCTTTCATCCGGAATCGGAAGAGAACTGAAGTCTTGGAAAGGCAATAAATAATAGGAACTGAAGATGACAAAAAACAAGATCGCTGTTGTGGTACTGGATGGATTCGGCATGAACGCCAAACGCGAATGGGAAATCTGCTCCAAGGCATGGCAGGCCCTGGAACAGGGTGCCAGAAGCGCGCTGTTGGAGCTGGCCGCCGGGCGGGAAGAGATGGCCATTGCCTCCATGGCGCCGGTCTCTCACGGGGTCGCCCGGTTTATAGCCGACGGCAACGGGCTTGAGGCCAGGGCGCTGCTTCGTGACATTATCGCTTTGAACAAGGCAGCAAACGGCAGTGCGTTGGCCGATGCTGTTCATGAGGCGAGGATGGAAGCAGCCAAGGGCGCCCATTATGCTCCGTGGACAGTGCAGACCCCGTACCTGTTTGCGTTGCGGCAGGGCCATCCAACGATTCAGACCCGAACCGCCGGGGTCTTCTCGGGCTTCGAGGAGATGAACCCCGAGGCTATGGGCAACTCCGATACGGGGCACCAGCAGATCTTCAATTTGACGGTAGCCAAGCAGGTTCCGACGTTCATCGCCGACCTGATTCGCACGGGGCGCTTCTTCACCAACGCCCAGCTCAATGCCGACCTGAACCTGGCCAAAGAGGGCTGCACCGTGGTCTTCAAGACGCTGCTTTCGGGCGAGTTCGGCGATGACGGCTTTGTTCACAGTGCGCTGAATCATGTGGACGCCTTTTTGAAGCTCTACTTCGATGTGTTGGGGCTTCCCAAAGAGCAGCTTCAGATCCAGGCGGTGCTTGACGGCAGGGACTCGCCCTACTGTTCATCGCTGGAATTCGAGACCCTTGAGGGAATCAGGCGCTACGGTTTCCTGCACAAGCTGCGGGAGAAGCTGGAGCGGTATGATGCGGTGCAATGTGTCTCGTGGATCATGGGTCGGCAGTTTATGGACCGTGATTACAAGGGGGGCATGATTCGGGTGGAATACGAGGCCGTGGTGGGGAACGTTGGGCGCAAGGCGGCGAATTTCGACGAGGCTCTGGCCATGGTTGCCCAAGACCACGCAAAGAAGGTCTACGATCCCTCGGTGGAGCCCATCGTGGTGGGCAATCCCCGCCCCGTTGGCGAGAAGACGGTCTTCTTCAATGCCATCTTCCGCTCTGACAGACAGGAGCCCATCACCGCAGCTTTGCTGGGCCACGTAGAGTTCATCACCAAGCAGGCCACGCAGAAGAAGAAGTTGGATACTTGGGACGGGTTCCAGTGGGTCAGGCAGTTCCAGACCCTGGTGAACTGGGGCATGGTTGAGTATCACAAGGACCTGGGCGACAAGGGGCTCAAGGCGGTGTTCCACGACAAGCCCCATGAGCACAATGTGCTCTATCTTCTCAGCCAGAGGCTCCCCGAGTTCCGTTTTCTCTTCCTTACGGAGGGGGTGAAGGA
This sequence comes from uncultured Myxococcales bacterium, assembly GCA_964593355.1. Taxonomy (GTDB): domain Bacteria; phylum Myxococcota_A; class UBA9042; order CAIXZC01; family CAIXZC01; genus CAYTWV01. The sequence continues at coordinate 13,730 of CAZQHM010000105.1, forward strand.
GAAGCACATGGGGCTCTTCTCCCGTGGTCGCCGTTCTCGGCCGCTGGCCCCTGCGGAGACGCAGTTCGTCGTTCCCTCCTATGGGAAGGAGGACGGGGTAGCCAGCGACAACGATCTCTACAAGGTGCCGGCCATGAGGCACCCGGAGATAGCGGCCAAACTCGTTGAGGAGTTGAAGAACCCCCAGTGGGATCTCATCGCTGTGAACTTCCCTGGTGCGGACATGATCGGACACCTGGTGACGGGGCAGTTCGAGGCGTGTCGTGCCACGATGCTCTCGCTGGAGGAGGTGCTCAAGCAGTTCATCCCCGTTGCCCTGGAGAACGGGTGGGTCACTGTGGTGACTGCGGACCATGGCAACATCGAGCATTATGGCCCCGACCACGGTAACAACGACGTGCTGACCACCCTGGTGATACCCGAGGGGGCACGGGTTAGCGCCAAGGTTCCCGAGGGTGGCACGGCTCGGCTCTTCGACATAAGCTGGACCATTCTGGAGGCGCTTGGCACGTCGGTAGAGGCGCTGCAGGCGCCGCCCTTCGACCCCCTTACCGTGGCCGATCCCAACAGACTGGTTGGCGTCTCCCTGCTGACCCCAAGAGAGCCATAGGCGCAGCGGGAAGAGGGTCACGAAGTGGTTGTTTCGACGAAGTGGTTGTTTCGAGTGATGCAGGAGGACTGCAGTGGGAACATACGTAGCGTTGACCGTTGGCCTGGTGCTGGCCGGCCTGAGCTTTGGCTTTGGATACAGGGTGCTGAAGGCCGCACCGTGGGAGCTTGAGCTTTGGGGCCGGGTGGGCAGGCTTGTGGCGTCGGTGGGGGTGGCACTGGGGCTCTTTGTGGCCATTGGCGCCTTCTTCTGGGTGCCAGCGGGCGGGGCAGGAAAGAGTGGCAGCGTGGTGTGGCTGGACGATTTGGAGGAGGGCTTCGAGCGCTCCAAAGCCGAGGGCAAGCCGCTGTTGGTTGATGGATGGGCCTACTGGTGCGAGTCCTGCATGGACCTGAAGCGGGAGACTCTGCCCGACCCAGCCGTTGAGGCAGAACTGAGCGCTTTCGTGCCGGTGCAGCTCAACATGGACCTGGAGAAGAACAAGTGGATCTGGGACAAATACGAGATTAAGGGGCTTCCCTGGGTAGCGGCCTTTGCCCCCGGAGAGAGGGAAGAGGCCGCTTGGGTGATGCAGGATTTTGAAGCCCCGGAGGCCTTCGCAGCGAGGCTGGCCAAGGGGCTTTCCGGCGGAGACGAGGATTCTCTGGCAACGTGGCTGGCCAGCCAGGGGCTCTTTGTGACCCTGCTGCTGGTCTACCTTGCGGGTCTGGCGGCCTCTCTGACGCCGTGCGCCTATCCAAGCTACTTCCTCATATTCGGATTCTTCTCGGGTGCATCTGGAGGAGACGAGAAACCGAAGCTGTCGGCCAGTCTGGCAATGGCCTCAACCATCGTGCTGGGCATGGTGCTGTCGTATTGTGCTGCGGGCATCGCTGCGGCGCTGGGGGGAGGGGCCGTGGGCAGTCTCATGAGCAACCCCTGGGTCATGGGGGGCATTGCATTGCTCTTCGTCGTGATGGGGGCCAGCAGCCTTGGCGTGCTGCCTCCCATGGAGTTCGCCGGCCTCAAGGGGATGCTCCAGTCCAAGCAGAAGTCCAACTATCTGTGGGCGCTGGTCTTCGGGCTTGTCATGGGGCTCATCGTGGCGCCCTGCGTTGGCCCGATTCTCATTGGAATCCTGGCTTACATCGCCTCTTCGGGGGATATGGTGCTGGGAACGTCGCTCATGGCCACCTTCGCCCTGGGCATGGGCACCCTCTTCTTTGCCATGGCCCTCTTCTCCCAGACCATCAAAAGCAAGGTGAAGTTCGGGGCATGGAACGAGACCATCACCCTCATCTTCGGCATCCTGTTCCTTGTAGCGGCCCTGTACTATCTGAAAGGCGTCTTACCGTATCAGAAGCTCTTCGACCTGTTTGCAGTGTGAGGAGGACGGGGGTGTAGTAGCGCAGCGGTGGGGGCGACGTGACCCCCACCACAGCTTGCCTGGGGGTTTGGGGGCGCGCCAGCGGCCGACAGGACGCTGGCTGACGTCACCCCCGCCACAGACGTGGGGCCAAAGCCCCAACGGCAACATGGCGCGCTTGGGTAAGGGAGACGTCAGCCATTTTCGCCTCCTGGGCGAAAATGGCGCGCCCCCCCCGCCCCCAGGCCCACTGGATGCGGATCCATCATTGGGCCCGCTATCATCGGCCTCCCCCAGGTATTTGTGCCGCTCTTGGGGTGGGGGAGTTCAGGAAGTCCGCCAGTGGTTTTGGGG
>CAZQHM010000106.1:0-16007 GCA_964593355.1 uncultured Myxococcales bacterium
CAACCAAACCTACCGATACCACGAATCTCCCCCCGCCGCAACGTGAGCGCTTGCACACCGTCCCACCCCCCTTGCCTATTCCCCCCTTCGGCAATACCATCCACCCCTCAAGGAGGTGCCAATGCACCGCAAACATGTCTACGGACCAGTCCCCTCAAGAAGATTCGGCCTCTCGCTGGGCGTCGATGTGGTGCCCAGTAAGGTCTGTACCCTCGACTGCATCTACTGCCAGGTCGGACCAACCTCGAAACTCTCGGTCACTAGAGAACTCTTCTTCCCACCCGAAGAGATCGCCCATGATATCCTCCAGGCCATCCAACAAGGCCCCGTTCCCAACATTATCACCTTCGCCGGCTCCGGTGAGCCCACACTATACAGCGGCCTCGGTGACATCGTTCGACTCCTCCGAACCAAGACCTCCATCCCTCTCCTTCTCATTACCAACGGTACCCTCCTCCACCGCCCAGACGTCGCTGCCGATGCCATGCTCTTTGACCGCGTCGCACCATCTCTCGATGCCGCCGACTCCCATACCTTCGCCACAATCAATCAGCCCCACCCAGACCTCAACCTCAAAGAAATCATCCATGGACTCCACTCGTTTGCAGCAGCCTTCAAAGGAGAACTCGACCTCGAACTCTTCTTCCTCCAAGGGGTGAACGACTCGCCAGAGTCCGTTGCCGCCTTGGTCCAAGCAGTAGACTACATTGCCCCGTCAAGAGTAGACCTGAATACCGCCGTTCGCCCCTCGCCACAACGCTGCGTGCAACGAACCTCTCCAGAATTCTTTGCTTCCCTGCTTGGACGGTTTTCGGTCCCCGCTAACTCGGTTCTGCCCCCGCTGCCCTCATCTGATCAATCCGACGCTCCCCATTCACCGACAAAGCAGAGCCCCCTTCCCACTTCTGGTAACCCCGACCGCAACGTTGCATCCTCATATCGTCCCGGTGATAAGGGCCCGCAATGCGCAACACCCCTCTCCCCTGAAGCCACAGGCCACAACGCATCGGCTGCTCACGATGACCAGTCCGCACAGACCAGAATCCTCCTTACACTCGAGAGGCGCCCCTGCACAGCACAAGACCTCGCCCTGGCCCTTGGCCTTCCCCTGCGCAACGTTGAAACGAGCCTGGCATCCCTGCTCTCCCATGATCGAATAGCCTCCGAGGTGCGCCAGAATCAGACCTACTTCTTCGGCAACCATGACGATGACCAACCAGAATGAAACTCCCCCGAAAAACCAAGCGCCTGGCGCTCGTGGGCATCGCCCTCCTTGCCGCTGTGGCCATGGCATGGGGCGCATTCAACCTCCTACTCCATTCCTACGAAGATGAACTGCCGCCCCTGCTCTCCGACAGCCAGTACCTCGAAGTGGTGCCCCAGTCCTCCAAAGTCCTCGCCCGGTCCGGAGAAACCATCTCTGAGTTCTTCATCGAACGAAGAACCGTCGTTCCCCTGGCCGACATCCCCCAACACCTCCTCGATGCCATCATCGCAGCAGAAGACCGCCGCTTCTTCAGCCATGACGGCGTTGATCCACGAGCGTTGGTTCGTGCTGTAATCAGAAATATCTTATCTTTCTCTGTTTCTCAAGGTGCGTCAACTATTACTCAGCAGCTAGCTCGAAATCTTTATCTGACGCAACACAAGAACTTACGGAGAAAGCTCATTGAAGCAGCCCTCGCCCGCAAGATGGAGCAGCACCTCACCAAAGAGTCCATCCTGTTTCAATACCTTAACCTCATCTACTGGGGCCATGGGTGCTTCGGCGTCGAGGCCGCAGCCAACTACTATTTCGGAAAACCCGCAGCCCAACTCACCGTGCCAGAATCTGCCCTCCTCGCTGGCATGATCCGCTCCCCACAACGCCTCTCCCCCATCAAAGCCCCTGAGCGGGCCCTCGCCAGGCAGCATCATGTCCTTGAAGCCATGGAGGAGATCGACGAAAAGTACGGAATATATGCCGCAGCACCACTGCCCCCGGTTCGCCCCCCCAACCCCGCTCTCCTCTCCGTCAGCCCCTACGGCGTAGATGCCGCCTTGACCCAACTCTCCCCCTGCCTCCATCTCCAGGATCTGCCTCTGGCCGGTTTGCAAGTCGTTACCACGATAGATTTATACTATCAAAATGTCCTTGATGAGTCCGTTAATGATAACATTGATTTTATTGATGTCATGCCCGTCATCTCCAAACAGAGGCCAGCCCAACTCTCCACATGCATCGCCGACGGTAGAATCCTCCCAGGGTGCCCCGCCTGGGCCCAAATCCAGGGACGACTCGAAGACGGGAGCGTTGTGCTCAACCTCTTTGGCCACCCCTCCATTGCCCCCGCAGACTCGCTCCAGCCGCCATCCACCGACGCCCTCTGGGAGAACTCCCTACCCCTGGGAGCCTGGCTCAAAGTGCTGCCCGTTAGCGAAGTGGTGCTCCTCGACCCTTGGAATTCCCAGCCACCAACCACGGTGCCCATCCTCCGCCAGTCCGTCGCCTCCATTCTCGTGCACGCCCCAACTGGCGAAGTCCTTGCCCTCTACGGGGGCCTGGATCACAAGTACCACCCCTTCAATCGCGCCCTCTCCAACCACTTCGGCCCCTCCTTGCCCGAACTCGCTGCCTCGCACCTATGCAGCGAAGAGAAGCCCCTCACGGCCGCAAACAATAGCCTTGGAGGTGGTATCACAGCCCTCTCGAGCTACGCGTTCCCACAACACTCCCCCGCTGGGCCCCGTTCCGACCAAGCCTGCCATACTCCCCTGGCCCGTTGTGGGTCGCCACCGGTTGCGCCAACCCCCGACCACCTCATCCTACGGGAGAACGACCTGCTCCTCCTGGTTTGGGTGCAGACCGAATCGGCATCCAAGCGGGCCGCCAATAATCCCGGCAAGATTGCCTCAGCTATTGCCAAAGACTTCTTCATCCGACTGAAATCCGCCGACCAACCACCACGGTGATCCTGCGGCGCCAGGATCCCAATTACATGGTCCCCATGGCCCTCAAGTACCGACGCTCTTTGCTTACTGCCCCGAGTCCTCGTCGACCTACATGCCGCAAGGAAAAGGCCCGAAATAGACATGGGATATGAAGCGGGCCTGAGCCGAATGAAGAACCGCAGCGGGACTCGTGAATACATCCCGTTCCTGACCCAGTTGTGCAATTGATGTGACCGTATATCGCCGATAACAATAGCCGGAAACACTATAACCCGGTATTCGTTGAGTGTCCACCGGGTCAGAGAAATAGGTCCTGAACTGCGCCGTCTCGCTCGAGCTGAACTCGGGACCAAAACTTCCCCACGGAGAAAGATCAAAGAAGTCGTTGGAGATGTCCTGCATGGATACCGTAAAACCATTACCCCTCAGAACACTCAGGAACACATCCTGATGCTCCGCAGCCCTGGCGATGGGCCCCGCCAGACCAGCCTCTGCCAAAAAGTAGGCCTGCCTCGTTATTCGCTGCATCCCCGAATTGTGGATCTCCATGATCGTGTTGGCCACCACCACCATGGCAATGCCCGCCAGAACGAAGGTGACCATCGCTCCAAGCACTAGCGCAGCTCCACGTTCCCGCTTCATGGCATCACCTATCTAAGGTTCCGAACAGCAATTGAGGTCAAAAACACCCGGGTCCCCATACTCAACGTCCTGCACGCACCATCCATGTCCGAAATGTCGAACCCGTCGAGATGAGAATACTCCTGCGCCCTCGCTTGATACTGATGCCTGGGATCCTCATCCTCAGACCTCACCGTCAGCTTCACGGACAAAAACCTTAGCTGATGCGGCACCGCTCCCGTGAAGTTGTCCAAACGCCCAGCACCAGTCCCAGCTACCATGTTCGGCAAACGGAACGTCACTAAGTTCGGCTCAGCCCCTGCTACCGCCGTGTCAAATCCGAAATCGTAGAACTGTAAATCCACCGCATAGTCTGCAATCACCAGCGCCGAATCAGCCACTGGCGTCGCCCCATCCGTCTGCAACTCCTCCCTCACCAGATCCGTCTTCCAGTCAGGAGCGTTAGGCCTCGTGTCCAACTGAATCGAGTATCGGATGAACCCCGCAACGTTGACGTCCAGGGCATCCCCAAATCCCGTCACACCACATCCCCCCGCCCCTGTGACAGGAACAGGAGTGGCCAATGTAATGCTCTTCTCAAGATAGTTTGCTGTGATAATAGGAGTGTAGATCTCGAACTGATCCTTAGTCACAATCCGTAAAAACCGGTTGGGGGAGAAGATCCTAAGAAACTCAGCCTCCGACCGAGGAAACGACCCGGCACCAGTCAAGGGATCGTTCGTGTCCATTAGAAAAACCTTGTCCGACTGAACCGCTTGAGTGGTGTATACCTGACCGCTGAAGAAATCCCCGAAGAGCACCAGCGACGTTGGGGATACGTTGGGGTTCTGCATGGGCAGAGGGTTAACTCCACTCCGCAACAGCAGACTCACTGCCCTCAACTCCCCAGGGGCATAACAAACGTTCGTGTCAACCTCGCTGTTCGGCGTCACAGAAAACCCAGCCCGCCGTAAATCCCTCTTCACATGGTCCAGCCCGAAGCGCAACCGCTCCTGCATCGATAATACCTGATCTTCAACTCTATAGGCAGATACACTGTTGGTGTAAATCATGTACAGTGCGCCCACTACGATAATGGCCAGCACCATGGCTATCATCATCTCAACTAGAGTAAAACCGCGTCGGTTTGCCATTTTCATATCATTATCAGCGCAAAAATATGTTACGCATTACCGTCCCCGACAATGTGATGTTGGAGACGTTTGCCAAATCCTCCCACATCGCCGGCGTCGAGACCGGGCACTCCCTATAAACTTCGACCGCTGAATTGGCCGTGAGCCAACTCACCCTCACGTCAGCTCGCAGAAGATACTCCGGAACAATCCACGTCAGTCTGTAGTGAAGGCAAAACTGCCTCCCTCGGTCATCAGGAAACTCGCTTCGCAACCCAGCATCCGCAGCAGGGTTGTTTCCCATGGATCCCACCCGCTGGTCCGTCCCAGGCTGCTCGTAACCAGTCAACCACCCCGAAGTCCCCCCAGGAGTCGCCGTTCCAACCTGACTGAGATGGGGAAACACCCCGGGTAACGAGAGCATCGTCTGCGATGGCCCCGTCCACCTGTATGACTCGCTCTTCAACGTCTCAATGAAGTGCTCCGCAAGGTTCAACCCGTCAGCCATCGACCTGGCATGCGAAATGCCCCGCAAAGTCCCCACTTGAAGACTCACAAGCGCCAGCAAACCTACCGAAGTGACAAAGGCCGTAATCAGAACCTCGATCAGCGAAAACCCCCGCACGCTTCGGCCAAATCTCGTCTTCATCATGGCCGCACCGTCTCAACTCGTGGCACACCATTGTATGGCACTATAACCCTTCGCAAATGGGCCTCCCAAGTCACATCCCCGCTCCTCAATCGCAACGTGAAAACAGCCTCACCCGCCGCATAGCCATCAGGGGCCGGCCCAAGCGGAGCACCCGTACGCATGTCCAGAACCCGGCCGTCAGGCTTAAAACACAATGTCGTATTCCTCAGGTCCCCAGGCTCCACAGATTCCAGAAAAACGTCGTTTTCATACTCAACCCCAAGGTCCAATTCCCTCACCGCAATAGTCGGATCCTCCCCCGCCCCATCAACAACAAACGAATCCGCCGTACACAATGAGTTGATTCCCTCGTCCACAGAAAACCAGCCCGGTGAAGTCCCGCTTCCGAAGCCCACACTCAACTGATAAGCCCTGCCTCGTAACCCTGCCTGAAGACGCGCAAACTCCACCAACCCCGTTAACTCCCCTGCAGCAGAGGAGAGCTTCCTCACCGTCAGCGCGTTGTTGATCCTGGGAACCGTCAAAGCCCCCAAAACAATCAGCAACGTCAAAACCACTGACGCCTCAACCAGCGTGAACCCTGACTCACTTCTACGGCGCATCCGCCACCCCCATGAGGCGACCCTACAAGATCACACAGAAAACAGCACGAATCATGCCACCTATTCGGCCCCAACGCCAGAATCCTGACCCGCCCCGGCCAACTCCCCCGATTCCAACTTCCCCAAAATCCCACACCGCCACCAGCCACGGCCCCTTGCCTCTCCCCTCCCCCTCTGCCAGTGGCCCATACCCCTCTACTGCCCCATCCACTCAGAGCCCTGGCCCCCACCTCCGTGGAAGGGAAGGGTGTGCGGAGCGTGTGCTGGAAGCCGCTATCTGACTAAGGCCAAATCGCCTGCCCGTCCCCCTCTTTCGCTATGAAAACATTTCACACTCTGCCGCTAAGCGCCATCGCCAGAGCCCGTGCAAAAGAGGCCCCCGATGCCTCGCCACGCCACGCCAGCCCGTAGGCAACCCCGTGGGCTGGCGATGTCCTGAACAGAGGCAGCCCCAAAGTAACGTTCACAGCATCGCCAAACCCCAGTAACTTCACCGGAATCATCCCCTGATCGTGATACCAACAGAGCAATGCTCCATACCGACTCCGCATCTCAGGCAAAAATGCCGTGTCCGCCGATATGGGCCCAAATATCTGTATGCCCTCCTCACGCAACTCCTCCACCCAACCCCTCACGCCACGATCAAGGTCCGAGATCAACCCCCACTCCCCACAGTGCGGGTCTACACCAACAATGGCAAGGCCCCCCCCAGCAGCCCCCCCTAAATCTGCCCCAATTCGTTTCAGATACCCGTCCACATGCTCCGCCGTCTGCACAAGCAGCCACTTCTCCACCCGGGCACTCACTTCAGCTAAGGGGATGTGCCTCGTGATCAACGCAAGCCTCAACTCCCTTGAGTCGAAAAACATGGTCGCCGGAGTCTCAAAACGCCGAACCAGATACTCAGTGTGTCCCGAATCCCTCATCCCAATCGCCCCGAAAAAACGCTTGTCCACTGGCCCAGTGACCAGACCGCAGCCATGCTCCAAAGCCAACTCTATCCCCTGGGACAACGCAGCATCGATGAAGGCCACATTCCCCTCGTGCCACCCCCCCGGGCTGCCTACCTCCGCCTCAACCCCCAGCGAGACCCAAGTCACCCGAGAAGCAGACCGCTCAACCAACTCCGACAACCTCCGGAATCTCTCCTCTGAATGCCGCCTAACCCCCTCCAGCAGCGGCCCAACCCACTCGGGCCCCCCCATCACGGCAACCCTCCCGAAATCCAAGCTCCCAAGAGCCTCCAGCGCCAGTTCCGGACCAACCCCGCAAGGATCACCAATGGTCAATACAGCGTCAAACTCACCTCGTGACATGACTTCCACCTACCAAGTAACGTGTGAATAATTCAAGTGAGAGAACCGAGAAGCTGCCTTGCTGCACCTGGACTATCAGCACCACCTAACCATACAACCGAGGATCCCAACCCCGACAACCTCTCCTCACCCCCAACGCCCAACCCCGCCACAGCCTCTCGTCGTCAGCTGCACAAACTCACCGAGCGCCGTCCCCCGAACCGCCCGCTCCCGGAGAAGCACCATCCTCAACCCCACCCGAAGGCGCAGCTCCACCTTCCCCTACCACCGCAGCAGCTGGGACCGCCCCATCGCCACTTGGAACCGCTGCATCCTTGGCCTCTGGGGCCCCTCCCCCGCCAACTGGAACCGCCGCATCCTTCGCTACTGCAGGCACCAGCGCCGGCTCGGGTGGCGCACACTTCTGCCTCACCCGGTTCATCGCCTCCTCGCACCACGAGTAGAGGCTCGAAGCCTGTCTGAATGCAGGCTCCCACTTGTCAAGCGGCGGATAGTCCAGCTTTCGATACATCTGGTACAACTCCTCATCGCTTGCACCACGCTCCTTCGCACAATATAGCTCCACAAAAACCTTCATTAAGCGCTCGTAGTCCGGCTGGTAGATCTCCGGCAGCGACCCACTTCCCACCGGAGCCCCCGCCGGGGCCGACCCCGCCATGGCAGCGACAGCCTCTTGGGCCTCACTGGGACTCCCCTCCGGAACAGACCCCTCTGCTGACTCGGATTCAGCCTTCGGAGTAACCGCCTCGGCTGGAACCTCGACCGGCCCCTTGCCAGCGCCAATCCTCTCCTCCTCCAGCGCCCCCTCCTCTTCACCCTTCTCAACTGCCCCGGCCTCGGGCTTGGCTACCACCGCCCCCTTCTCCGCCCCCTTCTTCCCGGAATCGTCCGCAGCTTTCTCCTTGCACGCAGCAAAACCAAACACCGCTATCAACGCGGCCGAAACCCAATAAGCCCTTCTCATCGCCAGCAACCTCCTGAACGTAGGCCGTCTTCCCCAGCCATCTCACCGATAATGTAGCACCACGGTCAACAAATCAAGCCCGCAGCAGCCAAACGGGTGCGGTCCCGTTGCCCGGCCCCTGGGTTTTCGTGGCCGTAGTCCCGCCTAAGGCGGGCTGACAGCTTGCCCCGCCGAAGCCTTGGCGAAGGGGGGCGCCGTCAGCCGCAAGGGCGACGAAGCAGTAGCACAGCGGGTAAACAGATTCTAAGTATGAAGGGATGATTTGCGGAAACTCAACTGGACGTGCGATTACTGGGCAGGAGCCTCAGCGGGCTTCTCTTCGGCGGCGGGAGCGGCCTCAGCAGGCTTCTCTTCGGCGGCGGGAGCGGCCTCAGCGGGCTTCTCTTCGGCGGCAGGAGCGGCCTCAGCAGGCTTCTCTTCGGCGGGCTTCTCTTCGGCGGCAGGAGCGGCCTCAGCGGGCTTCTCTTCGGCGGGCTTCTCTTCGGCGGCGGGAGCGGCCTCTTCAGCGGGCTTCTCTTCGGCGGCGGGAGCGGCCTCTTCAGCCTTCTTCTCTTCAGCAGCAGGCTGCTCAGCAGGCTTGGCCTCTTCCGGCTTCTTCGCTTCGTCCTTCTTGGCCTCTTCCTTCTTCGGTTCTTCCTTCTTGGTTTCGTCCTTCTTACCGCAGGCAGAGACGCCACCAACGAAGAGAGCCAACACAACAATAGCCAACAAACGCATCTTCATTGCTTCCTCCTTAAGCGGCGCCACAGAGACGCCCGGTTCGACCGCCGAGGATAAAAGGGTTCCTCAACCTTGTCAATACCCGAAAATTCCCCAAATCCGACCCCAAAAAAGCGACATCAATTCGCTCTCTTTTGTAGCGTTTCTCCAAAAAACCTGCCACGGGGCCGATTGCCCTGCCACCGGCCCTCAGCCACCACTACCTCCCCCCCTTTCACAACGTAAGAGGGCCACCCCCCCATACCCTCCGCAACGTACAACGGAGGCGAACCCAACGGTGCCGCCGCAATCCCCCAACGCCCAGGCCCCTTGTCTCCACCTCCGGGCACCATATCCCCCCTCCCTGACACCCGCCCACAGGCTCCATAAGTTGACCCGGCAGGCGCAAGCACCATGACTATGTCAGCGTCAGCACCAACCCGCAACGTCCCCTTCCTTGGATACAAACCGCATAATTCTGCAGGCTTCCTGCTACAAAGCTCAACCACTCTATCGAGCCCCAGTCGGCCCGTTCCAACGCCCTGCACCAACAATACTGGCAGCATGACTCCGGCCCCGTCTATCCCCATCGGAACAGCCCCGCTCGATGCACCCGCATATTTCCAATCGTCCGGGAATCCACAACTGTCCGTCGTGATAATGTCCACATCCCCATCCTGCAGAGATCTCCAGAGTCCCGATACCTGCGCAGCGTCTCGTAGCGGCGGAGCCATCGTGAACAGAACCCCCTTCTCCCCACACAGCCTCTCCATATCCCATAATAGATAGTGAGGACAGGTCTCCACCGTCACGTCCGCTCCCTCTCTTCGAGCCGACGCCACCGCTTCAATGGAAGCGGCCACCGAAGCATGAACAATGTGAACCGGGCAACCAACGGCCGCTCCGTATTGGACAATACGCCCCACGGCCTCAACCTCCGCCCACTTCGGCCTCCTGCGACCGTGGCCGCAAGGCCCATCAACCTGCCAGGGATTGCTCCTCGTCGCCCAGGTCACCAGCACGTCAGATTCGCAATGAACCCAGAGCCGCGCCCCGCTGTCACGCAATACCCCCATTAGGTCAAGCAGTGCAGCTTCCTCTATCTTCAGCCCCCGGTCCCCATAAGTCGTGAAAACCTTGAAACTCCTCTGCCCCGCCTCTGCCAACCGCCGGATACTCCCCAGATCCAACTGGCCACCGCCCAAAGTAAGGTGAAAACCATAGTCGCAGTGCGAGCGCCCGGCATAATCCCCTGCCCGCCTATCCAGCCGTTCCACCAGATCCGCCCCCTCCAAAACGTCGGTGAAATCCACAACCGTCGTCGTGCCCCCATGAACCGAAGCCCTGGTGCTCTCCTCAACGCCACGTGAAGCCATCCCCCCGCCAATCCCCATCCCAAAATGAACGTGGGCATCCACACACCCAGGCATCACCACCATCCCCTCCGCCTCCAGTACCTCCACACCCGAACCGGCCTCCTGGCCCACAGCGTACTCTCCCGCAATTCGCCCCCCCGACACCAGCAATGAACCCTCCCTGACCCCGCGCTCATCAACTAGAATCCCCCCCCTGATCAGCAACGCATGTTCTTCATTCATGCCCATTATCCCCGCCTGACCACAAACCCAATCTCTGTGGACTACTGCACGCTCCTCCGTGGACTACTCTCCGCCACCTGCCTCCGAATGCCGTGCCTCGAACTCCGACGCAAAAGCCGCCACCAAGGCCGGATCGTGTAGCACCACCGTGACCTCGTCGTTCTTCTCCACCGCACTGTAAGACCAGTTCGCCGACCCCGTCACAACAAACCCACCTGGCTGCCCCGCATCTACTACCAAAACCTTGTGGTGCAGCTTCCTGAACCCAGTACTACCCGTGACCGCCGCAGGCCTCACGTCGGCCCCAGAACACCAACCCCACTTCGCCACAGAATTGTCGTCCCCAGCATCCTGAGCCTCGTCATATACCCCCCGGATCGGAATACTGCCACACCTGTCATCTAATGCATCACGTATCTCATGAGCGGTAAAAGAATAGATTGAGAAGTCTAAGGAATGCTTGGCATTTTGTATGGCTGATTCAATTCTGTCCATCACTGCCCAGCTTGGCCCGAAATATACTTCAACCTCATAGCCATTGATCGTAACAACTTGTTTGCTCTTGTTTTTGGGTTTGCCGAATAATTTCTCTTCGAACATGCCATCGAAGTGCTGTCTAAACACCGCCGCCAAATCGGCGGAAGGCAAATATACGATGTTGTTAGCGTTGGAGCGTCCGTCATATATCGAGAAGTTGGCCGAAGATACCAGCACGCCCTTGCCATCAAGTATCACATACTTGCAGTGCATGAACCCGCCAGGCCTCATGTCACTCACGAAATCAACGCCTCCGCCCTCAAGATCGGCCACAGCGTTCGACTCCTCCGGAGTGTCGTAGCCGTCGTCAAGCACCACTCGCACCCCCACTCCCTGCCCACGGATGGCCGCCAACTTCTTAGATACCGTGAAATCCTGAAGCTCCATCACCGCTACTTCAACCTGTCCCTTGGCCGAATCCAAAAACCAGGAGACAACCTGACCCAAATCCGCCTCGCTGCAAACACACCTTTCATCCTCCGAACAGCTCTTCGAAAACAGAGCGGCCGGAGAAGCCAAATTCACATCATCAAGGCACTTGGGGTACTGCGGTACCGTGCCGCTGTCCGGCGCTACCCAGGTCTCAAAATCATCGCTATCCCCCTGGTGACCAGTCTCCTGCCTCAAATCCAACTGGAGATCCCCCGCCACATCCCCCTTTGCCCTGTCCCACGTCATAAGATCAATCGGCAAATACGGAACCTCACCCCCGCTCTCCGAAGAACACGACGCCGACGCCAAGGCAACAGCGGCCCACAGCAGCGATACTCCAAACCTCTTAGTCAAAATGAATAATATCATAGACAAAACTACCCCAGTCATATGTGCTCATGTCAGAATAGTCAAAACGACTGATGTTGAACCAAGGGGCATACCCGCTCTGAAAACGCAGCCGCTTCTCACCCCCCGAAATGGGCCCGTGACCCAGCCACAATCCGAAATCGGGTAGCCTGATCCTCGTTAGTCCCCCAGGAGCGATTACACGCCACATCGCCCGCCCGTACTGCTCCGTTATGCTCATGCTGTACACGCCTACAGGAGGATCCTCTACCTCATAGCGCCAGTCCAGAAGCAACTTCACCATCCCTCCCTCGTGCACCGGACTCCTGAAGATCGGGAACGGAAGAAACGGAGTCAACAGCAACGCCGGAGTCCCCACAACCAATAGCTCCCCCGCTTGACCCTCGCCTACATCCATCGAAAACAGCCCACGAGGAATCGGCACAAACGACCAGCCAAAAGCCTCTTCGTATCGGTAGAGACCACCCGGCGCCCCCGCAGCATACAAAGCCCCCTCGCTAGACTCCAGCAGCCGACGCCCCACCAGCCCCCCGGGTGCAGCCAAACTCTCCCATCCCCCACCAACCTTCTCACGGAATACGTCATCCTCCGCCGAGACAACCAACCGGCCGTCGGATAACTCCAATACGTCCAGCAAGTCGCTGTCACCAGGCCCCTCAAGAACGCCCCAACTGCCGTCGTAGCTCAGCATCGCGCCCCGAGCCCCAACCATAACGTAACTGCCATCCTTTCGCAGCTCCACCGCCCGCAGGTCAGCAGCAACCAGCTCAACCACAACCTCCCCCATCTGACCCAAAGCCACCCGCTGAGCACCTACAGCTAACCAGTTCTCACTATCCTGGCCGGCAACATCACGAAGCTCCCCGTCCGTCAACGACCCCAGTGACCTCCACTGCCCAGCAACCTTCTGCCCCGCAGCACCCCGTGAGCCTACTGCCATCCACGCCCCGTCACCTAGAACCGATACCGCATGCCAATCATCACGCGTTACGCTCGGCTCAGTCCGGAATGTCCCCCCGGAATACCTCACAACCCTGCCGCCCGCCCCCACCAACAAAGCCTCCTCCCCCGACACCGCAATCCCGGTCAATTCCCATGGTGGAAGATCCAAACGCTCCTCCACCTCACCCCCGCTCACAATAGCCACACCGGGAGAATCTAATTCATATATGTCCGTTGCATATACGATGGAGTAGGGACTCTGTTTCCCTATCACAGTGTGCGCTCCCCCAACGAAAACATATTGGGCATCGTAGAGATCTCCGGTTAGACTCTCAGGAAGGTTACGGAGAACCAGATCAGATGGTAATAGTCCGGTAAAATTGTCCGTCAAGGCATAGTATCCATCAGAGCCCAGATCCAGATAAGCATCAACTCGATACTCACCACTGTAATTGCTGAAGGATGGCGGAGAGTCTAGTCGTAATCTCAACGACCGGTTCAGCGGGATGTTCAGTGCTATATTAAGATCGCTTATCGTGGCCCCAGGAGCAACGTTAATATTGCGCTTGACTCCCATACTTACAGGGTGAAACTCTCCTGTCAACAGATCCGTGTACCCACCCACGCATATTACAGCTACCTCGCCCAGCCTAGACTCCATCGAGAACGTACCGTCCAACCCCGTCGCCTGATAATCATCCTCAAACAACGACCGAGACATATACGGCGTCGACAACTCGCACCTCGCCTCCCGACGCCCCTGCTCTGGAGCACACACGCTCCCCTCTGCACCCATGGGCGAACATGTATACCCCTCAGGACACACCTCCTCCTCAACCCCGCCACACCCGCGGCTGCAATAAAACCTACCCTTCTCCAACTCCATGCAAGAAAGCCCCGAAGGACAACGATTCTGCGGGCTGCAAGGAGTACACAGGCCTTCAATATACTCAGTTACGTTACCACAACTCCCAGGAGGAAGAATCACATACTTGTTCAACCCACCGAGGCTCCCCTCCACACGCCCAGGATCCAGCGTCGGAGGCGGCTCCGTTGGACCCGTGCTGGGAGGATTGCTTGGAATCAAATAGACCGTAACATTCTCACCATCGGTCTGAATCACCGACGCAGCATCCCAACCCAGCCTGTAAGCATGAACATCTTGAGGTCCACCCAGCCGCAACTGCGACAGCGTTACCTGTCCCCGAGCATCCGTAACCCCCTTCATGGGAGTCGAAACGTCAGAGCCCAACACCACCGATACCCCAGGCACACCCTCCCATGTGTATGCATCCACCACAGTAACGTTCACTGCCCCATCTATCTCGCTCCCCCAAACCCCACCCTGGCCAGCAGTTGGATCAAAATAGGAGAAGGCATTCTCCAACCGAACCATCCCACTCGATGTCCCAACCTTCACAGGGACAGTCCTCACAGTGCTCACCGGCGTGCGAGCCACTATCCGCCCATACCCCGCTACCCGCACGTCTACACCCGCCGTAATGTCAAAGTAGACAGGCGATGTGGGCGAAAAACCCGCGCCGATGATCTCCACCTGAGTGCCGCCAGCCTGTGACCCGTAGTTCGGCCTCACTGCATAAATCTCCCCCTTCTTCACCGTGTACAGGTAGGCCCCCCTCTTCACCGCCGTCCCCGACGCCCCAATTACCGATATGTCCACAAGCCCCGGTGAACCCGGCGGAGTCACAAACCGCAACTCAGCCTCACTTGCTCTCTCCAGATTCACCGCCGGAAATGGCCCAACTAACACCTGCACTCCCTCAGGAAACATACTCCCCCTCAACACCACCCGAGTCCCCCCCGCAACATCCCCGCCAGCAGGTTCAACGCTCCCAATCGTCATCCCCTCCTCATAGGTATACCCGCCCCCAACCACCGATGGCCCCGCCTTTACATTAACAAGACCGCTCCCCGCAGGAGTCCTGACCACCAAAGTGCACTGCTCAGCGTACCGCTCAAGAACCTCCGCCTCCAGCCCCCCGAAAGTCACCGATACCACCCCCGATGCTTCACTGGCCCCCACACAGTCCACTACACTCACCCGCACACCCCCAACCGATGGCCCTCTATTGGGAATCACAGCACTCACACCCTCGCTGCCAAGGTACAAAAATCCCTTCTCCAGCTTCCCCCATCCCCACGCACCCACCGCGGAAACATCCACCAGCCCAGAACCACCATCCGGAACCCGCAAACTCAATCGGTCGTCAGCCTTGCTTACTATCTCAGCCTCCACGCCTCCCATAACAACACGCTCCACCGATGAGAGCCAACGACCCCGCAGCACAACCTTGTCCCCCGCACGCCCCGCTCCGGGTTCCACTACGCTCAGCTCAGGAGATACACTGTACGTGAACAGCCGCCGGCTCTGCGCTGTCCCTAACTCGTTAGAAACCAACACGTCCGCCTCGCCCCAATCGTCCCCCGGTGGCGTAATCGCCACTATCGTGTTCTCGTCCAAAACCTCTATGCCCACCGCCAGCCTGCTCCCAATCACCAGCCGAGTACCCTCAGTAAACCCCGACCCCGTTACCTTCACAGGAGTCCCCCCACCAATGGGCCCCACCGATGGCTCTATCCCACTTACCCTCAAATCGCCCATGAACAGAAACCCGCCTTCCAAAGTCCGGGTCTGCCCAACGGGCCACCAAACGTGAACGTCCGCCCTGCCAAGCCGATGCGCTGGTGTCGTCACCCGCAACTTCTTACTGTTAACGTAAAAGACCTCCAGGGCCTCCAATTCGTCAAAATAGACCTTCACTGACTCGGTAAACCCACGCCCCTCCACAAACACTATCTCTCCGCCCGAAGGCAGTCCTATCCGAGGCTCGATAGAGTTAATCGCATACTCGTCTAGCACCACGTCCGTGTCCCCCGACCCGTCAGCCGTGCCAATGTCCGCCGGAAGAACCCCAGAATAGGTGGAACCCACCCGAGGCAACGAGATCTCCCCCGGTCCCTCTACGCCGCATCCACTAATGACCACCAGAAGAGCCCACAGTACCCCAGAACCACCAACCACCCCGGCACCAACCCGTGGCCTCCCCGCTAACCTTGTCGAAGCCTTCATCTGCTAACACCTCACAGCGGCTCAGTATAAGGATCATCGCCCCTCAGGAACAGCGCAAAGAACCGCCCCCCCCCCCCCCCCCCCCCCCCCTCCCCCCCCCCCCCCCCACCCCCCCCCCCC
>CAZQHM010000107.1:0-15965 GCA_964593355.1 uncultured Myxococcales bacterium
TCACCCGGCCCTGGCGGGCCGACCTCTCCCGGGGCGGGAGAGGTGATTTGCGCGGGGGCCAAGCCACGGGGTGCGGTTTCCGAGACGTCATAGGCTGATCCCGACCAGAATTGCGCCTGTCCCTTCGCTATCCTTGCCAGGGGAGAGGTTCGGCATTAGTATCGGCGTCATGAAGTACTTCAACACAGCGGGTCCTTGCGATCCAGCGATACACTACATGGTTCCAGCGGCGGACCGTTTGTCCGAGGTGAGGGAGCTGGTTGCAACGAACTCGTACTTCGTGGTGCATGCGCCACGTCAGACGGGGAAGACCACCAGCCTGATGGCGCTGTGCCAGGAGTTCACGGCCAGTGGGAAGTATGCGGCGTTGCACTTCTCTTGTGAGAGGGCGGAGGCAGCGAGGGAGGATTACGGAGCAGCGGAGGTGGCTGTTATTCGAGCCATGGAGTGGGAGGCTGAGGTGGCCTTGCCGGAGGAAGTCAGGCCGCCTGCGGCATCTGAAGATTCCTCTCCGGGAAGCCGCATTTCGGATTTTCTGAGAGCATGGGCGCAGGCCTGTCCCAGGCCCATTGTACTGGTATTCGATGAAATTGATGCTCTGCATGGTGCCAGCCTTATATCGGTTTTGCGGCAACTGCGCTCGGGCTTCCCGAGCCGGCCCGGGGCCTTCCCGGCCAGCGTGGTGTTGTGTGGGTTGCGGGACGTGCGGGACTACAAAATGGCCAGCGGTGGTGATGCTCCCAGGCTTGGGACGTCAAGCCCGTTCAACGTGAAGGTGAAGTCGCTGAAGCTGGGCACCTTCACGAGGGAGCAAGCCAGCGCTCTCTATCTGCAGCACACGCGGGAGACGGGCCAGGAGTTTCAGCCCGAGGCGCTGGAGCGTGCTTATGAGATAACGCAAGGGCAGCCTTGGCTGCACAATGCCCTGGCCAAGGAGGTTGTGGAGGAGATGGACGTTCCGGTGACGGAGGCCATCACGGCGGGGCAGATTCAGCGGGCAAAGGAGCGGCTGATTCTTGCACGGGCGACGCACCTTGATTCTCTGGTGGCCCGGCTGGGCGAAGAGCGGGTCAGGCGGTTTATCCAGCCGTTGATAGCTGGCGAGATGCTGCCTGTGGACGAGACGTATAACGATGATTTGCTCTACGTCCGAGATTTGGGTTTACTGGCTCCGGACAACCCGTTGAGGATAGCCAATCCAATCTATCGTGAAGTGATTCTGCGTGTGCTGGCTCAGCCGGTGGAGACCCAGATAACGCACGACCCTCGCCGCTTCGTGCTTGGCGACGGGCGTCTGGACATGGACTTGCTGCTGCGGGAGTTCGTGGACTTCTGGGTGGCACACTCAGAGGTACTGACGGGTTCGGGGAGCTATCGGGAGGTAGCGCCTCAGCTTGTTTTGATGGCGTGGCTGCATCGCATAGTAAACGGTGGCGGGTACGTTGAGCGAGAAGTCGGAGTAGGCCGAGGCCGCATCGACGTACTTGTGAAGTGGCCTTACACTGCCGCTCCATCGGGCAAGCAGCATTGGCAGCACGAGGGCATCGAGTTGAAGGTGTGGGCCGACCGAAAGCCGGACCCTCTGGCGCAGGGGCTGAAGCAATTGGACGCCTATCTGGCCAGCCTGAGCCTGGACCACGGTTATCTGGCGATCTTCGACCGTCGCACCGACGCCCTGCCCATAGAGGAACGCTGCGGCTTGCACGAGGACGTAACCCCGTCCGGGAAGCCCGTGGTGGTGGTGAGGCTGTAGTCCGAGCCCCGCTCCGTCAGGAATGGGCCGCGCACTGAATCGCCATCCATCGGCCACGTGCCCAGCCAACGTTCACGCACCGAAATGAGTGCGTTATTACTAGTTCGCGTTGCGATGATGAGAACGGTTTTGGGTGTGCCTATGCTGTGGCATGATAACCGGTGTGGTTACCATATGGTGGTGCCGAATTGAAAATTACTGGAGTCCGGAAGGAGCCTCCACTGGCGGTCACGTCGCAGAGGAATAGTGCGACCTGTGGAGTAGGGAGACTCATTGCGCGGCCCCTTCCTGACGGTCGGGGCTCGGAAAGCTCATCGGGGCTCGGAAGGCTCAGCGGGGTTCGGAAAGCGTAGCGGGGTTCGGAAGGCGTAGCGGGGCTCGGAACGCCTGGCGGGGCTCGGAACGCGTTGGGGCTCGGAACGCGTTGCGGGGCTCGGAACGCGTTGGTGATGGGTGTTACGCTGGTGGTGCGTGTAGCGTTGCCGATGGGCGCAGCGCCGGGGTTTAGTGTGGCGGTGGCGATGGGCCTCTGGAGTGGCGCAATTCGGAACGACTCAACGGCCGGGGCGTTGGTTGGCGTCTTGTGGGGACGGCCCTGGGCTTGCGCAGGCGTTAAAGATGTTGCGCGGATCGCTGGGGGCGTTGTAGCCTGCGGCGGGCGTCGGTTTGGCAGTTATGTCCGTTCGTGGGCTGGTGTAGCCGGGCCGGGGGGATAAGTTCGACAATGATTGCTAGAGATGCTGCCAGTGCGTTGGTGGACCGGGCGCTGTCTGTTCTGCGAACTGAGTTTGAGACTGTGTCGCTTCCTGATGCCGTTGGAAGAGTGCTTGCTCAGGACGTTGTTGCGGATGTGGATGTGCCGCCCTTCGATAAGTCTGCTATGGATGGTTTTGCTTGCCGCAGGGCCGATCTTGGCGCGGCTCTTCGTGTTATTGAGACCGTGGCGGCCGGGCGCCTGCCTCAACTGCATGTGGGGCCCGGCGAGGCAACCAGGATAATGACCGGGGCAGCGATTCCTTCAGGCGCGGATATGGTGTTCATGGTGGAACAGGCCCTGGTGGAGGGCCAGACCGTCCGGTTCACCGGGAAGGATAGTGCATCCCACATCTGCCTCCAGGCCGAAGACCTTCG
The DNA here is from genome assembly GCA_964593355.1 of uncultured Myxococcales bacterium. GTDB lineage: Bacteria > Myxococcota_A > UBA9042 > CAIXZC01 > CAIXZC01 > CAYTWV01. The sequence goes on from CAZQHM010000107.1 coordinate 2,885, forward strand.
AAGGGGTGACCTGGTTCTGGAGCGTGGGCGCTGGCTTGAGACTCGGGACGTCGCAGTGCTGGCATCCATGGGGGCTTGGGAGGTACAGGTGGCCAGGCGCCCCGTGGTGGCTGTGCTCGCCACGGGCGACGAACTGGTCGAACCTTGGTCCACACCGGGGCCAGGACAAATAAGAAACTCCAACGGGTACCAGATTGCGGCCCAGGTGCGCAGGGCCGGCGCAATACCCCTGAGCATGGGCGTGGCCATGGACACCCAAGAGGGGCTGCGCTCGGCAATAGGGGCCGCAAGAGACAAGGCCGATATGCTGATTCTCTCGGGTGGGGTCTCCATGGGCGATTTCGACCTGGTGCCCGGGGTCCTCAAAGAGGCCGGCGTGGAGTTCCTCTTCGAATCCGTGGCAATCAAGCCGGGGAAGCCGACATCCATGGGCATGTGGGATGGGCGACCGGTCTGGTGCCTGCCCGGGAATCCCGTCTCCACCTTCGTAATATTCGAGATGTTTGTCAGACGATTCCTTCAGCGCTGGATGGGGCGCAACACCTTCCCCGAAGACCCCGTTGTGGAACTGGCAGAGCAGTACAGTCGGAAGAAGGCCGACCGCCTGGAGTGGGTGCCTGTGCAGTTTGGCCCCGATGGAAGAGCGCGGTTGGTCGGCTATCACGGTTCGGCTCACTTCTTTGCTCTCAGCAGCGCCGATGGGCTGATGACAATCCCGGCGGGCACTAACGTGGTTGAGAAAGGAACCCGAGTTGCTGTTAGACAAATATAACAGAAAGATAGAATATTTGCGCTTGTCGATTATCGATAAGTGTAACCTTCGGTGTACCTATTGCAGGCCACCAGAGGGGCTTGACCTCACCAAGCAGGCTGGTGTGCTCAGTTACGAGGAGATGACGGAGTTTGTGAGCACCGCAGCCGAGATGGGGCTGCATAAGGTCAGGATCACGGGCGGAGAGCCACTGGTCAGGCGGGATGTGGTGGAGTTGGTGAGGATGCTCGCAGGGGTGGCTGGGATAGACGACTTGAGCATGACCACCAACGGCACCCTGCTGGCGCCCGTGGCCCGCCAGTTGAAGGAAGCGGGGCTGCACCGAGTGAACGTGAGCTTGGACACGGTGGAGCGTGAGGGCTTTGCGGCCCTTACGGGGCGGGACCTTCTGCACGACGTCTTCTCCGGCATCGAGGCGGCGCTGGAGGCGGGGCTGTGGCCCGTGAAGCTGAACTGCGTGGTGAAGCGGTCGCCGGAAGAGCCTGCCGCATTGGGGGTGGCCCGATATGCAGCGGAGAAGGGGCTTGATGTAAGGTATATCCGGGAGATGAATCTCGACGATGGAGAGTTCTGGCAGGTTATCGGTGGCAAGGGTGGGCTTTGCAGCGAATGCAACCGGCTGCGGCTCACCAGTCAGGGACGTCTTCTGCCCTGCCTCTTCTCGGATTTGAGCTTCGACGTTCGTGAGCTTGGGGCCAAGGAGGCGATACTGAAGGCAGTGGCGGCGAAGCCCCAGTGTGGGCATCACAGTCACAACAACGAGTTCGTATCGGTGGGAGGGTAGGCCATGGCGAAGGAGTTCACGCATCTGGATGGGGAGGGAATGCCGTGTATGGTGGATGTGACTCCCAAGGTTGTGAGTTTCCGGGTGGCTGAGGCCACAGGGTCGATTCTCATGGCCGCTTCCACCATCGAGGCCGTGAGGGAGAATAGGGTTAAGAAGGGAAACGTACTGGCGGTGGCCGTTGTGGCTGGGATTCAGGCAGCAAAGCAGACCTCGTCGCTGATTCCCCTGTGTCATCCCCTGCCGCTGACCCGAGTGGACGTTGTGCCCAGGGTGGAGGATGACCGAATTGTGGTCAACGCCACGGTTGCATGTTCCTCCCAGACCGGTGTAGAAATGGAGGCTCTGACAGCGGTGAGTGTGGCGCTTCTGGCCATCTACGACATGTGCAAGGCACTTGATAAAGGGATGGAGATAGCCGGTGTGCGCTTGGTGAGCAAGAGTAAAACGCCATTGGGGCAGTGAGGCGATATGAGCGACTATTTTGATGGAGAGGCGGGCCGCCTGGCTTCGGTGAATATTTCGGTGGGCAAGGGCACCGTGAAGAGCCCCGTGCGCTCGGCGGAGGTTGGTCCCCTGGGGATAATGGGAGACGCTCACGCAGGGGATTGGGACCGCCAGATAAGCCTCCTTGGGCAGTCCGAGGTGGATGCCTTTTCGGCCAGGGCAGGCCGGACCATAAGCCCTGGCGAGTTCGCAGAGAATCTGACCATAGACGGCTTCGACCTGCGCCGCGTCTCGCTGCTGGACCGCCTGATCATTGGCGATGTCGAACTGGAGATAACCAGAGTCGGAAAGAAGTGCCACGGCAGCAGTTGTGCCATCTACCGGGAGGTTGGGGACTGCATCATGCCACGCCAGGGGCTGTTCGCCCGGGTGGTTTCTGGGGGGACCCTGACCTCTGGGGCACCGGTTCAATGGAAGCGTCGTATCATCCGCTGCGTCATCGTGACTCTCAGCGACCGGGCCTCGGCAGGTGTGTACGAGGATCTCAGCGGCCCAAGGGTAAAAGAATGTATGATAAACCACTTCTGCGATACGAGGTGGAACTTTGAGTACGAGTCGAAGCTGATTCCCGACGATCCAAAGCTGCTTGATGAACTCCTGGTGGAGGCCGAGGCCAGGGGCGTTGACGTCTTGCTTACCACGGGAGGCACCGGTTCAGGACCAAGAGACTTCACCCCCGAGGTGGTGGCCTCCAGGCTGCACAAGCAGATTCCCGGAATCATGGAGCACATCCGAGTGAAATACGGCGCATCCAATCCCCACGCTCTGTTGAGCCGAGGGGTCTGCGGCACCATGGGCAGTACGGTTGTCTTCACATTGCCCGGTAGCGTCAAGGCGGTTGATGAGTACATGAGTGAGTTGTTGTCTGTGCTGGACCATCTAGTCGGCATGATGCATGGTCTGGGACATTAGTTTTTATTGTGTCTCGGTTTGTTTTATTGACCATTAGAGGAGAGAAAAATGGCAATGAACCGTCGTTCATTCCTTCAGGCAGCGGGTATTAGTACTGCTGGCCTGTTGGCGGGGGTGTTTGGCGTCAGTGTCCAGCCCAGTGTGGCAAGGGCCGGCGCCAAGCCCGTGAGGTCTGGCAAGGTGACCAGCAGCGTCTGCCCCTATTGCGGGGTAGGATGCGGCATGCTGGTTACCACGGCCGATGGCAAGGTGCTGGACATCGAAGGTGATCCAGACCATCCAATCAGCCAGGGCTCTATGTGCAGCAAGAGCGCAGCGCTGCTGCAGATTGCCAACAACGAGAGGCGTCTGACCAAGGTGCAGTATCGTGCGCCGGGCTCTTCGCAATGGGAGGAGAAAGATTGGGATTGGGCTCTTGCCCGAATCGGCCAGAAGATTAAGGAGACACGTGACGCAACGTTTCGGGAGAAGGATGAAGCTGGTCGGGTTGTGAATCGCACCGAGGGCATTGCGTGCCTTGGTGGTGCGGCGCTTGACAACGAGGAGTGCTACACATACTCCAAACTGGCCAGGGCCATGGGGATTGTGTACCTGGAACATCAGGCTCGTATTTGACACAGCGCCACGGTAGCCGGTCTGGCTGCCTCTTTCGGTCGCGGTGCCATGACGAACCATTGGAACGACCTGGCCAACTCTGATTGTGTCGTAGTCATCGGCTCTAATGCTGCTGACAACCATCCTATGTCGTTCAAGTATATTAAGGAGGCGCAAGCCAAGGGCGCCAAACTGGTGACTATCGACCCGAGAATCACCAAGACGGCCGCTCAGTCCGACGTTTATGCTCCCTTGCGGTCGGGTACTGACATCGCCTTCATGGGCTCAATGATCAACTATGCGTTGACAAATGATTTTATTCAAAAAGACTATGTTCTGACGCATACCAATGCTTCGTATCTTGTCAATCCGAATTATACTTTCGAGGCTGGTCTCTTCGGCCAGGTCAACGATGGCAAGTACGACAACTCGCTCTGGGCCTATCAGAAGGATGAGAGCGGCAAGGTCATTACTGACCCGACCTTGCAGAACCCCCTCAGCGTCTTCCAGCTTCTCAAGAAGCACTATGAGCGCTACGACTTCGAGAAGGTCTCCGGTATCACGGGAACGCCCGTTGAGAAGTTGGAGGAGGTTGCCTCTACAATCTGTGCCACGCACAAGCCGGAGAAGTCGGCCACGATTCTTTATGCCATGGGAACAACCCAGCACACCTACGGAACGCAGAACGTGCGCTCTTACGCTGTGCTGCAGCTTCTGCTGGGCAACATCGGTGTAGCAGGCGGCGGCATCAATGCTCTTCGTGGGGAGTCCAACGTGCAGGGCTCTACGGACCACGCGCTGCTCTTCCACATCGTTCCAGGGTATCTCAAGAGCCCCGAGGCCACGGACGCCAATCTTGAGGCCTACCTCAAGACTGTTGTGCCGCCCAATGGGGACAAGCAGAGCCAGAACTGGTGGGCCAACGCTCCCAAGTACATGACCAGCCTTATGAAGGCATGGTGGGGCGACAAGGCCACCAAAGAGAATGACTTTGCCTTCTCCTACATGCCCAGGCGTGGGGGCAACTACAGCCACATAGCGCTCTTTGAAGCCATGGCAGCGGGCAAGCTCAAGGGCCTGATAGCTTTTGGCCAGAACCCTGCGGTGGGTGGACCCAACTCCAACGTTGAGCGTGAGGCGCTCAAGAACCTGGAGTGGATGGTGGCTGTGGACCTCTTCGAGACCGACACGTCGGCTTTCTGGCAGGCCCCTGGATTCAACCCCTCGGAGATTCAGACCGAAGTGTTCCTTCTGCCTGCTGCCTCGTCGGTAGAGAAAGAGGGAAGCGTCTCCAATTCCGGGCGGTGGGTGCAGTGGCGCTATCATGCTGTTGACGCGCCCGGTGCTGCCAAATCGGACCTCTGGATACTCACCAGACTTCAGGCGGAGCTGAAGCGTCTCTATGCCAACGGCGGCGCCTTCCCGGACCCCATCGTGAACCTCACGTGGAACTATGGGGATGGCGAAGAACCAGACCCGCATCTGGTGGCAAAGGAGATAAACGGCTACTTCCTGGCCGACGTCACAATAAAAGATAAGAGCTTCAAGAAGGGAGATCTGGTGCCGGGGTTTGCAAACCTGCAGGCTGACGGTACAACCTCTTGTGGTAACTGGATATATTGTGGCAGCTATACCAACGACGGGAACCTGACCGCCAGGCGTGAGCGCTCCAAGCCCGAAGATGACCCGCTGGGGCTTCACTCCAAGTGGGCCTGGTGTTGGCCCGTGAACCGTAGAATCCTTTACAACAGGGCTTCGTGCGACGCTATGGGCAGGCCCTACGCACCACACAAGAAGGTAATTGAGTGGGACGCTGCTTCCAAGAAGTGGTTGGGAGACATCCCCGATGGTCCATGGCCGCCTCCCCTGAACGCAGACGGGTCGGCCAATCCTGAGGGTCGGCACTCCTTCATCATGATAGCCGACGGCAGGGCCTCGCTCTTCGCACCCAAGCTGGCTGATGGGCCCTTCCCGGAGCACTACGAGCCCGTTGAGAGCCCCGTGGCCAACGAGATGTCGAAGCAGCAGATAAGCCCGGTCATCAAGCTGTGGCGGCCCGACGAATTCGGTACCGTCGAAGAGTTCCCCATCGTGGCCACGACCTACCGGGTAACCGAGCACTGGCAGGCTGGCGCAATGACTAGAAACGTGCCCTGGCTGGCCGAACTTGTCCCCGAACCCTTCGTTGAGGTGAGCAGGGAGCTGGCCGAGCTCAAGGGCATCGAGACCGGCGATACGGTGACCATTCGCAGCAAGCGTGGCACCATCGACATGAAGGCGCTGGTTACCCCCCGCTTGAAGCCATTCAAGCTTAAGGAGAAGGAGGTTCATCAAGTCGGCCTCATCTGGCACTTCGGATACCGAGGGCTTGCAACGGGTGCCTCGGCCAATGTGCTCACAGCCCATGTGGGGGACGCCAACACCACCATCCCGGAGTACAAGGCGTTCCTTTGTGACATCACTCTCGCTTCCAAAGGAGGTGCCGCATGAGCAGGGGCGTATTGGTTGATACCACTCTCTGTATCGCCTGCCGCGGTTGCCAGGTCTCTTGCAAGCGAGAGAACAGCCTCCCGGCCGAGTCCACTCAGTTCTGCACGGCGAGCAACGGGATGCAGAATCCTCCGGCGCTCTCCTCGAAGACCTACACTTTGATCTCATATAGTGAGGTTGAGCAGGGTAAGGACCTGAAGTGGGTATTCACAAAACATCAGTGCATGCACTGTCAAGAGCCCGCATGTGCCAGCGCCTGCCTGGTTGGTGCGCTGACAAAGACCGAGACCGGCGCAGTTGTGTACGATGACAACAAGTGCATCGGTTGCCGCTACTGCATGTTGGCATGTCCGTTCAATGTGCCCACCTTCGAGTGGGAGAAGGCCGTTCCTTACATCAAGAAGTGCAGCTTCTGCTTCGACAGGCAGGAGGCCACCAACTCTCCCACAGAGCTCAACGGCCAGCCCATGACCCCCGAACTGAAGGAGCTCCATGCGGAGCACTTCAAGACGCCGGCCTGCGCCCGAGCGTGCCCGACGGGGGCGCTGCTCTTCAGTGAGCGTGAGGAACTCCTGGCCGTGGCCAAGGAGCGCATCGCCAAGAGTCCCGACAAGTACATCGACCACGTCTACGGCGAGAAGGAGGCAGGCGGAACATCCTGGCTCTACATCTCCTCGGTGCCTTTCGCCTCTCTGGGCCTGCCGGCCAATCTCGGCAACAGGTCGTTCCCCTCGTACGCAAGGCCGGCCAAGGAGGCCGTGCCCTACGTGATCTTCGGGGTGGGCGCACTGCTCTCGGGGTTCTACTGGTTATCCAAACGTAGAAGCCAACTGGAGAAGGCCAAGGAGGTGACGAAATGAGCCATCATGTGAGAGTTCAGCGTCCGTTCTTCACCTGGCCAACTGCGCTGCTCGTGCTTGTGATGCTGGCAGGCGCTGCTGCGGTGGTCTACCGAATGATCTACGGCCTCGGGGCCTCAACCAACCTCTCGGATACGTGGCCATGGGGCCTGTGGAAGGGATTCAACGTGCTGGTGCTCATTGCCTGGGCAGCGGGTGGCTTTGCCTCGGCAGCGATTATCTATATCTTTGGAGGCGAGAAGTATCACGGCATGGCAAGAGCGGGGGTGCTCTGGGCCATTCTGGGATATGGATTTGCCGGAGCGTCGCTGGCCGTTGATATCGGCATCCCGTGGAGAATCATCAACCCCATCTACATGTGGCCCGAAGAGTCGCTGCTGTTTGAGGTTGCCTGGTGCGTGATGCTCTATCTTACCGTGCTGGCGCTGGAGCTTGCCCCGGCAGTCTTTGAACGCTTCGGATGGAGCAAGCTGCAGCAGGTGTGGGAGAAGCTGGTTCCGGTGTACGCCGTGGCGGCCCTGACCTTCTTCACCTACATCATGTCCCACTCGGCTATCTGGGCTGGTGCTGCTCTGCTCTTCTTCGGGTCAATGGCCTATCTGCTTCCAAAGGTTGGCAAGAGGCCCAGCACCCCGGTCCTGCTCATTATGTTCGGCGTGGTGCTCTCCTCGCTGCATCAGAGTACACTTGGGTCCCTGTTCCTGCTTATCCCCAATAAGCTCAGCCACTTCTGGTGGTCGGAACTGCTGCCTTTCAACTACATCATCAGCGCCGTGGCCATTGGCCTCTCGGTGCTCATGATCGAGCGGACGGTAGCGCCCAAGGTCTTCGGGCACAAGGTCGACAAGAAGATGCTGGACGGCCTCTCCAAGATCGTACTGGTGGTGCTCTGGCTCTTCGTCCTTCTGCGTGGCGCCGACGTGGCCCGGCTGTTGCTGGCGGCCTCGGGGCCCGGCGAATTCGCCAGGCTCTTTGGCGGCACGAAGCAGACTGTGCTCTTCGTTGTTGAGTTCGGAATCTGCTTCCTGCTGCCTGCCATTCTCATGCTCAGCGCCAAAGTCAGGGAGAACCCCACGGCCAGGGTGGTGCTCGCACTGCTGGTAGCTATCGGCGGAATGCTGAACCGGCTCAACGGCACCTTCTTGGGACTTCTTCTGCCAGGCGAGTATGTCCCCAGTCTCATCGAGATTGTAATTTCCGCTGCTACTTTCGCTGCCGTGATCTTCTTCTATACTATTGGGGTTAAGTTCTTCCCGATCTATGAGGTACATCATAAGGAGTCCGGCTCCCAAGGTGGCCATGAGGTAGAGCACAGGGTGGAGCCCAGTCCGGAAGCGGCCTCATAGGGGGCTACGGAGAGCAAATGGTTCATCAGGAGATACTCAAGACCCTTGACGCAATGGCCATAGACCCGGGCTACTCAGCGGACTTCGTTCTGCTGTTGAGGCGGATGGTGGTGGCCCAGGAGAAGGCTCAGGAGATGGCCGAGGGGCTCTACAGCAACCTGGTGGGCACCGGTGCGGCACCGCTGCGGCCTGCTGCGGTGCTGGTAGAGCCGGCGCTGGTGGAGGGGCTTGTTGATGCGCTGCTGGAGGCTCCGGGCAACCAGGGGGCAGGCGACACGGAGATGCAGCGGTTGGCCGCTGCATTGCGTGGCAAGCCGGCCCTCTGCCGAACCATCGTCAGGGCCTGCACGGGCAGGGTGGACATGGCGGCCCTGAAGCGAGTTGCGACGGAAGCGGGCACTTCGGCCTTTGGTGTGTTGATGGCGGGCCGGATGATAGCCAAGCCTTTTGTAAAGGCCGCTGCGGTTCGATTGTTGCCCCATTTCAAGGCGCCTACCCTCTCCGACACCGCCCCAGGACGCTGCCCGCAGTGCGACGCTCCGGCGTCGTTCGCCCTGCTTGTGGGGAAAGAGGGGCACAGGCAGTTGATGTGCTCGTCGTGTGACCTGATTTGGCCGTTTCCGAGGTTGAAGTGCCCCACCTGCGGGAACAGCGACTCTGACAAACTGCTGCTGCTGCAACTGGGTGACGACCAGACAAGAAGAGTCGAAGCGTGCGAAGTCTGCCGTCGGTACATGAAAACCATCGACCAGCGCAAACTGCCCCCTGGCTTCCCTGTCCACGCGTCAATTGAGGCAGCGGCCTGTCTGCACCTCGATATCGCTGCGGAGGGCAGGAAGTTGGTGCTCGAAGTGATGTAGGCTTGGCCGATCTCCTTCCCGCTCCCCTTGACGCCCACGCCGGATATGACTAGCTTGGTCCAGGTTCAGTGCCACTATGACTATTGGTGGTAGATGTTGTAAGATACTCTACGGGAGGATTGTCATGAGCGAAGCTATTTCTGTTGGAGCGCTGGCCCCGGATTTCTCTCTTGTCAACGATGCGGGAACCGAGACATCGCTATCGCAGCTTAAGGGCAAGTGGGTTGTGCTGTATTTTTATCCAAAGGATAATACACCAGGATGCACCACTGAGGCGGTAGAATTCACAGAGCTGAAGGAGAAATTTGAACAGCTTGGCGCTACTGTAATTGGTGTCAGTCCGGACTCGGTGAAGAGCCACGACAACTTCCGGACCAAGCACTCGCTCAAGGTGGCGCTCCTCTCAGATCCGGAGACAACCATGCTGCAGAGTTACGGAGCGTGGCAGAAGAAGGTGATGTGTGGCCGAGAGTCTATGGGCGTGGTGCGCAGCACGGTTCTGGTGGACCCCAAGGGCGTCGTTGCCGCCTACTGGCCCAAGGTGAAGGCGGCGGGTCATGCAGCGGAAGTACTCAAGAGGCTGCAGGCCGTGGCGAAGTAGGTCCAATCCAATCGTTTCTATCCCCACCCAGGGCTATCGCATCAAACTCGATCCATTAGCAATGACCCACTGGGCATTCACTGGGTAAGCAGTGATTTGAGATGGCTCTCAAAGGCCGAGAATGTCCCATCGCTATTTGGGAAGCATGGAGACTCAACAGAGTTTCCATCTACGATGGCCGGTACAATGACATAGGAGTTGCCAGTCTCCGGGAGATATCTAGCGAACACAACCAGAGTATCGCCATCAACGAGATCGTATGGAGCACAACCATTGACTTTCCCGAGTTTCGCTATATAAGTTACTCCGTCCTTGAGAAATGGCACGTCACAACCCTCATTCTCTGAATAGTCCGCCTCGTACATCAAGGCATCAGCTTCCACCAGGATTCGCGGGCATAGGCCGAGAGCTACTACCAGTTGGTCGAACCCCTTACCTTCTCCGTAGTACACTTCGTCTACGGCCAATTCGAACTCGTAGGCTGGGGTCACGACCGCCACACCGGAAAGGCCGCCCAAGGCCTTCGAGCCGTCCTGAGTTTTGTATTCCAAGTTGACAACCACGTTGCCGACGGTCCCAAGGACCACGGAGCATGCGGGGTCATGTTTGACAACAGACACGGGTCCTGACAGGTCGTCATATTGGACACCCAAGCCCGTTGTGCCAACTGGAATTGGCTCGTTCGTGTACTTGTCCGGGGAGAGCTTGACCAACACCGGGCTGGACCTCCCGTCACTTGAAGCCTGCTCTGCGAACCGAGAATCAGACCGACTCTTACTCTGGTCCCCGCCGTCGGGGAGCACGCGCAGGATCGTGTCGACAAGCCCGCCAAAGACATCGGCGACCTCTCCGGTTCTGGAGTCCCCAGCCGAATCAGGAATCCCCTCAGCAAGTTCAGAACCCCGTTCTTTCTCACCGGAGCATGCTGCGCACCCCACAAGAAAGCAAATAGCAACCCGCGAATCCATGGCATCCCTCACAAGAGAATGTTTCCAATCGCCTAATTAGAATACACTAGTCTGTACTTCGATCCACCGGCGTCCCAGGTGACATCAGCTCCGTAGTCCGCGTAGAAGCCAAGGTCGACGGAACTGCCCCAGCTGCCGTTCCACGAAGTCTTGGTTCGTTTGAACAGAGTTCCCGAAAGCGTCCCCGGACCGTACGCACGAGCCTTGCCAAGTAAGAGATATCCGGACCCGCCATCGAAGGCAGCGCTATAGTTGACATTAGCAAATGAAGTAAAAGAAATTCCAGAAATGATACTTAACACATCCCATAAGGACTGGCCAGTGCCGTTTCGCCCCGTGTTCGTTCCTGAGGCGGAGGAAGACCAGCCGTAGGTGCACTGGTTGCTGGCGTTGCAGACCAGCCCAGCGCCACTGACAGCCGTCTCATCGTCGTTGTCGCCACAATCGGAGGCCCACGCCGTCAAATCCGACGCATACGCCGTATAGGTACACAGATGCGAAGTCCCGCGGGCCGCAGCGACCACATGGAACTGCTCAGTACTAGAATTGTACGAGATGGTGGGGCGAACGTAGCACGGAACTGGCCGGCCCACAGCAACATACTCGGGCCCCCCAGTCCATGACGAGCCCGTTGTACTCCATTTAACATTAATGTGTCGCTCATCGTTCGTGTCAGTGTAGACCATGACGAACTTCCCACTGCCATAGGCCACATCTGGTCCCTCGTACGAGTCAACCCCAGTGTCGTACGCTTGTCCCCACGCTCCAGTAGTGGCGATCCTGCTCCTTATCCTTGTCTCGGAATCGGCATCTACATAGACGAGAACGAAACGATCTGCTCCCTTAGTGATGCCTGGCGTGTAGACGGTGGTGTCTCCCGGCGAAGGACCAGCGGTCCATGTGGTAGCGTCCGTGGAGTCTTTGACAACGAGGTCGCTGCCCAAGTACATTCCATATCCATACTGCGGGTCGTTCCGAAGCGCCTCCTTGTCCCAGGGCCAAAGGTAGCGGGCGTAGTTCACATTCCCACCCCACCCATTCATGACCGTAGTTCTTGGACTAGAGGTGTTATCAAGAAGACCCATGCGATGTCCTATCTCGTGAACGAAAACAGCGATGAAAACCGGCCGAGGTACATCCGATTCGACATACGACGTCCTCCAATCAATGATGGGGTACGATGGACACGTTGGTTCGCTTGTCTGCATGAAGACGGTGACCACGCCCCCGTAGCATGTCGTCTTGTCCGGGAAGTCTGATTCTCCCAAGGAGCAGTCATCTGCGGGGTTATCTTCGAAGACGATAAGAATTTCGTCGTTGTCGGCGGTGGTCTTCGAACTGTCGGAGCCAGCGTACCTCAGCTGTATGTCGGCCCCTGAATGGTTCCATGCGTTGACAGCATTCTTTAGGTTGGCGACGACCTCCGTCTCGGGGTAGCACCACGACTGGGTGCAGAGATTCGTCGGGTTCATCCAAACATCAACGGGGTTGACACTCCAGGAACAAGTCGTGTATGGGCCGGCGATGCCAACCGTGGGAACCAGAGACACTAGAAGGCAGAGGCTGAGGTTAGCTCGCATACGCATCCTCCAATATCCGATTCGTCAACCCCTGTCCAAGTGAGTTTCCGTTTCTTTCACCAGCAGTGCCAGTCTCCTACGCTTGCCGTCGGAAAGTCAAGTGCATTTTGGCAAGCGCACGGTTCGCTCGTCATCTTCTGGCGCTTGGACTGATGGAACGTATCCCCCAATCTGACCACCCCCTAGGTAAAACACCAGTAATATCAGGGTGTTCGGAAGGCGCCGTAGACACAAATGTCTTCCCCTTCAGCGCGAGCTCTGGTCCCTCACCAACGAACCAAGTCTCCCACACGTCGAGGAACAGGGACCCAAACGGCGCCGATGAATGACAGGTCTCCGCCCGCCTCTCCTGAATGCGCCTATCGTACTCTTCCAGCAGGGAGAGCCCCTCAGGCTCGGACTCGAAGAGAGGGGCCCTTCAGGCCGTTCGAGGGGCCGATCGATAATAATGGGGCCGAGAACTCCCTCAGAACCATCGCCCTCGGACGCAAGAACTATCTATTCTATTACAACGAGGAGACCGGCCAGAAGCAGGCCGTCATCTACAGCCTGGTAGCCAGTTGCCAAGCCAACGGAGTCAACCCCGAACTCTATCTTGCTGATGTGCTTCGCCGTATGACATGACGCCCGACGAGGATCTCGACGCTCTCCTGCCACACCGCTGGTCTGCATCACGAGCACAAACCTAAGTCAAGAGCATCCTCCACCGAACGGATATTTTCGATCCGATAATCGAAAACTCTGGCTTTGTGGAAGAGCACTGGGTAGGGTGAGTCCAATGTCGGATAACTGCTGTGACAGGTGTTG
>CAZQHM010000108.1:0-15687 GCA_964593355.1 uncultured Myxococcales bacterium
CCCTCGGGATACCTGCAGACGTTGCCCGAAGCCAGGCAGGCAGGCACGGGAATGCCGGCAATATCCGTTGGCGCTATTTCGCCGAAGGTCCGGGCCACGGGGAACCTGTTGGTAACCCCCTGCCCGCTCTCGGGCGAACAATCATGCTGATACCTCGCCTCAAGGCCCGGCTGGTACCAGAGCTTGGAGGTGCTGCCTAAATTCCACCCCTTGGCGAACTGGTAGAGGGTCCATTTTCGCAGCTTGCCAAATAGCTTGAACTCCGCCGTGATTTGCAGCGTGAAGGTCAAGCGACTGAGGAAATGGATGGCGCTCAGAGCATAGCTGGCGATGGTGTGGAGGGGGGCAATGACCCCCTGCATCCCGTAGATAATCTGTTCGGCCGTGGGAATTCCGTCGTGAGGAGTGCAATGGCCGCTGGAGCAGACCATCTCCGTGGGGCACTGGGCATCGGAGGAGCAAGGTTTCAGGCAAGCCCCGTTGACGCAGTCTCGCCCCGTGGGGCACGTCGTCGAGGAGCAGAGGCAGGATATGGCAGCGGAAGTGCCGGCGGCGACGCAACGGCCGGAGTCTGTGTGGCAGACCTCACTGCCGCTGACACAGTCGTCGTCGTCGTTGCATCCGCAGGCAGACTGGAAACCGTGCTGCAAGGGGTGGCATCCCGCTCCCGTCCAGCCCGTCAACTCGTCATTAATTGTTGGCGCACACTGATACGCACTGAAGCTGCCAACGCTGCCATCTCCCTCAACCCAGACAAAGGGGATCCAGCGCCCCGCCGAGGTCTGGTTGCCGCCCTGTCCCAACTCCACGAAGGGCTCCCCGTCGTGATCCTTGCCAAAGCCGCACTCCTCTTCAGTACCCACTCCAACGAACATGATGGGGAAGTGGGCGGGGACCGTGGCGTTGCCGCCAGGCAGCCAGGCGTTTTGGTCGGGGCTGTAGCCGTAGGATGGGTTGACCTCGGGCCAGTAGTTGAAGTTGATGCACCAGCCCTTCTGACCGCACTCCTCCTGGCTCAACTGTGAGGCCGTGTCCTGAGCAAGCGCTTCGTTGTGGGCTATCCACGCCGAATTGCCCTCCAGGTTCATTCCGTTGGGTCCGGTCCACATGGTCCAGGAGAGGCCCGATGGGATGTTCAGCAGCGCCGTGGCTTCCAGGTCATCCTGATAGACTGCAACACAGCGGGACTTGGTTGCCGGGTCCTCGCACTGGGTCTGGGTGACGTCGTGGACCACCTGATTGTCGGCGTAGGTGCAGAAGCCATGGTTCTCGCATGAGGAGACTCCGCTCATATTGAGCTGGCCGGTGGAGTAGTCTGTGACGCAGTGGCCCTCGCTGTTGCATGCTTTGTCGGCGCTCCATGTTCCGACGACATTGATGGGGATATCCTGCATAAGCCCCAGTATATTTTCTTGTAAGCCCTGTGCAACAGGAATAGGCTCAAAAAGTTCCGACAGATCATCGTGATTGAAGTAGTTGATGGTCTCGCAAATGTCCTTATCAATTCCAATCCAACCATCGATGCACATCGTCAATGGCAATGTTATATGCCACTTCTGGGATAGTTTATTGCAATCTGCCAGAGATTCTTCTTTGCAGGTGAAGACTATGCAACAGGATTTGAGGCCTTCAGCCGGCACGCACCCGTAGGTCTCATGGGAGAGGTTGATGTCGTCGGAGGTGTCGGGGGTACCCATGTCGTTGACGTACCGGGTATTGGTGCACTCGTGGACCACCTCGGTCTGGTAGACGGGGTCGCAAGGAGCGTCCACGGGCGGGTTGGAGTTCATGAGAAGCTCGGCAAGGGCGGCGTTCATGTCAACCACACCACCGAAGCCCTCCGGGGCAATCTCAATGCTCAGGCCTAGTGAGGCAGCAACACCGATGAAGACTCTCCAGACGTTGAAGCCGATAAGCACGTCCAGATCCAGCCCGGGCTCGACGCTGGCCCTGGTGCCGTTGTCGGCGGTGAGGTCCGGCGCCTGGAAATCGTGCATGTCCCGGTGCATGTCCTCGGGGTAGGCCAGGTGCTCAGCGGCGGGAAGGTTCTGGTTCACCTTTTCAAGGATCCTGTCAAGATAACGATTGGCCTCGTGGATCCAGGCTATTCCCGCCTTGAAGGTGAAGAAGAGCTTCGCCGTGACAACGGGTGGCCAAATGGGGATATCGAGGATCTTCCATCGCTTCTTGTCGGTCTCGGGAGCGAAGTTGACGCCGGCCGAGAGTACCGCCGCAGAGTCTGCCTCCCAGGGCATAACTCCGAAGAGTTCAGGGGTGCCCACCACCTCATCTCTGGGCCATTGATGCGTTACTCCAAATTCGTCCATATAGTGAGTAGGATAGAGGTTGCGCACAATTAGCTGTATTTCGTTGTTTGTGTCGGCGATGGCGTCTATTTCGGTTTCATCCATCAGGTGGAACACATCGAAGCGCTTGAAGTCATCGGCATTGATATTTGTGTTGATGTTGATGCCAAAGGGCTTCTGCGGGTTCCACATGCGCCAGCCGTCGATCTGGGTGTTTATCTCCAGGGTAGGGGCCAGAGAGAAGGAGCGTCCGAAGGCCGATACGGAGAAGCCGCCGGAGCGAACCTGGAAGCGGTGTTTCTTGCTGAGGTTGTGCGAAGTGTATCTTGCCCCGATGCTCACCTCGCCGTTGCCCAGGCCGCCCATCTGGGCGAAGGCGCCGTGGCCGGCGTACCCGATGCACATGTGTAGGTCCGGGCGCAGTTCGCTGTAGGCTCCCAGGTGGTAGCCCTCTGTGAAGGTATCAACATACTCCATAATCTTCTGAAGCAACTCGGCGATATTCTGGATAGTTTGCACTATCCCGCCAAGCACTGCCAATACGCCCTGCAAATCGTCAATAATGTCGGGATTTCCGTTGTTGTCCCCGTCTTCGGCCAGCTTATCCAGCCACCCAATCTGCTTCAATGCGAAGAGGCTGGCGTTGCTTGCCACGTTGGGCAGAATCTGCTTGGGATCCTTGAAGACGTCGGTGGGCAGCCACATCAGAACGCCGTCATAGTCGGTGCCACCGGCGAAGTCGCCAGCGGCGTTGCAATAGTCCTCGCAGACTGCGGCTTTGCATTTCAGGTGACAGCCGGCCATGCCCCCGTTGAGCAGTTCGACCATGGGATCGACAATGGTGGGACCGACGTAGCCGTCCAGGAAGGCGTCCTGAGCGTATCCGAGCATATCCTGTCCAAGTTGCTCAACCCTCGGGGCAATCTCCAGTTGCAGGAACTCATCCTTGAGATAGTCCACCAGAATGGTCCTGAGGTCGGTGTTGAGAGCCGCAAAGGCGTCCTCGTACTGCTGATTGTGCTGAGGGCTGCCTGGGTCGGGAGAGCAGGAGTGGCCCGAGTCAAGGTAGAGCTCAATAGCATCTTTGAGTGGTTGGATAGCGGGATCTGTAAGAAAATCATCAACTAGTGTGGTCAGTTCCCCGTTGACATTCTCATATAATGTGGTCAAGTTGTTTACGACATCGACTGATGCATTTGCCAAGAATGTGGCAGCATTCTTTATGTCTGTCTTGGTCTGAGCCAGCAAGGAGGAGATCTCAGGCCAGTTGATTGAACCGAGGTCGGCGATGGAGTTTACAGAGTCCAAGCTGTTCCAGAGCGCCTGGAGGTCAGCCTTGACCTTCCCCATATGCTGCCCTGCCTCCTTGAAGGCCTGCACCGCCGTTCGAAGGTCGCTCCAGAACTCTTTGGTGAAGGCAACCGAGTCGGAGACCAGTTGTTCAATGCGGGCCACCACGTCGTGAGCGGCCGGAAGGTCATCAACGGTGAGGGGAACCCCTGGGGAGGATTCTACACCGCAAAGGGCGAACATGGCGTTGACCTTCTGCTTCAGTACGGCCTCGATGTAACCCTTGAGGAGGTTCTCGGCCAGGGCGTCGATCATCCCCAGAATGTCCATGGCGCCAGCAATGGCCTGATTGACAACATCCGTCAGGATATGGCCTACAACTACCTGAATTGGCTGAACTTCTACGCAGGGTGAGGACAAACAGGCCGGGACGCCGGTAGGCGGTGTGGCCGCACAACTGCATCCGTGCAATACGATGTCAACGAGCACCTCGGCCTTATCCCAGGCGCTGGTGAATGCGCCGGCCACGTCGCAGCCGTTGCAGACACAGTGGCCAACCACTTCGTCCGAGGCGTAGAGGTCGTCGAAGTCGAACTCATCGAGGTCGGTCTTGGCCTTTTCAAGCTTCTTGGAGGCCTTGGAGACCGCCGACATGAGCAACTTGAGGGTGCGTGTGGCGAGATTGTTGGAGATCTTCTTGTAGTCCGGATAGGCGCTGCACGGATGTGAGCCTGTGCATTGGGGGTCTGGCGGCGAGGCCGGGTCTATGACCTGTCCCCACTTGGGTCGGGGCGGCAGGGCCGCAGGCTCTTCGTCGCAAAAAGCAGCGGTGACGTCGGGCAGGATGTCGTCCTGGTAGGGTGGCAGGACGATGTCGGCTTCGATGGAGATATCCGTACCGCCCTTGGGCTGGGTCAGGTCGTTCTCCGTCTCGTTCTTCTTCTTGGGTTCGTCGCAGCCCATGAAGAGGGTGCTGCTTGACCCCACGGTGACGACCACGGCTAACCCGACCAAAACCTTGAACAGACCCCCTGATGCCCCGAGTCTCATCTGAACCTCCCCAGTTGTTTCTTGCAACAAGCAAACCGGAACGAAAATGCGCCACTAAGCATGCCCTCTGCAGCCGGCGCTCAAGTCAGTATGAGATGTACTATTGCACAAAACCGGCTGGACGGTCGAACTTTTTTTAGGGCACCAGCATTTGGCGGCCACTGCCGCATTGTTTCCTCTTTTCGGAGACCAGCATTTGGCGGCCACTGCCGCATTGTTTTCTCTCTACCAACTGAGCCCGGCGCAAAGCTTTCCGGTGGCAGAGGCAGAGCCCCCAATTCCTGCCTTGCCAGCGCCCTTGAGATTGCCCTCCTTCAGGGCCTTGGCGGCCTTCTTCAGGTCGTGGTAGGCCTTGGCGCCCTCAGCGATGTCCGGCGAGCGCGGCTCGCTGGCTCCCACCCACCGGTCGGCAAGCGGGTCGTAGGAGATGCTGTCTCCGCCTCCGAGCATTGGCACACCGTAGTTGTAATCAATCACTTGTCCTTTGCATCTTGATATATTATACGAGATTTCTAAACCGGCAGCAAGGAAATTGACTGAGGCATCAAGCTCAACTCCAAAGTCGCTAGTGGCATGTTCGCCAAAAAGGTCCAAGCTAATACTACTTCCTGCCCCAAGGCCACCCTCGACACATGTACTTAGTCCATCCGAGTCAATACACAGCTCCCCACCTCCGCCGAAGACGGCGAAGAATGAACCACCCACACATACCATACCACTGGGATCCCTAACCGTGAGGGGGCTGTTTGCTGCGTAGGAGTAGAGGTTAAACTGGCCCGCTTGGAAGAGCAGTGGGTCGAGGGTGGTGAAGCGGCCGTGAGCGGCGAGGTAATCTCGAACACCGAACCTGGTGAGCTTTGTGAACTCGTCCTCGATGCCGCCGGCGAAGCCCACGGGCAGGGTCCAGGATGGGTTCGAGTCACTGACCAGCATGCCGAACGAGTCCCGCTCGATGCTCTTGAGCAGCACTCCGGTATCTGAGAATAGGGCAACAGGAGTTCCGACCTGGTCTGTGGCCACATAGAAATGCTCGGTATCTATATCTATCATATACAGACTGCCGTAGCCATCGTAGTGAAGAAACATCGTTGTGCCGTCTTCCATTACAATAGCGGCGGGATGCCACATGGATGCATACGGGGCATAATGATACTGACGGGTGCCGGCGGCCGAGGCCCTGG
The DNA here is from genome assembly GCA_964593355.1 of uncultured Myxococcales bacterium. Lineage (GTDB taxonomy): Bacteria > Myxococcota_A > UBA9042 > CAIXZC01 > CAIXZC01 > CAYTWV01. Next base: position 5,828 of record CAZQHM010000108.1, read on the forward strand.
CCACAAGCCGTCCAAAGGCATCGTAGGCGTATTGAACCTGGGTCGCGCCAGCGCTGGCCTCCACCAGTTCGCCCCGCGTGGCGTAGTCCAGCGTCAACGCGCCAAGCTGCACCATCTGGCCATCCTGGTTGTAGGTAACCGACGCTTCCGTGGAGGCTGTGACCCTGTCCCGCAGGTCGAACTGGAGTTCGTCGGTGAGGCCGCCAAGGCGCCAGGCCGTGAGTCTGTTGCCACGGTCGTCCCAAGCGTAGTTCTCCACTTCTACGCCCTGCTTCTCCACGGATGCCAGCCTGTCTGCCTCATCATAGGCGTAGGCCCAATTCTGCGTTGCTCCCGACAGCGTTGTGCTTCGGGCCAGCAGTCTGCCGGCGGGGTCAACCTGAAGCGTCAACTGGAACACCGGGGCTCCCGCCACCTCCAAGCGCTTCTCTGCAAGGCGTCCCAGGTTGTCGAAGACGTAGTCCCAGCGTGCCACACCGTCCCCGTAGCCTGAGAGGGCCCCAGCGGGACCTTCGTAGTCCAGGGAGATGGGGCCGAAACTCGAGACGTCGCCATCTTCGTTGTGCCCAACGGGGTAGCTCCGAAGCTGGTCTCCCGCTGAGATTGAGACTGCCACAGGGCCCATCCCACCACCGTAGCCGAACTGAACCGACCCTGGTGCAGCCCCGGTGCTGTCTACTGAGAGCAACAACTCGCCATCCTTCTGCGTCGCCGTTGTCTGCCACATGCCCGACTCCAGCATGGTATGAGTGGCCGAGGAGGGGCCGCAGCAGCCTGCACCGGGGAGTAGCGCAAGCTCGGTCTCCTGCGTGACGTGGCCCGCAAAGGATTGGTCCGGCAAGCGCTGCGTGGTGACGTTCCTGCCCGAGGGCATTATGGTCTCCGAACGACGCCCACCGATGAAGTTCCTCTGGATCGTAGCGCCACCGGGCATTGTCAGGGTGCCCAACTGGCCCGTTGACGAGTAGGCGAAGTGCCACAGTGCCCCATCGGGCATGGTTACGTTCTCGGGTCGCCCCGCAGCGTCATAGGTCAGGTTGACGAAGACCTCGGGTGCAATCTCAACACTGTGGGCTCGACCGTGCTCGTCTCGGTGCGTGTGCAACCAACGGCCCAAGGCATCCTTGTGCGCCGTGGTGCGTCCAACCTTGTCCACAACCCTCTCGATGCGCCGAATGCCCCTTTCCAGCGCCACAGCGAAGCCATCTTCGTTGCGCTCAACTACCAGAGGCAGTAGGCCCTCTATCTCAATCCTCTGTAGCCTCCCCACCATGTCCAAGAAGTAGCTGGTCACACGCCCCGAGGGCGCAGTATTTGTTATGGTTCCCCCAACCACGTCGTGGACCTGTGTGGCCTCAATTCCCCCGTCAAGAACGACGCTGGTTGAGTGCCAGGTTACCGGTCCACCGGTCGTCTCCCTTTGCACCGAACGGGACATGGTCAAAATACCCTCCCGTCCTTGTGGCGTCTCGACACGGCTCCAAACTGGATATCTGACGCTTCTGTGTCCCGGATCAGCAGTGTACTGAGCCTCAACCAGCGTGCCATCCCCTAGTTCACTTCTGTAATACTCACCATTTTTGGTAATCTGCTTGGTTGTCTCTGTTTGTCGACGGTGCTCGTAGCTGCTTCCTCCCCCCAACTCAAAGGCCACGGTATGTTGCTCGCCGGGCCCGTTAGACCTCTGCACCGCTACCGTCATGAAGGCTGACGACTCTTGCCGCCCATAGGTAACCTGAAGGGGCCCAGGGGCCTCCACATCGGTCACACGGCCAACATCATCATACTCATACTCATGAACGCTCCCGTCGGGGAAGAGGCTGCGCGTCATGAGCCCCCCCGGCGTGTACTGGAACTCGTAGGGTGCCTTCCCACCACCCGAAATCGAGGCCAGGAACCCGTTGGAGTCCAAGCCTATGGTCGTGGCCTCACCCATGGGGGAGAGCACCGACGTCAGGTTGCCGGCCTCATCCCTCAGAAACTGAGTTGCACTACCGGTCCGGTCAGCGACGCTCTCAAGTCTTCCCTCCCCATCGTAGCTGAAGAGATATATCGTCTCTGAGGTAGGAGTATACAGCGTCCGCAAATGCCTCGTGGTTGTACCATCGAATACGTATTGCTGAACTCCATCCGCCGAGGTAACCGATATCTCCCCTGCTCCAAGTCCCTGAGTCGACATATCTTCAGTAATGCGCCAAAGCTTAGTATTGGATGATAGAAATATGGTCCCGTCCGGAGCGACATCAAAGTCACTGGTCTCGTAAAATTTCGCAAAGAGACTATGCAGGCCATCAGTCTCAGCATAGCCCAAAGTCGAAGGACTCCCTAGACCTCCTACAAGACGCTCAATTACACCGTCTCTAATAACATGTACTGAGTTTCCGTTGGGCGTGCCCGTGGGGGAGGATCCGGCACTTTGTGAAAGGTAGATGGAGCCGTCGTCGTGGCACACCAGCCTGCCCGTGTACCTGAGCCCGGCGCTCGAAACGGGCACCGTGTCGAGAGCATATCCCTCCTCGCCACCGGCAACCCTCGAAAAGTCTCCGTTCTGTTCCAGTCTTACAAGATAACGATACCATTTATTACTAATCTTTTGAGACGTCACGAAAAGCAGTGAGCCGTCAGGGCAGCCTGCCATAGATTCAACTGTGGGGATCCTGACTTCAGAAATATTACGAGAATCATCCTGAAAGATCCATGCCGTATCATTATCGCCACCAAGTTTAGTAATAAGTCCATTCATGTCTGCCTTCCAGATTGCCCCGACGCCGTTCCAGTAGAAATTGCCGTAGCTATCTACAGCGATGCGGGTGGGCGATATGGATACGTCTCGGGCCGAGGCTCCGTGGGCAGCGGTGGGGCATCCAGAGGTGCAACCCTCCATGCCGGCCATTCGCCACAATCGGGAGTCGGGGGCCATGCGCCAGATCTGGTTGGCATACTGCTTCACGAAATAGACCGAACCGTCGGGATGCAGTGCCCTGGTATTGAGTTGGTTGCCATTAGAGTAAGAAACTGCGTAGGCGGCCATACCGTCGACCCACGCTTCGTTCCCCCCACCGATCATCCGTTGAAGGTTTCCGTCGTCCGACCTGAGCCACTGTTCACTCCAGACCCTGCCGTCGGGATGCACCAGCACACCGGCGCCGCCAATGTAGCAGGCGCTAAGCTGCGGGGGCGAGTTCTTGTAACATTTGAGCATCGATACCTCTCTGCCTCCACCGGCGTAAATCGGGACCATCTCGTCGCCCGTGCCGAAGAGCAGCCTGCGCTGTGCCGGATAGATTGTATGATGCTCGCTGAAACTCCATCCCCCAAGCCCCAGCGGCCTTGTGTCTATGCCCGGCACCAGAGTTAGATCATTGGTGTGTTTAATTGAGTAGCCAAGAAGGCTGGTGCGCTCACCGTCGACGAAGGTCTCCATCAAATCACTATATACGGATATTGAACCAAAAGATGTGCCTGAAGGGATTGCCGCAAGTGGATTTGGCATGACACTGTAGCCGACAGGAAACCAATAGGTCTTCTCTACCGTTGCAGCAACGGGCGAGTTCACCGCTCTGCCGTACCGATCCAGACCATCCCATGAGAAGAGCACGTGGTCTGACAGCGGGGGCACCTGTTGTATGACTTCCTTCCTGCCGGCGACGTGCAGCACGGCATCAGCGGCCACCACGTCAGCGTATGCCGGGTCGGGCTGGGCCAGGGGAACCAGCACGGGGGCTTGACGCTCAGCTACGCGCCTGGAGCTGTAGTGAAGGGAATATGGCGTCCCAACAATCCTGACCTTCTCGTTGACTGTTTGCTCTATAGGGTTGATTACGCAGCCCCAGTCCTCACAAAGGTCGTTCTCCCATCGCCAGTCGGGGCGAGAGTGTCTGGTTCTGTCACGGTACCGCCTCTCGAACTCGAAGCCAGCGAGATTGAGGTCGCACGGGGTAAAGTGAGTAAGCTCGAAGCGCCAGAGGCTCTTGCCTGCAGGGTACAACTGAGCCAACTGGGCCAGTTCCGCCGGGGTGACGCCAAGGCGGTCGAGTGCCTCGGGCAGGGCAGCGTTGCCGTCGCCGAGATCCAGGGTGACGGTGGCTCCGTCGTTGGAGAGGATGGATATAACGAGGCCGTCAAGCTCGCCTCTCCACCTGGCATCGGTGCGGCTGTAGGTACCCACGGGCACCGATGTTCCCACGGGCAGATTCAGGAAGTTATCGAGGTACCCGATGACGGGCTCATCGAAGTGGACCGAGAGCGCCCCGGCCTGCTGCGCTTCGTCCACTGTGAACTCGCCACACCAGGTGTACTGCACTCCAAAGGGCAGGTCCGCGGGCATGGCTTCAAGGCCGCCGGCCCCCACGGTGTATTCCGTAGCCCTGACCGTGATCTCGTCGGGTAGGGGAGTCAGTGAGCCGTCGGGAAGTTCCATGGAGCCGCTGATGGTATCCGGGAAGAGCAGCACCACGGTTCTTTCGCCATCCTCGTCCACTTCCGTGGGCCCTTGGGCAACCAGATACGGGGTGGTGCCACTCCCCAGTTCCAGCGTAGTTCCAGAGGGCGAAATGGCGGTCATGCGAACATCGGGGATCTCGAGTTGGTCGTGCCAGTCCAGGCGGAACGAGCGCTGGATGGTCAGCAACTGGGGGTGTTGGAACTGAAGCGTAACGTTATAGCCGCCGTTGACCACGAAGTCGTAGGCTCCGTCGGCCCTGGTCACCGTGAAACCCACCTCGGCATCGAAGGGGGCCCAGACTCTTACTCCGGGCAAAGGCCACCCCTCGTGGTCCAGGACCCGACCCCGAACGACGGCCACCCGTTTTGGCTGCAGGGCCCCTTCCTGAACGCCGAACTGAACCGGGTCACCGGATTCCCACAAGAAGGCGTTGTCCAGGTAGGTGTCGTAGGGCCGCAGCGGGTCCCTCTCGGGGGCGATGGTGGCGGGGTCGGGCGGATTCGGTGTTCCGGAGCACTCTCCCTGAGAGCAGACCTGGTCTTCCTGGCAAGGCAGCAGTTCATCGGACCAGACACCCAGCGTGTCGCTTGAAACGCAAGTCTGGAGGGCATTTCCCACGCAGCGGCGAAGGCCCACGGGCTCACAGGCCTCGGGACACGCCGGTCCGCACTCAACTGTTCGCATCACATCGCAGTTATCGGCCTGGGATACCTCTCCGCAGCTCACGTTCCACCAAGCACACAGCTCGGCACCCTCCAGGGAGGTGCAGCCGCACTTGAACTGCTCTCCACCACCACCACAGGTTTTGGGTGCCGGGCATCCGCCGCAATCGATATCCCTGAGCACACCGCACGAATCCGTGGCTTGGCCATTCCCGCATTCGTAGCCCGCGGTGGAACACAACTGGCTGTCACTCTCAGGCGTACAGGTTGTCTCACATACTCCCTGGCCGTTGCAGAAGTGCCCCTCTTCGCACTCTCCACACTGGCCACCACACCTGTCGTCGCCACACTGCTTACCGACACACTGGGGTTCGCATGTGTACCAGGGACACCATATTCCTGGGCCCGAGGGGTCGAAGCTGAGTTCAGCGCTGCACGCCAAGCCCTCATCTCCTCCCACGAAGGAGCAGTAGCCGGTCTCGCCATCCAATCCAGGATCGGATCCGGCGCACTCGACGCCGCACAAACATTGAGCGACCCCTTCGGGACAGGACTCCTGGTCGCCGCAATAGACCAGCGTCGTTCCGTCACAGCACATGGCTCCCTGAGTCGAAGAACAGTCAAAGGCAAGCAGTACTCCACCGCCCGGGCAATCATCGCCCAACTGGACCTCCCAGTCCTCTGTATGGTCGTCTGGCTCAACGTCCAGAAGGTCCGGCTGTGCATCAGCATCGGATAGATCGGGGAGGTCTGGCCCAACCAGGTCTGGCAGCTCTTTCCCCGTATCGCCAACGTCAATCTGCCCAAGGTCGGGGGGCAGGTCCACGCCCTTATCCCCAACCATATCCAGCCAAGAATCGCCGCTGCTGTCTCTTATGTCCGCCAAAGGAAGATCCCCGGCGGGCAACTCCGTCAAGGGCCCATCTCCCCGGGCATCCGAAGGCGATGTGTCTCCACCCGCACCGACCCCCGAGGAGCCGCATCCCGTTGCCACAACCAGCCAGAGCACCAATCCACTTCGAAGCCCACCCCGAAACAATGCTGACTGTCTCATATTCTCCAGCCTCTCGCCTGAAATTAACGTCGCCTGATACTCGTGCCATAATGCCCAACACAATTGCCGATAGTCAACCCTGAACATCCTGTTGAGCACCTGACACCACGAGCAACGATGACGTGAGTGACCAAATCAGCGCCGGGACCAGATCGTTGGTCGTGGGGAGCGGGCTGAATCCTGTTGACGGCATCCCTCCTCTGTGCTATATCGAACCACAAATACTCAATCGTTTATGAGTGTAACCATCATGGTCAGGAGACATCGAGGAGGTGGTTCTATGAAGGCATCTATCATTCTGGGCATCTTCGCCCTCCAGCTGCTGTGCGCCGCCCCGCTGTTTGCCCAGGGGGCCCCGGAGACCAAGAAGAAGGCCCCTACGATCGAAGAGATCCGCAAGGACGCTCAGGCGGGCAAGGCGGAAGGGCAGTACCTGCTGGCTGAGCGCTACTACTACGGTGGAAATGTGGATAAAAACCTCAAAGAGGCCCTGGTATGGTATCGTAAGGCAGCGGCGCAGGGGCACAAGGGCGCTAAGACGATGTTAGGGGATATGCTTTATAATGGGGATGGATGTGATACAAACTATAAAGAGGCTTTCCCGGTGCTGAAGGAGGTGGCCGAGGGTGGCGACGCCCAGGCTCAGTTCTACCTGGCAAAGCTCTATCTTAACGGCTGGGGCACCACGAAGGATGAGAGTGAAGCCGCTAAATGGATGCTGAAGAGTGCGGAGAAAGATATTCTTGAAGCGCAGGAGGAGATGGTGAAGCTCTACGAGAAAGGCATAGGCGTGGGCCGGGATGCCGAGAAAGCCAGCTACTGGAAGAAGAGGGCAGAGAAGAGCGCTCTTATTGAGCATATGATGGATGATTATATGTACTAGAATTTTGGTGATAGACATGTGTGATTATTGTGATGTGAACTCCTCTCGGGCGCTTCTCAGTTCCTTGGCCCTGCGGTTGAGGGCTGCGGCGGCAGTTCTTCTTGTGGCCGCCGGCGCCACGGGATGCATCCCCTTTTATGGTGAGTTGACCGGAGGGGCGCACTCGCTCAGCGGCGACCGGTTCGATGCACGATTCGCCCCCAGCGCCGGGTTTAACTTCGGCATGCCGCTCTATTTCGGCCCCTTCGGTGTGGCTATCGGTGCCGGCGTCGATGTTATGGCCACGGATCTTCCTGAGGGGCGAATGGTTGTCTACTCGGGTGGGCTGGTGCTTCGTGGCGCAGTGGGCATTGGCGGCGACGGGCAGATTCTCCAGGCAGATGTGGCGTATGCCGGGCCCGGCGAGGTGGAGCTCAACGATGGCGAGAGGGCGGGAAGCGCCCACGGGCTCTTCGTGGGTGCAACCGTTGGCTTTGGGGATGCTTCGGTAATAACGGTTTCGGCCGGTCCCCATTTCTTGTGGGGCGAGCACCCAGACCTGGACTCCATCTCGGCTTGGGGCGGTCAGTTGAGGCTGCGGTTCATGAACCTGGCGTTCTTCTGACGGAGGTGGCTTGGTGGCCCCAAACGGGCGCTGTTTTTCGTGGCACGGGCCACTATGATTTGCTCTTGGACGCGATAGCCACTATAGTTCCGCCACTTCAGTCGTCGGGGCTCCCCGGCGAGGAGCGGCTCTTTCCTTCATTTTCTAGAATGGTTCCAACTAATGAATTTCAATGATTTACCCCTGTTGCAAGGCCTGCTCGATGCTGTTCGAGAAGAGGGCTACGAACATCCCACACCAATCCAAGAGCAGGCAATCCCTGCTGTTCTGCAAGGCCGTGACGTGCTCGGTTGTGCCCAGACGGGCACGGGGAAGACTGCTGCGTTTGCTCTGCCCATTTTGCAGCATCTCGTGAACAATGCACCGCTCAACGTCCGCCGCAGCGGAATCCGTGTGCTGGTGCTGGCGCCAACCCGGGAGTTGGCAGCACAGGTCGGTGAGAGCTTTCAGACCTACGGAAGGCATACGCAGATTAGAACTGTTGTAATCTTCGGTGGCGTAAGCCAGCTTCATCAGGAGCAGGCCCTGCGCCGAGGGGCCCACGTGCTTGTTGCTACCCCGGGGCGCCTGCTTGATCTGGTGGGGCAGGGCATCATCTCTCTCAAGGAGATTGAGGTCTTCGTGCTGGACGAGGCCGACAGGATGCTGGACATGGGCTTCATCCACGACATCCGCAAGGTTGTCGCCCTGCTGCCAAAACCTCGGCAGAGCCTCTTCTTCTCGGCGACAATGCCTGACGACATCCGGGCCCTTGCCGACACCATCCTGAGGCCCGACCCGGTCTTCGTGGCCGTGACCCCACCGGCAACAACCGTTGAGCTCATCGAGCAGGGCATCTGTTTCGTTGAGAAGGATGACAAACTTCCGCTACTGGTCCACTTCCTGAAGATGCCTTCCGTGCGACGCACGCTGGTATTTACCAGAACCAAGCATGGGGCAGACAGGGTTGTCAAGGGCCTCAAACGCTCCAATATCGAGGCCCTGGCTATCCACGGAAACAAGTCGCAAAACGCCAGAACGCGCGCTCTGGACGGCTTCAAAACCGGCGACAACCCCGTCCTCGTAGCTACCGACATCGCTGCCCGAGGTATCGACGTAGAGGATATTACTCACGTCTTTAACTACGATCTTCCAAATGAGCCCGAGACGTACGTTCACCGCATCGGTAGAACCGGCAGGGCAGGGGCACTGGGTGTAGCCGTCTCGTTCTGTGCCGAAGAGGAGCGCCCCTATCTCAGGGACATCGAGAAGCTCATTCGACAGCACATTGCCCGTCTGCACAGCTATCCGTTCCAGTCTCCCATCCAGGAGCCGCCCGAGACCGACCTCAATCCAGGTCGCTCCAAGGGGCTGCCCAGGCCCCAGCCAGCCCCCCGCTCAGGCGACCGATCCGGCGCCCAGCGGCGTGCTCGTAGCAACCAGCCCGTAAGGCAGCAAGGCCAGCCAAGGCGACAAGAAGGTAACCAGCCAGCAAGGCAGGAAGGGCAGCCCAGGCGTCCGGAAGGTAACCAGCCAAGGCGCCAGGAAGGCAACCAGCCAAGGCGGCCGGAAGGCAACCAGCCAAGGCGTCAGGAAGGTCCACGTGAGGCGCCGCTGGGGAAGCGGCCGCAATAACGGTGGCTTCGACGTGGGGCCTGGGTAGGGGCTGGGGTTGGCCCAAAGCAGCACTTCGGTGTGGGTGACGTCAGCCATCTGGGCCGTTGGCCCAGATGGCGCGCCTTCCCCCTGGCCCCCTTCCAGGCAAGCTGGACGGGGGTATAGCTACACGGTTAATTTGGTAAGCATTGCGAAGAAGTTAAGGGGCGCTATATACACAATATTCGCTAACCGCAGACAACTGGAGCTGTAAGCCCACAGCTTGTCTGGGGGCGCGCCATGAGCTTATCGAACGGCTGACGTCACCCCTACCGCAGCCTCCCGCAACAAAGGGCTATGCTTGATCCGGATCGCGTGTGCCAGGCAAGCTGGACGGGCGCGACCTGTGTTTGTGGTGACGTTGGTGGTTGGGGCTATAGCATAGTTATGTAATGGTGCATCCCAGCCCTAATATAAGCTTACTAACACCGCAGTGCCCCTATTACCCCCCCAGCTTGCCTGGGGGGGCAGGGGGGGCGCGCCATTTTCGCCCTGAAGGCGAAAATGGCTGACGTAGCCCCCACCGGGACGCCGCGCCAAGGCCGGACCCCGCGCCGGCCCGGGACGCCGCGCCAAGG
>CAZQHM010000109.1:0-15602 GCA_964593355.1 uncultured Myxococcales bacterium
TCCCGAATTCTGGGCAGGGATGTCTTCCGGGCAGTGCACGGCGGCGGCCTGGAGGCCAAAGAGCAGGATGTTTCGATACTCTTTTCGGACATTGTGGGCTTCTCTACTCTTTGCACGCGCAAGAGTGCCGGGCAGGTGGTGGAGATGCTCAACGACTATTTCGATGTAATGGTGGACTGCATCGCCCGAGAGCAAGGCTATGTAAACAAGTTCATCGGTGATGCCATTATGGCTATCTTCTCGCCGCAGCCGGGGCTGGAGCTACCACCACTGCGGGCTGTGCGTGCTGGCCTGGCGATGCAGGCAGCGTACAAGAAGCGTAATAGCCAGCGTGCGGAGCCAATTATCACCAGGGTGGGGATTAATACCGGAAGGGTCATTCTGGGGCTCATTGGTGGAGGTGAGCGTAAGGATTACACGGTAATAGGCGACGAAGTGAACCGTGCACAGCGGTTTGAGGGCAAGTGCACACCTGGCGGCGTGTTGGTATCACAGAGCACCTGGGACGTGGCCTCGAGCGTCGTGGGCCAGATGGAGAACGTGGAGGTTGCCAGGGTCAATGAGCTGGCGTTGAAGGGCATTGCGACACCTGTAACTGCATGGTCCCTCATGCTCAAGGAGGGGCAATGAACCGCATTCGGGTGCTGGTGGTGGACGACTCCAGGTTCATGGTGGGGGCCATATCGGCGATACTTGGGAAAGCCGCGGATCTCGAAGTTGTGGGATTTGCGCTGGACGGCGAGGATGCCATTGAGCAGGCCAGGGCACTGAAGCCTGATGTCATCACCATGGACGTGAACATGCCCAGGGTGGACGGAATCGAGGCCACCAGGATCATATCGAAACAGCTCAACATTCCGGTGCTGGTGCTCAGCGCCCACACTCAGCAGGGCACGAACAAGGCCATGGAGGCTCTTGAGGCTGGCGCCAGCGACTACATGACCAAACCCTCGGGAGAACTCTCCATGGACCTGGAGAAGGTCTCTGCTCAGCTCATCGATAAGGTTCGTTCCGTTGCTGCCCGGGGACTGAGAGGTGCTGCGCCGGAGTTGGCTGCGGGGGCGATTACGTCAACAGGGCAGTTCCGGGCCATAACTCAGCCGTTGTTTGCCACCTCTTCGACGACGACGGGTCAACTCCGCAGTTCGGCCACAACGGGCGAAAGGGCCGGCTTGAACCCCGGTGCGAGTTCCAGGCAACCCGCTGCACCCTCCAGGGCTCGCAGCGGGCCGCCCAAGCTGCTTGTAATCGGCGCAAGCGCCGGGGGCGTGCCTGTGTTATCCAGCTTCCTGCCCAAGTTCACCGCGACTATTCCTTTCCCAATTCTGGTGGTGCAGCATTTCCCCGAGGGTTTCTCCAGCACCTTTGTGGCCCGTCTCAAGGGGCTATGCTCTATTCCAGTGGTCGACGTCACCAACGATATGCAGCTTGTACGTGGAACCATATACGTTACACCAGGTGGTTACAACGTTGAGATGACTCCTTTCCACCGGTTGCGGCTGAGCCAGGATACGGGGCCGGCGGTCTTCAGGCCCTCCATCGACGTTGCCATGCGTTCGGTTGCGCAGGTGGTAGGAGCTGGGGCCGCAGCGGTGATCCTGACGGGCATGGGAAGGGACGGCTCGTTGGGCGTGAGAGCCATTTCCGATAGCGGCGGGCTGGTTCTCGTGCAGGATCCTTCGACGGCGACAGCCTACGGCATGCCCAAGGCGGCCATAGAGACCGGTTGTGCCAACGTCATTTTGCCTCCGGACCAGCTTGCAGCGACGCTGATGCTGCTTGCCTCCGGTGGACGAACATTGTAAAGGTCCGCTGACGAATTCGGGGGGGCTGTGACCAAGGCTATTCAGGAAGGGGCAGGGAATCAGGGAGCGGGCCAGGCGGTGGGCCTCCCCGAGACGGGGGTGGCATGGCCGGCCCTATCGGCGGACCATCTGCAGAAGTCGTTGAAGAGTCGATTCGGCCACGATGCATTCCGTCCCAACCAGGAGGAGGTGTGCCTGGCGGCGGCCAATGGCTCGGACGTTCTTCTGGTCATGCCCACGGGCAGCGGCAAGTCGCTCTGTTATCAATTGCCAGGGGTGCTTCGTGGATGCACGACGTTGGTGATCAGTCCCCTTATCGCGCTCATGGATGACCAGGTGACGAAGCTGCGGGCCATGGGACTTCGGGCCGCCTCGCTGCATTCCGGGCACGCCAGGGAGGTACAGCGGCAGACCTGCGTGGACTATGCCCGTGGGGACCTGGATTTTCTGATGATCGCCCCCGAGCGTTTGGGTATTCCGGGATTTCTGGAGTTTCTGGAGCGGCGGAAGCCGGGAATCATTGCTGTGGACGAGGCCCACTGCATCTCGCATTGGGGCCACGACTTCCGTGTGGACTACCGTCTTCTGGGTGAGCACCTTCCCCGGTTGCGACCTGCGCCGGTGCTTGCGATGACGGCGACGGCCACGGTTCGGGTCCAGAATGACATTGAGGTGCAGCTTGGTCTGTGTAACGCCTCGAAGTTCATCCGAGGATTCCGGCGGACCAACCTGGCCATAGAGTGCAAAGAGGTGCCTCGGCCCAAGCGTCACGAGTTTGTGGAGAGGCTGCTGAAGAAGCCGGGGAGACTGCCGGCCATAGTCTACGTTCCCACCAGAAAGGAGGCCGAGTCGCTGGCCGCTGCTCTGCCGACGGAGATGTCGGCGGTCTTCTATCACGCCGGGGCGCCGGCGGGAGACAGGCTTGCGGCACAGAATGCCTTTATGGAGAACAGGGCCAGGGTGGTGGTAGCTACGGTTGCGTTCGGAATGGGAATAGACAAGTCCGATATACGAACAGTGGTTCACACGTCACTGCCAGACAGTGTTGAGCAGTACTACCAGGAGATAGGCCGAGCTGGTCGTGATGGAAAGCTCTCAAGGGCGGTGCTGCTCTACAGCTACTCGGACCGTGGCCTTCTGGAGAGCTTCCACAACCGAAGCTACCCCGATGTAGATCTGCTGCAGGAGGTGTTGAGCGGCATCACGGCAACCCCCAGCCCCAGGGAAGAGTTGCCTGCCTTCTCCATATTTGACGAGGAGGTGCTGAACGGGGCGCTGCGGCAGTTGCACACTCACGGGGCCATCGTGTGGGATCTCGAGGGCAGGATTGCGCTGAACAAGAGCAAGCGCTTCAAGACCTGGAAGCGCACCTATGTGGAGCAGCGGGCCCACCGCCTGGGCCAGATAGATGACGTTCTCTCTTTTGCCCGCAGTAACGAGTGTCGCATGAACCGACTTGTGGGCTACTTCTCCAAGGCAGAGGCGAAGGCACCCGGCTGCGGAATCTGCGACAAGTGCGCCCCTGCCGACTCTGCGGCCCACACCTACCGGCCTCTGAACGCTATTGAAATGCTCTGGGTAAAGGAGATCTTCCGTGCTCTTCGCAATGTTGACGGGCGATCTGCCGGCAAGCTGCACCGGGATCTCTTCCCATCGGGGGCCCCCACCCGTGACCATTACGACCGTCTGATATCAGCAATGGTCGCCGGCGGCGTGCTTCTGGAGAAGGACGACAGCTTCGAGAAGGACGGCTATGCCGTGAACTTCACCCGCATCTTCCTGACGGCTTCTGGGCGCTCGTTGGTACCCAATCTGCAAGGCCTGCTCATCGACGACGACGGCATTGATGCTCCTTCGACATCGCCTCCAAGCAAGGTCAAGAAGCGCCGCAGCTTTGGTGAGCGCCAATCCACGACAGGTGTCGCTGCCATCCACCCCGTGGAAGAGGAGTCGCTGGACGGCACCCTGCTGGTCAACCTCATGGCATGGCGCAAAGAGCAGTCGGTCCAGCGAGGGGTACCGGCGTTCATGATTGCCAGCAACGCCCTGCTCACCCGCATCGCCACTCGAAAGCCCACGACCATAGAGGCTCTGTGCGAGGTGAAGGGCATCGGGGCAAAGGCCCGGGACCAGTATGGCGAGCAGATAGTCAGTCTGGTACTCCAGCGGCAGCGCGGCACCTGACCATAAACAGTCACAAGAAGAATCAGCTATTTTTTGCGGTCGATGGATTGCCCCTCAGCCTCTCAAGTACCTGCTCAACGATTCGGTCAACCACCTGCTCATCACCTTGGCTGGTGTACATCCAGGGCAACCCTCGTGCCTCTACGGAGTGGCGCAGGCGCTCCACCTGTTCGTCACTCAGAGGCTTGAGCGTGCCCAGGTTCCTGGCCAGGAAGAGAATGTGTGCCGCATGCTCCAGCCCCTCCAGGCGGTCGTAAGCCTCCTGCAACGTGGAGCCGAAGGTGATGCTGCCATGCCGCTCCAACAGGATTGCCTGGCTGGTGCCCACATGGGCAGCGATAGAGTCGGGAACCTCTCTGGTGCCCGGGGTGGCATAAGGGGCAGTGGGCACAGCCCCCATGGTGTAGGCCAGTTCTGGCACCACCAGCCTTGTCATATCTATGCCCGTCAGCGTGCATGCCACACAGTGTGGCGGATGTGCGTGCACAACGGCCCCGACGTCTTGCCGCTGCCTGTAAACCTCCAGGTGCATAGCAAGTTCGCTGGATGGCTTCCCCGATCCCACCAGCACCTTCCCCTCGAGGTCGGTGGTGATGATCTCCTTGCGGTTCATGAAGCCCTTGTTCACCCCGGACGGAGTGCAGAGCAGTCTACTGCCTACCCTCACCGATATATTTCCGTCCATGCCCCCGATATAGCCCCTTTGGTGCAGCAGGTGGGCAACCTGGACGATGGCATCCTTCAGCTGCTCCATGTCGGCGTGAGCCATAATACCTCCACAAGAGAGTAACAAGGCGAACAGCGGGCGGGGCGTCCAGAGAGCCCCTCACTTCAAGCACGGGCTCTTTGCCAGCAGATCGATCTTCCACTGCCCATCGACAAGCAGAAGGCAGAGAGCGTCGGATTGACCACGACCCGTGAGCGTGACCTCGGCAGAGCCCTCGTTCAGTTCCACATGCGAAACATCCAGCACGGAGAGGTACTCGAAGGTATTTGACTCCAGGAATCCGAACCGCTTGCCCATGGCGGCGGCCATGAGAAAGAGTTCGCCAGATTCAGGGGTCAGATGCGTGGCGAAAGCCTCCACGTGGCCCTTCTGGAGAAGCTGTTGAGCCTCGGTCACCACCTCTTCGGGAGAGGCTGGAGAACAGGCAGCTACAAGCATGATGGTCAGTGACGCCAGCAGTCGGGCGCCCATGCGCTTTGGCCTGGAGGAGGTCATTTCGCTCCCCCGAATATTGAACCCGATGACTGCTCGTCCAGGAGGTGCTGCCAACCCATCAAGAAAAGGTCCACCTTCCACTGCCCTTCGGTGCGGGCCACCACCACCTGACTTCGGTAGCCGGTCTCGCCCACCACCCCCACTACGTACGTGTTGCCCTGCTCATCATTTGGCCGCACCGACTCCAGGGTGAAGTCAGGGGAGTCGCAGCGCACAACGTCGGGCACGAAACGGACCAGTCCCTTGTACAGATTGAACGAATCCCGGGTCAGCACCTGGGAGAGAGTCTCTCTGTCATCCATACAGAGGGCTGAAGCAGTTCTCAGGGCCACGGTCTCAGGAGGCTCGGAACAGGATACAAGAAGTGAAAGTATTAGAATTGAGGTGAAGAAAGCATTGAGGGAGGTCATTTTGAAACCAAAGCGGAAGGAACAAGTGCGAGGAGGGGGACTCGAACCCCCACAGCCAGTATTAGGCCACAAGGACCTCAACCTTGCGTGTCTACCAGTTCCACCATCCTCGCGGGTGGCCCAACAACAACGTGGCGGGTTTTAGTGCAGTCGCACGCCGAAGTCAAGCGAAATCAGGAAAAAGTCACCTTGACACTTCGGCCCGATGAACGATGATTCCACTGCACGGAGGCGAACATGGCTTCGAGAGTCTGCAGCAGGTGTGGCAAAGAGATGAAGATGCTGGAGGGCGAGTATGTGCTGCTGGGAGGTGCCGACGTGCCTGGTCGAGGCAGCAAGAGCGAGATCATGGTGACGCCCAGAGATACGCTTCGGGTGCGGGTGTGGGAGTGCCAGGATGCGGGATGCGGGACCGTGGAGTTGGTGAAGGGGCAGTTTGTGGAGTAGGCATCCGATTCGGTGAGCGCCGGGTGGCGCCATCATGCGTAGTCTCGTGACTGTAGTTTTCTTGTAGTTGACACTATGTGCACGGCCTGAAGTCGCTGCACACGTATATTTATCACCCCATCTACCCTTTCTACTTTGCCTTGGGCAGCGATAAGGAATTCTTCGGCGAGGATTCGTCTGTGGGCTTTGAAGACATTGGGCATGATGACGAGGTTTACGAAGCCCTCGGTGTCTTCCAGGGTCAAGAAGGTCAGGCCGGCGGCGGTTGGTGGGCGTTGTCTTACCAGGACCAGGCCGGCCACGGTCACAAAGCGGCCGTTGTCGACCTTTGCCAGCTCATCGGAGGTCACATAACCACGGACCTCCCGCATTACGGGGACCACCCACTCCATGGGGTGGAAGGGTCCAAAGTGCTGGGTGGCGTGAAGATCTGCCGCCAGGACCTCACGAGGCGACATGGGGTCGCAGGGGGGCAGATTGTTCGGGTCCAGTCCGTCGAGCAAGGGCCCAAGGGAGCGTGAGATGGCAAGCACCTCCCAGAGCCCCTGGCGCCTCTCTACGCCGAAGCCTTCGAAGGCACCGGCCAGAGCCAGCTTCAGCAACTGGTGCGTCGGCACCCCGGAGCGCCTGGCCAGTTCACCCACCGACTTGTACGGACCCACGGCCTCACGCTGCTCCACAACACTTTGAGCCATAGCCTTTGGAAAGCCTCTAAGCATGGAGAGCCCGAGCCTCACGGCGAACTGTTGCCCCATGGGCTCCAGCGTGGACTCCCACCGGCTCTTGTTGGCGCACACACCCAGCACCTTCACACCGTGCCGCCGGGCATCCTCGATGAGAGTGGAGGGCATGTAGAATCCCATGGGCTGCGAGTTGAGAATGGCGGCCAGGTAGACCTCGGGGTGGTGGCACTTGAGCCACGACGAGGCGTAGGCCAGGAGTGCAAAAGAGGCAGCGTGGGACTCGGGGAAGCCGTATTCGGCAAAGCCTTTTATCTGGTCTGCTATCTGCTGTGCGTACTCGGGTGCAATGCCCCTGCTGGCCATGCGCTGCAAGAACATCTCGAGCATCC
Source organism: uncultured Myxococcales bacterium (assembly GCA_964593355.1). Lineage (GTDB taxonomy): Bacteria > Myxococcota_A > UBA9042 > CAIXZC01 > CAIXZC01 > CAYTWV01. Next base: position 7,141 of record CAZQHM010000109.1, read on the forward strand.
CATCCAGCCGGCCGCTGGTTCGCCAGGCTCCCATGGCCCGCCGCAGCGAGTCGGCCTCACCGGCAGTAAACCCTGCGGCTACCATTGCCAGCTTCATCACCTGCTCCTGGAAGAGCGGAACGCCGAAGGTCCTGCCAAGCACAGGCTCCAGTTCGGGGATAGGATAAGTCACAGGCTCCAGCCCCTGCCGTCGCCGCAGGTAGGGATGCACCATCTTCCCCTGGATCGGCCCCGGCCTCACCAGCGCCACCTCCACAACCAGGTCGTAGAACGTCTGGGGCTTCAAGCGGGGAAGCATGCTCATCTGTGCACGGGATTCGATCTGGAACACCCCCACCGTGTCTGCCGCCTGAATCATGCTGTAGGTCGCCGGGTCCTCCGCCGGTATCGTCGCCAGGCCCAGCGTCACCCCCTTGGACTCCTTCAGAATATCAAAGCAGCGACGGATGCAGCTCAGCATCCCCAATCCCAGCACATCTATCTTTAGCAGCCCGGCATCCTCCACATCCTCCTTGTCCCACTGGATGACGCTGCGCCCCTCCATCCTCGCAGGTTCGATGGGCACAAGGTCGCTGATAGGAATGTCCGACAGGATAAAGCCACCAACATGTATGGAGAGATGCCTGGGAAACCCACGAATCTCCCTCACCAGCCCCTGAAAGGCCGCTACTCTGGGATGAACAGGGTCGAATCCGGCAGCACGTGCGGCCTCGGGCCACCAGTCGCCCCCCTCTCGACGGTAAGAGCTGGCCAGAGAGCTCAGCCGGTCCAACTGCGGCAGTGGAAAACCGAGCGCCTTGCCCACATCCCTGATAGAACTCTTCGTTCGATAACGAATGAAAGTGGCTACCATGGCCGCACGGTCACGGCCGTAACGCTTGTAGATGTACTGGATCACCTCCTCACGACGCTCGTGCTCGAAGTCCACGTCGATGTCCGGAGGCTCGTTACGCTCCCTGGAGAGAAACCTCTCAAAGAGCAGATTGGAGCGCACCGGGTCCACGGAGGTTATCTCCAGCACGTAACAAACAGCCGAATTTGCCGCCGACCCCCGACCCTGGCAGAGGATTCCCTGCGATCTTGCAAAGGAGACAATATCATACATAGTCAAAAAGTAATTCGGGTAGTTAAGCTCCTGGATCAGGTCAAGCTCACGCTTCAACTGGTTCATCACATCCGCCGGCACCCCGCCGGGGTAACGACGCCTTGCCCCCTCCTTGACCAGATACTTCAAGTGCCCCATGGGCGAGCTTCCCTCGGGGACCACCTCGTGGGGATAGTGATACGAGAGCTCCTGAACGCTGAAGGAGCAGCGACTTGCCACCTCAACGCTCCTGGCAAGCTCCCTTGGAAAGTCGTGGTAGAGGCCGCTCATCATGGAGGGCGTGAGGAGCGAGAAGAGCGTGTTGGGCAGAAGCTGGTGGCCAAGCTCTTCCACAGGCCGCAGCGTGCGGATAGCAGTGAGAACATCGCACATCAGCTTTCGCTTCGGTGTGTGAAAGTGGAACGTTGGCGCTACCACCAGAGGCACCTTGTGCTCCGCTGCCTTTGACGTTACCGCGGAGAGCCTGTAGTCGTCCTCGGGGGTCAGATAGCGGGCCAAAGCAGCGTATATGCGTCCATGAAACTCCGATGCCAGGGCCGCCGCATGCTGCTCTGCATATATGGCCGGATGAACCAGCAGCACATCCTTGCCCGCACGCTCCAGAAGCTGCCTCGTGGTCACCCGGGCAGTGCCCTTGTCACCCGCAGATCTTCCCATGGTGATGATGTGGCAGATAGCAGCGTAGCCCTTGCGGTTCATGGCCAGAAGTACCACAGGAGGGCCGTCGCTCCTGCTTATGGAAGCGCCGGCAATGAGCTTCACACCCGCATCCCTCGCCGCAACGTAGCCACGCACTAGACCGTAAACACCATCCCTGTCGGTAATGGCAATGGCCGGCAACTCGTACACCGCTGCCTGGGCAACCATCTCCTCGGGGAAGGAGGCCCCCTCCAGAAATGAATAGTTGCTGAGTGTGATGAGCGGCACGTAGGACATCGCTCTAAGCCCCACACAGACAATGAAACATTAATAGCTCAGTGCCACCGGCTTTACACATGTTCAATCCAGCGTACCCACAACAGAGATACTCTCCACCCCACCCTCGCTGCTAAGCTCTCTGATCAACCTGTCGGGCCCGCCTTGGCCGCTCAAGGTTGCATACCGAACGCTGCGAAGCTCTCCCTTCTCAGGATCGAAGAAGGTGTAGCGGCTCACTGTCCTGGCCTCCCTGCCCTGTTCACTGCTCACTACGACAGGAGGCGGCCCCAGGAAAACCCTGGAGGCCCGCCTCCTTCGCAGATGGTTAAGTAGATGGAGAGGAAAGGGCGGCAAGGCATTGCACTGCGAATACAGGCAACTGACAACGGAACTCTCTTCCCTCTCCATCGTGCCGGTATCCGGTGCCGTAGCATCTCCTCTGACCACCTGTTTGTGAGGCAGAAGAGAGTCGGTGAGCACCGGACGATATAGTATGCCTTCGGGCCCTAGAAGTGCCTGAAGGCGATTTTGAAGCTCTGGCAAAGTAAGCGTTTTCTGCTTATTTCTAACCAATAGTTCTGTATGTGTCTTCTCCTGCGGAGTTATGCGATCGGCGATGAGCCTCACGGCGCTCAGTGGCCTGGTGAGTTCTATCTCGCCCAGCTTGAGACGCCACAGCTCCACCATTCTCTTCGGGTCCCGTGTTGGCTTTGCCAGCACCAGGGGCACCTCAATCTCAAGGCGGTCTTCAGGCACCAGAACAAGCATGGCAGAGCTCATAAGCGCCTGCTCCGCCTCAAGTCTTGCAGACAACTGCTGGTGGGCGTGAAGCAGTTGCTGCAGCAGCGGCTCCATATCGATTACAGGGGGCACAAAGAAGATATCGACTTTGTGCGTCACCGGTTCATCAACCCTGGTAATGCGGGCGTTGAGCTCCGGAGAGAGCTCTGCATAACGCCGCAGCTCCTCCCACTCTCGGGCCAGCGCCGGCATTCCGGGCCTGATGACTCCCCGGATGGCCGCAAGGGTCTCCACCTTGAGAAAGTTGAGCAGAGGCCTCCCCATGGCCGAAGGAGCCACCTCGGGAAACGAATAAAGCGCTGCCAAAGATATCCGTCCCGTGCGCTCCGCCTCGCTGCCCGGTGAGAGCAAAACCTGCGGCTGAACCTTGTCTGTAAGTACCCGTGCGGCCAACCTCGCAGCGGCCACGCTATCCCCAGCACCCGCATATGAGCTGAACCCCTCACCCTCGAGGAAGGCTCGGATCTTTCTAACCAGCGCCAGCTCTCCACCAAACAGGTGCGCCGAAGGCCGCAGATCCACAACCACCTCCTCCTCGCCCCAGACCCCAACCAGGGGAGAGAAGCGAAGCAGCCGGCGGGCAAGCTCCTTTATTGCTTCGGGCCCATCCAAAGGAGCCGGCTGAAGCGAAAGACGATCCAGCAGCGCCACGGCCGCCTTCAACCCCATCCCCACGCTTACCCCCTGGGCCATGGCCTCGGAGTTGCACAAGACCACTTTCTTCCTGGAGTTGTAGATGGCCAGCGGTCTCCCAACGGTCTCCGGGCTGCGCTTGTGAATGCGCTCCAGGTGGAATTGGTGCAGCCAGAAGAAGCAGGGACGAATCATGATGCCGCCCCCTCGTTTGGTCCGACCCTGAGGCCGAACCGTGGTGCAGAGCGACGGCGCCCGCCATCTGCATCGACACTTCGAGCACTACGCCCACTGGCCAACGTACTCTCCCCCGTATGTTCCGGGATCGAAGCAGACCTGTATTGCCCCTGGGGGGCACCATGGCCGTGCAGATGCAGCGCCGTGTTGCCGCTGACGCCTCCCTGGCCGCTGACCGGTACCAAATCACCCTCTTCAAAGACCCTTGATGCCCCGGGGGCCCAGCCGGCGCACTTCTCAAGGGCAACCCTGAGCCCACCCCCCCCACTGAACCGACCATCAGGTAAACGGACCGATGGCGCCAAAAGATGCTTCGTTGTAGGCAGGGCGAGAGAACCATTGGTCTTCTCCACACCGCAAGAACCATCAACGCTGTCGAGGCCGGGCAACCCCAATGCCCCCGCCTGGGACCCTCCCTGCGCCACAACTGAGGGATGCTCTTCAGAGCCGGAAGTATACTCTACACTTAAACGCCCCCACACAGCCCTGGCGCTATGCCCAAGAGAGTCGTGGGGCCATAGCAGCACAAGAACCGCTGTGTTATGCCGCTTGGAAGCCCCCATCCAACGCCGCCACAAAACCTCGTCGAACCATGCCTCACCGCTGAACGGCAAAGAGCCCCCCAGCACCACAAGCCGGAAGAGGCCACTGCCTATCACCTGCTCGGCCAGCCACCCAAGCTTGCGAACATCGGGCTGCTCGGCTACCAGATAGGAGAGCCCCCGAAGAGTCAACTCACCTCCCCTGAGAGCAGCTACCCACACAGGGTCTACACACCCCCCCGGACCCACGTAAGCCACATTCCCCAGCATCCCCTGCAAAGCAATGGGCCACCCCGCAAGAAAGTGTGCCCCCTCCCCTACCCACTCCGTAAGACCACCAGGCAGCAGGCCGCCATGAGGAAGAAAACGGTCCAGCACCGGTAATCCCGTGGCGAGAGCCCTCACAGGAGCCGCCACTCGGCTGGCTCTCACCAGAAGGCGCTGCTCTACCAGCTTTCTTACCGCTGCCTCTCTGCCGTTTTGCTCCAGAGCTTCCATAGCCAACCCGACGAAAGGCCGGACCATCGCTGCCCTCAGAGAAGCAGCCCACAGCTTCCGACATCCAGGGGCGAAGATACTGAACAGTTGTCCAGGTGTCAAGTGTTCAGTGGATGAAAAATCGACGCACCCGACGCACCGGGCCTTCGCAATTCTGCTGACGCCGCATCGGGGAATGGCGGCCGGTGTAAATGCCCCGCTCCCCGGACTTGCCAAGGCAGCACCCATGATGTACTTTTCGTGGCACTGTAGGAGGGTCTCTATTAATATGGAAAGCAGCTTTGGCCGATTTGCGGTTGTTCTCAACGTCAACGCCAAGCGGGTCACCCACGAGGTTGAGGAGATCTCCGCCGAGTTGGTGCCGCCCGAGGACCTGTTTCTTTCTGAGTCGGAGCAAGACTCCAAGCAGATAGCGGAGAAGATAATCGAGAGGGGTTACGAGACCGTCTTTGCGGGCGGGGGCGACGGCACGGTGATGGGCATCATCAACGAGTTGTCACTCTACCCGCCGGACAAGCGTCCTGCCGTGGGCATTCTCAAGCTGGGCACCGGCAACGCCATGGCACGCATGGTCTCTTCGGGCCACGTTGCCGGAGACCTGAAGACCTACATTTCCAGCGCTACCAGGGAGTATTACTGGCTCTCCCTGGTGGAGTCCGAAGGCGTCCGCTTCCCCTTCGCCGGCCTGGGCTGGGACGCCGAGATCCTCAACGACTACCGCTTCGTGAAGCAGCGCTTTGGTGGCAGCTTCATGAAGCCGCTGATGCAGACGGTGGGGGGATACTTCTTCTCCGTCTTCACACGAACCGTTCCTCGCCATGCGGCGAGGGCCATAAAGCGGGACCACGACCACGTCACCGTGAGGGCTCTATCGGGCAACGTCACGGAGGTTGGCGCCGACGGGAAGCCAATAGCGGAGTTCAGGCCCGGCGAGGTCATCTACGAGGGGTCGTGCAACATAGTCATGGCGGGCACGGTGCCCTACTACGGCTACGGTCTGAAGATCCTGCCCTACGCCAACCACGAAGAGGGGCGTTTCCAATTGCGGGTGGTGACCCTGGGCACGGCCAAAGGGCTTGCGGTGCTGCCCAAGGTGTGGAAGGGAGAGTACGCCGGTGAGGGAATCCGAGACTTCCTGGCCAGCGAAGTCCACGTCAAGTTCAGCGCCCCTATCCCGTACCAGGTGGGCGGCGATGCTTCAGGTGAGCGTGAAGAGTTGACCTTCCGCATGGTCCCCAGGGCCATTCGGCTGCTCAAGCTTCTCTAGGGCGCCGAACAGGTTAACTCCTGTCGCCCGCCTGCGCCCCGTTCCCAGGGGGTTTGTCCCTCGGAATCGCCGTGGCTCTACCACGACTCATCCTCGCTTCGTCCGCCTGAAAACGCTGCATCAGGTGGGCTCGGTCCGTTTACCTGATCGGCGCCCTAAACCAGTGACCTTCATTCTCGCCCCTACCCCTCGACTCGGCACGAGCCTCGCTCGGGGTAAACGGCTGGGGGGCGGATTGAGATATCCGGCCAGCCGTTTAGGTCAATGACTCTCTTTTGACGGTTTAAGCATAATCCAGCCAACGCTCAGACCGAGCACAGCAGCGGTGCCGGACGCAGCGAGGATGCCAAGTTTGGCCGATTCGAGCAGTTCGCTACCCGGGAAGGCGAGCCCTGCGATGAAGATAGCCATAGTGAAGCCGATTGCGGCCACAAGCCCAAGCACCAGAAGGTGCCTGAACTTCATCCATGGAGGCATTGTGGAGATGCCAATCTTCGCAGCGGCGTAGGAGAACAGCACAATGCCCACGGGCTTCCCCACCAGCAGACCGACGGCGATGCCGACCATGACCATCAGGGGTGCTCCGCTCAGTTCTGCACCGCCAAGGGCAACGCCGGCGTTTGCCAGGGCGAAGATGGGCATTACGCCGTAGGCTACCCAGCCATGGAGTGCGTGCTCCAGCCGCTCCACAACCGAGACAGACTCCCGTTGGGTGCCCTGAAGCCTGGTCACGGCATGAAGCAGTTGGCCAGAGTCTTTGGAATCACGCAGATCGGGCAAGAGCTCTTCCATCTCCTGAACCAGTTTCCTGGGGCCAAGCCACGGAGTGATGGGGGTCAGCATGCCAAGAACGACACCGGCCAGCGTGGGGTGAATCCCTGCTGCATAGGTGCCGGCCCAAAGCAGTGCGGCGGGTGGCACATAGGCCCACGGCGAGCGAACGCCAAGCCAGCGCCACACGAAGAGCGCAAGCAGCCCAAGGCCCGCCACCGCCATACCTCCCATGGAGATCCCCGACGAGTAGAAGAACGCAATCACAAGAATCGCCCCAACGTCGTCGATAACCGCAACGGCCAGAAGCAGTACTCGAAGCGGCGAAGGGATTCTGTTACCCAGCAGCGCAAAGACCCCCACAGCAAACGCAATGTCCGTGGCCATAGGAACGCCCCACCCTTCAGCGGAGGGTGCAGATGGATTCAGCGAGAGGAATATAAGCGCAGGCACCACCATGCCGCCAAGAGCCGCTGCCAAGGGCAAAGAGGCACGACGAAGGCTGCTGAGTTCCCCCCGGTGCATCTCTCGACGGATCTCCAAACCCACGACGAAGAAGAAGATCGTCATGAGCCCATCGTTCACCCAAAACCTCAGGTCCCGCTCAAAGAGCCAAGGCCCCAGCCCCAGTTTCACGGGCGCACTCCACAGCGCCTCATAGCTGCCGGCCCAAGGCGAGTTGGCCCACACCATAGCCACCGCCGCTGCCAGAAGCAGAAGAATCCCGCTGCTAGCCTCCATATGAAGAAACCGACGCAATGGCGCCAACGCCACCTGCGACGCCCGATGCGCCGCGCCCCAAGCCTCAGGCGGAGGGGGAAGGTCGCTACCGCTTGTCATCTTGCTTCCAGCCAAGTCACACCTCCAACATAGCGGCCCACATCTCCCGACCCAGGGGCCGCCGTGCAGCAGGTTCTTATAGTGTCCAAACTCGCCAGATCCAAGTGCAAAGCGACGGCCATAGTGGCGATTACAACCTAACCACCACCACGGGCCGCCCGGAGGGGGTTGTGTACAGCTCCAGTGCCAACGCTCAACACCAACGCCGTCCGAACTAACCCGAAGCGTTCCAAACACATCACCACCGCGTTCCGAGCCCCGCTGAGCGTTCCGAGCCCCGCTCCGTCAGGAAGGGGCCGCGCAATGAGTCTCCCTTCTCCACCGGGCGCACTATTCATCAGCGACGGTACCCCCAGTGGCGGCTCCTTCCGGACTCCAGTAATTTTCAATTCGGCACCACCATATGATAATCACATAGGGTATTATGACACAGCACATGCACAATCCAAACCGTTCCTTACATAGCAACGTGCACTAAACCACTGCTCATCATTCTCGCCGCCCCCTTCGACTCGGCCTTGGCCTCGCTCAGGGTACACGGCCGCTGGGGGGATCGAGATATCTGAGCGGCCGTGTAGTAACAACGCAGTCATATCGGAGCGTGCCCGTTGGCTGGGCAGGTGGCCGATGGATGGCGATTCAGTGCGCGGCCCCTTCCTGACGGAGCGGAGCTCGGACTACAACCTCACCACCACCACGGGCTTCCCGGAGGGGGTTACGTCCTGGTGCAAACCGCAGCGCTCCTCTATGGGCGGTGCGGCGGTGCGGCGGTCGAAGATCGCCAGATAACCGTGATCCAGGCTCAGGCTGGCCAGATAGGCGTCCAATTGCTTCAGCCCCTGCGCCAGAG
>CAZQHM010000110.1:0-15516 GCA_964593355.1 uncultured Myxococcales bacterium
TTAGCGCCTTGATTCGTTCTTCATACGTCAATGTTTCATCTAGTGATTTGTACTTCATGGCTTCCTCCATAGGTGGTTTGGGGGCTTTTTCTGTGGCCCTTACTCTTATGGGGGAAGTATAGGGGGAATATTGGGGCTTATTGGAAAAATTAATCGGCGGGGTCAATGGGCGGGGTGACCCCCTCGGAGGCTAACCGGGCCGTCAGGAGCTGAAAAACCTCCAACAACGCCTGATACCTCCCCTCCTCCTCTGGTGTCCGCACCTTCCCCACAAGACCCAACAGCGCCCCCTGAACCCGCTCATAGTCCGCTAACAGCACGGTTTCCCGCTGTTTCGAAGTCAAATCCTCTAACGCCATTTCCGCCCCCTTTTTTACGGTCTAAAGTCTTGACACGTTCCCCAGCATGTCGTAGAGGCCGTATGCATTCGCCGTCTTGCCCTTCACCGAGTGCAACTTGCCATCGGAATTGAGACCGTACCAAGCGATGCCGGTCAAGCACGAGACCAAATCCCCGCAATAATACTTCGTCGTTGTGCCGCCCCGGGCTGCGTATTCCCACTCCGCTTCGGTCGGCAGACGACCACCGACAGCTTCGCAGAATGCCTTCGCATTGAACCACGTGACGCATTCAACTGGGTTATCAGGACCACCACCCTCGTTATAGTTGCACGATGGGTTCGTTCCCATCACTGCTAGGTACTGGGCCTCCGTCACTTCGGTCTCCAGCATCTCAAATGCTGACAGAGTAACAGCGTGGGAAGGTTCTTCTTTACTGGTGCAACCAGAGTCATTGGGCGAACACCCCATCTGGAACGTCCCGGCTGGAATCGGTATCCACCCACACCCCATGCATGAACCGTCGATGCACAACTTGTCCCCGGTGCATGTCCCGCACACCCCTCCGCAGCCGTTCTCGCCACACTCTTTGCCATCACATGCCGGGACGCAGACGGAATCCACATCGGAGGTCACATCGAGGACATCGGTCAGTCCATCGCCTTGTGTGTCGGTTATGTCGAAAGGCAAATCTTGCTTTGAATCTGGACGGGTATCCGCCAGGTCGCTGTACGAGTCCAACGTGATGTCCGTCGAGTCAGCAACCACATCGAGAAGAACATCGACCTGCCCGTCCGCCTGCCGCTGGTCCTGGCCCGTCGTCTGGTCTTCCAATGCTGGAGTCCGACCGGCCCCTCCGCCGCATCCCGAGAGAACCGCGGCCAACAACGACAAGAGGCAAAGATCTGTGACGTTTCGCATAGTGAATTCCTCCTGCAGGCGACTCATTCAGCGACAACGACTACCTTACACTCCGAGCATCGTACCTTCAAGAAGAGCCGAACCTGAGTTCGGCGTTCGGCCCCAACACTCTTGCACTGCCGCTGGGCCGGGTGCAAAATCGGTTGGGATGTTCGAAGGCCGTTTGCGAGAGGAGGAGCCGATGATTCTGCGAGGGGCGCTGGCGTTGGTCATAGGTTTGATTGGCAGCTTGTCAAATGTGGGGATGGCTGAGGCTCAGGTGGGCGAGCAATATGAGCTGTTCGGCAAGTCGCAACTCTTCACCTCTTTTGGGCTGGCAGAGTCCAGCCGAGGTCAGGTCGGGGAAAAGACGGAAGTGCGGCTTGCGCCCGACGGGCACTCGGGCCACATTCAAATCGTGGCCACCCTGGATGCGAAGGATTGGATGACTGGGATCGTTCTGCGCATCGACGGCATCTGGTTGAGTTCAAACGAGGAAGCGGAGAGCTTCGGACGGGACATTGTGAAGCTGTTCGTTCTCGACGCAACATGCCAGAAGGGCAACCCACGCATAACTGACATCGTTGAGTCAATCGGAGGCTATGTCTCAAAGCACGCAACAAAGGTGCCCATTGAGGGCAAGTTCACGGAGCCTGGAGAGTCGCCGAAGAGCAGCGAAGTGCTCTCGGTGTTCAAGGGTGTTCGGCAGGAATTCACCCTGTCAACCCCTCCGTGCACGAACGAATTCAAGTGGGTCAAAGATGGTGATGCCGCGTATCTGGTGATTGCCATTACTCTTGGCGAGATGTTCGACCCAGCGCCTGGCAACGTTGAGAAACCGAAGGGCGGTGATTGGGTCGAGCCAATCCCTCGAAGCTGGCTGGAGGATGAAATCTCGGTGGAGGATGCGGAGAAAGCGGAAATGGTGACCCACGACCAACTGGGACCCAAACCTGTGCCGTTCGGGTTCCAGAATGGCGAGTGGGTCAAGCTCAAGGGTCTTATGAAGGACGGGAGCGTGATCCGGAAGTTCTGCAGCCCACCCGACACCTGGAAACATCTTGCTGGCAGGAGCGGCTATTGCCTCGTCACCGGAGGAAAGATCATCAAGTGCATAACTGTCATGTTGAATTGAAACAAGTTGGTCCCGGGCACGAACGCCCCCGATTCACTGGACGCCGGGTGACTTGAGTTTGAAAGATTTGCGATGCTCGGGAGTCATCCCCTTCAGCTTCAGCGCTGCCACATGTTCAGCGGTCCCGTATCCCTTGTGTCTTGCCAGGCCGTATCCCGGGTAGGTGAGGTCAAGTTCGTCCATGAGTGAATCACGCTTCACCTTGGCCAGGATCGAAGCTGCAGCGATGTTCAGCGACCTGGAGTCGCCCTTGACCAGAGGCTTCTGCGGCAAAGAAAGACCCGGGATCGCCAGCGGTCCATCCACCAGAACGATTTCGGGAGCCTTGCCAAGCCTGTCGAGAGCCGCTTGAATGGCCCGACGCATGGCAACGAAAGTCGCCTGGAGGATGTTGAGTGTGTCGATCTCCTCTGCGGAAGCGAGACCAACACCCCAGGCCAGAGCGGAATCGCAGACCAACGGGCAGAGCCGTTCACGTTCAGCAGGTGATAACAGCTTGGAGTCGTTCAAACCTTCAGGAAATTCCGTGGGATGCAAGACTACAGCAGCGGCAAAGACAGGCCCGCAAAGTGCACCTCTGCCAGCCTCGTCAACGCCGAGAAGCAGAGTAAGACCTTGACGATGCAAGGAGCGTTCGATTTCGCCCGGCGGTGAAGCCTTTGGCGGAATCAGAAGAGGCGTCATCAATCATCGATGCGGTCAGGACGCACTTCCTTGAGTCTGGCAGCCTTGCCACGCAGTTCACGCAGGTAATAGAGCTTGCAGCGACGAACGCGTCCCTTTCGAATCACTTCGATCTTCTCGATTCTCGGTGAGTAGAGAGGGAACACTCTTTCAACACCGATGCCGTATGAAATCTTGCGCACGGCAAAGGTCGAAGAAACGCCCGATGAGCGGCGGCGAAGCACGACACCTTCAAACATCTGGGGTCGGACACGCTCAGCTTCCTGAGCCTTGGTCTTCTTCGACTTCTTGCCCACTGGGGCTTTTTCCACGATCTTGACGTAGACGCGAACAGTATCGCCCGCGCCGAATTCAGGGATTTCCCTGGCGATAACGTCTTTGCCGAGCTCACGAAGTATATCCATTGCTACCTCCCACGTCCGTAACTCAAACGAACACAATATCAAATGTCATCAAGGCCCCTTCCCAGGAGCCTATCAAGCATGATTGCAGCGGCAGAACGTACAGAAAGGTGATTGTAGGTAACCTTTCCCCTTATTGGCTTCAGCAAGTAATCCATGCTGTCAACGAAGCGCTTTTCAAGCCCCCAGCCAGTGCCGAAAAGAAGCAGAACCGGAGAGCTTGCTTCGGCCAGAATCTCACGCATTTTCTGATGCGTAACAGTTCTCTCGTCGAGAGAAGCACCGGTTCCGACCGTAATCGGGCGTTGGCCCGTTTCGCTTTCAACAACCCGCATTGCCTCAGAGAGATCCGCCACTACCCGCACAAAGCTGATAGCCTGGCTTCTCCTCTTGTTGTATGTCGCCCCGGGTCCATCCTTCCAATGCTCCAGAAGCTCGGTCACCAGTGCACGCTGCTGCTCAACCGGCGTGACAAGGAAGTAGCCATCTACACCGTAGGTTACCGAAGAGCGGGCAATGTCATGAACGTCGACATTTGTCACTGCAGTAGTAACAATCTTCCCATTCTTGTCGTATACGGGGTAATGTACAAGCGCTACATAGAATTTTGACATGTCAATTTCCTTTTGCACTTGCCTTTGCCGAGCGAATCGCCTCAGCGTACTCTGCTTTACCTGCCATTGCGCTTGTCGACGCCATCCGAATCGTGAAGGCCGAGGAGCGCTCTGTCCTCGTCAGACAGCAGATGCTTCTGCATGAGGTCGGGGCGGTAAGATTGCGTCAGTTCCAGTGCTCGCTTGAGCCGCAAGCGCGCACGGGTGATTTCGATTTTGGGGAAACAATTAACGCGAAAGTGGCTCAAACCCAGGCGCCAGGCCGATTCGCCCGACGAATCACCCGAGGAATCACCCGTGTTCACCCGACGTTTACCCGACGTTCACCCGAGCGCGCCCGACGTCACCCGAGAGCCGCGATGCGGAACCGCCCGACATCATTGAACTTCACCCGTGCAACGCCCGAGGAAATGGCGTGCCATCAATGAGGCCATCCGAGAGGGGCTCCGCAGCCTCCAGCCCGCCTAGATACTGGCCGCGATCGATGTCGGCCTTGCTGTTCTCGGGGGTCTCATCCACCCCTCTCGGGTGAAGGCCTGCGGAGGCCCGAAAATGGGGGTTGCGAGAAGCACTTTTGACGCCTTTTTAGAAAACGTGTCCGGCACGCTCCAAGAGGCTCCAGAGCCCGTAAACGACGAAAATCGATGGGTGACGCTTTTTCAGTAAGAGATGTCCAGGGCTCGGGCGAGCATGAAGACCGGGCAACGGCACTGCCGTCGGCGGTCGACTCGAAGGCCATCCGACGCGCGGTCAACGGGCAGAGACCCGCCTGGATGCTGGGGATGGCCATCGTCGGTGGCACGACTGACGGCGCACACACCCGTCCCATCGGGGGAGGGACCAACCCGGGAAATGGATGGATGACGCTATTTTAGCAGCGCATGTCAGTGTGAGCAGATGGCAGAGAGAGCTCTTTGGCTTCTTAAATATGCCACGTACGACTTCATACCGGGAGTAAATGGGGGCGTCCCCCATAGGACACGTATAGTTACCATAGAGCCAACGAGGGTCTCCTCTCTGGGCCATTCCGTCGGGCGGCCCGCAGAGCAGGAGTGACTGTCGTCGCAGCAAAGGATTGGTTGTCGCTGAACACCCAGTGAGTCGGTTCCGGCATTTCGCAAGGGGCGCACTCGCCTCAGTAAGTGACGCACCAGGTACACTCACACATCTCGCCGCTGGGATCGGGGCCGGCTGAGAACTCGTACGGGGGCTCGGAAGAAATCAAGACACTGAGGGAGCCCGGGGCCGAGTTACAGCCCACCCTCGCGGCTTTGACATGGAGCGAGTCGGTATTGAGAACGACCGCTGCATTCACCTGCAACGAAGCAGCCTGGGGCTCAAAATCCTCCGTTGCCTCGGGGAAAAGTCCATCCCGAGTCTCCTTCTTCCAACGCTCCAACCCGGCTCCGGTGAAGACCAGCCGAAAGTCGGTGTGAGGGTGCCAATGCTGGTAGAACTGGTTGCCCATGGTCCGGAAGATCAATACCTGGGTGAGGCCTTCCTTCGTGGGCTCCGCGAACAGGTGGGGCTCGACTGCTTCGAAGACACACGGGTTCTCCGGGTCCGAGAGACAGAGCGGCGAACTGGCATCACGGGCCACCAGGGTTGGCTCGCCGCCAACATCCCATGCGTAGAAGTACGTGTAATCGAGCACCCAACCCTCTTCCATTTGCAGTCTGTCGAGGACCGAGAAGAAGAGGTTCGGGTCGAACGCGTCGGCCGTCTTCGTGGGCAGGCCATTCATCTCCTGCATCAGGCTATCCGGCACCTCCAGGTCTTTGTACAACGCTCGACAGTCATCGACCCACTGCTGCGCCTGCTCAAGGAACGGGTCGGGCGGGTCGGTGAGTTCCAACACATCGGCCCCATCGTTTACATCGGATTCTCCAGTTGGAACCAAGTCGTTCTGGTCGGCTTGTCCGGTACGGTCGGTTTCCTCCAGACCCGCAGCGAGGTCGGCATCCTCCGCCCGGTTCTGGCCAACCTGATCCTCCTTCTCTCCGTCATCTCCCGAGGTACAGCCCACCGGCCCGGCCAAAACCAGCCACACCACCAGCCACAATCCTCCGATGCTTCGAATAGCCTGTCTTGTCCCATTGCGCGAAATCATGTCCGACCTCCTTCAGCCTTCATCAATCTTCCGTCCGTTGGTCGCCACAATGTGGAATGATTCTACATATCTATCCCACTTGTGCACAAATGAGACAGCTTTCAGGCCATCTTCACTCCGGGTCAATGCAATTTGCAAGCCGCGTGCCAAGGACCGAGGACCAGAGTCTCCATTGACCAGAGTCTCCATGGACCAGAGTCTCCAAGGCCCAGAAAACCCGGTGCGGCCGCAGGCGTTTGACCGCGACTCGGTTCTTCCGGCTCAACGCGGCTGAGACAGCACTTCTTGTGCTTCTTCCCACTTCCGCATGGGCACGGTTCGTTTCGTCCGATACTCATGAACAACTCGTTCAGCCGGCCTTCGGCAAGGCCCTCGGCTCCGCAACGGCACTACCCGTGTGGGGGGAGCCATGGCAAGCGACAGGTTCACTGGCCGATGGCCGACGAGCGGGCTCGGTCTGTGACCGGATATGTAGGCCAGCCGATCGGCGAGGTGCTGGGCTCCCGCTCGTCGAAGAACACTCTGTTGACTGCCCTGCGCCCGTCACCCATAATCCACCTCGGGTTTCACGGCCCGTGGGGGATCCGCATGGGGAACAAGATAGAAATTCGCAAGAGTCAGTCCTTCACCTTCGGGGAGGCTTCGACCGCCTTGGAAATACTGAAGTTCGCCATGCGCTGTAATGATCTACGTGGACTGGCGCAACGACCGGACTTCGTGTCCGTTTACAGAAAGTTTGCCGGGATGAAGGAGAAGTTGCAGCCCATTGCTTCGGGCAGCACCGATTCCAACGCACCCGAAGCTGAATAGACGGGCGGCCTTATGCACCTGCCGCCATGCGGGATTCGGCAGTAGGCCATGTGGGCGGGTAAGGGCACAACGCGCACTGCCACACGGCTAACGCTGGTGGTCTCGCCGACCGAGGGGTCGGTCACATCCCCCAAAAGCGTTCGCCAGTGTGTCTTGATGTCGCCTTGCTGGTTCGTTCCCGTTCATCGACCATGAGGCGGCGGACCGGTGCCGGGCACTGGAGGCAGCGGACAGAGGGGGGCTGGATCGCCCAGCGACGGTGACACTTGTATGAACGGCGTCGATGCCAGGCCGCCTGTGGCTGTCCCTGGCGACCAACCCAGGGAAGCTCAAGGTGCAGGGCCGAATGGTAAGCTTGGTGGTGGCCGCTTGGGTTGGGCAGAGGGCTGCCAGTTCGGACGAAGCGGCCTCTTGGAACTCTCTTCGGAAAGCCATATAAGGAGAACCAGTGTTCCTTGTCCGCCAGATGCTGCGGGTTTCGTGCAGGAGAATGAGATGCCCATCTATATCGTTCGCTGGCCTGAACTGACGGCGTCGCTGGTGCGGGCTGGCAACGTGGAAGAGTTGCTCAGCATCCTCGACCAGGTTGCCAATTCGGAAGGGTGCAGATGGTCCGTCTACCGAGGGCCCTTGTTCATCAATTTTCGGTTGCCCGTTGAGTGGAGCGTCCGAGATGAACGGCCTGGTCAGCCCGTTGCCCCGGACCAACTCACTCTGGGCGAATTGGGGCCAATGGCCCGCAGCGACCCGACGGAAGCGATGGAACTGTCCCTTGCTGAGGGTGACGATGGGCTTGACACCGGGAAGGAGATCTTGCGGTTGGCGTTTCCCGCTATTCACGCCGCCATGGAGCGGCTTGCCGAGAGTGTGGATGAGGCAGCGGTGGAAGGGACCCTTCCCGACGCAGATCTTCGAGCAGCGCTGCGGGCCGAGCTTGCCCGGTTTGTCCAGGCATCGTGGCGGACCGCACACCTTGAGAGGAAGAAGGACAAGGTCACCACGCTGGCTCGGACCATGGGAATGCCGACCGCTCTTGTGGAGAATTATCTCAAGGATGCGCAGGAGCGGCAGCAGGCCGAAGTGGAGTCGGAGCCCCCAGAGGACGAGGAGTGACCAGCCAGCGCTTTGGGGGTTCGGCGCAGTTGCCTTCGCATACGAATGCCTCTGGCGTCATAGTCCACTCAGCGATGAATTCCGCCACCCAGGACCGACATCCCCTCAATGGGCGTTGGCGGGGGCAAGGGCAATGCCGATGGCAAAGCGGAACAAGTTGGTTTCTGGATGCACTGCTCCGTGGTATTGAGGGGGCATGAGATGGCGTTCACAAGACAGCCAGGTTGGAACTTCACGGCCAAACGCGGTCAAGCTGGCGCCGGAGGCACTGACCCTTCTCGGTGCCCAGGCAGCGGAGTTCGTTGGGACGTCCATCGTGCTGCGTGACATGGTGGAACAAGTGCTACTCGCCAGAGCGCGTCTCTATTTCTGGCGTAGGCCTGGAGACCTGATAGCACGGGTCACACCTGTTGGCCCAGGGGCGATGTGGCTTGAGGCTCCACGAAAGAAGTCCTGGACAGAAGAAAAGAGGGGTCAACTCGCCACCGTGCTCGATGCCTTGGAGACGGACACCTTGGGAACCTTCCATGGCTTGGGTGCCCTCGCCCAAGGCAAGCCTGCTGCGTCCTCGACAGTACAAGTTGTTTTGTATAGAGAAAACCTACAGGTACTATGCCAGTCATCGACCCTGCCGGGGCGTACTAGCCCCAAGGGGAACAACCATAAGATGTTAAACCGATTCTATTGCACGAGATCCCCTGTTCCCAGTAGCAATGCTTTACCTTCATCTCACCGGACTCGCAATAGAAGAGGTGATCAGCCGCACATTGCCCCCACGGTGGAAGGTCATGGCACTCAGTGCCTGGCCACACAAACCGACATGACGGGGAGTCAATACAGGGGCCATCTACACACACTTTGCCCTGTGGAAGGCAAGGTTCAAAGGACAATAGGCCCCCTAAGCAACTGACCAATACCTGCCCAATGCAAATCCCACCCTCCGAGATCCCGCCGCAACCGCCACCCTGCGGCAGACAAATCCCATGCTCTTGATCGCAAACATCTCCCGATGCGCATGCTCCACAACTCCCCCCACAACTATCATCTCCACACGTCCTCCCGAAGCACTTCGCCAGACACTCGAAATTCTCGCAGACAGGAATGTCCCCATCCATATGGCACTCCCCGAAAGGGCAGTACTCGTGCACGGCCTCCCCCCCAAGACAGGTCACCTTCGTGCCGTTAATGCAGAATCCGTTCGGCGGAATACCCCAACATCCGCCCTGGACGGACTCGCACAGCCCCAAGTTGTCGCACTGAAAACCTCCGGGGCATTCTCCGCATGGGGCCATCCCCTGCCACCCACATTCGAGCTCGCAGTTGCCCAACTCGGCTTTGCCACACCGCCAATCCCCCGGGAAGCAGTAATTGCCATCGCAGCTTCCACATATTCCTCCGCATCCGTCCTGGCCGCACTCCTTACCTGTGCAGTCCGGTAAACACAACTGGCATTCGACGTCATCCGATTGATAAATGTCCAACGCGGCACACGACTCCAGGACATCTATCGCGACTGTCACTGTGTCGCAAAACCGGCTCGAATCAGGAAGACTGTCATCTGTCCCCGCCTCTGCCACCGCGGGGTCAGAAAGCCCGGTCTCCTCACGTTTCGCTCGGCCGTCCACGATGTCGGTCTTGGCCCCCTGGAGGGCATCGCCCCTGTCCCCAATTTCACTCGACCACTTGGCATCCACGATGTGCTGAGGAGTTCCTTGGGGCGCCCGGCCCGAGCAGGACGTGGCAGCGCCAGAGGCGACAGAAAGCGTCAGACCATAGACAAGGATTGCCAACAGACTCGCAGATTGCCGACTTCCATAATAGAACCGCATTTGGACCACCTCCACCAAAAGCCATCATATACTAGTATCGTGCCCATACTACAGTGTACTTGCCGGCATTGCTTGCCGACGTAGCCGTGAAAATGTAGCGGGCGGACAGCGAAGAGTCGTGTCTCCAGAACGCCGCCCCACGTGTTGTGGCCTCTCCACTATCTTCGCCCATAGCCACTGGTCGCGTGAACCAAGCAGAATCGCTATTCCCCCCATCGGTCCAATTCTGCAAAATGGATGCATACAATCGATCCTCGCCGGGAGCGTTCCAAACAAGATACAAGTACTTCCCCGCGTCTGAAAACGCCGAATCTCGCACATCTAGACCGCGAGGCTCGTCATCGTCCGCTTTGTATACTGGAAAACTCTTTGACATCCAACGATAGTCCTTTACAACGTTCCCAAGCGTAGCATCAGTATCGATGCGCAATACCCTCAGTCGCTGAAAGTCCGCGCCGCTAATGGAATAGCTCGAAAGGGCGTAGAGAAACTCTCCACTCGGGGCTCCATTCAGTCCGTCTGCGGCCACAAGACCAGCTCCGCAAGTGGTATAATAGCCCAGATCTTTGTAGTACGCACTACCATACTGATACCAACGACCAGCGTAAGCCGAACAGCCATAAGTGTCCTCAGTGCACCTGGAGAGGGTCAAAGTGGTGCCACCTGGCCGAACATAGCCTAGATATAAATCCCCCTTGAATATAGTCGCATCAAATGGCCCATCTGTACTCAAGCCGAGAGCTGACAAATCGCCAGACGAATACGCCAAACTAGTGTTGTAATAGCGCATTTTTATCGCGTTAGTTGTACGATCGCGCCAAAATATATGTAAATACCCATTGTAAACAATGGTGGTGGGGGAGTCGGCCGTGTTGGCCCCGAACGTGAAGGACGTCCATGCCGACCCATCATGATATCGTACTGTTATGTCATAGTTGGTCGCCCCGTTCGCCTTAAATACGTAAAAATTCTTGGTGGAAGACGCTGTCCAATCCTCCCATCTGAGCGCCTTCGGCGTCCGGTCCGTGGTGACGCCACCAAAGGCGGTTGTCATTCCAGGGTAGCCGATTGACCCCAATGCGTATCTCACTTCAGTTGCCTTCGACGGACTCTGTGCCCCACCGGAGCTTACCAACAACTCGGCAAGCTCCAACTGCGTGGTTGTTGTCGCCAAGTTAGTCCATGCCTCATAAACAATATCGAATGTGGTTGCATTCCCGACGCCGCTGAAAGTGAAACCCAGTGTTTCATTGTTGCCATCCCGAGTGAACGTTCCGGATCCCTCCGCTAGCACCCGAGGAAACCTCATCCAGATGAATCCGTTGTTGTGATTCTCGTACGTGGATACGCATTGCTTCTGCTGCGAATCTGGATTTGTAACGCATAGGTAGTATGGATATTCGGGAGCACAACTAGCGGCTGAAGTGCAGGACTTGGTCGTCCACAACCAGTCCCCCGTACACCGGAGTAAATCATAGCGGCTTCGTTGGGAGTAAGGCATGTGCCCCAGTGGTCCCCCCGCCACTCCAACGGCGCAGTAGGTCAGCCCGCAGGTCTTGTCTTGCCACGCTGACATCGTGTATCCGCTTACTGTCCAAGTCTGTGTCGGGAGTTCATAGCGACTGAATAGCGCTCCCCCCAGGTCAGCCATGTTCTCGGACACGCATTCCGAGTCGTCTAGGAAGCCATCAGCAATGCTATAGTGCATACCATGAGAGGCTTCATGCCCTATCAAGTAGTAGCGTGATGTGATGTCTTGGTTTGTGGATCCATCGAGAACACCCCAGCGATCGAAACGTATCTTTCCTGGGAGGCCTCCTGTGCCGTTGCAACATGGCTTTTCGAACTCGAAAATTAGGTCTCCCCCGTTGCCATCCCAGCTATCCCTTTCCAATTCGTCCTCCAGGAAAGTTCTCCAATCCAGGTATGTGTCGATGGCGCGAACGAAATTATGGTTATAATAGTACTCATCCTGCCATCCACCCGCTGTGGAATCATAACATTTCACATAGCCTTCCTGCTGCGACAATCCGTATACACATTGACCTTCAAAATCGCCACCAGCGGTGGAACACGCCCACCCGGCTCCCAAGGCGGAACACTCATCTGGGTCGGCGTAGCACCGTTCAACACATTTATTCCAGTTAGACTGCGGGTCTTCATAACAATAATTGTAGGGGGAAGTGCAAGACCCTGAACAAGTTGTGCTGGAGTAGTTCATGAATGTGGTGGCCGTGTAGCCGTAGACGGGAGCAGACGACCTCCAGTCTGGGGCAACATCCAGCAGGTCGGTCGCCGAGATGTCCAATGAGACCCGATAGGGCTTTGACTCGCCGCCCAAGACCTGAATCTCCCACGCAGGATGAGCTAGAAGACTGCGATGAGGCTGGTCGGCCAACAGGACCAGACGAGGAGGCGAGTTCACTACGAATTGCGAGGCCAGCCGCTGGGCGATCTCCTGTTGGAGCGCTTGGGACAAGGCCGTCGGCGGCGCGGCGACACCAAGTTGCTCGGGCGAGACTGCCAATGACAGGCCACGTATATACTTGGAGTAGACCCGTGTGATCGCTTTCCTGTCCGAAGAAACAGTCACTAAAACATCAGCTCCTCGAACGGGAACGGACTCAATTTCCTGAGTCAGGCGAAGGACCACACGGCCGTCTTGCAGGCCCGTGCTCGACACAAGCTTCAGGTTGTTTTGGCTTGTGTCGATTCCCCAAATATCTGGATACGAGTCAAAGAAGCAGCGGACGGCAGTTGGCACATCCTCGGCTGCACAGCCCAATGCCTGAAAGTCGATCCGTAGATCCTCCCCCCACAGCATCTTGAGGGCGCCTGAGTAGTGCCATTTCACCTAGACGCCTGGTTCATATTGTGTGGCGAGTTGGGTGCCGGCCGCGGTGAGGAGAGCGGTCAAGCCATTCGACGCCTTGGCAGAAGGCTGCGCGTTCTCGACCTGGGGAGTTTCCGCCTCATCTGCTGACAGACTCAGGAAAGCGCGTTCAGACAGGCCTTTCAGCCGTGGGGATTCGGCCTCGCACGAACACAGAAACACCACGATAGTCAGAGAGCAACACCAATGCAAGCCAAACGAAAGTATGGTAGGTATCAACCTTCGATACCGTGTAATCTTCACTCCTTTCATTTGTTCCCTCCCTGTGATTCGTAGATACCTGCGTCCAATACCGATAACTGCGTCTACCGCATGCTAACGATGGCTGATTGGCAAGGCCCACGGCCAGAATCCAGACCACTGCCTTTCGTCGCCGTATGTGGCCTCATAGCAGGGTCGAGGGCGGCGAAACCTTGGCCCTCGTCCGCGCAGGAGAGGCATCAATCTTGGTTCCCGTTGATTCGACGGTTATCACGCTGCGAATCTGCACGCAAGCACTTTCGTTTGCGTTATCGCGGCGACGTCGTCCGCGGGGGGACGAAATTGTTCACTGGCCATGTCCGATGTGGTCAGAATCGGCGCACACACAGGTGATTTCGATCTTCGCTGAAGAGCCCATGCGAAAGTGGCTCCGGGCCTGGCTCTGAGACGATTCGCCCGAGGGGTCACCCGACGATTCCCCTTCTCTGGGTGTCGGGATGCAGTCAGTTGAGTAAGCGGGCCCTCACAGTCGAGCAGGACATGGCACGAGTGGCACAGCGGACCAAGGAGGGCGCAGCAACCCGGCTGCGGACGGCCGCACGGAAGTGCTTCGCGGTAATAGCCATGTCCGCGGGTGCGGGGTCAGCGGCCGCTACGTCCTTCACGCAGAGCAGGGCTGCAAGCCGACAGGCGAAGGCGATGTCGGCGCCGGTGCAACCAGGAGTGGCGGCTGCCAACTCGCTGGCGAGCACTGCCCGGTCGATGCCCGCGGCCAGTACGAGTCCCTGCATGTGGTGCCGGAAGATGGCTTCTCGACCTGCCACATCGGGCGGTCCCATCTGGACGGTCTGGTCGAACCTCCCCGGCCGGGTAAGGGCCGGGTCGATGTCCTCCGGGCGATTGGTGGTGGCGATGACGAAGACCTGACCCCTCGACTCAATGCCGTCGAGCAGGGCGAGGAGTTGCGTGACCATGGTCTTCTGGTACTGGGCATCGGCGCTGGCCCGGGCCCCGGCCAGGCAGTCGATCTCGTCGAACAGGATCACCGACGGCGCCATTGCCTTGGCCCGTTCGAAGACGGCCCTCAGTGCGGCTTCCGTCTCGCCGACCCATTTGGAGAGCAGGGCCGGACCGGAGACCACCTCGACGTGTGCGCTGCTTTCCCCAGCTACGGCTCGTGCCAGCAGACTCTTTCCAGTTCCGGGCGGGCCAGCGAGGATGATGCCGTGGGCCTGGGCGGTGGCGCCGATTCGGGCGAAGAGGTCAGCGTGGCGCAAGGGGAGTTCGACCAAGTCGCGCACGGCTTGGACCGCTGCTTCTTGCCCTCGAACGTCCGAGTACCGAGCCGAAGGGATTGCACGAATCGTGACGGCTGGGCCGACCGCCGGTCCCGCTCCGTGCTCGCCAGCGGCGGCATCGATCCCGAGATCCACTCGGATGTTCATGCCACCCGTGCGCCAGGGGTTGTCGCTGGTGTCCCGTAACCCGGCAGGCAGACGAGCGTCCTTGGGCCAGACCCAGGCCGGCAAGCCGTCCTTCGTGTGGTAGACCAGGATCCAGCGGCCGGGCTCGGGGGACAGGCGTTCAGGCAGACCGGCAATTGCCGATGCCACCGCTGAGGCATCGTAGTGTGGGCAGAGTCGGACCTCGGCGTTCCGGGTTGCAGCCACCTGCTCTGCCAGTGCGTTTCTGTCGACGGTGACCGCCTTCCCGTCGAAGGTTCCCACAGCGTACCAGGGCGGCTGCTCGTTGCCGGCGTAGCTCAGGTACTCGTGCGAGGGGAAGATGCGCAGGGCCCTGCAGCCGATGGGACAGCTCCGGCGGCAGAGTCCAGGACCGGCGGTCTTGTGCTTGAGCCAGCAGCGACGGACCGTGTCGAGTCGGTCGATGAGACCGTCGATGTCATGCTTACCAAGGGTTTCGCTGTCGAGTGCAACTTCGGTGGTCTTCCAGACCCGAACGATGGCCAGCAAGTTAGCTATACGACGAGCGTTTTCAACCAGTCCTTTATCAATGACCAGTTCGAACCAGGACTCTCGACCTTTCGCGTCCTTCGTGACCGTCAGGCTCCCGAGAGGGGCGAGTGCGTCCAGGCGACGGCGGACGATGGGGAAGGTCGGCGACGAGCTACGGCTCAGGCCGATGGTGAGCCGGCGAGCAGCAGATTGCCCAGTCAAAGCGGGCATGACCAAAGCCGGCTCGGCCGAGTCCACCGGGTTCGAGGAAGCACCTGCCTCCAATGGGGTGGCAGCCACCGACTCCACAGCCATCCCCATTCGGGCCACGCATTCCCATCCGCGCCGTACCCTTTCTGCCAGCCAGTCGTCGGCGAACGAGTGCGCAGCCTCCTCGGTTGACGCGACCCTCAATTCTGTCTTGAGCGGCTCGGCCCGGTCGGGTGAGAAGTCGGTGAAGGAGATACAGAATACGGGAAACCGGTTGTCGGCTTCGGACTTGTTCGTACGCCAGAGAAGAACCTTGCGAACGG
>CAZQHM010000111.1:0-15475 GCA_964593355.1 uncultured Myxococcales bacterium
TTTCCGGTGGTAGTCGCCAACCAGGTGCGTCGTGGTCCGGGGGGTGATGGGGGGAGGGGTGGTTTCGGTGGGTCAGGCGGACTTGGGGGTGATGGCGGCGTTGGAGGTACTTCGGAGGGCTTCTGGATAGACTTCCGTGCGGGCTCTGGCGGAAGGGGTGGCACGGGAGGAACCGGGGGCGGTGGTGGAGGTGGTTGTGGGGGTCCATCCATGGGCATAGCTGTGGTTTCTTATCCTTCTTCCGGGGGTCCAGAGTATGCCGACTCGAATCTCTTCGAGCTTCCTGACGTTGCGCAGCTTGGCGGCGAAGGGGGCACGAGCGGGGCTTCGGGCGTGGTGAATCCTAACGCCAATGGCAGCCAGGGTGCCTCACTGAATCTCTATCTTGAATCCAACTGACATTTTCGGCTGAGATTTCTGGGGACAAGGGACGATACCGCAGGCATTGTGTGGTGCGCTGAGCGGATGTGAGACCTCAATAAGGTGGACCAATGGCACTGGTGACTGTTTCGGATTTGCGGATTGGTTTCGGGAATCCCTTGTTGTTCGATGGGGCATATGGGCAGTTGGAGAGGGGCGAGCGGGTTGTGCTGCTTGGGCGTAACGGCAGTGGCAAGAGCACGCTACTGAGGGCGCTGATGGGAGATGTTTCGCTTTCGGGTGGGTCAATATTCATTGAGCCGGGGACGCGGGTGGGTTTTTTGGGGCAGGCGACGCCGTCGGGGTTGGAGGGGAGCGTTTTCGAGGTAGTGGCCGGTGGCTTAGCGGAGCATGCGTTGGTTTTGGAGGAGTTCCACGCTGCGGCCCTTGAGGTTAGCAGGCATGGTGGCTCTGATGTGGCCCTTGTGCGTTTGGAGAGGGCTCAGCAGGAGGTAACGAGGCTTGGGGCGTGGGAGTTGTCGGATCGAGTGAACGCTACGATCAAGGAGGTTGGTCTAGATCCTGATGAGGCATTCGAGACGCTCTCCGGGGGTCGCAAGCGAAAGGCTCTGTTGGCAAGGGCGCTTGTTTCGGGTCCTGACCTGTTGCTATTGGACGAACCGACGAACCATCTGGATTCTGGGAGCATCACTTGGCTGGAGTCGAAGTTGTTGAGGTTCGAGGGGACCATCTTGTTGGTGACGCACGACAGGGCTTTGGTGCGGCGTGTGGCGACCAAGATTCTGGAGGTGGACAGGGGGCGTCTGAAGACATGGAACTGTGACTACGACACGTATGTGGTGCGGAAGGCGGCGGAGTTGGAGGAGGAGGCAAACCGTTGGCAAGCGCAGGACAAGAAGATTGCGGAGGAGCAGACTTGGGCTTCTGGTGGGCTGAAGGCGAGGAGGACTCGCAACGAGGGTCGTGTGAGGGCTTTGCGGCTTCTGGAGCAGCAGCGGGAGGAGAGGCGGGAGCGGGTAGGAGCGGTTCGGTTGACGATACAAGAGGCTCAGAGACCTGGAGACATGGTGATGGAGGCGAGGGGGTTGAGCTTCCGGTATGGGGCCTCGCCGATAATCAGCGGTTTCTCGACGCGAATCGTGAGGGGGGAGCGCATTGGGATTTTGGGGCCGAACGGGTCTGGGAAGACGACTTTGCTGAGGTTGCTGCTGGGCGAGTTGTCTCCGGAGGAGGGGGTATTGCGACATGGGAGCGGGGTTGAACCGCTTTTTTTCGATCAACTGAGGGCGATGTTGGATCCATCGAGGACGATTGGGGAGACGGTAGGAGAGGGGCAGGACATCTTCGACTTTGGCGGGAAGCCCATCCACATATACGCTTACCTTGACCGCTTCTTATTTGGCCGGGAGCAGGCCAACGTTCACATTGGGGATCTTTCGGGTGGTGAGCGAGCACGGGTAGCATTGGCGCTGCTGTTCAGGCGGCCGTGCAATCTTCTGGTTCTGGACGAGCCGACCAACGACCTGGACATCGAGACATTGGAGTTGCTGGAGCAGCTTCTGATTGAGTATCCGGGGACGCTGCTGGTGGTTAGCCACGATCGTGAGTTTCTGAACAATGTAGTGACGAGCACCTTGGTGATGGAGCCTGGTGGGAAGGTGGTGGAGTATGCTGGCGGGTACGACGACTGGGCCAGGGTTGTGGAGCGACGCGAGGCTGAGAAGAGGGTTGTGGAGCAGAGGCAGCTTGAAGAGCGGCGTGTTGAGCAACGCCAGCTGGATTCTGCTGTGGAGGAGTCGCAGGTCAGAGTTGGTGCCAGGAAGTTAACCATGAGGGAGGCGAAGGAGTTGGAGGGATTGGAGGGTCGAATAGCGGAGGTGGAGAGTGGAATTGCGCTGCTGGACGAGCGTTTGAACGACCCTGATGTGTATCGTGGTTCGCCGCCGCCTGCTTTGGCGCTTCAGCAGGAGCGTCTGCAGTTGAAAGAGTCACTGGACGGCTTATACGAGCGCTGGTCGGAGTTGGAGGCTATCAAGGAAGAGTATCACCGGAGGAAGTAGGGATTCCATGGAGCTTCTGGGGGCTTGTGGGAGGCGCTGGCAGGGGTTGGAGTTCTCTTAGATCACGAGCTGCGAGGCTTTCCCACATAAGGTCGAATGAGTCGAAGCGTTTGAAGAACTCGTCAGCATCCATGCGCCATGCCTCGCCTCCGAGCTTGATCTTGACCGAGCCGTTCACGCTGCTGGCCACGTCGAACTTGCCTTTTGCACCGGCCCCCGCGATTTCCGAGGAGGCGGCTTTGGCATTACCATCAACGATGAGAGTTTTGGGTCCCAGGGAGATTTCCACGAGGAAGCCTCGGGCGGTTCGCTTATTGGACTGGTAGCCGTCCATGTTTGCGCCAAGGAACTCATGGTTGTGGGCATCATCCACTTCGAACTTGAAGAGGATTTCGAAGGGGAGGTCGGTTGCATCGGGGTCTGGCTCAATCTGATCTGTGATCCAGACGAGGCCTGAGTCTGTGACCTTTCGATCCACGCCATATTCCACCTCCGAGGTGATCTTCTGATGTGTGGAGATCCAGCGCCGGATGTCGTTTTTGCTGAGGGGGTCGTCGGAGAAGCGGTAGACCCATTGCTCTTTGACCTTCTCGTGAGTGGAGCCCTGATCTTTGTAGGTGAACGATTCGTGGGTGACTTCGCGCTGGGTCTCTTCGTGGTTTTGAAGGAGCAGTGGTTCTCCGGTGGGGGTAGTTCGTTCGAGGGTGACGAAGGTTGTAGTATGGTCAATGGTCTCGATTTTGGAGGTGCGTCCAGTGGGCACGTGAACGGTTACGGTTCTTTGTGAGGTAGTGACTTTGCGAAGCTTGCGCACGATCTTCTCGGGGAGCTTCTCTTCAGTTTCGTTGCTGGTGACCGAGCGGGTCTGCTCCCATGCGAAGTCGCCCTCGACGGTGCGGGTAACGGACTCTTCTTTGGGGTCATCGGTATTGGCTTCGGCGTTGGTGCGAACGGGGCGGAAGAGGGAGAGGCGTCCTTTGAGGGTGATGCTATGGAGCCCCTTGAGTGAGGCTTCCCAGCCTTTACCTTTTAATATCTGCTCCAGGAGATTGCTTTGGGTGAGCACTTCGCTTCCCTTGTCGACGATGAGTCTCCTGCGTGGCAGGGACTGGTATGTGAAGGAGAGTGTGGGTTCATCGTAGCCCTTCCTCTCGGTTGTGATCTGCTGATTCCAGAGGGTCTCTTCCAAGTCGATTTTCGAGGATACGGAGAAGCGGGCCAAGCTTGCCGACAGGGCTGCGGCATCGCCGTGGGGTTCTTTTCCCGAGAGAAGGGAGGCCGCTTCGACGGCGCCTGAGTGAAAGGAGAGGATGGGCTTGATGACGGTGTCGTCCCCGGTCTCCTTGAATGTCATGTAGCAGGGCTTGTCGGCCTGAGCTGCGGGGAGGACGCCATCGGGGGACGGCTTCAACGTCAGCTGAACGCTCTTGTTCCTGAAGGAGCCGATATCATTGATCTCAGTGAGCTGTGAGATGGTACGGTCCCAGAGAAGGTTGAGGATAGTCTCTACTGGCAGTGGGCGTGCTGGTGATGCCTTGACGCTGTCAATGAGGAGTTTGGCCTCGACCAGTCGTTCCGGAGGCATCTCTGAGGCGGAAGGGTGTCTTGGTTCGTGCAGTCCTTTGGCACATGAGGCCATAAGGATTAGGGCAGAAAGGAGCGCTACGGCACTTTTGGTCATGGTTAACTCCTCTTGGGGCGTTACGGGCGAATGGTCACGGATAGCAGTATCCGTCTTGGCGAGCGTCGTCAACGGAAACGGTATGGCAAGCGGAGTCAGCGGGACGAGGGGGAGGGTAATGAGGGGGGGGTTACAGCACGCAGGCGCCAGCGCCATCGCAATGGCCGCCGGGGCATTCGACGAAGGGGTCAGTTCCATCGGGAATGAAGGTGCAGGTGCCCTCGGTGCCGGTCAGATTGCAGGCAGCACAGGTGCCGGTGCAGTCGGTATCGCAGCAGACGCCGTCCACGCAGTTGGCGGTAGCGCATTCTGTGCCGGTTGTGCAGGCAGTTCCCTGGGCGAGGAGGCAGTTACCGGCGCCATCGCAGGTACCTTCGCAGCCCACATCGCTTTGTCCATCGGGTACGAAGGAGCAGGTACCTTCCGAACCGGCGAGATTGCAGGCGGTGCAGGTGTCTGTGCAGTCGGAATCGCAGCAGACGCCATCGGCGCAGGAGTTGGAAGCGCATTCAGTTCCCAGGGTGCAGGTCTCACCGGCTAGGAGGAGGCACTGGTCTACCACGCACTCTTGGTCCATCCCGCAGGTACCGCAATCACCACCGCATCCATCCGGGCCGCAGACTTTCCCATCGCAAGCCGGTACGCAGACGCAGGTGCCAGCCTGGCACTCGTCCTGGGTGCCGGGGCAGGTACCGCAGTTACCGCAGCCATTGGCATCGGGGCCGCACTCGAGGCCGGTGCAATTGGCGGGGCAGTCCTGGATGCAAGTGATGCAGGTTTCATCGCCATTGCAGACGCCGTCGCCGCATTCGGGGGGGCATACGCCACAATCAGCTTCACAGGAGGTGCAGGTCTCATCGCCATTGCAGGTTCCATCGCCACAGACGGGGCCACAGGGGCCGCAGTCTTCGGGGCAGAGGTCGCAGTCTTCGCCCTCTTCGCAGAGGGTGTTACCGCAGGTGACGCCGCAAATGGTAGCGCAATCGGGGTCGAGGCAGTCGGTCTTGCCATCGTCGTCGTCGTCCAGTTCATCGGCGCAGAGGAATTCACAGACGACGTCATCGATTTGGGTGCAGCGGCCGTCGAGGCAGGCATCACCCACGGTACAGTCATTACCGTCGCTGCATGGTGTCTCATCGGCAGCAGCGGCAACCACGCACTTGCCCGTCAGAGAATCACAGGCATTTGTTTCGCAGGGTTCGAAGCCGGTCTCGGGGCAGACCACCTTGGTGCCGGCCTTCACCTTGCAGGTTCCGGATTGGCATGTGAGTTTTCCATCGCAGGGGTTGTGTTCAACGGAGGCGCAATCTGCGTCGCTGGCGCACTGGCAGACCACTGTACCGGTGCAGACACCTGCGGAGCAGACATCGCCGTTGGTGCAGGGGTTACCATCGCTGCAGGCGGCACCGTCGTGTCCGGGGGAGAAGTGGCAGCCGTCGGGTTTGCACTCTCCGGTGTGGCAGAGTTTCTTGCCCATGCAGGGGTCGGTGCACTTACCGGCCTGGCAGGTGGAGGCAGCGCCGCAGGCGGCGTAGTAGGTGCCGCAGGTGGTGCCATCGGGGGCCCAAGCGGCCTTGCACTCCATCTTGCCGGCGATATCGACGCAGGCTCCTACCTGACAAGGAAGGAGTTGGCCCGATGGCAATTCGCAGCGCAGGCCGGCGCGCTGTGGCTTTGCGACGCACTTACCGTCGACGCAGACTGCTCTTTCGCAGGCCCCAAGTTTAGTATCCACGAGGCAATCGGTGTCCATGACGCACTGGGAATCCACGGTCCAGGCTTCGGGGGGAAGGTTGACGGTCCCCGAGGCATTCGGCATTTCCGACGGCGGCCCGCTCACCGGAGTGGAGGAAGTCTGGTAGCAACCGGCGACCAGCAGGATTGATACGGCCAGAAGAAGAGATCTCATCATTACCCCCTAAGACTTGCACGGGTTGGGCGGAGTGCCTTGGGCCCGTGGCCACAACAAGCGGTGAACTTACCGCCATGGGGCACTTGTCGTCAACATATTAACCGGGCTCGGGCGAGGCAGTTTGCTGACTTTCTGTGCTGATTTGCCCGCTGGGGGGACTGACTGCCTGCGGAGATGGACGGCGACGAAAAGGGGCTTGTTATCGGTGTGGCTAGAGGGCACCATCGGCTTGGGCGCCACACGGTGGCTCCTGGATCCAGAACCTTGCTGGAGGCGCTTCAGCGGGTGGGATCGAGAATGGGGGGCGGTTCCTGATGATAGCGGCTATATTTAGCGAAGCTGAGCCGCACTGTAATTCTATTGGGAGGGGTCGACCATGATTAAGTATGTGTTTACGGTCTTCTATGTTGCCATATCTATGGCGTTTTTGTTAGGTTGTTCCGACAAAGGTGACAACAAGGTAACTTCGGGTGAAGATGCAAAGGTGGATGAGGGTGAGACAGAGGTAGAGTTGACCCTTGACAATGGGGATGAGGATTCTTCATGGCCGGCCTTGGAACCGGTGGTTTTTGCCATAGTGAGTGACATCCACATTGACGGCGACATCACCTCTTCAACGCCGAGCCGGGTTGCGGCGCTTTTTGCCAGGGCGGTGGCCATGGAACCACGGCCAGAGTTCATCGCCATAACGGGTGATTTGACCGAGGCCTTACCAGAACCGGTGGACATGAGCGAAGGTGGCCGTCTGAAGACTCTCTCGGCGATTCTGGCTGGATCGGGCAGCGACATCGAGGGGTGCCTGGGTAACCACGACTACTATGGGGCGGATGATCTTCTCTACGAGTTCTGCTCGGATAGAGACGCACGGGATGATCTATTCCGAGACGAGATTGGGTTCGAGCCCTGGTACTATACAGTTCACGGTGGCACGAAGTTTATATACTTGAACAGCATGCACGGGGATCGCTGGCAGGAGTCCATCGGGTTGAACGGGAGCATGGGGGAGGCGCAGCTCGACTGGTTGGATGCTACTTTAGCCGACGGGAGGCCGGCGCTGCTTTTCGTGCACCATCCCCCTTCAACGATACTTGAGCGGGGGAGCACCACACTCACGGATATCATCGAGCAGCACTCGGCGAATATACTGGCAATTTTTGTAGGTCATGTGCATGTTTATGCGAGGTCTACCGTAGCTGGTGTGCCGCTGTATGTAACAGACGCCGGCTATAAGGGCGAGGCTGTTCATCACGTCCGGGTTGATCCTGCGTCTGGTTCGGTTGAGATTCTGAATGAGGGGGAGATCGACTATGGGGAGACGGAGTTTCACCAGTGTGATTCGACGCAGGGGGAGTTGCCGCCGGCATCGGTTCTGGAGGGGCGAACTTTGACGCTATCTATCCCAGACTCTCACGTGGAGCCTATCGGGTTGGGCAGTTACCTACGGGAGGTTGTGGCGCAGATTCCTCTGGTTGTGCACGTGAAAGGGGTATCCGGTGGCGATATAACCGGCGAGTTGACTTCTGGCGAGTACCCGGGAGTGTGCGGTGAGGTTGGCGGGGATTCCGAGGCCTGTCCCTCGGTGCTCTTGCAGGTGGACGGGAGTTGTTTTTCGAGCGAACCGGTGACTTTGCGGGTGGACCTTTCCAGGTTGTTGGGGTTGCCGTTGCCGGCGGGCTGGAGGATAAGAGCCGACTTTGAGAATCTGGTTTTGAGTGGGAGGGTTGACGAGGAGGGCCTATTTGTGGATGGCGTGTTGAGGGCTGATTTGAGTCTTGCCGTGGGGGTAAAGGATATCGAGGCGATAATCGTTCAGCAGTATTGTGGGGGGAAGCTTGCCGGTTGCAAACCTGGGACCAAGGGAGCTCCGGAGTGCTCTGAGGAGCCGGACGAGGGGTTTTTCGGGAAGATTCCCTCTGTGTGCGACGTGGAGATTGCCGGGCTGGGATTGAGGACTATCTTTCGGGTACTTGATTCGGTGCCGGGCTTCGTAGTAGAAATGGACGCGAACTTCTTCGTTGCTGAATAGGTTTAAACCACTGCTCACCATTCTTCTCCCCCCCTCGACTCGGCCTCCGGCCGGCTCGGGGTACACGGGTGTTGGGTGGATCGAGATATGTGAGCAGCCGTGTAAAATTACAGTCACTGGGTTGGCTGCAATTTTAATGATTGGGAGGATTACATGAAACTGAGATTAATTATTGCGTTGGTTTTTGCCTTTGTTGCATTGATGGGGTGTAAGGAAGAACAGAAGCAGGAGGCCGCCAAGAGTGAAGAAGGGAAGGTGATGCCGGAGGGTGGGAAGGTATTGGAGCAGGGCACTTCCCAGGGCGAGGAGGGGGCAGGCGACAAGGGAGGCAGCGAAGAGGCTGGCGTTCCGGAAGGGCCGTCAGGAGGGGAGGAGGGGGAGAGCAAGAAGTCGGTTCCCGAGGTTGCCAAGGCTGGGGCTGCGGGTCTTCTGGCGGGGAATTTGCTGCCTGCGGAGACCATGCTTGCTATTGGGGGGTTCTCATTTGAAAGATGGCTTGGGTTACTCAGCAAAATCGGCATTAATTATGAATTTATGATGGCGCAGGATGATGAATATGCTGATGTTGTGGCACTGTTGGGTGCAGACCCCTTGACCTTGGATGGGTTCCGGAGTTTGGGTATGGATCCCAGCAGTTTCCCGGTAGTGGCTTTCGTGCCGGGCAAGAGCATGGAGGCTTTGGGGCTCTTTGCGGGGGGGCTCCAGGGGGGCCACAGTTGCGTCGCCAAGGTTAAGGAGATAGCCCTGCGGCGGCCTGCTGACGTGCAGAAGAGGAATCCAGTGGGGGAGGCAACGGTGGGGGCCTCGCCCGTGCTCTGGTTACTGGGCGATGATCCTGGGGAACTTGCGGGTGCCGTAGTGGAGTATGGTGGATGGTGCTTCTATGTGTTCAGCGGAGATGGTGAGACGGAAAACAAGGAGCAGGAGACGGAGTTGCGCCAGTTCGTGTCGACACTTGTGAATCCTGAGACGCCGAGGCTGAGTTCGGTGGATGGGTTCAGCGAGGTTCTGGAGGGGTCGCAGGGAGCAGTGGCCACGGTGTTCGGCAACAGGGAGAAGGCTCAGGCGTTGATGGAGCAGAACCGTGATGCGAGGGGGTTTGTTGAGTGGCTGAAGCGTTTCACGGTAGGGGCGATGTGGGTGAAGGAGGATGGAAAGAGGCTCACATACGTGGGCAGGGCCAGATCGGTTGCCAGGGGATTGGCGTCCGGCGGCAGGGATTCGGCGGTGCGCTCACTGCTGCCTGCTATTCCGGTGGTTGGCTTTCAGGGGCGAATTGGCTGGGATGACGTCATGGGGCTTTTCACGTTGGCGGGCGAAGATGAGAAGAAGGCCCGGGGTGAGTGGGATGAGGCATGGGGCAAGGCTGCAGCGGCTGCGGGGTTGCCTGCGGGTACCAAGCTGGACCAGTTGTGGAATGGGGACGTGGGGCTCTTCTTTGGCCATGTATCGGACGATGAGCAGTTGGTAGCCCGGTCCGTGGTGGCGGTGCTGGGGGTGAAGGACGAGAAGTTGGTGGCCTCCGCTTTGGATGAGTTGTTCAAGCTGGTTCCAGAGGAGAAGAGGAAACGTGAGGATGTTCAGGGAGCTCCGGTATGGCGCGTAACGGATTGGGGGTTGAGGACGGCGGCGACGGTGCACGATGGTCGTCTTTGGCTGTTGGGGGACGGGGCCAGTGTGGCGGGAATAATTGGTGGGGAGAAGGGGCCCTGCGTGAGTGACGAAAGGGCGATGAAGCTGACCCAGGTGCTTAGTGAGACGGCGGACTATGCCGGTTTCGTCGACATGCGGAGGCTTCTGTTGGGAGCCAAGGATCTAATGAGGGCCATGGGCGCTAGCCGAAAGCTCGCGAAGATTCCCTACATCACTGAGATGGAGATGGGCTCATTCTCCCTTGCCCAGAAGGGCAATGTAGTCGAGTTATCTATGGAAGTATCGATGTTGAGCGATGTGATGGACATTGTAGTTGGAGTGACACGATATATGTTGCAGCGAGAGTTTAAGCGTTTAGGGCGGTCCCGGGGTGATGTGAGTAAGCCGGATATGGCCAGGCCCGTGGAGGCGGTTCCGAAGATTGATCCTCCCACTGGTGAGGGCACTGAGGTTGAGAGTGAGGGGCCTGCGGAAGAGAACCAAGCGGGGTCGGCGCCGGCCTCGAAGTAGTTGGTCTCCCCCACCCCGCTCGGGCCCCAGGGTTCCGTAAGCCCCTTTCTATTTGGTAATCAACGAGAGTCGCTATGTGTCTTATTATTATTGGCCGTAACGTCCACAAAGAATATCCTCTTATTATTGCCGCCAATCGAGATGAATTTCTCAAGAGGCCCACGGCGCCAATGAGTTGGTGGGAACCTGAGGGTAGAGTGCTTGGTGGGCTGGATTTGGAGGCGGGGGGCACGTGGATGGGCCTTACCAGGGAGGGCTCTTTTGGGGCGCTGACGAACTATCGGGACCCCGCCTCTGTGAGGGGCGGACGGCGCTCCAGGGGGCTACTGGTGAGCGGTTTCTTGGTGGGGGGTGTGGGAGCGGCTCAATACTTCCAGAAGGAGGTCGCACCCGCTTCGGGAGATTTCAACGGCTATTCGATGGTAGCGGGTTCGCTCTACGGTGAGTTGCTGGTGTACAGCAATGTTTCCGGGGAGGTGGTGAGGGTTGATGCGGGCTATCACGGTCTCTCGAACGCGTTTCTGGAGACGCCGTGGCCCAAGGTTGAGCGAGGCAAGTCCATGATGGCCACTGTTGTTGATGCTGGTGGCACTGCGGACGAGTTGGCCGATGGGCTGATTGCGGGGCTTCAGGATGTGACGGTGGTCGACGATGTTCAGTTGCCATCCACCGGGGTCCCGATAGAGGTTGAACGGGCTCTGGCGCCGATCTTCATCGATGCGCCTTTCATGGGATATGGAACGCGAAGCTCCACGGTGATAGTGGCAGGGCGTGGGGGCGAGGTGCTGGCCGTTGAGAGACGCTGGGGCGAGGGTGGCTCTGAGCGCAGGTTCCGATTCAACGTCGCATTGTGAGTGGCTTGTAACCGGTATCGAACCTACCTGCCAACAGATAGCCGAACTATTGGCAGAGACAGACATTTTCCGCCGGATGGGCGTTTCGGTTGGGAGAATGCTCAACAGGCTTGCTGCGCGCTTGCGGGGCTGCGTCCGATGCGTATACTGGCGGCTGCTGTGCGGGTTGGAGCTTGCCATGGGCGGGATTGGTGCGCTTTGGCGGGGGTTATCTGGTGGTTGGTGGGGCTCGGACCGATGGAGCGAACCTATTTTGGGGGTGACAATGCGAAGCGTTCCTCTTGCGATTGCCTTTCTTCTGGTCTTTGGGCTTTGGGGCTGCCCTTCTTCTACTACCCCGACGGAGAGTCTGATTGATGGAGACTTGTTGGGAGATGGTGTCTCGTCGGACTCGGAGCCCGAACTGGACGGGTTGGAGCTTTCGCAGAAGGATATTGCGGAGGAAGAGGACGTTGGCGAGGACGTTGCGGGGGATGTTGGGGAGGACAGCGGCCAGGGTGGGTGCAAGGATGGCGAGGTGATTTGCATCAACGGCAAGTTGGCGACATGCGACCCATCGTTGGGCTGGCTGCTGGAGGTCTGCCCCGAGGGAACCGAGTGCGTTGACGGTGAGTGCATCTCCAACGAGTGTGAGCCAGGGGCGAGCCAGTGTTTGGACAACAGCGTTCAGATATGTGCTCCATCGGGCCAGGGTTGGAGCGAGCCCATGCCGTGCGCCGAAGGGAGCCTTTGCCAGGGTGGCATCTGCGTTCCCGAGAGTTGCGAGCCGGACTCGAGGGAGTGTGCGGGCAACATGGTCATCGTGTGCAACGAGGAGGGCACGGGGGTAACCATTATCGAGTGCGAGGCGGGCGAGGTTTGTTTCGGGGGTGAGTGCATCGAGTGCACGAAGAATGCCGATTGCGAGGATGGCTTGACCTGTGTGGAGGGGAGTTGTGTAGCGCCTGAGCTGCAGCTTTCCCCTGAGGCCCTGCCCGATGGCAAGGTTGGTGAGCCCTACACGGTGACCTTTGAGGCTTCGGGTGGGATGGCTCCCTACGTTTTTGCTTTTGGGGGTGTGGCAGCGTTGCCGGCGGGTTTGTCGGCTGATGCGGGCACTGCGACACTGAGCGGGACGCCCTCGGAGAGTGGCGTCTACGAGATTACTGTAGAGGTCACCGACGGTGCAGGTGGCAAGATAGAGGCCGCCTACTCGTTTGAGGTGTTCCCTCCTGAGACTGAGATTGTGATCACCACGGGTTCTCCGCTGCCTCAGGGAGAGGAGGGGACTCCATATTCTGTGAAGCTGCAGGCACAGGGTGGCCTGGAGCCCTACTCCTGGGGTGTTGTGGGTGGCGAGATGCCTGAAGGGCTGCAACTCTCGTCCAAGGGCGAGATATCCGGGACTCCTGCGGCCCACGGCTCATTCACCTTTGTGGTGAAGGTTTTCGACAACGACACACCTGTGCATTTTGCATCCAAGGAATTCACCATAAATATGAAGATTGCCCCACTGGTCATTATTGGAGACCAGCAATACGACCTTTGGGTTACCAAAATCATAGTGTTGCCACTGCTGACCGCTATCCAGGGAATACCACTGCCCTACAACGCCCAGTTGGATGCGAAGGGGGGAGTGAAGCCATACAAGTGGGAGGAGGAGCCCCTACCCTCCTACGTGGGGTATTTGATTCCCAACGGTGGGCTTCCCACGGGGTTGAACCTCAATGAGAACGGGAAGTTGAGTGGCAGCGTGACGGACCCGAGCCAGGCGGTTTCGGTGAATGTTCCTTTCGTGGGGATCAATCTTACGGGATTCTTCTTCACGGCGAAGGTGCGGGATTCCCAGTCACCGGCGGACAGTGCCTCGGCGATATACCTGATTCCCACGGTTCCGGTCAGCTTCTAATCACTTCTTCCTGGTCACTGCGGGGCTGCTTTCCGGCGGGCGGTTGGGCTGCCTGAGTGGCGTTCTTGGCAGGTTACTCCGTTTTTGATTTGTGCAGTGCGTCACCGTGTCGTAACATGGCGGGTTGAGTGTCGGGGCCATCCCGGCCTGGAGGTTGCCATGTTTAGGTTTGACGCAGCGGTGTGGACGTTGGTTTTTGGGATGATGTGGACGTCTGAGCTGAGGGCTGGGGATTGCTGCACGCCCTCATCGAACCCAGGGTGCGATGACGCCTGGATAGAGTACTGTGTCTGCTACGAGGATGATTACTGCTGCGACAATGCATGGGACGACCTTTGCGTGACCAACGTGGAGTACTACGACTGCGGGAGTTGCAGCGGCGGGCCTACGTGCGGGGACGGTGTGTGTGACGCCGGTGAGGCTTGCGACACTTGCAGTGATGACTGCGGTGAGTGCGATACGGAGATGTGTCCGGGTTATACGGGCTGGTCTCTTTACTGTTGTGCTCCGTCGGACCCGTGCGGTTGGGCCAATGACAGCACTTGCGATTGCGACGGAAAGTGTGCGTGGGACCAGGGTGATTGTGGTCCTCCTGAGAGTCAGTGTGGGGACGGCTATTGTGAATGGGACGAGGATTGCGAGAGTTGCTGGCTGGATTGCGGCCAGTGTGAGGCTACGTATTGCCCCGGATACACGGGGACGAGCGTATGTTGCGGGCCTACGAACAGTTGTGGGTGGGAGAACGACGGGACGTGCGATTGTCAGGGGAAGTGTTCTTGGGACGGTGCCGACTGCGGTGGGAGTGGGCCTACGTGTGGCGACGGCGTCTGCTCGGATGGGGAGGATTGCACGGCATGCCCTGCAGACTGCGGCAGTTGCCCTGTGACTTACTGCGTTGGATATCAGGGGACGAGCAGTTGTTGCACCGAGGCCAACAGCTGCGGATATGACGATGACGGCTATTGCGACTGCGGGGGATTTTGCGGTTGGGATGCTTTGGATTGTGGGGGCGGCCCGCAGTGTGGGGACGGGGTGTGTGAGGGAGGGGAGACGTGTGGGAACTGCTCGATAGATTGTGGGGCTTGCACGGACGAGGTTTGCCCTGGCTACACCGGAGTGAGCAGTTGCTGCAAGGTAAACAACCCTTGCAACTGGGATAACGACGACCTTTGCGATTGTCAGGGGAAGTGCTCCTGGGATTTGGCGGATTGTGATGGGGGCAGCACAGGGTGCGGCAATGGGACTTGTGATGCGGGGGAAACGTGCAGCACCTGTCAGTTGGACTGTGGCCCGTGTGCGCCCGTTTGTGATGGCTACACTGGGTCCAGCGAGTGCTGCACCGAGGCCGATGCTTGCGAATGGGCGGTAGATGGTACGTGCGACTGCCAGGGGAAGTGTTCCTGGGATGTTGACGATTGCGGACAGGTTGGATGCGGCGATGGGGTGTGCGGGACTGGCGAGACGTGTGGCAACTGCTCGGAGGATTGTGGGGCATGCGAGACGGGGGATTGTTGCCAGGCGCACGAGACGCCCAGTTGTGCGGACGGCGTGGTGGCCAGTTGTGTTTGCGGCTACGATGCCTACTGCTGCAACTACAAATGGGACAGCATATGTGTCGGCAAGGTGACGAGTACCGGGTGCGGCAGTTGCTCCCAGGGCCCGAGTTGCGGAAACAGCATTTGTGAGGCTGGGGAGTCGTGCAGCACGTGCGCGGAGGATTGCGGTTTGTGTCCGGGCACGGGGGACTGTTGCGAGGCGCACTCGCCGGGTGGGTGTGCCGATCCGACCATACAGAACTGCGTGTGTGCGAAGGACAGCTTCTGCTGCCAGGTTGCGTGGGATGCCACTTGCGTATCGGAGGTGACCTCGTTCAGCTGTGGCATGTGTGGAGCGTGCACGCCCTCGTGTGCGGGGAAGGAGTGTGGAGCGGACGGATGTGGCGGTAGCTGCGGCACCTGTCCAGGGAGCGAGAGTTGCCAGGGGGGCCAGTGTGTCTCCACGGGGTGCACTCCGGTGTGTAGCGGCAAGCAGTGCGGCCCTGACGGGTGCGGGGGGCTGTGCGGGGAGTGTGCTCCGGGCAAGG
Organism: uncultured Myxococcales bacterium; assembly: GCA_964593355.1. Taxonomy (GTDB): domain Bacteria; phylum Myxococcota_A; class UBA9042; order CAIXZC01; family CAIXZC01; genus CAYTWV01. The sequence goes on from CAZQHM010000111.1 coordinate 15,049, forward strand.
AGTGCCAGTCTGGGCAGTGCGTGGTACAGCGGTCGTGCATTCCGAAGTGTGAGGGCAAGCAGTGCGGTTCCGACGGTTGCAGCGGCCTGTGCGGCACGTGCCCCACGGGCTATTACTGTTTGGATGGGCACTGCAGTGCTTCGTGTGAGCCAAGTTGTCAGGGAAAGACGTGTGGCCCTGACGGGTGCGGTGGCACTTGTGGGACGTGTCCATCGGGGCTCTTCTGTAGCAACGGGGTTTGCGTCTCGCAGTGCGTGCCGGATTGCACGGGGTTGCAGTGTGGCCCGGACGGATGCGGTGGCAGTTGCGGGGAGTGTCCGACGGGCTCCAAGTGTGAGCAGGGGCATTGCCACTCTGCATGTGTTTCCAATTGTCAGGGCAAGGAGTGTGGGTCTGACGGCTGTGGCGGCACGTGCGGCACGTGCGG
>CAZQHM010000112.1:0-15369 GCA_964593355.1 uncultured Myxococcales bacterium
CAGATCCCCATCCTGCTGGCTATCGCGTTTACGTTGTCGCACTCCCCTGGCGAGATCGACTTTGCACCGCTGACCAAGGAAGAAAAGGAACTGGTCTGGGAGGAGGAGCCACCTCTCCCCTCGTCGGACGATGAGGCGGAAGAGGAGTCGGCGCCGGTTGTGCCAGCGGAAGAGGAGAAGGTGGTGTTGCAGCCAGAGCCTCTCCCCAGCGACGACCTTGTGGAGAAGGGGACTGAGACGCCGGCAGGCCAGATAGTCACTCTTCCGAAACCTGAGGTCGAGGAGATGCCGGATACGGGCTTTGCCAGCAGATTCGCCCAGAAGGTGAAGGAGCAGGTGAGGGCGATTCGGCCTTCGGAAGACCAAACTCCGCACCCTGTGGCCAAGGTTGAGCGGGTGCGTCAGACTCCCATGAAGCGCCAAGGGACAAAAAATGCCCCAGACTCCAAAGAGCTACCGGCACAGCCCCAGCCCGAGGGCCCGGGGGCCGACGGGGCCGCAAAGAAGGTTGTTGAGAGCAAGGGGAGCGAGGGGATAGGTGCCATGGGGGAAGCTGAGTTCGATCTTCCCTTCGAAGGCCAGGACCCGGTGAAGAAGTATGCATCGGGGGCAGCGCCCTTCGCATCAGATGACTTTCTTCCCAAGCATTTGAAGCAGGAAGGCGACGTCCACATGCTGGACTCCATACCATACAGATACGCAGGCTTTTTCGAGCGGATGAAGGGACAATTGAGGCGCCACTGGGACCCCAACCGGGTTTATCAACTGCGTGACCCAATGGGAGACATCTATCCGAGACGGGACCGCTCTACGTTACTGTCTGTGGTGCTTGATTCTAAGGGCAAGGTATTAGAGGCCAGAGTAGTGCAGGCCTCGGGACTGAAGTTTCTGGATGACGAGGCGGTCCGGGCTATGTGGGCCGCATCTCCTTATACCAACCCTCCCAGGGGGCTACTGGGAGAGGATGGAAGGGTAAGGTTCCAGTTTGGGTTTGTCCTGATGACCTCCATGCGCGACGACCTCTTCTGGAGGTTCTGATGAGAGAGACTGGAGTACATGCGATCAGCGCGAGACTGCTGCTCGCACTGAGCTTATTGGCTGCTCTGCTGCTGCCTGGAGCGTTGCAGGCCGGTAACGCCGCAGAAGGTGCTGGCTCAGGAATGGGGCAGTTTGTCTGGAAGTACAGCCCAGAACGCGAGGATGTCGTTGATCGACTTCGGGCAATGGCCCCAGCCTCTCGGCAGAGAATCTGTTCTCTGCTGCCTTCCTGCGGCACTGAGACCATTGAGGTGAGGGTTTCTGAGAGCGAGGAGGAGTTCCTTGCTACTCAGCCGATGAGCGTTCACATTGACTGGGCGGCGGGCGTTGCCTGGCCGGACCAGAATCTAATCGTGTTGAGAGTGGACAAGTCCATGTTGCTGACGTTGGAGGAGACGTTCGAGCATGAGCTGTCGCATCTGCTCCTCTATCAGGCCGTGGCACCGCCAATCCCTCGATGGTTCGTTGAGGGGCTTGCCATCATTCAGTCGGAGCGAAATCTGATTCAGCGGTTTGAGGCCGTAGCCGGAGCTTCGGTAGCGGACTCGCTGTACGCCCTTGAGGAGATATCTGACCGTTTCCCCGGTTCGCACGGTGGGCGGGGAATTGCTTACGCACAGAGCGGCATGTTCGTCTCGTGGCTTCTTGGAGCTATCGGTGAGCCTGCCTTCAAAAAGATGATAGCGCTCATGGCCAAAGGAAGCACCATCAATGGGGCGGTGCTGGCCTCGGCTGGTGTGTCGTTGGAGGAGTTGGAGGAGCAGTGGCGCTCGACCCTGGGACGTGGAGCCTGGCTCAAGGGCCTCTCTGAGTCTTGGGGCCTCTGGACCATAATGGGGCTTCTGGTTGTGGTGGGCGTCTTCTTGAGGCGGAGGCGCAACAAGTTGATTAAGCGGGGGTACAGAGGTGATGATGGGCCGGATTGGGAGTACCGGCACGGGCAGTGACGTTGGGCCGTTTATCGCCGGGAGACCTCCTGAGCGTATTCTGAGAGCCCAAGCTTGGATAATTGCCGAGCCAGGTTCTCGAGGCGGGGCTCCAATGCCTCGGCTGGAAAGCGTGCTCTGGCCAGTGAGACAGCATCTTGGCCCAATTCGGGCATCCGACTAAGGTAGAAGGTTCTGGCGGCATTGACGTGAAGAAGCATATGGTCGCCACATATGGGCAATGACTCTTGTGCCAGTGCCAGGGCTTCCTGCATGGATGATGGGTACAAGAGATTGGCCAGGAGGTTGTTCCTGGCCTTGCAACTGGAGGGGCCCAGCGCCACAGCGGCTCTCAGGAAGGCAACCAGAGAAGCCCGCTGGCCCTCGTTTGTTGGGCGCACCCTCGTAGAGTAGAGTGCTGCCAGCTCCGATACAACCCAGCCGGTCAAGGCGTCGGGGAGGGTCTTGCTGAATCTGGCGTGGTACCAGAGCGAAGCCGGTGCCAGCCACTCATTGACGCTTGCGCCCGGTGGCAGGTCCGGGGCGTGCCAGTTTAGAGCCGATGCAGGGAAGCCAGGGGTCAGGTGGGGCGCAGCCAGGATTTCTTCTGGGCTGCTCTCGCCGGAGGATTCCCAGACCACTGGAACGTTCTTCTCTCTCAGGCCAGCAAGGAATGGTTGCCATATGGGACTTGGTGGCGCCATCCTGCCCGGTCCTTCGCAGACGGCCGAGGCCAGCTCCGAGAGGTTCCCCAATTGGTGCACGGGGTCTACGTAGAAGCGCTGGGCCAGGGTCAAGAATCCCGGGTCACAGATCATCTGCCGCACGGCATGCACGACGTCGGGCCTTCGCCTCTCAACCAGCCGGAAGTATAGAGACTGCCCGCTGAGGTCATCGCCAGCAGTTAGGTACACTGCCCCAGGCGCTGCCTTTTGCAGGGCTTCCAGCCCGAATTCGTAGCCCAATTCGCTACTGCGCAGGCTCCTGTCCATGGGACTCAACAACGGCCAGGCGAGCAGCAGCCCTGCCAAGACCGCCGGCAACATGGGGGGCCTGTTCCATTGCCCCCCCCTACCCTGCTGGTCATGGCTTCTCCTGTTGGCCATCCGCACTGTCAGTGTCTGGAGCGTCACAGCGGCCAGTGCAGCCATGATCCAGAATGAAACGGTTGAAGTCTGGTGCTCCAACTGCGCCATAGGATTGACAAAAACCGAAAAGAGCATGTCGCCAATCCAGACAACGGCCAGGAGCAAACCGGACCAGAACCTTCTGAGCATCAACCAGAGGAGCGAAGCGATAGCGACAAGCAGTAGAGGACCAACCTGGGCAAAGAGCTGTGCGATGTAGCGGTGAGCGTTGACCAGCGCTGTAGCAAAGCCGGGGCTCATCTGCTGAGCGAAGGAGCGTCTGATGCTTTCTGCAGTGATGTGCTCGACGAATCCGGACCAGGTGCTTGGATTCCCCCAGTTCAACTCGGCGCCGGCCGAGGCTCTCAGTGGGAGGTAGAGGAGCACGAGAAGGCCGCCACTGAAGAAGAGCAGCGCCGGCCAGGAAAGCTCTTTCAATAGAGCCAGGGGCCTCTTGTAGTCCATGGAGATTCTCTTCACGAGAACTACTACTCCCACAAGGCCGGCAAGGAGCACCGCCTCGGCATGGACACCTACCGAAATGCCGGCAACCAGGGCCAGCATGCGCCAGCGCGGGCCAAAGGGCCTGCCCTCAAGAATGGATACGCCCAAGGCAGCAGCGGAGGCCACGCAAGCGACCATGGGAAGATAGACCTCAATATTAACCGTGTGGTGCCAGACGGTGTCCGCTGCGAGGAAACTGGCGGAGAGCAACAACCAGGGGATGGCCTCGGCCGGAGATGGCCAATATGCGCTGTTGGGGGGACCCCCGGGGGGGCCCGCCGATAGACTCCGGGCCAGAGACCAGATTGCACAAGCGGCCACTAGAACTGAGAGAAGAGTAACGAAGAGAATGCGCAAGCTGACGGGGCCCACAGGCAGGCCTGTGGCGGCGGCGCCAAGTGCATGAACCGCGGGGAACCCCGTTGGGTGAGCAATGCCTCCTGTTGAGATAGCGGTTGAAAACTCACCGGAATCTCGGAGATATGGGTGGCCGTTGAGGGCCAGGACGACCACGCCGGCCAGCAGTGCTAGTGGAACAATGTAGGGGAGGATTGGTGAGCGTGCCATAAAGAGGCGTTACGGGATGTAGATCTCGGCGGAGTCAACGAACTCCACGGTCCCACCAGATGCCTCATCCATGGTGAAGCCGCCAACGACCAGTACGGCGCCTTGCAATATGCCCGTGGTGATGAGGCTGCTGGTGTGTCCGAAGCGGGCGTCGTTCAGCTTGAGCTTCCTTCGGAACTCCAATTGCCCGGCATTGAGGTCTTCGAAGACCAGAACCGAGTCAACAGGGGTGACACTATCATCAAGACCGCCGATCATCATGATTCTGCCGTTGGGAAGCTCCAGAGATGGGGGTTCCACAACCATGGAGTGGAAGAGTCTGAGAACATCTTCTGGAACGCCAACAGCCCCGGCGAGGTTGTCAATGTCGACCTTGCCTGTGGATATCTTGCCCGTGTCAACCTGGGCAAAGTCGAGTTCTTGCGGCGGCACGTTGGGAGCGCCAATCAGCACGGTCACCGCTGCCTGAGTCTCCACAGTCTGGAGCGAGACGTCGGCGGTTCCGCCAAAGGAGAAGAAGCGTTCCCCCTGACCACCTTGAACCGGCAAGGCTACCAATTCGGGGAAGTTCACCTTACCAAGTGCGCCTACGCTCTTGCTGAATGTGAGTGCCTTGGTATCGAGGTCACCGCCCACTACCAGAGTCTCTGCTGGGATGGCCTCGGAACTGCTGCCGCCAAAGAGGAGGTAGTCATCACATGAGCCATCCTCCTTGGGGGAGAGACAGACCTGGTGATGTGAGGAGCGCTGAGCCAGCATATCGCCGTCCTCCATACGGACGCAGGAGGGGTCGGTCTGCTGGCTTAGAGCAAAGCCATCGCACGTGCCCACCAGCCCAGTGGAGCTGAGAGTCTTCATTTCATCGGAGTAGAGGAGGCCACCGGCGAGGATCATGGTGAGGGAGTCCGCAATGTTGACCGCAGCCATTCTGTGGCCCACCACCCTACCCGGGAGGGTGAAGGCCATGACGTCCTGGGTATCCAGGAAGGCCGCCACAAGTTGATTCGAGACATTGAGGCACTGCTCGTCGGAGCAATCGTCATCGGTGGTCTTGAAGGGGAACTCAATAGCCAGGGCGTTCCCTGTGGCGCCCGAAGTCCTCTTGAGTTTGGCCTGGGCAACGCCTCCAGAGGTAGCAATAAGCCTACCGTCCACGAAAGCGGAGCGGGCCATAGCCACGGCATCTCCAGAGAAATTGGCGTTCAGGCCAGGGCGTTCGAACATTCCGCTGCGTGGGTTGAAGACCTCGAAGAAGGGGGCACCGGCTGTGAAGATATTGAGGCCATCGATGGTAGTGAAGCCACCAACGAAGGTGACGCGGCCGTCGGGGGCGGTGAAGGCTTCGTGGAAGGCCCTAGGTCTTTCTGGGGAAAAGGGCAGCAGGCCCATGACTCGGCAGGTTCCCTGTTCGCAGGTTGCCCGCTTGTGGACGACGAGGCAGTCGGAGTCGTCCTGGCAGGAGACCTGGGCTGCCGCGGCCTGGAGCGATGAACTGGGCATGGCGAAGCGGTTGAAAGCCCCGGTCTGGTATACGGGAACGAAGATGGGGTTGGCCACTGAGCAGGTGCCCGTTGCGCCTTGCTCACAAGTATCCGTGTCTTTGCCATCGGCGTCTTGAGCCTTTGTACAGCCACAGACGGCGTCGGGGTGAATGGCTGCTTTGCAGGCTGCATCGTCCTGGCAGGGTACAGCGGCCGCTTTCTTCTGCAACTCGGTCTGGGACTCGATTGCGACCGAGCCTCGAATGCCCAGGGCGGTTCGCTGCGAGCACTGCTCATCGGAGAAGCCTTCGTAGTAGACAAAGCGGTCTTTTCCTGCCTTCAGGTCACGAATCCTGACTTCCGGAAGGAGGCCGCTCTTGGGCTTTCTGACCGGGACGCATCCTTCGACTTTGAGGGAGTCAAAGAGGGTCGCAGCGTCCACCGTGTTTGGTGTAGTGGGGTAGATTCTCAGTCGGAAATAGTTGATATCAGTGGTATCCAATGCGCCCGACACCGACTCCAACTGGAGGGTCATAGCGACCAACTCATCGGAACCCTGCTGATCAGTCTGCTCGGGGGAGCAGGCGGCGAGGGTAGCGAACACAAAAATGGGGCAAGCGATACGTATTAGTCTATGCATGTTGTTCCTCCGCCAGGTGCTACTCATAGAAGATGCTGTCTTTCTCTGCGTCGGCCGGGTTGACGACCAGTCGCAGGGGCCCAACGGCCGGGGTATCGCCAGAAGCGCTGGCAGCAGCAACTGAGACGGAGACTATGGTAACGGCAGCGGCCCCAACGGCTGTCCAGAACCACCAGGTGGCATAGAAGGGTGTCTCCTCTTCGACCTTCTTGTCGTCTTTGGGTCCCGGGTCGGTGGTATCACCTGGGGAAGTTGTCTCTGCGACCTTCTTCTCATCGCCCTTCTTCTCTACTGGTGGGGTAACCACAACTGCCGGGTCTTTGGGCTTGGGAATGGGCTTCAACTTGACTTCTACCACCAGGGGCTTCTCTGCGGGCTTGACGTTGACTTTGTCTTCCCAGATCAGGAAGGCATCTTTCTTCACGGTGACGGTGTACTCGCCGGGGGCCAGCTCAAGGGAGAGGGGGGTCTCGCCGGCCTTCTTGCCGTCCACGAGAACTTCGGCTTTGGGCTCGTTGCATGTAACAGTGACCTTCATGGCTTTGGGAGGCTCAACGGGCAGGGCACCAAAAAGCGCAACCAAGCCTTGTTCTATCGACACCTTCCCAACGTTGGCCTTGGTGGCCTCTCCGTCAAACTGTTGCACAACCTTAGCTGAGTCGACCTCCACGAGCATGATAGCGAGAGCGCCTTTGTGGAGTTTCAGGTAGAGCACATTATTGGCCTTTTTCTTTTTGCCAATTTGGGAGAGGCAGTCGCCATCCAAATCGACGCACTCGAACTCCACCATTTCATCAAGAAGGTCTATTTTCTGCGCAGGCAGAACCTCGAATTTCTTGTATTTCGCCATGGTAGCGATGATTTCCGTCTGCAAAGCGGTCTTCTCCGCTCCCGACAAGTCGTTGCCATCCACAGGCAATACCAAAATTGTAGGAAGTGCCCCTGACTGGGCCAAGGCAGCGGTCGGCACCGCCGCAGCGGCCAGACAGCCAACGAGCATCGTGATGGCTAGACCTCTCATCGCTAGTTCCCCTCCGGGCAAGTTCGGCCCTGGGCTATCCAGGCCGCAACGGCGGTGAGTCTATTGCCCCAGCCCCTCGCGTGTCAACATCATAATGGCCTCACCCAAACGCTGCTCTCCGCTTCAACCTGCTGGTCATTGGAGACTCCCAATGCCGCCCCCGGCCTTGCTCAGGCAGTTTGACTTCCAGGAGGGGCTGGTCTAGATTGAGTGTGGACGTCAGGCTGTGAGTGTTACATGGAATTACTTAAAATAACGGATAACATCTTTCTTGTTCCTGGACAATCTAGTGGAAAATACCCTTTTAGCCTATCGATATACGTAAAGGCGGAAAGGAATATTCTTATCGATGCTGGCATAGGCTCAAAGCTAATGTCCGCTTTTGTCAAGGAATATCCTGTCGACATAGTGCTCCTTTCCCATACGCATGTTGCACACCTGTCTGGTTTGCCTGTACTGGAGAGTAAGACCCCTGTGTTCGCGCCCAAGGAGGGTAGTGCAACCTCGGGTAGGCTTGAGGTTCTGGCCGAGCGGTTTATCGATGATGTCAACGTGCGCCATGTATATACCAGCCTTGCCAGACAGGTGCAGGGATTTAAGGATACCTATTTTTCGCACACGTATGATGGCAGGAGCGCCTTCGATTTGGGGACGGTCAGGCTTACTGCATTGCATACTCCAGGGCACACCGTCGATCACTACTGTTTTTTTGAATCAGATAGCGGAATAATGTTGCTGTTTGATATTGACTTGGATCCATTTGGTCCTAGATACGGCAATCCGGAGTCAGACATTGCGCAATTTGATGCCAGTATTGAATTGGTGCGCAGCTATGAACCGGCCGTTGCGGTCTCCTCGCATTTCGGCGTGCTTCGGAAGGATGTTGACAGACACCTGAATGCCTTTAGAGGGCACTTTTTGAGACGGGATGAGCAGTTGCTTGAGCGGCTGGGCAAGCCGATGACCGTCGACGCTCTAGCGGACACGGGGTTCCTGCTGCCACAACACAGCCTGGTGCTTGCACCGCTCTTCAGGTATTGGCAGAAGCAGATGATTTCGAAGCATCTGGACCGGCTCATGGAGCAACGGGAGATTCGCCGCAACGGCAAGGAGTATTTCAAGGCGGGCAGTTGAGATGCTGAGGGGTTATTAGATGCTGTAAATGCTCAGCCACTGGTCGTAGTCGTGAGTTCGGCCACGAAGGATATCGAAGAATCGGCTTTGTACTGATTTGGTTACGGGGCCCGGCACGCCGGCGCCGATGGTGCGGTGGTCAATCTCTACGACGGGGGTGACTTCGGCAGCGGTGCCGCACATGAAGACCTCGTCGGCAAGCCACATCTCATCCCTGGCGAACATGCACTGATCGACGGTATATCCTATGTCTGTTGCGATCTGGATAATACTGTCCCTTGTTATCCCACCAAGTATCGCTGCTGAATATGGCGGAGTCTTAATAATACCGTTTTTGACCAGGAAGATATTTTCGCCACTAGCCTCGGCAACGTATCCGTTCGTATCCAGCATTATTGCTTCATCGAACCCAGATGCCTTAGCTGCCCGCTTTGCCATAATAGAGTTGACGTAGTGGCCTATTATTTTGCCCTTGGGCATCCCTGCATTCACGTAGTTACGATTAAACGACGAAACATGGGCCCTGATGCCTTTGGCGAGGGCTCCGTCACCGAGGTATGCGCCCCAGCGCCAGGCGATTATGGCAATGCGCACCGGGTTGTTGGGAGCATAGAGCCCCATGGCACCGTCACCCACATAGGCGAGGGGCCGGAGATAGGCCTCGTCGAGGTTGTTGACAATCAAGCACTCCCGGCAAGCATCTACGAGGGTCTTCTTGTCGAAGGGCGACTCCAGCCCCGCTATCTTGAGAGACTCCAGCAGGCGAGCGACGTGCTCTTCCAGGCGGAAGACGGCACTGTCACCATCATCGCGCTTGTAGGAGCGGATACCCTCAAAGGCACCCAAGCCGTAGTGCAGCGTGTGGGTCAGAATGTGAACATTGGCATCGTCCCAGTCAACGAAGCGGCCATCCATCCAGATTTTGCTTACTTTTTCCACCATTGCGAAACTCCCATGTTTTTGGTCCCGACGATGGAGTCTTGCCACGCCCCGAGGGCCCTTTCAAGGCAAAAGCCGGGAGCGATGCCTGGGAATATGCTATTCTCGCGCTTAGGCGACACTACTGGCTTCCCGTGTTGTGCCTCACGTCGCCAACGGTTGCCGGGGGGGGCCATCCGGCTGTATATAGGCTCTGTTGAGGTGTCGGTTCGGCACCAGACGGTTTCTCCACCGTGTTGGGAGAGGTTGTGGCGATGTTGGAAAGCAGGTCTGCATCTGGGCAGTTTGAAATTGGTGTTCCTCAGTTGGCCGAGGTTGCTCAGGCTCTCTCCGCTCGCGTTGAGGAGGGGCTTGCTGAGGACGGCCACGAGATCGCTGCTTTGCCGACCTTCATTTCCGTTGGGGAGGGGGGCGCACCGGTAGCGGGTCAATCGGCTCTCGTGCTGGACCTCGGGGGCACCAATCTCAGGGCCGCCAGGGTCAACGTTGTGGGTGGTGGCGAGATGGTAGTGGCAGCGGGGCCACTGGAACTCACTCTGCCCATCCGTCGCGGGGTTGCCTTCCCTTTGGAGCAGTTTCTGGGGCTTCAGGCGAGGGCCCTGGAGGAGGTAGCAGAGGGGCAGACACACCTGCCTTTGGGGTACTGCTTCTCGTATCCGGCGCGCTCGACGGCCCAAGGCGATGCGACTCTGATCCGATGGACAAAGGGGGTCACTATTGCGGGACTGGAGGGGCGTCCCGTGGGCCGGAGTTTGCTTGATGCCATGGGGGAGGCTCTTGCCCGCCCCGAGAGGGTCGCTGTGGTGAACGACACTGTGGCCGCTCTTTTTGCCTCGTTATCGGGGCCAGCTACCGACGGCCACGTTGGGTTGATCGTGGGCACCGGTAACAACATGGCGACCTTCTTTCCGGCGGGGAGGATTGGCAAGCTCCAGGCGTCTGAACTGGGAGGCAGCGATCTTATCCCTGTGAATCTGGAATCGGGGAATTTCTCTCCCCCGCACCTCTCTCCGTTTGACGCGCAACTTGACCAACTCTCAGAGAATCCTGGATACCAGCGGTTTGAGAAGGCTGTCTCCGGAGCCTACCTGGGGCGCCTTCTGGCACTGGCCCATCCTGAGATGGAGATGGACACCGAGCGAGGGGCCCAACTGCTTGTGGAGTTGGCAGCGTCGGGCACGAGAGGGGTGGCAGGGGAGACCGCCAATGCAATTCTGAGGAGGTCGGCGAGGCTGGTAGCGGCCTCAATTTGTGGTCTTCTGTTGTGCCGCTTCGGCACGGGGTGTGAGTTTTCTGCGCGGATATTGGCTGAGGGTTCGCTCTTCTGGAAGGCGCCTGGTTACAAGGAAGAGGTTGAGCGGGTTCTAGCGACACTTCCCAGCCAACTGGGCCTCCGATGCACGGTGCAAGTAGCTGCTTCTCCCAATGCCAACATTATGGGCACGGCCCTTGCGGCCTTGTCTGCTCGAAGGCATTGACATTCACTGTTGACGTTCACCTAAACCACTGCTCGCCATTCTCGTCCCCCCCTCGACTCGGCCTTCGGCCGGCTCGGGGTACACGGCTGCTGGGTGGATCGAGATATGTGAGCAGCCGGGTAGGTAGCTCAGAGCTACTCGCCGACAATCTTTATGAGGATGCGTTTGGGCCGACGCCCATCGAACTCACCGTAGAAGATTTGTTCCCAGGGGCCAAAATCCAGTTTACCCTCCGTAACTGCAACGACTACCTCTCTTCCCATTACACTTCGCTTTAGGTGAGCATCGCCATTATCTTCGCCGGTGCGGTTGTGTTGGTATTGCGATACTGGTGCGTGTGGTGCAAGGCGTTCGAGCCAAGCCGTGTAATCACTGTGAAGACCAGATTCGTCATCATTAATAAAGACACTAGCAGTTATGTGCATAGCGTTGACAAGGCAGAGGCCCTCGCGCACTCCGCTCTCCCTAAGCGCCGCCTGCACTTTGGCGGTGATATTCACGTAGCCGACCCTTCCGGGGGTCTCGATGGTCAGTGTGGTTCTATAGCTTTTCACGCTGTCTCCTTTCTAATATCTCTGTACTATTTCAAGCTCTCTGCCTCTCCAACGGGGGCTCCTGCCCCTTTGGCTGCGGGCATGAGGACCATAAGATTCGGCCCCAACGGCAGTCAAGGGTGGAGAGCATTTTTCCGGTTACGGCATCTCTTCGTTGAGATTGCTTGTTGGGGCCCGGCGATCTAACATGCGCCGCTGGGGGGTGTGATGAACAACGCTTCATCAACGCAGGAAGGAAGGCTTCTGGGGGGGCGCTACCAGATCCTCGAAGAGGCGGGTCGGGGTGGCATGGCGGTGGTATATAAGGCGCTGGATGTGCGCCTCAGGCGGCTGGTAGCAGTGAAGGTTTTGTACCCGTTTCTGGCGTCGAAGCCGGAGACCAGGCGGCGATTTGAGCGGGAAGCGCTACTTGTCAGTCGACTTGCTCACGCCAATATTGTGCAGATATACGATTTCAGCGGGCCCGACTCGGAGGACGTGTTCATTGTCAGCGAGTTCATCGAGGGAATCACGCTGAAGAGCTTTGTTCAGGGCCGTCCTCCGCTATTGCCTGAGTTGGCGGCCATGATCGTGGAGCAGGTTGCCGAGGCTTTGGCCCATGCGCACAGCCAGGAGATCGTTCATCGCGATGTAAAGCCGGAAAACGTGATGATTGGTGGTGGCGTCGTGAAGCTGACCGATTTTGGCATCGCCCACATGATCAACTTCGAGGAGATGACTGTTACGGGGACTTTGGTCGGTTCTCCGGCGTTCATGAGTCCGGAGCACATCGAGGGGCGTGGGGCCGACCTCCGGGCGGATGTCTTCAGTCTGGGGACCCTATTCTACTATCTGACCACGGGGGAGTTGCCGTTCAGAGGGCAGACGGCTCATGCACTTCTGAAGAACATCTTGGAGGTGCGCTACCGACCGGCTCATGAAGTAACGCCAGCGGTGGGTGACGAGGTATCGGCAATCATAGGGAAGTGCTTGCGGCGTAACCCCATGGAGCGCTTCTCCAGTTGCGGCGAGTTGTGTGAGGCGGTTCGTTCCCATCTTCGAAGGGTGGGCCTTAACGATGACTGCACAGGCGAATTGAAACGTTTCTTTGTGGACGAGCAGCGGACAGAAGCGCTGATGCGAATGCAGGTTGTTGCCTCGCTGCTGGAGCAGGCAAGGGGGTTGGAAAGAGGCGGTTTGGTCGTTGCCGCGCTTAAGCTGTTGGATCGTGCTTCGTTCCTGGACGACGCGAACGAGGAGGTTGCCTCCGAGCTTGCCCGGGTGACTCTGAAGGCTCAGAGGCGAAGGAGGTGGCGCGGTTTGGCCATGGGGCTTCTCACCGTCAGCGCCGTGTCGCTTCTGGGAGTGGCCGGCTATACGTGGATTTGGGGTGATCGCGGGCTTATGGGGAGAGACGTGCGGGAAGTGGCTCCTCCCTCGGAAGTGCAACGGGGTGCCCAGCCTCTCTTGCCCGTGAAGCCTTTTCCCAATGAGGTGCCTCCATTTGCCGGCCACGTTGAACGTGCGCAGCCCCCGCCACATGTGGTCGTCGGCTCAGGGCCCGATGGAACCGCAGCTAGGCAGGCCTGGGCTCAGCCTGGGGTTCCTCTGAGGAACCGACTGGATTTGCGTGGCCCTGATTCCCAGATGCTGATGCTTCGAAGCTTGGGCAGCACCCGCCGGCCTCTTCTTCCGGGCTCAGTGGCGCTCTTTTCTCAATCCGCCCTTGGGGAGACTCTGAGGGAGAAGGTCCGGAGACCAGGAGAGACGGAGGATGGGGCGGGGCAGAGTTCCGATACCGGCAACAATGGGACTGCGGGCGGCCTGGTGACCCTGGAGGCCTATCCCCCGGCTGTGGAGATCTGGGTTGACGGCAGGCGTCTGGGCATCGGCAAGGCAACCGCCGAGGGGTTAGCGCCGGGTCCCCACGAACTCTCCCTGAGGCATCCTGGTTGTGATGTGTGCGAAGATCGGACCGTGACCTTCAACGTGCCTGCTGATGCACCAACGCACATCAAGGAACGCATAGGCTTCAAGCCTGCCATGCTCACGGTTGATGCCCCCGGGGATGGCCAGGTCTTCGTGGCCGGCGCCCTGCTTGGGCGGGTTGGTAGACCTATCCTTGTGCAGGCCAAGACTCACCTGCCGTGGGAAGTCGATATCAAGGTAATATTTGATGATGGAAGGGAACCGGCTAACGCCAAGGTAACCCTTCAGGCTGGGCAGCGCTCTGTAGCTAAGGCACAGTAGCTACCGAAGATGACGACTCGGCTAAAGGGACTGTCAGAATCACTCCTGATAGAACAGCGTGATCGTCAGGCAGTGAAATTCCCGGTCGGAACTCTGCGTAACCGTCCTATCCACCAGTTTGATGTGCGGATTTGCTCGGAGCCATTTCGTGATCTGCTCCCCCAACTCCTCCCTCTCTCTCGCCTTGGTCGCTGAAAACACCTTCACACCGTTAAAAGTTTCCATGGTTTCTTCCTCCCTCTGAAACCGTCCACTCCACAGGAAGGGACCCCCCGGCCCCTCTGGCTGTTTGGGCACAATAGCACGGCCCCACAAAGTTGGCAACAAGTGCCAAAATTCTTGACTCACCGCGTCGAGGAACGGGCTTAGACCCAGCAAAATGGCGGAAATGGAGCGTGTCATAGCTGCCCAAAATGGAGCCGTGCGTGCCGAAAACTTGGGGTCGTGCGGACGATTTTGTGCGGTTTGTCATTTTCGGGTGAGAGGAGGCTGGGGTGGTTGAATCTCTTTGGTGAAGGAGTTCCCAGGCGGCTTTTTCGAGGCCCGCAGGCAATAGGGCTTCGGTTGGGATTGACATAGCGGCCCTTCTCCTTTATAGGTTTGGGCCGAATTTTGACTCTGTGGAGGGGCTTCATGCCTTCGAAAATTAAAGTTAGACCCGAAGTTGACCCGGTCCAGCATGACCAGGTGATGACGACACTGCAGAAGACCTACGGCACTCTGGACAAGTACAAGCTTCATATAGTTGTGGGATTTGTCGGGCTGATTGTGGTTCTTTTGGGCATTTCCGGACTCCTCTCTCTGCGAGAAGGCGGTCAGACGGACTCCTCCAAGGCATTTTTTGAGGCATTCCGTCTCTCCGCGGCCCCCGTGGGGCCAGATGCAAAGCCTGCGGGCACCTTGAAGCCCTTCAAGACCGAAGCAGATAGGGATGCGGCCCTCTCCACCGCCCTCAAGAGTTTTCTTGATGAGCACGGGGGAGATGCCGTGGCCGACGCTGCCCGGTTCGCCTATGCCTCGGTGCTTCTGGACATGGGAGAGACCCAGCAAGCTCACGACCTTCTCGCCGGCCTCGTCGAGAGCGAGCCCGTAGGGCAGTTCAAGGGCCTGTTGCTGAAGAATCTTGCGCACACCTCGCTGCTGCTTGGGAAGTTTGAAGATGCCGAGAAGTTTTACTCTCAGCTAAACGAGATCTCTTTGGATCCCACGGTGAAGGCCCGAGCCCTCATGTATCTGGGTGACCTCTACAATCCGGCCACGGATTCTATCAAATCCAGCAAGGATGCTGCCAAAGCCAGGGACTTCTACGAGCAGGCCATGAAGCTCTTCCCTGAGACCCCCGAAGAGAATGCCCTTCCTGCTGAACTGGCCCTTCCCAAGGCCTATGATGCTGCCGGCGAGGTCCGCAAGGACGTTCTGCTCAGAATGGCACTGCTGAATAGCTAGGCCAGTGACCTTCATTCTCGCCCCTACCCCTCGACTCGGGACGAGCCTCGTGCGGGAAACGGCTGGGGCGCGGATCGGGATCCCTGGCCAGCCGTTTAGCCCCAGAAGATCTCTCTCGCTTGTTTCCTTCTCGCTGTTGCGATATGTATCCTGGCGCAGGTCGACACGCATTCGTGTGTCCCGGGTCTTCCCCGGCCCGACGATTGTGTTGACGATGAAGCCTGGCTTTGGGCCGGGTGGCGCCATTTCGTAAGGAGCCCGTTATGACCAAGGTGTTCTGGTCCC
>CAZQHM010000113.1:0-14611 GCA_964593355.1 uncultured Myxococcales bacterium
CGGCTCGGGGTACACGGCTGCTGGGGGGAGCGAGATATGTGAGCAGCCGTGTAGGGCTGCGGCCTCACCAGATCCATCCGCTCGAATCGGCCATCAAGGGAAAAGAAAACTTGCCTGTGTGATCCTATCCGCGCTATAAGAGGCACGTGCGGGCTCGCGAGGTCCGCTTACTTCCCCTGGAGCGTTGATAAGCCAGTGAAGACCTGTACCAACTGCTTCTTCGAAGCGCCGGACAATACCAGATTCTGCCCGAACTGCGGGCACGTCCTGCCCCTGCCTACTCCCAAGAAGGAAGACCGCCACGGCCTCATGGGAAGGACACTGGCCGGCAAGTTCGTCGTTCAGGACTGCATCGGTCAGGGGGCAATGGGCAGCATCTACAAGGCCGAACAGGTCAACCTGGGCAAATCGGTCTGCATCAAGGTGCTCCACCCGCACTTGGTGGGAGACTACGAACTCTCCAAGCGATTCCATCGTGAGGCCAAGGCCGCAAGCCGTCTCCACCACCCAAACGCCATCAATATCATCGACTTCGGCACCTCCGATGATGGCATCCACTATATCGCCATGGACTTCCTCCAGGGCAGAGACCTGGCCCAATTGCTCAGGGACGACTACCCGCTGGAGCCCCTGCGAATACTCATGCTGGTGGAGCAGGTCTGCTCTGCCCTCGATGAGGCACACGCCCAGGGCATAGTTCACCGAGACCTCAAGCCGGAAAACATCATGGTTGAGGACCGGCGCCACCAGAAAGATTTCGTTACGGTGCTGGACTTCGGCATCGCCAAAATCATCGAGCCCGAGGCCGCCGCCGCCGAGACCTTCCACACAAGGGCAGGCATAGTCTGCGGAACCCCCGAATACATGTCCCCCGAGCAGGCGCAAGGCCTGGAGCTTGACCCCAGAACCGACATCTACTCGCTGGGCATCATCCTCTACCAGCTAAACACCAAGAAGCTGCCTTTTACGGGCGATACCCCCATCGGCGTCGTAACCAAGCACCTCACCCAGACGCCCATCAGGCCCCGAGCCCTCAACCCCGAGATGCACCCGGCCATGGAAGAGCTAATCCTCAAGCTCATGGCCAAGAACCGCGACGAGAGGCCCGCAAGCTGCGTCGAGGTACGCACCCACATCGAGGCCCTGCGCAAACGACTCATAGCGGAATCGGGCGTCAAAGGCTCCACCCAACCCGCCATTGGCGTGCAGACTCCTCGAGCGCCAGCCCCTCCGGTGCCACGTACCGACCCGAGGCTCGCCGCAGAGAGGCCCACGGCCGTTGCGCAAGAGTCCTACACATCAGGGCCCCAGCCTGCTCCGCAGCAGAGCAGGCCCTCACCCTCACAGGATTACAGCTCCGCAGACAATACCGTAATAGACCCCGGGCCCAAACCCGCTGGTGGCCCCGGCAACAAGCCACAGCCCGGTACGTCGCCTGGCTTCCAGACCATGCAGGGCCCCAAGACTTCCCTGGGGTCACAGCCCGAACTGCGCTACAGCTCGCCGGGAAAGAGGGCCGCCATGGCCATTCTGATCCTGCTGCTCGTGGCAGGCGCAGCAGCGGGAGGCTACTTCGCCTACCAGAAGTTCTTCGCAACAACGCCCGAGCAAGAGCTGGCCAAAGAGTCCGACGCCAAGGCCAACGAAGAGTTGAAGCCTGCCTCCGATGTCAGCGCACTGGAAAAGGCCCGGTTGGAAGCAGAGGCCAAGCGGAAGGCCGAAGCCGAGGCCTCCGAAAAGAAGCGCCTCGCCGATGAAGCAGCAAAGGCCGCCGAGCTTGCACGCCAGAAAGAAGAAGAGGCCCGCCGACTTCAGGAGAAGCTGCAGCAAGAGAGAAAAGCCGCCGCAGCCGTGGAGGAGGTCCGAACCACCAAAGAGGCTTATACAACCCTGGAAATGAAACTGAACCTCCGCAAAGAGGCCTACCTGCTGGCTAATCGTAAAGAGAGAGCCACGGAGATTGACTCGCTGGTCATGGTCTCCGTGGAGGCGAGAACCCGCCTCGAGAACCTCATCAAGCGCATCCAGGATGGACCCCTCAACGAGGAACTCCAGGCGGAAGCCAAGAAGGAGCGCCAAGCCCAGGAGGCGCTGGCCCAGAGGGCCGCACCGCTCTTCTCAGAGGTGCTTGCCAACCCCAGCGTCGAGGCTAACCAGAAGAAGGTCGAAGCCGTTGCATCCCGAATCACTGAACAGCGTGCAGCTCTCCAGGAGATGGCCGGGAAACTCCAGGAAAAGGCCGCACTCTGGGACAAGGCCCGAAACCGAAAGAAGGTCGAAGAGCTCTCTGTGCTGGTCACCAGGCTCACTGAGGTTGACAAAGAACTGGAAGCCCTGGGGGCCGCACTTCAGCCCGAAACCGTAGACCGAATGACCGAGGAGCTGGGCCGCATCCGAGGTAAGTCCGAACCCATCCTCCCAAGGGTGGAGACGGCACTTGCAGAAGAAGTAGAGTTCCCCAGCGAACCTGTCACGCCCCCGAACACCCACAAGAATCCGCCTAAAGACCCGCCTAAAGACCCGCCCAAGGATCCACCAAAGGACCCAAAGGACCCACCGAAAGACCCGCCCAAGGACCCCAACCAGGGTACCCAAGGCGACTCGCAGCAGAAGCCTCCCGTGGACAACTCCGCTGAGGCCAAGCGCCTGGAGGAGCTGGGCGACAAGGAGATCCAAAACGGTAATTACCTTAAAGGAATTATGTACCTGAAGGAGTCCCTGAAATTCTCCAAGAGCGCCAACGTGGTGAAGAAGCTGGGGCAGGCCTACAACGCCAAAGGCGAGTACAAGCAGGGCGCCAACTACCTGAGGCAGTACCTCAAGATAATGGACGGCAAGCTCTCACCCACCGCAGTGCAGCTCATCGAGAAACAGATCCGAAGCGATTGATCCAGCGCTACTTTCGAACGCACAACACCGCCTTGTAGGTCACGCTGGTCACCGCTGTGCCAATCTTCCCCGAATTGAACTCCACGACAAAGGCAGGCTTTTCCGTGGCATTAATCTGGGTAGCCGACCAGTAGTGCGTCTCCACGCCCGTGGTCAATCCGTCGGCCAGGTACAGCCCCTTGTCGCCGGGCCCCCCGAGGGCCGTGCAACCTAGACAGGCTTCGTTCAGACATGCTGCCGAGTTGCAGCCATCGTGGACAGTGCAGGCTCCACCAGTTACGGTGCCGGGGCAGCCTCGAATAAGGGTGCGAAGCTCGCTGATGGCGGGGAGACGCCAGTCCGTGTGGCCTCCCAGCTCAAGGTCTGCGCAGCGCTTCTTGGCCTTGTCATAAGGCAGTGACGGCTTGCCCGTTGGATCGAGGACAAGCTCCCACATAAGCCCCGACGCCGGATCAATGAGGGTGGAATTGCATGGAAGCTGGAAGTTGCCCAGTTCGCCATGGCAGATGCCATCGTCCCCACAGGAGCACTCAGGCCAGCAGAAGCCGCAGAAGCCCCCGCAGCCGTCGTCGCCGCAGTTCTTGCCCGTACAATCGGGCACACAGTTGCAGTGCCCGCCGGTGCAGCTACCGCTCTCACAGGTGCCGCAAGAGCCCCCACACCCGTCGTCGCCGCACTCTTTGCCCATGCAGTTGGGTTGGCACTGGCAGAGCCCATCAGAACTGCACTTGAACCCCGGGTTGCAGTTGCCACAGCTTCCCCCGCACCCATCCAGACCGCACTCCCGCCCGTCGCACTGGGGTAGGCAACACTGCCCCTGGCCACAGACCTGGTCCGGGTCACACGTACCGCAACTCCCGCCGCAGCCATCGTCGCCACACTCCTTGCCGGAGCATTCAGGAAGGCAGCAGTTTCCTTGGAGGCACTGCCATCCTTGGGGGCACTGGCCGCACTGGCCGCCGCAGCCATCATCGCCACAGCTCTTGCCCTTGCACTGCTGCGTGCACGACAGCAAACAGAGCCCCTCGGCGCTGCATTGATGGTTAGCGTCGCATTGACCACACTGCCCTCCACAGCCGTCATCACCGCACTCTTTGGCGGCGCAGTTCGCTTTGCACGCACCAGAATCGCCTCCCCCATCAACCCCATCCGAAGTACCAAGGTCCGGGGTCTCGACGTTACTCCCCGAGGGCTCGAAACAGGCGGAAATCCCAAACTGCAGGCCGACCAGTACAACTAGAAATATCTTTAACCGCATAAACGCCTCTACTAAACTAGCCACAGTAATGGTCAGGGGCCCTAGTCCCTTTCGTTTGAGCGCTGAAGGCTACGGCATGGCAGCGCAGCCATCCGTGCACCAGGGTTCGGAAGGATCGCAGGGAGCCTCGCAGCGGTTGATGCAGCCTGGAACGCCGCAAGGATAGCAGCAGACCAGCCCTTGGGCGCAATCACCACCGTACATCCCGCATGGCTCTCCCAGGTCACCCGGGGGCAAGTCAACACACTGCCCAGGTGAGGCCATCATGGCACCACAAAGCTGACCGCCCATAACGTCACACACCATGGCCCCCTGGCATGTCTCACCGGGGTCACAGGAGGTGTCATCGTAGCAGCCTCCTGGAGCTGTTGAGTGTGGCAGGCAGAGGCCTGGATAGGGTTGCTCGATGCAGGCCACACCTTGGGGACAGAGCCACTCGCCAACGCAGCTCTCCCCACCGTCGCAGGATGCATCGTCCAGGCACAACTCGTCGGGAAGAGGTGATGAGATGACGCACTTTCCGGGCAGGGCCGTTCCCAGGGCGCAGGCCCCAGCGCCACTGTACTGAGCCCCCTCGCACACAGCTCCGGCCGCGCAGTGGGCTTTGGTCAGGCACTCGCCTGGGGCCAGCAGACAACACTCACCTTCGTGGTCGGGCTCGGCATCCACTGGACCGTTCCACAGGGGCGCAACCCAGGCATCGGTGCATCGGTACGACTTCTCGCTATCGCCCGACAGGCAATCCATATCAGACCAGCAGCCCGTGGTGGCTTGTGCCAGACAGACACCTGGATGTTCATCGATAAGGCAGGGCTGACCACCCTGGCAGTAAACCGGATTAACGCACACTGCTGGCCACTGGCAGTGGGTGTCGCTCCAGCAGAGCCCCTGGTCGGGGGCTGCCTGGCACTTACCCGGAGCTGGCTCGCACCAGAAGGGGTCGTCCTCACCAGGACCACAGGCCTTGGCACCGACGCAGAACTCTCCGTCGGAGCACTGAGAATCCTCGTAACAGGGCCCGCTCTTAGCCGGCTCTACACATTGCCCCGGGGCATTGGGGATCAGACAGTCTGCACCACAAGGGCAGACCGTTGGTCCCTCACAGTATTGGCCCTGGGAACAGTCTGAGTGGCTCCAACAGCTTCCCTGGCCTGCAAGGGGCAGGCAGACGCCCAAGAGCTCAGCGGGGCCTTGCACGCAGACAAAGGCCATGTCGATCCCCTTGTCGCAATCACTGTCATCCAGGCAGCATCCATCGGGAACGGGCTGCTTGGGCGTGCAGGTACCGGGCACATCCTCGCCGTCACAGTCGGCGTCGCAAGCACAGGCCCAGGCCCCGACACACTCCTCCCCATCTTCGCACTGAGCGTCATCCCAACAGGAGGGATGCTGTTGCACTGGCATGCACCGCCCCTTTTCACTGCCATCCACGGCCGCACAAAGGTGGGGAGTCTCACCGTAGTAGTGGCACTCGCCCTCTTTCCCGAGCGTGCAGCATGCCCCCTCGCACGACGGCATCAGGCAAGCGTCGGTGTGGTAACAGCCAAAGGTACCCCCCATACAGGTGCATACAAGTGAGTCGAAACACTCTCCACAACAGCACTCGGTCCCATAGGTGCATTTCAGGCCTTCGGTGGAGCACTCAGCGGAGACGACCGAGGCCTGGCTGGGGCAGTTCTCAGTCACGGAGTCGTCCTGGTCAACATCGTCCGTATGGTCTACGGGGAGGTCCCCCGGC
Source organism: uncultured Myxococcales bacterium (assembly GCA_964593355.1). GTDB lineage: Bacteria > Myxococcota_A > UBA9042 > CAIXZC01 > CAIXZC01 > CAYTWV01. The sequence goes on from CAZQHM010000113.1 coordinate 5,886, forward strand.
AAATCCTGCTGCGAATCCTCAACGGCATCACCGGAGAGGTCCGTTACTGCATCCTGCTGCGTCTGGTCCACAGGCTCCACATTGTCGTCCGACGAGTCACACGCCGTTCCCAGAAGCAGCACCATCGCGGCCAAAAGGGTCGACGCTACTTGCTTTCTCATGAATCACCTCTTCACGTTGGCGAACAGGAGGCAGGTTACACAGCAACCGGGCCCGTAGCAACGGAGCCTCTCAAATGTCATACAGGCTCCTGGGGCGGCAGTCCGGGGGGGGGCGGAGAACTATTCTTCTCCCCACTTGGACGGATCGCCGATTATCTCGCAATCAAAGATAGGGGCGCTGTGGGGATGGCGCCAGGGGGACTGACAGTACTCCAGGGCGTAGACCATCTCTTGCAGGCGAATGAGCTTCATGGTTCCGGCCTCGGGGTTCTCGGGGTCCACGGGCACTGTCTCGCTGGGTACATAGTTGAACTGCCCCTCGGGGGTGGTCTCGGCCCACGGGTCCCAGTGGGGGAACTGCTCGAAGCCATCACATGACTTGGTGTACTCTTCCATAATCATGCGAGCCTCCTTGGAGGTCAATGGCATGCCCGACGTACCCGCTGCCAGAAGCCAGGCGGCAAGGTCCGGATACCACTCGTTATGTTCCGTTGGTCCTTTGGTATCGGCGTGATAGCGCTCAGTTCTCTTAACGAGCCCCGTCATGAGTTCTTTTGCTTTATCATTTTCGCCTACGACCAACGCATTAACCAATGCTGCCAAATGAAAATACCTGATGATGTGTAAATTGAAGTAGTGCCCGCCCACAGCAATGTCTTCGTACATGTTATGGTCGGCCTCGCCGCATTCATTAGTTAGGCCCTCTCCATACCCAAGCAGAGCTGAAGAATACTTGGCATTGCATTCAGCATTAGGTATCAATTTCTCATAGAGAACGAAACTGGCCAGATCATTGACTGTTCCGTCTTCCTTTAGCGGCACATAGGTCTCGCCGTTCTCTTTCGTTCTTATCTGATAGCCACTATCAACAATGTCCTTAGCAAACCCCTCCATATACTCAATTGCCAGAGCCGCTGCCGCGCGCACTTCGGGGTCGGCCCCCTCCTGCGCCACCTGTCGCAACACCGGTACCATGCGGTACATGTGGGGCACGTCATCCTTGGAGCGCATGTTTCGGACCCAGATCTCACCATAGTGGGGGTTCAGAGGATTGGGGACTGTGTGAGCGTTCCAATCGTACTTCTCTTGCTTCACGGATCCATATTCAACCCTAATCTTACGCCCACCATCGGTCTCATATTCATGGTCGTGCGTAAAAATGGCCCTGGCCTGAATGTAGTTAATTGGAGGCTCCTCGGAAGACCAGTCCATGCCCAGGGCAAGAGCCGCGAAACCTTTGCTGTAGCCCACGATGAGCCTGGCGAACATGGGGTCGCCGGACATCAGGTAGCCCGCAGCGGCGTTTTCCAGGAGTTTCGCCGTTCTAAGGGCGAGGTTATCGGCACCACCAAAATGGTCGAAGCGGATTCGGTCACCCTCTTTGAAGGCACGGGTGTCTTGCCAGAAGAGCATGTAGTCGGGCATCTCCGGGTCATAGCTCTGGTGCAGACCGTGGCTGGTCCTGTAGAGCCAGTCGAAGAACCCGGTCTTTTTGTAGAAGCCCGTCAGCCTCTTGGTAAAGGCGGTGACCTCCTCGGGGGTCAAGGGCTCGCCCTCGTCGGGCCGCTCAACTTTGAAGGGTAGCGGGCCCTCCCAGGTCTCGTCCTCTTGATCTTCAACGTCAAGGGTATCAGCAGCATCACCAGCCTGGTCGGCCCCTGTGTCCAGCAGCATATCCCCAGCACTATCCATCATGGTATCAACGCTGTCCGCTGCACTGTCGGGCGGGACCATGTCCATTACGACATCCTGTTGAGCTGAATCCACAGCATCCTGGAGCGTGCTATCAATGATATCGGCAGGCTCACCGCTCTTTTTGTCATTGTCTCCGGAACAGCCTGCTCCAACCATCGCCAAAGCCACCACCAACAACATCTTACGAGTAACCATTCAAACCTCCTGAGTCACTAACGCTCCGAGTCAAGGTAGGACAGGCCCACCACAAGTGCAAAGATTTTGTGCCGCGAAATCAGAGTCGCAACTCCTCGGCGCCGGCCAGCCTGTATGCTTGGACCATGGCACGTGCCGACGCCTCCATGCTGTGCGTGGCCTCAACGAACCTGCGCCCGGCCTTTCCCATCTCCATGGCCAAATCCGGGTTGGAGAGCAGGCTGGCGAGTGCATGGGCAACGGCCTTGGCGCTCTGTTCTTGCAGCAGCAACCCCGTAATTCCATCTTCCACAATGCCGGCGTTGTCGCCCACTGGAAAGGCCACCACGGGTCTGGCACAAGCCATAGCTTCAAGGATTGCGTTGGGGGTGCCTTCGGATTCAGAGGTATGGGCCAAGACCGAGGCTCGGGCAAGCTCCGCCGCAACATCGGGCCTGGGTCCAGGCAGGTCAACATAATCCCCTGCCTTGAGCTCCGCCACCAGTTGTCTCAGCCTCCCCTCCTCGGGGCCGCCGCCTAGGATGCGAAGGTTCACCGCTGCACCTCGGCCCTGCAGCAGGTTCACCGCCTCAATGAGCAGATGCCAGCGCTTCACGGGCAAAAGGGAGCCAATCCCAAGTACAAGCTGTGGCTGTCCGGAAGCCGGATACTTAGTGGGGGCAAAGCGGTCAAGGTCCATTCCGTTGGGCACGAAGAGCCTGCGGGGATGATGCGGCAACGGCATGAGCCTTCGGGCCACTTCGATGCTGGAACGGCTGTTGAAGACCTGCACCCGGGGCAGCTGAGCGTTGAGCCATACCCTGGCCCACCCCAGCCTCTTGAGCTCGTATCGCACATCGGCCCTGGAGGATCCCAGCACCGACGCCCCCAGTCCCAGGCTGGCACCCCACACCGCTGCGTTGGTGAAGAACGAGAAGGAGTGTACCACTGCGGGCCTCAAGCGCCCCACGAGCCTCCTGAGGGCTCGACCCTTGTCCGCGGCGCTGCCTTTCAATGGATGAACCGGCACACCTCGGGCTTCCAGCAGTGGCAGGTAGGGAGCATCAGCCGAGGGGGTCCAGACGGCCACATCCACAAGAAGGTCCCTATCCTTGAGGAAGCAGGCCAGGCCGTACAACTGCCTCTCAGACCCCCCCAAAGAGAGCTGCCCCACTACCAGCAGCACCCCACCTCCCATAGAATCCTCCTACTCAGCCTCGCCGATGAAGCCGTAGTAACGCCCCATCCAGTACGCCAGAAGATAGTCTCCTGGTTGCAGATAGGTGGTCTTGTTCTCGGTACACTTCTGTCTACGATAAGGACATCCCCACCAAGAGAAGGTATGAAGGCAGCGCTCTGATACCGGTATGGCCACATTAGTCAAGGACTCATCCAGGCGACCATCACAATCGTGGGGATAGTTCACGGTATTATCGATATTGCGCTGGTGTTTCCGGGCCGGGAATTGCCTCAGGGTGCAGATGCCTTCGCGCACGGCGTCAAGGGCTGGGCCGTCGCTGTCGGGACCCAGGAACTTCTGGGATGCCCAGATAAAGTTATACCATGGATTATTATCTTTGATGATCGCCCTTGGGTTATCAGCCCGCATCATCTCTGTATCCAGAGCATCCTGGATCATCTTCCTGGTTTCCGGATTACGTTCCATCCAGATGAGAGCATGGAAAGAAGCCATCATCATCGACATATTATTCCAGTTGCTCTTGCAGCCCGCCGGAGGCATATACATGAACATGTCATCCAGATGATCCGTGTAGGGAACCGGCTGCTCGAAGGGCCACGGGAGGCACTTCTGCTTCCCGGCTTTCTGCAGCAGGCAGTTGTCGTAGTACTCTTTGACCTCCTGGTTGCCCGTTGCGAAGTAGCCGGCCAGGATGGTCTCCAGCACCTGAACGGTAGCAAACCCAGGAGTATCCTTCATGGAGGTTGCGTAGTAGTAGCCATGCTCTGTGGGGCGTCCATCCCAGTCAACGAAGACCAGGTCATTGTCTATCAAATGCTTTGCCACCTGCTCAAGCATAGATGCTGCTTTATTCTTCAGCTCCGCGTCATCGACTAACGTATATACGTAGACCAAAGCCAATATGTGCCCTGCATACTCGTCCTGAGAGACGTTATCCAGGAAGCACCAGTTGGCGAACTGGTCGAGGCCACAATGGTCCGTGACGGTCCACTCCATGGTCTCTCGGTCAATTACCCGTGCGCAGCCATCTTCGCCGATGCGTACCCAGCGGTTGTCATCTTTTTCCAGGTCGGTGACGTAGTGGGACTCTTCTTCGGGGCAGCCGATGCCGAAGGGGCCTGGGCCGGCGTACTGGCGGGTGAAGAGTCCGGGGACCCCGGTAATTTTCATTCGTATCTCTTGTCCCTCCATAAGAATTCGGAGGGTTTCCAGGGCCTGGGGGGAGGAGGTTACGGAATATCTGAAGGCCTGACTGGCCATGTAGAGGGCGCTCCAGAGCCCGTCGTTTTCGCCGCTGTGCCAACGCAGAACGTCCTGGACCGTTGCGGTCTCGACGCTGGGCACGGCGCCCAGGCATGGCCCCTCCACTCCATCGGGGCAGGGCACTTCGCCCTGTGGCAGGTCCACATGGGTTACGAACTTCAGTTCGGGGTTAAGATGCAGTCGAACGGCAACATCATCGTAGAAAGCGGCTTTGTCGGCGAGGCTCTCGGTGGTAGCGGCGGGGTGCCCCAGGCACTGGTCGAAAGTGGGGTTGCCATGGGTCCAGGGCCAGACGCACTGCCCTTCGAAGCAGAGCTTACCTTCGTCTGCCAGACAGAGGCTCTTTGGAACCCACTGGCTATTGATGCACTGGACTATGGCGAGGCCATCCTGCGAACAGACGGGGGGTCCATCCTCGCACTCCACTGGAACTTCTCCAGTCTGTTCCGTGTGGTCCGTAATGATCTCGGGCAGCACTTCATGGATTTCGAGCAGGTCTGCCGGCACGACATCGGTGGCATCCTTGGCGTCGGTGTGCAGGTCGGCAGGCGGGGTATCCATGGGCAGGTCCTTGCCTCCCGAGGTCTCCGCCGTATCCATGGCATCGGCCGCCGAGTTGTCTTTGGCATCCCCGGAACAGCCATGGAGCACCATGAGCAGGGTCAATACTGGCACAGACAGAACTCTAATAAGGCCACGGGACATCACTACCTCCTGGGTCTGACGAAGCAAAATCCAGACACTGTTTGGGATAACATACGTTGTTGTTTCTCACCGCCGCCCGAGGGGGGGCAGTTATGGCCCCCAGCGCCGCAGCGGATGGCGATATCAGCAACCGGACCCGGTCCAGCACTGAGTCTCACAGTTCTTGAAGGTCTCACAGTTTTGCACTTCGGTGTAGCCCTCGTGGCATCCGCTCATGCAGTTGACATAGCCCGTCTTGGAGGCTTCAGAGGCACAATAGCCCAAGAACTCAGCTTCGCACGTGGATACGGTGAACCCCATGTCGCATGCGGCAACGATGGGGCACAGAGACTTGAGCCCCTGGTACCCGGCCGGGGCCTCGGAGATATCGCTGGATTCGGCGATGTCCTCTGTGGGGGTGACGTATGTTACGTCCTGGTCTGAGTCTTGCTCACAGCCCACTACGACGAACAAGAGAGCCAGGGAAACCACCGCTGCTAATCTGCGCATGAGAACCTCCATGAAAAAACAGGCAGGGGAAAGACTATCCACTTACCCCCCAGCCGTCAACAACGGGTTAGCGATTGCTTCCCACACTGCTGCTCGTCGATCTCGGTTCAACGGGCTTGGTTCAGAGAGTGGGGGCGGGGGGTTCAACGAGGCTCTCGCCTCTGGTGCGCACGACCCGGAGCGGAGTGGAGATGAGTCCCTCTACTGCGATCTCTTCGAGGTACTCAGGGGAGACGGGCACGGCCACGTGGGCAGCGGTATCATCCGCCAGCATGGCGACTTCAACGGCACCCAGCCTGATGTCATCAAGTTTGGATTTCTCTACCACAACAGCGACGATCTCAAAGGCTTGTCGGTTGTCTTTTGGGTTTCCGATCTTGATTGGTGTGGGAATCCGGCCCGCAGCCGGCTCATGGCCATCGGGCCACGCTGCGAAGCCGTCGATGCCGTTGCCCCACGAGCGGAAGCGCTTGAATGGGGCGGAAACCAGTTTCACCGTGCCCGGTTCCTCGGGGTCTGGGGCAAACTGGACCGAATACCTGGCATCCCCAAGCCTGGATACGAAGAAGATCACAGTGACCTCATCACTCTTCCCCTTGAACTGCACCGCTGCCTCTGTATAGGGGATGACTTCGTGGGGCACAGCCAGCCCCACGATGCTCTCGCCTGCTGCGGTTTCAAGGCCGTGAATTCTGAAGAACGTGGAGGGCTGGATGACTTTGACCTGGAATGCCCAGGAGTCTGCCTCTACTTTGGAGCCATCGGGCTTTACCACCAGATACTTGAGGACCAGGTCCAGCATCTCCTCTGGCTGGTCATCGAAGCTGGCCATGATTCTGCATTTGCTGCTCTCGAACAGGGTCTGACCATCCCTCTCCACGATGAAGAAGGGGGTGCCCATCTCATCGGGGGGTGGCACATAGTTGCAGCCGACCTCTATAGGCTGGCCCTGCATCACCTGGACTGGATATTCAGCCCCTTTGAAGAGGGTAACCTCGGCGACCCGAATGCTGGTAAAAGCCGGGGTATACAGGTCCTCGGTCAACTGGTTTTTGTTCTGAACATACATAGCAAGAATCCACAGTGTTCCCAGGGTAAACACGAGAACAAAGGGCAGCGTCCACTTGCCTTTCAGCCAGGCCGACATAACTATACCTCGTGCGAAAGAAGAGTGAAAAAGGGGAGCGGGAGAGTTACTTCCAGGTGGCAGCGCCCTTCTGCACGGCGTAGTTGATGTTGGTGTACCCTGACTCGGCACATGAGAGCATGACGAGATTTATCACCGAGAACGGGATGTTGCTATCAGCCTGGATAATCACATGCCCTTCGAAGGGTTTGTCTGGGTTGGTCTCTTTGAAGTCCCTCGCCATCGACCTGAGCTTATTGATGATGGGCTTCAGCTTGCCATCCTTGTAGACCCTGTCGTTTGCCTCTTCGGTGGGCATAACCGCCTCGCCCTGAAGAGCGATAGCGGAGGGTGAGATTGCCACCACGGGGGCCAGTTCCAGGGCCACAGACTTGTATGCTGCGGGAAGCACGATGTCAGGAGCGTTGAAGAGCAGCTCGGCAGACTGCGTATTGGTCAAGGAGACCACGAGCAACATGCTGAGGCCCACGGCGGACGTCATGTTGAGCTCTTCGTCCATCTTGGCCCGGCCCCGCCCACCATCCCTGGCGAACAGCAACTTTATGGAGCGACGCAAACCCGGTTGCGGTCTTGTGATCATGGGCTAATCTCCTAACCTTTGAAGGCCGATTCATCCACGACGGATATGCTCACCAGCCCGCTGTCGAGGCAGACGTCCATGACGCTGATAAGCAGCGCATAGAAGACGTCGTTGGCCACGGCGAGGACCACCTTGTTATCCGGCGATGAGGTCTCCTCCTTGAACCCCTTGGCTTCCATGTACTTCGAGAGATTCGTGAGCATATCTTCGCCCAGGGGGAAGTACTCAGACTGCGAATCATCTCCGTGCACCTTTATGCGGACGCCGTCCTGGGTCACGAGGAGTTTCAAAGGCTTCTTCTTGGCCTGGGACTCAGAGGGTCTTGTGGAGCCTTTGGGCACCACGTTGCCCACATTGATACGCTCCAACTGAGTCCACACGGCCGTTATCAAGAGGAACGAAACCAAGCATGACAGGAGGTCACTTGTAGGCGTCAAATTGACGTAGAAGTTCATCTCCCGCTTGCTTCCCGATCCACCAGCCATAGCTACCTCCATCTGCCATAATTAGGGCCCTAGAAGAAGCAGACAACAGGACTATTTGTCGTCCTTCTTGCCACCCTTTACCAGGAGAGCCTCATTGGCAATGACGAGGTTGAGCACGCGCACCGAACCCTCGCTTATTTCGTCGGAGAGCTTCTGGGTTCTGCCCTGAAGCACGGCGAACCAGAGAAGACCCGGGATTGCGCCGATGAGCCCGAAGGCGGTCGTGTTCATGGCCACGGAGATACCGGCGGCCAGCTTGGCTGATTTCTCACTGGGGTCGGCGTTGGCCACAGCAGCAAAGGCCGAGATCATGCCCAAAATCGTACCGAGCAGACCAAGCAACATGGAGACGTTGGAGAGCACCGACAGATAGGGGGTGATCTTCTCGATCTTCGGCAGTTCACGAAGGGCGGTCTCATCGATGGCAGACTGCACTTCGTCGGAGCCCTGGTTAACCCTCAACAGCCCGGCGTGCACGATTCGACCAAGCGCACTATCGCTGTTCAGGGATTCTTTGATGGCGGCGTTGAGGTCGCCACGCATAATGATAACTTCCATTCTCTTGATGAAGTCACGAGGTGGGCTGGCCTTGAAGAACAGGTAGATGACCCGCTCGATGGCGAATCCCCAAACCAGGATGATGACCATGAGAATCGGCCACATCACCCATCCGCCTTCTTCAAAAAATGCACGCAAAGAGTCCATCATGATGTCGCTCCCTCAAACCCAGAGAAGGTTGTCCAACACTGCATCGGCACCTGCGCCGCGCAACTCAGGGTAGGAACATTATCCGGCCCTTTCCCCTCTGTCAACAGTTTGTCAATAG
>CAZQHM010000114.1:0-14547 GCA_964593355.1 uncultured Myxococcales bacterium
CCGCCCAAGGCCGCCGCGCCAAATCACCTCTCCCGCCCCGGGAGAGGTCGGCCCGCCAGGGCCGGGTGAGGGCCGCGTGACGGCCGGGTGAGCCCCGCGTAACGGCCGCTCCCACGAACGGTTCCGCCCACCTTTTTTTGCCCATGTCTACCCCCTGAGTTAGGCTTCAGGATGCGATAAGAATCTCCTCAGGAGGTGCTTCCATGCTTGACAGCGTTCAACCGAAAAGCAGCGTCGAGGATCTGTTGAGGGGCCTGCTTGCCAACGCCAGAAAGGCTCGAGAGTCGGGTGATGCCCAGGCGCAACAGCCGCTGGGCGCCATGACGCCGGTGCTGGTGCTCACGCCGCTTCCGGCGCCACCAACCGGTCACAAGACCAGGGACGCAGCTTCAGTCTGAGTGGATGATTACCTGGCTCAGCTCCCTGAGCAGGGCCTTCTCGAGAACGTGAGTCAGCAACTCGGTCCTCTTCTTCTGTTCCGCAATGGTTGAAAGAATCGCTCGAAGGGGTTCAAGCCTCTCTTTTGCCTCAGCATCAACCGTGAGACGCTTCATGGACCACTCGGGGAAGAGTCGAAATTCCACGTCGGACTCACGCTCCAGCAGCAGCACATCCCTGTGCCTGGGATCCTTGGCGATAGCATCGAAGAGCGACTCTACGGCCTGGTCGGGGCCCTCCAGCACCTGTACAAAGAGCCCCCCGGACGAGAAGAGCACCCCCGTCACCTCCAGGGCCTCGTTGTTTGCCGCTGCCAGTTCCGTGATCTCGTCGACATCGGAATCGGAGAGGGGAATAGCCATTCTGCTGACGTATTTGAGCCGTACCATGACGCGCACCTTATCATCGCCCTGGAAAGTTCGCAACGGGCGTGTTAACAAAGGGTGGTGGTTGACACTTCATGCAGGCCCCCTTGCGGCCTTGCCTGGAGGCTGGAATTACCGGCGTTTTTCGTTCCCGCCCCTGCCTTGCCATTAGTCAGGCACCTCGATTCCATCGAAGGTCCTGCTCAGGGCTCCGAGACGGCCGGGCGGAGAGTAGTGACGTGCAGCCATAGGGGAGACCAGAGACCATGAGCCAAGAAGCGGCCAAAGGCACCTGCGTTGGATGCGGCATGGGAGGCACGGCCATGGATGCCTGTGCGGCCCCGGGCTGCAAAGCTCTGGGACTTCATCTGATCCCAGAGGAGTACCTATCGCTGGAGACCGTCGGCTCGGCGGACCCCATGCTTGGGCGCATGGTTGATGACCACCTTGTAGTATCCACTGTGGGAAGCGGGGGCTTCGGAAAGGTCTACTTGGCCCTCCAGCGCCTCTCAGGACTCAAGGTGGCACTGAAAATGCTTCATGTGCACCGCATCGAAGGTAAACAGAGGGAGATGGCCCTCAGGAACTTCGAACGTGAAGCCCAAGCCCTGGCCTCCCTCACCCACCCTGCTATCGTGAGGCTCATCAAGTATGGTGTGGTCGAAGAGACCCCGTTTCTCATCATGGAGTACCTCTCCGATACGGTTCGACTGGACGAAGAGTACCGCAGACGAAAAACCCAGCGCACATGGTTCTCGCTGCCCGAGATTCGCTCCATCGCCAATCAGTTGCTCTTCGTCCTTGAGCACGCACATACCAAGGGAATCATCCACCGAGACCTCAAGCCAGACAACGTTATGCTCCAGCGGGTGAACAACAACCCGCTCACCGTGCGCCTGCTAGATTTCGGCCTTGCCAAGCACCTCCTCTCAGGTGAGCAGACGCAACACATCATCGGCACCCCCAGCTACATGGCGCCCGAGCAGATTCGGGGCCTCTCACTCTCGCCGGCCACGGACCTATACACCGTGGCTGTGATGGTTATGGAACTGCTCTCGGGAAAGAAGGCGTTCCCCGCCAAAGGCTACGAAGCCGTCTTCTCTGCGAAGATGGACCCGGCCTTCGACCCGACCACAATCCTTGATGCGCTGCAACTCCCCGGCGAAGTGCTGGCCTTCTTCCACCGCATGCTCGCCCCGAACCCCGCAACAAGAATCCAGACCGCATGGCAGATGCGAGATGAACTGGCTCAAGTTCTGGACATGGTGGAGAACGGAGCCTCAGTGGGCAGCGACCTCATGGAGAATACCACCGAGCCCGTGGTCATGGAGAAGAAAGAGGCGCTCCTCAGGTGGCTCTCTATTGAGAAGAAACGACTGGAAGAACGGCGCAAAGTGCCCGACGACTGGGACATTTAACGAGGCAGCGCCGACCCCTGGTCGAGCCGGAACCGCTGCCTTACTGCATTGTGAGGATAGATGATGAATCAGTGGCTTACTGCTCTCCTGGAAGAGCTTGGAGAGAACCCCAAACGCCCAGATCTGGAGGCAACACCGGCACGGTTCGAATCCGCCCTGCGTGAGATGCTGTGCGGCTATCCCTCGGACCCCGTCACTATCCTCAAAGAAGGACTCTTCGAGTCCACCTCAACGGGCATCGTCGTATGCAGAGACATGCACTTCGTTAGTGTCTGCGAACACCACGTCCTGCCATTCTTCGGTGAGGCCATCGTTGCCTTCCTCCCCGCCGGAAAACTGGTGGGCATCTCCAAAATCCCACGAGCCCTTGAAGCCCTGGCACGACGACTTCAAGTGCAGGAACGCCTGGGCCAGGATCTTATGGATGCCTTGCAGCAAACCACCGCCTCCGCCGGAGTGCTGGTCCGAATCCGGGCAACGCACCTCTGCATGATGGCCAGAGGCGTCAAGCAGGAGCAGGCACGCATGGAGACCCTCCACGTATGCGGACGCTTCGCCTCGGAACCAGCCCTCTGCAACAGCGTGCTCGCCTGAGAAGCAGCGTCCACAATTGTTGCCAAGAGACCCCATTGTTGAGCAACCAACGGAGATAATATGCGTTCCGTAGAGCTTATCAAGTCAGCCCTCGCCAGCCACCAACCCCTGGCACTGCCAACCTTCGACCGACGTGCCTCAGCCGTCCTTATCCCCCTGATGGTTCACGACGGGCAGCTCAAGGTGATTCTCACCAGGCGAAGCCCAGACCTCCCCGTCCACGCGGGAGAAATCAGCTTCCCAGGCGGCCACGTCGAGCCCGGAGAGACCACCATCGAGGCAGCATTCCGTGAAGCCCAGGAGGAGATAGGTTTGCCGGCCAATCGCTGCACCCTCCTCGGCACCATCGATGACTTCTCCACCGTTACAGGCTTCCGTATTACCCCACACGTCGTCCTCGTTGAAGAGGGCACCCAGTTCTACCCCACCGCCGACGAGGTCGCAGAGATACTCCTGGTGCCCTGGGATACCTTCATCGGGCCCCAAAACGACATGCGCCTTGAGGTCTTCCGCAAAGGCCGCAGGGAACACTTCCCGCTCTACCGCCACGGCGGAAACGTCATCTGGGGCGCAACAGCCCGAATGATGGCAGACCTCCTCGATATCGTCCTGCCCGACGCACGCCCCAGGGAACAGATCCAGGCCGGCGCCGTGCTGCAACGCCTCCTGGCCGCCAACCGAATCCTCATCACAACCCACGTCAACCCCGACCCCGACGGCCTCTGCGCACAGATGGCCATGGAAGAACTCCTCCTCAGGCTCGGCAAACAGGTCGCCATTATCAACTCCGACCCACCCCCCGCAGTCTACCCTAGTATCGGATTCAGAAGCCCTACCCTCGACCCCCGAACCCCGCCCGAAACCATCGCCCACCAGTGGGACCTCCTGCTCGTCCTCGACACCTCGGAGCACAAACGCATCGGTCAGGTCGCCAGCCTCGCACACCTCATGACCGGCCGCGTCGTTGCCGTGGATCACCACCTCGCAGGCTCCATGGACAATGAGACCATACTTCTGGACAGCACGGCCTCCTCCACCTGTGAACTGGTATATAGCCTCCTGCAACGAGTGGGCTTCCCCTTCAACCCAAGAGCCAGCAGCGCTCTATACATGGGACTCATGTATGACACAAATGGTTTCAGGTACATTAACAATCGGAGTTTGCCCCTCAAAGCAGCGGCGCACCTCGTTGAAATGGGCGCTGATGCCATGGGAATACAGGAAGAGCTTTTCAGTTCCGTGACGCTTGGTCGCATTAAGGCTAATCAGATCACTCTTGCTCATATGCAATTGATGTTCGACAGCCGCTTCGCCTGGACCTACCTCACCAAAGAGGAGTGCTCACAGCACCAGATCGATAGCGAAGATAGCAGCGACGTTAGCGCTATGCTCCTCTCCATCGCCGGCGTGCAAGCCGCTGCCTTTCTCCGGGAACTGCCCGAATCCACCGCTGCCTCACCACGATTCAAGCTCTCCATGCGCTCCCTGCGCGGATACCCCATCGGCCCCCTCTGCATGAGCCTTGGAGGTGGTGGACACGCCAACGCTGCAGGAGCCACGGTGTTCGAAGCCCCGGATACGCTCATTGCCCGCATCGCACCAGAACTGGAGCGAATCCTGGCACAGCCCGTCCAGCAATAACCCCTTGCAAATGGCCCCAAACAGGCATACAGAGCGGATTTTGTCGTCCTGGTCACACCGCACGAGTGCTTCATGGTGGTGTGACGGAGCGCAGCGCCACCCCTGGGCACATATCTGGTCGCCAGACTTCGCCCAGGCGTGCAACACTCCTCACTGGGACGACACTCCTCGTCGTGTTACGGTTGCCTTTGTGCAAGCCGGATGGCCCACGCTGCCTTCTGGCTTTTCGTTGTGAGGGGGCGTTGTGGCAGGAATGATCTTCGTGCTCGCACTTCTTGTTGGCCTGGTTGTCCTGGGAGTGCTTGAGTATGCCGCTCATAAATCAAATCTTGCTGCCATACCAATCCGAATTCATGTTAATGGAACTAGAGGGAAGAGTAGCGTTACCAGGCTTATTACATCAGCCCTGAATCACGCGGGAATATACGCCTTCGGTAAGACCACGGGAACCCTGCCCAGGATGCTCTTCCCCGACCACCGAGAGTACCCCGTCTTCCGCCCCGGCGGACGGGCCAACGTCCTCGAACAGCTTCGCATCGTCGCCATCGCACGAGACCGCAAAGCCGAAGCCCTGGTTCTGGAATGCATGGCGCTGCAACCCAAGCTTCAATGGCTCTCAGAACAGAAACTGGTCCAGGCTACCCATGGCGTCTGCACCAACGCTAGAGAAGACCACCTCGATGTCATGGGACCCACAGAACGTGACGTCGCAGCGGCCCTTGCTGCCACAGTGCCAAGGCACAATAAGATGTTTCTTGGGTTGAGCCGGAACGGAGATATCTTTCAGGAAGCCTGCAAGGACAGGCAGTCACAGTTTTATGAAGTAACAGATGATGACGTTCTCCAGATTTCTGATGAGGACATGGACGGTTTTCTCTACTCGGAACACAAAGAGAACGTCGCCCTGGTGCTCAAGGTATGTCTCTCCCTGGGCATCCAACGCCAGGTCGCCATCGAGGGCATGCGCAAGACCCTCCCCGACGAAGGCGCCCTCAAATTCTACGAGGTCGACTTCTTCGGCCGACGCCTGGTCTTCGTCAATGGCTTCGCTGCCAACGACCCCGAATCCACCAAGCGCATCTGGGACATGTCCATCGCCCGCCACCCAGATCTGGTGAACCGTATCGCTGTGTTCAACTGCAGAGCCGATAGGCAACAACGCTCTCAGCAGTTGGGAGAGGCCTACGCCTCCTGGCAACCGGCAGATACCGTCCTGCTCATGGGGTCGGGTACCTTCATTTTTGATCGTGAAGCGGCCAAGAAGGGCTGCGATACATCCCGCTTCGTACACGCCGACGGTGTGGACGCCCCCGGCGTTTTTGAACGGATCGTGGCCAACGCAGGCCCCTCGGCTCTTATCGTCGGAATGGCCAATATCGCCGGGGCCGGTCTGGACTTGGTCCACTATTTCGCCAACCGCTCCATTATGAAGCGGCCCTGAAATGAGCTGCCGGGGAGGAACCCTATGATCGAACTTGTGGCACTCTTCATCGGATGCGGACTGGTTGTCAGCCTCCTCTTCTCAGAGCTCTTCGGCCTGGCTGCAGGCGGGCTTGTGGTGCCGGGCTACATGGCCTACCACCTCAACCAACCCATCGCTCTGGCTACAACCCTCGGCGTAGCCCTGGCCAGCTATTTTGTGGTGCAACTGATCTCCAGTCTTGCTATTGTGTATGGCCGACGGCGAACTGTTTTGATGATACTTTCCGGCTTCCTCTTCGGCATGGTCATACGATATATCGCTGCTGGAAACTTCGGTTTTGATTCTGAGATTGCCATGATCGGGTTCATTATTCCTGGCCTTATTGCAATATGGATGGACCGCCAGGGAGTTATCGAAACAATCACCGCTCTCATCGCCGCTTCTGTGATAACGCGATTTATTCTCATCCTCGTGCTGGGAGGTGAATTCCAATCATGAGAGGAATATACTGGCGCCCGAAGGTCGTCTCCCGGAACGTTCTGGTCATGATCGCCATCATGGCCGGCCTTGGCGGATTTGCCGTGGAAACGCTCAAAGTGAAGAACAAACAGGAGTACTACGAAGAGAAGACTCGTGCAGCAAAGATCATGGCCGGCGCCATGGCCGAACTGAAGCTCATGAGGGAGAGCATCCAAGCATACCCCATCGACGCAGAAAACGACCCGACCCTCTCGGGGCTGGTGGGCGTCGCAAGCTCCTCTATCACCAGCAACCTCGGATACCTCAACGCCAAGCAAATCACTATCAACCCCAATTGGGCAGCGGTGGTGGTCCATAACTTCAGGAAGGCGGGTGTGGAGAAGGGCGACGTAGTGGCGCTGGGGATGTCGGGCAGCTTCCCGGCTCTAAACCTGGCAGTGCTGGCGGGATGTAAGGCCCTCGAACTTGAACCCATAATCATCACCAGCGCCGCAGGATCCAACTGGGGCGCCAATGTGCCCGGGTTCTCATGGCTTGAGATGGAACAGCATCTGCTGAAAACCAACATCTTCTCCTATAAAAGCATCGCCGCTTCCATCGGTGGCATCAAAGACCGCGGCCTGGGAATGGACAAGGACGGCCGGGCTACCCTCAAGAGCATTATCGAAGAGGTAGCAAAGATTCGTTTCCTCGGCGCCCCCGACATGACCACCGCCATCCAGGAACGAATGGACCTATACTCTGAGTACGCCGGCGACCGCCCCATCAAAGCCTATGTCAACGTTGGCGGCGGCACAGTCTCCGTGGGGACCCGCGTCGGCAAGCAGACCTTCAAACCCGGACTCAATCGCCGCCTGCCCCCAGAAGCCACCGACGTCGACTCCGTTATGACAAGATTCGCCAGAGACGGCGTTCCCGTCATTCACCTAACCGCCGTCAAGGACCTGGCCAAACGTTTCGGCCTGCCACAATCAGTTCTGAAAATGCCGCCCGTGGGCCATGGCGAGATTTTCGAGAAGCTCGAGTACAACAAGTGGCTCACCGGAGGCCTCCTGCTCGTTCTAGTGGGCTCCGTCTGGCTCTTCATCCGCAAGAACCTTGGCCAGCGTATTACCGGTACCCACGTTCAGAAGGGCGACTCGGGCCAGCCCGAACCTATGGTGTAGACAATGACAATCGTCTGAAATCTACAGAAACCATGCAAGCGAAAAGAAACAAATCCAGCCAAAGCAACGAACCAGGCAACAAGAAACGGCCTGCGTAGCAAGAACCAGCATGCCTCACCGGAAACACCCTACATCACGCTCAAGGGATCCACGTCCACACTCCACTGAACGCTGCTGTGGCGTCGAAGTTCCCCCTCAAGGACATTGAACGCCTTGCGCAGCAGCGTCTGCATCACCACCCTCGACGGAGCCTTGACCAGAAGTTGGAAACGATGCCGGTCTGCCACAAGGGCTATGGGCGCCGGACCCGGCCCCAGGAAATCCACCGCCCCGCCCCCGGCCAGCCCACGAAGCGCCCCATCCATTATCCCCCGGGCAACATCCGCTGCTTCCCGAAGCCTGACCAGATCGGGCCCCGAAAAGCGAAACAGAGCAAACACGGAAAAGGGTGGAAGCTGCCTCATCTGCCGCACCCCAAGCTCTTCTTCAGCGAATCGCACGAAATCCTGCCGCTGAGCATACACCAACGAGTAGTGCGTCGGCATGAAGGTCTGCAGCACCACCCGCCCAGGCTGACTGCCACGCCCCGCCCTGCCCGCCACCTGCGTCACAAGCTGAAACGTCCGCTCCGCCGCCCGCACATCGGGAAACGAGAGCCCCTGGTCCGCCCGCAGAACACCCACGAGAGTCACGTTGGGGAAATCGTGCCCCTTGGCTATCATCTGCGTGCCTACCAGAATATCCAGCTCCCCCTTCCTGAACTGATCCAGGATTCGAGGAACGTTCGTCCGGGCCCCCGACGCCGCATCCACCTGGGCGAACCGAGCCGAAGGGAACAGCTCGGCCAACGTCTCCGATACCCGCTCCGTCCCCGCTCCCACCAGCTTCAACGACTCCTCGCCACACACGGGACAACTCTGCGCTGCACTGGCCTCCTGCTGGCAATAGTGGCAACGCAGGACCCTGGCCCCCTTGTAGTAGGTCAGCGACACCGAGCAGTGGTCGCATGAAGGAACGTAGCCGCAACGAGGACACAACATGAACTGCGAAAAGCCCTTCCGGTTCAGGAACAGAATCGTCTGCTCCCCCCGAGCCAGCGTCTCCCGAATGCCGTCGGCCAACTGCCTGCTGAACAGCCGCTCGCTGTCCGCAAAGGGCTGCGTCCTGAGATCCACCAGGGCCACGTCGGGCAAGGGTCGCGCTGTGGCCCGGTTTCGCATGGTCACCAGCCTTATCTTCCCCGTCTTGCAGTTGTGCCATGACTCCAGCGACGGCGTCGCAGAACCCAACACCACCGCACATTTCAACCGGCTGGCACGCGTCAGTGCCAGGTCACGAGCGTTATAGAATGGAGACACGTCCTGCTTGAACGACCCCTCGTGCTCCTCATCCACTACTATCAACCCCAAATTGGGCACCGGAGCGAAAATTGCCGAACGGGCACCCAGCACGATGGGCAGAGAGCCGCTGGCAACCTGATACCAGTAATCAAGCCTCTCGCCGGGCGTAAGCGCCGAGTGCAAAATGGCAATGCGCCGCTCGAACCTCGCCTCAAAGCGAGCCATGAGCTGCGGAGTCAAAGCAATCTCAGGAACCAGCACCAGCGTCGACAGCCCCCTTGCCAGGGCCAACTCCACCAGCCGCATGTAGACCTCGGTCTTCCCACTCCCCGTCACCCCGTGCAGCAGAAACGGACTGTACCTGCCGCTTCCCAACGCAACGCCAATCTCCTCTACCGCTGCCTCCTGCTCCGAGTTCAGAGTGTGGTCCTCGTCAACTACCGAGTAGCCCGAATCCAACGTTCGAAAGCTCCTCTCCTCGTGGGTCTTCACGTAACCAGCCTCGACAAGAGCCTTCAATGGCCCAGAAAGCCCCGGGAAACGCTGGCGCAACTCCGTCACCGCCACGGGCCTCCCCGCCTCGGCAAGCACCTCTACTATTCCCCTCTGAACCCGCCCACGAATCGCCCCAACAGATATATCCGCACACAAGTCGACGAAGGTCTCCATCCGCGGCCGCGCCTGCGCCGCTGCCAAAACCCGCTGCGTTGCCACCAACCCCTGCCTCTCCAAAGCATCAATTGCGCCCTGGGTTGCAAAGTTCAGCGCTGTCCTGAAAGGAACTGACTCCCTGGCGCACAATAGCTCCAGCAGCTTGTTGCCCCCGGCCTGCTCACGACCAAGCTCAGTCACCACCACATGCCTAACGTCAGCCTGGTGCATCGACGGAGGTAGTGACTTGCGCAGCAACTCACCCAAAGGCACCAGATAGTACTCCGCCGCCCACTGAAGCAGCCCCAGCAACTCCTCGTTGAAGGCCGGAGACTCATCCAGCAACTCGACGACATCACGCAGCTTGCCCTTGAAATCCGACTCGCCCTTCACCGCCACCACATAGCCCGTCACCCGCCGGGGACCAAAAGGCACCAGCACCCGCATGCCTGGAAGCAGCACCCCACGCATCGAGGGCGGAATGGCGTAGTCGAAACGCTGGTGAAGCCAAAGCCCCACCGCTACCGAGGCAACAGTCGTATCGCTCACACCGCTGGCTCCTTCGCCTGACATCCCATTTCACCCGCAACCGACGCCCCCAAGGGCCGTCCGAAAATGGACCAACGTCCAAGAACCCCCGAAAATCGTTTGACAAGCCGCTTCCAACTCCTAAACTGCTTGCCCTGTGTTCTTTCTACATTGACTCTACATGGCGCCCTACCCCCTCTCGACTCCGAGGACCACCACGTGGGCCTCCGCTATCCGTCGGGAGATGCCAGAAGCCGCATCGGGGCGCAGAGTCGGGCATGAAGGTCACTCGTTTATTGGTGGGGCCCCGCACGATGGCAGGACACATTCCAGAAGAGTTGATACAGCAGATCCTGACGAGGGTCAACCTGGTGGAACTCATCGGCGCCCAACTCAAGTTACGTCAGACCGGACGCAACTACGTCGGCCTCTGTCCCTTCCACACCGACGCCAAACCCAGCTTCAGCGTCAACCCGGAAAAGGGGCTCTACCACTGCTTTGGATGCCATGAGTCGGGCAACGCCATAACATACCTCACCCGCTCACAAGGCATGAGCTACCGTGAGGCCCTGGAGTATCTGGCTCAGCGCACCGGCGTCGTTCTCGAATACACCGCCGGCGATGGACAGGCCAACAGGCGAACCCGAGACAAGAAACGCCAAATGCTGGAGCTCAACGGCACCGTCCTCACCTGGTACCGTGAGCGCCTCACGGGCCCCGAAGGCGCCGAAGCACGAGCATACCTTCACAGCCGGGGAATCACCGACACGGACGTCGCCCGCTTTCAGATCGGCTGCGCTCCCTCAGGGTCGGCCCTCTACGAGTTCCTCATGGCCCGGGGATACCCCCTGGATATCGCCGAACAGGTCGGCGTCATCGCCCGCCGCACATCAGGCAGCATGGGCGACAGGTTCCGTCAGCGCCTCATGTTCCCAATCTTCAACGCTGCCAGTGACGTCGCCGGCTTCTCCGGCCGAGCGCTCACCGCCGAGGTTCAGCCCAAATACATGAACTCCCAGGAGAGCGAGGTCTTCAAGAAAGGAGACCTGCTCTTCGGCCTCATTCAGGCCAGAGAGGCCATCAAGAAGAGCGGTTACGCCCTGCTGGTTGAAGGCCAGATAGATGCGCTGAAGCTGCACTGCCATGGCCATAATCAGGCTATTGCACCGCTTGGAACTGCCCTGACTGACTCACAGTGCCAGATACTTCGTAGATTTACCGATACGGTAATTCTAATGTACGATGGTGATGAGGCCGGCCGAAAAGCAACCTGGAAATCTATGCAGATTCTCATGCGTAACGGTCTGTATGGCAAGATCGTAGATCTGCCCCAGGGCGAAGACCCCGACACCCTGCTGGCCAACCGCGGCGGGCCCCAACTGGTCGAAAAACTGGTCAAAGAGGCCCTGCCCTTCCTGGAACACGCCCTGGTCATACTCCGAACTCGGGCTCGAAGCACCCTCCACGGGCGGGCCCAGGCCGCTTCCGTCGGCCTTGACCTGGCACAACACATCCAGGACGACATCGCCCAAGGTATCTTCCTGGACAAACTGGCCGCTGAACTGGAGATGCCCAGAGACCGCCTGAAGGGCGTCGCAACCGGACATGCCCAGGCCCCCATCGCCCACTCCCCCAAATGCCACCGCCTCGAACTCCGCATCGTTGAAGCCCTGGTAGCCCATCCATCCCTGGTGCGGATATTCCTTGATGACGCAACAATAGGCTTGATTCAAACAGAGAGTGTGCGTACTTTCTGCGGGCTTGTGCTTGAGGCGGTCGAGGAGCGCGGCAGCCTGGACAGTACCTGGCTGCTCTCCTCCATCGAGGACGTGCAGTTCAGAGACCAGGTCGCCGGTTTCTTGATGGGGCCAGAGAGTTGGAAGATCGATAGGGCGACGAAGGTCATGAACGAAGCCTTGCTTGGGTTGAAAGTGGAAAGAATCCACGTGGAACAGACCCGCCTCCGAGAGCTTATTCGCAATGCTCACTTGAGAGGCGACGCTGACCAGGAACTTGACCTTAGCCAGAAACTGCTTGATATGCAGCGGGAGTTGTCAAATTTGAGGTCTGCAGCCGACCGCGAGGCCGACCTGCACGCCGTGGAGGTATAGAGGTATGTCTAAAGACCTTCTCTCTCTGAAGGATGTCAGGACTCTCATCCAGGCCGGGAAAAAGTTCGGCTTCCTGACACACGACGAGATCAACGAGAAACTGCCCGATGAGGTGGTCGCTGAAGCCATGGTTGATGAACTCTTCGAGGTCATCAAGCGCAACGGAATCGCCATCGTAGAGAACATCGGCGAAGCTGAAAAGCGTGGTTTCATCAAGCCCGGCGAAGGTGCCAACCTCCTCAAAAAAGAAGCCGAATCCAAGATCACCGACCCCGTCAGGATGTACCTCAGGAAGATGGGCTGCGTGGCCCTCCTGACCCGCCAGGGTGAAGTCGAAATTGCCAAGAAGATAGAGCAGGGCGAGCTGGAAGTCCTAAATCAGATCCTCCGCCTTGAACTGGGCATCCAGGCCATTATCTCCGTTGTCGAGCGCCTGGAGTCCGGCGAAGTGCACGTCCGGGACGTTATCCGCGACTTCGACGAAGAGGAACAGGAGACTGGTGCCAATGAGGCCCAGATCACCCAGACCGTCCTCGAAATCCTCAAAAGTGCCAAGGCCTGCCACGAACAAGCCGTTGATAAAGAGAAAAAAGTCAACAACAAGGCCTTGAAGCCCAGCACAAAAGAAAAATATGATATGATCGCCAGGAGCAACAGGAAGCGCCTGCGAGAATTGATCACTAGCATACGATACAATAGAAAGGTCATTGAAGAGGTTCTGGACCAGCTCAAGAATACCGTCCGCAGAATCTGGGAAATTGAAGGCCGCCTCATCGAAATCCGTGACCGCACCGGCATCAGCGACGAAGAGATGGACCGCGTCCTCAAGAAACTCGGCAAGGGCGGCACTAAGCCCATCGACGGCTCAAAGGTCAACCGTGACCGCCTCAAGGAGTACGCTACCCAATACTCCGAGCTCAAGGTCGAACTGGAACGAATCGCCGCCCAGAGCGGCTCATCCATAGCTGAACTCAAAGAGATCTGCACCGGCGTCAACAAGGGCGAGCGGCTGGCAAATAAGGCCAAATCCGAACTCGTCGAGGCCAACCTCAGACTGGTGGTCAGCATCGCGAAAAAGTATACCAACCGGGGACTTCAGTTCCTGGACCTCATCCAGGAAGGCAACATCGGCCTCATGAAGGCCGTGGACAAATTCGAGTACCGCCGAGGCTACAAGTTCAGCACCTATGCCACCTGGTGGATCAGACAAGCCATCACCAGAGCCATCGCCGACCAGGCCAGAACCATCCGTATCCCCGTCCATATGATCGAGACCATCAACAAGCTCATTCGAACCTCCCGCTACCTCGTCCAGGAAATGGGCCGTGAACCCACCCCCGAAGAACTCGCCGAACGCATGGAAATGCCCGTGGACAAGGTCCGCAAGGTCATGAAAATCGCCAAAGAACCCATCTCCCTCGAAACCCCCATCGGCGAGGAGGAAGATAGCCATCTTGGTGACTTCATCGAGGACAAGAAAATGCCCTCGCCACAAGACGCAGTGGTCATCCAGAACCTCATGGAACAAACCAGAAAGGTCCTGGCAACCCTCACCCCCAGAGAAGAAAAGGTCCTCCGCATGCGCTTCGGCATCGGAGAAAAGTCCGACCACACCCTGGAAGAGGTGGGCCAGGACTTCTTCGTTACCCGAGAACGTATCCGCCAAATAGAGGCCAAAGCCCTCAAGAAACTCCGCCACCCCACCCGCTCCAAGAAACTCAAAACCTTCCTCGAATAGCCAATCCCCCGCACCACCACCGCCCAGCTGCTGATCCGTTGCCGGAGGGGCAAATGGACGCTGTTTGGTCCCTGAATTCTCGGTATGTCAAGGCCAGGAGCGTGCGGGGAATTGAGTCGCTTCAGCTCCGTTCCTGTTTCCCCGTGGTGCGTCTGCTCCTTCGTCGCCCTTGCCGTTGACGTCGCCGTCGCCGTCGCCGGCAAGGACAACGCTGACGGAAAGCATGGATGGCACCCGGAACGGAGCAGTGTCGATACGCCCCCAGATCTTGTTGTTCACATCTGGAGCACCTATCTAATTCTCGCTACCAATATAAAGATCATTGGCGCTGCCAGGCAGTTCGGCGACGGCGACGGCGACGTCAACCTGCCTTTGGCAGGACTACGGCCACGAAATGCACCGGTGGACGTACCGCTCCCCGGCAACGGTCCCCGCACCACCACCGCCCGCTGAAGGTTGACGCAAACAGCGGGCCGTGCTACACGCTCCACAAGAGGTGAGGGGTATGAACTGGATTCTGCTGGCCAGCACTGAGGGCGCTACTTACGGAGTCAATATCGTCGATGTCGTCGGCAGTGCATCGGGAGTGGTGCAGGCCGTTCTCTACTTCCTTATAGCTATGTCCCTGGCGTGCTGGTTTATTATTGGCTACAA
>CAZQHM010000115.1:0-14463 GCA_964593355.1 uncultured Myxococcales bacterium
TGACGCACAAGTCCTGCGTCACGTCGCACAGCCAGGTGGGCTCGCACGTCGTGGCACCCGGTGCACAAGCATCGCCAAGCTCGTCGCACACCTCCGTGCCGTTACACGCAATGCCGTCGTCGCAGTCCATGGCCGTGCCCGTGCACACCCCGTCGGTGCCGCAAGAGTCGCCCACGGTGCAGAAGAGACCGTCGTCGCAATTTGCACCAGCGTTGATGGTCCAGCCACCGGCGTCGGTCGCGACGTCGCATACTTCACATTGATCCAACAGGTTACGCTGCCCGTCGCCGTAGCAGTTGCCCCCGATGACGCAGCCGGTGCAGGCCTTGACGCACAAGTCCTGCGTCACGTCGCACAGCCAGGTGGGCTCGCACGTCGTGGCTCCCGGTGCGCAGGCGTCCACCAGTTCGTCGCACACCTCGGTGCCGTTGCACGCAATGCCGTCGTCGCAATCCAAGGCCGTGCCCGTGCACACCCCGTCAGGGCCGCAAGAATCGCCCACGGTGCAAAAGAGACCGTCGTCGCACTTGGCCCCGGCATTGATGGTCCAGCCCCCGGCGTCGGTCGCTACGTCGCATACTTCACATTGATCCAGCGGGTTGCGCTGACCGTCGCCGTAGCAGTTACCGCCGATGACGCAGCCGGTGCAGGCCTTGACGCACAAGTCCTGCGTCACGTCGCACAGCCAGGTGGGCTCGCACGTCGTGGCACCCGGTGCACAAGCATCGCCAAGCTCGTCGCACACCTCCGTGCCGTTACACGCAATGCCGTCGTCGCAGTCCATGGCCGTGCCCGTGCACACCCCGTCGGTGCCGCAAGAGTCGCCCACGGTGCAGAAGAGACCGTCGTCGCACTTGGCACCGGCGTTGATGGTCCAGGCGTCGCTGGCTGACATGGGATCACACACGTGGCACTGGCCACTGGGGTTAACCTCACCGGGCTGGTAACAGCTCTCGTCGATGAAGCAGCCGCCGGGACAGACTGGAGGAGCCACGTCGTTGTATTCATCGCTCTGGTCGTACTGAACATCCTCGGGGCCAATGTCCGGGTCGGCAGCGTCGACGTAGAGATCCAGGTCCGGGTCTCCCATGTCCAGGGTAGGCAGATCCCAAATCTCTTCAGAGTCCTGTTCTACATCGTTATTAGAATCGACATCACCAACATCCTCTATTACATCCAAGCTGCCATCATAATCGCCTACCCAATTGTCCGGCACCCACCAGTCGTGGACCACGTCACCCAGGCAAGCGTCACACTCGCAAG
Source organism: uncultured Myxococcales bacterium (assembly GCA_964593355.1). Classification (GTDB taxonomy): domain Bacteria; phylum Myxococcota_A; class UBA9042; order CAIXZC01; family CAIXZC01; genus CAYTWV01. The sequence goes on from CAZQHM010000115.1 coordinate 1,264, forward strand.
CCTCGCACGTCACGTCGTCGCACTGCTGGCACTGACACTCCCCCGTGTCGCAGGCCAAATCACCGCAAGAGCAGGCGTCACCCGGGCAAGTCAACTCCCCGCAGGAGGCATCTTCGCAGGCCTGGCAGCTGCAATCACCGGGTTGCACCGTGTCGGCCAAAGAGGGGCAATCACCACAGCTCACACAATCCGGCGCCCCACACCCCCCACTATCCCCGCACGAAGAGTCCTGGCACCCCTTCTCGCCGCAAGGCTCCGAAGTGCTGCTCGAACATGCGCTGTTGAGGCAAGCCGCTAACAACAGCGTCACAGTGCGTATCACGATAGTCGTCCTCATCCCGAACCTCCTTGGCAGGCTGATTCCATCAAGCGACTAATGCTTCAGGATCATACTCCTCGTCAAGTAAATGAATGCGCACGGCAGCACCGCCACGCAGATAGCCGTCTTGGCCCCGGCGGCCAACTCGGCGTGGTGCCACAACGTGGCTTCCAAGCAACTTGGGGGAGAGCTTGTCGAGGAACGAAAGGCTTCTCACACCGATTTGTCGTGCACCTTACGCATCTTGGTGGCAATATCCGCCCAACCGAATGGGGCCGTTGAGTTGGAACGCGTGCCGGTTTGGCGATCCACCCTGCCCAATCAACCAGCAATGAAGGGTCGACGATGCGCCTTAGAGAACTGCTTGTGGTGTGTCCGCATAGTGGGTTGGTGGTGCCCGAGGAGATCTCCCCCAGCGATTTGGCAGCGGATTTCCCTGAGTTGATGCGAAACATCGATTGGTACACAAATTCTCTATATGATTTCAGGGACATACTCGAGAACAAGCATATAGCCTTTCCATACAGCAGCATTCTGCTGGAGGCCAACCGCCATCCGGACCACCTGGACGATTGTGTTCCGCTCAAGGATGTTTTCGGTCGGCCCCTCTACAAACGTGGCATAAGACCCGACGACTTGGTGCGCCGCCAGATGGCCGATAAGTATCTACACCCCTTCCATGACTCTATTCGAGCGGCGATTTCGAGTGGAGCGCAGTTCATGCTGGACGGCCACTCAACAATCACTGCGAAGGGGATGCGAGACAACCAGATCGAGCTGATGAACTTCCAGCATTCGCCCTTGGACCAAGGTCCCGTCTACTACTGCCCTTCTGTATTTATCGATGCTTATGCCAGAGAGTTGCGAAAGCGTCTTCCTGACATTGAAATTACAGTCAACGAATCAGAGTTCTTTAATGTCTATGGCCATGTATCAACTCAACACTCAATAAATGCACTGCATAGGGTAGGCAGCAGGGTGCCGACTATATTGCAGGAGACGAATCAAAGTCTATATATGAACGCGGACGGCACTCCGAATATCATGGCCCTGGAGAGGCTGCGGCGGGCATTCGCCGAGGCCATCTACCACGCTCTCCGCAAGGTACACAACATCGGCCTGGGAGGCACCATCCTTGACGTTCCCACGACGAGGCAAACCTTCGACTATGACTGTGGTGCCAAGGCGCTTCAGACACTATTTGCCTATTACGGCATAGACATCAGGCAAGATCACCTCATGGAGGCCCTCAAGACCAACAAGGTTGACGGGTCGTCGGTGGAGGAGGTCCGCCGCTTTGCAGCGAAACAGGGGTTCCGGGTAAAGGCCAGGCACATGATGTCCATGGGGGACATAAGGCAGCACATCGATGAGGGAAACCCGGTGCTGGTTCTGGTGCAGGCGTGGGCCAGCCGCAAACTGAGCCCCGAAGAGTGGCGCAACAACTGGGACGACGGCCACTACGTGCTGGTCATCGGCTACGGCAAAAACCGCTTCGTCTTCGAGGACCCGGCCACCTTCAACAGAACGTGGCTGACAGTGCAAGAGTTCAAGGATAGATGGCACGACAGAAATCCCAGAAATGGTGAGGCCCTGAACCGGTTCGGAATGGTTCTGACGGGCAAGGAGCCACTGGGCAAGAACATGGTTCATATGGAATAGATGACAGGTTCCATTTAGGTGTTGTTTTTAAATATTAGACAGAGGGGTTGTGCATGAGAGAGGGGTTCGTGTTCAGGCTACGTACTATCGTATCGACGACGGTTTGTTGTGTAGCTATCGGCGGTCTGTGGGCTTGCAGCAGCGAATCCGGAGGCGGGGGTGATTCAGGCAGCGTGGCGGACAGCTCAGAAGCGACGGCTCCCGTTGACGCTGGCGGTGATGAGGCAGCACCGGATGTGGTCGCCGACCTCTCCGACCTTGCGGGCATTGGCGACGTGACGGACCAGATGGAGACTCCCGAGGTTCTGGACCAGGCCTCACCGGACGTTGTGGACCTCCTCGAAGACCTGGACCCCGTGGAAGTAGTGGGACTTGGCGGGCGTTGCGTAAGCCTGCGCCTGGGCGGGGGCTGGCTCACGGCCAAAGGTACCGAAGGCTTCGAGTTCGCGCCCGACGCACAAGGGGCCGCACGCTTCTACCTGCAAGCGGCCGACCTTGACACCTACCTGCTCTACGATGCGGAAGAGTACTACCTGCTGGCCGAGGATGGCCCGCTGCAGCGCTCAAAGACGTTGCAGTCCGACGTCACCATGCACCAGGACCGCTACGTCTCGGGCGGGGAGTGGGTGTTCGAGCAGTACGCCACCAACAGCGGCTACTTCCAGCTCAAACACAATCGAAGCGGCCTCTACCTGGCCCATAACGGTCTGAGCGGTAGCGCCGGAGCGGTTACTCTGGAGCCTGCCGAGGGCTGCTCGGTGTACCCGGAGATGGCGCTCAACGCTTCCGGGGCCCCGGCCAAGACCACGTTCGAGGATGGGCACCTCTTCGGCGTCGTGGATGCACACACGCACATCATGAGCAACCTAAGCTTTGGCGGCGGCCTCTTCCACGGCGCTCCCTTCCACCGCCTGGGCGTTACCCACGCCCTGCCCGACTGCAGCGTGGTCCACGGCGAGGAGGGCAAGAGGGACTTCTTCGGCCATGTGTACGACTCGTCAGGCAGCGATGTGGTGGATTTCGAGGGGTTGATTGAGGCGCTCATCATGGGCGAACTGCCCGAACACAACCACGTCACTGCCGGGTGGCCAGAATTCACCGAGTGGCCCAACGCCCGGGAGCGCACCACCCACCAGGCCAGCTACTACCGCTGGCTGGAGCGTGCCTGGCTGGCCGGTCTGCGGCTGACCGTGCACTTTGCCACCAACGACTGGGTGATTTGTACACTCATGGATGGCGAGGGAGTTCAGCCCGGCAAGTACGACTGCGAAGACATGGTAGCAGTGGACCGAACCCTGGAGGAGAGTTGGGCCATGCAGCGCTACATCGACGCCCAGTGGGGCGGCGAAGGCAAAGGCTGGTTCCGAATCGTGCTCACCCCCGAAGAGGCCCGTGAGGTCATCAAACAGGGCAAACTGGCAGTCATCCTCGGTATCGAGACATCGAACCTGTTCAATTGCCACCTCACTCGGCGCCCGGGAATGCCCGAATGCGACGAGGCCTACATCGACTCGCAGCTCACCGAGTACTACAACCGGGGCGTCCGGGCCATCTTCCCCGTCCACAAGTACGATAACCGCTTCTCGCCGGGAGATGGCAGCAGAGACTTCCTGGAACTGGGGGCCTTCGTAAATAGCGGACACTGGACCAACATGACGATGGATTGCCCCGACGAGCCAACCATGCCCAAGGCCTGGGACCAGGGAAGAGTCTTCTTCGGCGGATTGCTTCAGCCCAGAGATGAGTACCTCTCCGATGCCCCCAACGACATGTCGAAGGTCAGCATCGAACCCGTCAAGACCCTCTTCAAGTACCTGGATCAGCTTACGGCGCCGCCTGCCGAAGGCCCCTACTGCCAGAACGCTACCATCACCAAGTATGGCGAAGCGCTGCTCAAGGGCATGATGGAGCGGGGCATGATCATCGAGACCGACCACTTCCCCCAGTGGTCCTACCAGCGCATCTACGAGATCCTGGAGGAGAACGACTATCCCGCCGCCGGCACCCACGGGCGCCACTGGGATGGCCGCATCTACGCCCTTGGCGGTATCAGCACTATCGGCCTTGGACGCTGCCAGAACCCCGACGACCCCGGAGGCACCCTGCGTGGCCTTCACGAGAGGGTCGAACTCATCGAGTCAAAGGGCGGATACCCCGCAGCGGGATTCGGCTTCGACTACAACGGATTCGCCGGCGCCCCGGGCCCCCGATTCAAAGAGGGAGCCTGCGGCATACCCCAGCAGAACCCCATCACCTACCCCTTCACATCGTATGCCGGCGACGTTGAGTTCACCCAGCCTTACCTGGGCAATAGAATGGTCGACTTCAACACCGAAGGCATGATCCACATCGGCCTGCTGCCCGAACTCATCCAGGATGCCCGAGCCGACGCCGGCGACGACGCAGCACTGGAACCGCTCTTCCGAAGCGCCGAAGCATACGTCCGTATGTGGGAGAAGGCCCGCACCCGGGCCGAAGAGATTAAGAACCAGTAGCCAAGTCCGGGGGACCAATCACTCCGGAGAGGCCGGCTCCAACTGCACCGTGGCGCCCATGGGAGCAACAATAGCCTTGATTTCTTCCATTATTTGTGACTGAGAATTTCCCCTGCCAGCCAATATAGCAGCGTAGTTATTAAGGGCAGCGGTAGTATACGGATGGGGTTTGCCGACTTTCACATTAGTAGCAACAAGAATCTCGGCCACACGCCTCGCAGCGGGCTCTGCCTGCTCAATCCGACCGCTGCTCAGATATAGAACAGCCAGATTGTTCAGCGTCGAGGCCACATCGGGGTGATCCGGGCCGGCCACCCGCTCCAGCACGGCCAGCGTCCGGGTAAGCAGGGACTCCGCGTGGCCCACGTAGTCGGCTCGGCTTAGAAAGAAACTCAACTGGTTGGCCACATGGACAACCACGTTACCGTTCTGCTGCTTCGAGGCCCACGAATCGAAGGAGCGGAGATAGTCGTCCCCAAGGGTGCCCGCTTCGCCCAGCCATTGCCAGTAGCCCAGAAAGTCGTCTGGGTTCTCCGAGAAGAGCACCTTAAAACGGGGGATATCCAGAAGCGCCTGCCGCATGCGTTCGCACGACTCAGAGTGCTGTAGCTGGTATACGTATTCATCCGCAACGCGATAGTTATCAATACGATGCTCGAAATAATCAGCCATGGCAATTCTGAGGTCGTCCTGAGCATCCTGGTCTGACGCGAAGAGCTCTTTGGCCGCCTCGACGCCGTCGGCATGGGCGAACTTCCAGACCCCGTCGGTCTCCACAACGGCCTCGCCAAGCTCCCTCTTGAGTCCCAGCAGGGCCTCAGCGGTGGCCGCGGGCACGCTTTGGGCCATGAGCGCCAGCAGCTCATCCTGGCTGAGGCCATGGCGTGAGAGGGCAAGGGGCCCCAGGGCGCCGGGGACGATATTGGGGGAGTGGGCAGGCTGGTTGCCGGCCAACTGGGAAAAGAGCTTCTTGTGGAACTGGCTCATCAAGCCTCCGGGGCGTTGGTCTCTTGGTGGGCACTGTGCTTGCGGATGAAGCCCTCAAGGAGCGCAACCGTGTCGATGGGGTTAGTTACTATGAAATCGTGGTCGCCGGCAATCCTTGCCTCTTCGAAGGCCGGCCAGGCTCGGCGAAGCTGCATCAACTCGAAGGGCAGGAAGCTCACGGTGAAGTTGGGACGCGCAAGCAGTACTGGGCACTGCAACCCCTGTATGCCGTCGGTGGAGTTCTCCATGAGCGACCGGAACAGAATCTCCTTGAAGGCTTCGTCGGGCAGATAGGGCTTCCAGGCGCCGGTCTCGTCCTGATAGAAGCTATGGTCCACGACGCGCCTCTCGATTTCGCCCCATTCCTTCAGGTAAATGATGTTCTTCAGGCTCTTCTCCATTGCCTCACGGTCGGCGAAGGGGCCTCGCTCCAGGCTGAAGATCGCCGTGGGAATAGCGGGAACGGCCTTGACCAGCCGATTAAGCCCCTGAGGCAGCACCGGGTCCGCCAACACCAGGGTCCGAAGCCTCTCACCCAGCATTGGAGCTATGGATGCCGCAATCTTGCCCCCGAAAGAGTGGCCGCATAGGCTGAACTTCCCACCTCCGCCAACCTCCTCGTTCAGCGCCAGAATCACGGGCAGCAGAGCCCTGGCCATGGCCAAGGTTGAGTAGCCCTCGTCGGGAGGGTCCGAGAGACCGTGACCAGGAAGCGTCACCGCCACCACGGGCCCAAGGGTCGAGAGCCCGCCCCCTACCCTGCCCCATACCCAGGCGTTGCTGTTCAGGCCGTTCAGCAAGAAGAGCGGCTCTCCTACTCCCGGCCACAGAAGGTAATGGTACCGCTTTCCAGCAACCTCCACGAAGCTCTCCGCCGGCATAAGCGGAGGCTCTTCCGGGAAGTTCCTGAAGTTGCCGGCAAAGGCCAGAGATGCAACCTGCGCAGCTTTGTGAAACACCGTTCCCATAGCACTGTCACTTGGCTTCTTGATCATTGTCCAACCCACCTCGCGTTGCCGCAGAGGCCCGGTTCAAGCCCCTGCGGGATACACCACCGCTGCCCACCATGCCGCAGCGCGTCGCACATAGTATGTGCGTCATGGCCCCTGCGCAACCAACTATCCCATTCAGGGGCTTCAAGGCAGCGGCCCGATCAGCTGAACCACTGCTCACCATTCTCGCCGCCCATTGAATTCGGCTCAGGCCTCGCTCCCATCGAAGAGCCTGCCTTCGGCTCTGAGGCTCGATGAGAGCGGCCCCCTCTGGGCCCTCGAAGGCAGGGTACACCACTGCCAGGCAGATTCTGGAATCGCAGGCGGTGACATCACCTGGACCTACAAAGCCCCCGCCGATGGCTGGTACTTCTTCGTGGTTGACGGCGGAGCATCTGGATACTCAGAGCACAAAGGCTACTACGATATCAAATTCACCCTGACAGGCTGTTCCAACGCCTCGTGCAGCTGCCCCTGACGGGGTCAATCCCCCGAACCCTCCTCGGTAGCTCCGCCCTCTCGCTCGTTTACTACCATTCCTGCAAACTCACGAACCTCGGGGTCCGGGTCTTCGGCAGCAAGGCGCTTCAGCAACGCCGTGGTGGTCTCGGGGCTCATTGAGGCCAGCTCTGAGACCAGCAGCAGTCGGGTCTGCGCATCGACGCTGGCCAGCAGCGGTACCACGATCTCCAGCCTCGACGCCTCAGGGAGCTTCTGCAGCTCTTCCCTGGCATTGTTCTTCACCCGGAAATCGGAGCCCTTGAACGCCGCCACGATCTGCTCCGGAGTCAGCGGTCCGCTAACGGGAAGCTCGGCAATGGCCCCGGCGCAGCCTGCCAGGGCCAACAGCAGACCCAGGCCAAGGGCCGGTCCGGTGGGAATGCCTCTGACTATCTGGCCATAGCGAGAGCGGCTCATTCTCCACCCCCTTCTTCTCCCTCGGATTCTTCCTCGATGGCCATTTCGGCAACCATCTTCAGGTCCTCGTCGGCATCCTCATTGGCCACCTTGCGCAGTGCCTCCTTACACTCGGGACACTTCACCGCTGCCAGGGCATCCACCGCCGCCCAGCGCACGCCCACCCTCGGGTCGGACAACTGCGCAATGGCCGCCTCGATGAGGGCCTTGTCCTTGAGCCCGTCCAGCGCCTTGGCACCCAGATGCTTCTGGGCCAGAGCCCTCACGTCCTTGTCGGCATGGCCCTCGTCGGCCAGCTTGCCCAACAACGCGTTGGCACCCTCAACACCCTGGGCGTCCAGAGTCATGAGCTCCTTTGCCGCATTGAGCCGCACGGCAAGCGTCTCGGACTCAAGCTGCTTCTCAAACACCGCAATGCGCTGCTTGGGGTCCATCTCCGCAAGCTGCTTTCCAGCCTGAAGAGCCGTCTGCAGGTCGTCGGTGGGCTTCTGGGCCAGCTCCTTTATCTGGCTCTCACTGAGCTTCTGCTCCTCGCCCGACGTAATACGGTCAGTTTCATGGGCAGCCTGGTTCATAATGAAATAGACGGATACAGCGGCAATTACCACTACGCCGGCAATAGCCATAAAAATATATTTTCGCATTTTAAGCTCCTACCAGTACTTCGGCCACTCTTTGAGCCAGAGGGCCTTGGCCTCATCCTGCTCCTCCTTCATCTCGGGCTTCTTTGGTCCCAGCAGATCCGCTTCCGGGGTATCGATGATCTTCTTGAGCAGTTCTTTGGCCTCATCTTTCTTGCCCTCGGAGAGCAGCACTTCGGCCAGGAAGCGGTGGTTCATGAGGTGCTGGGGTCCGATGACGATGGACTTGCGCAGGTGCTCGATGGCCTTGTTAACGTCGCCGCCCTTCATGGAGGGAAGCTTGAAGTAGAGGCGGCCAAGAACCCGGTGAGCTCCGCCCCACTCATACTTCTCGTCCATCTTCTTCACCTTTTCCAGGGCATCCATCATGTGTGGCACCAGGCCAAGGCTCTGGAGCACGCCCTTTGCCTCGCCGAACTTGCCGTAGGAGACGGCCAGCCAGAACTGGCACGGAACGCACTTGTCGTCCAGCTTGATGGCCTCCTGGCAGTAGCGGATGCCCTTTTCGAACACCTCCACCTGCTTGGAGCTGCTCTTCTCGTGGGTGCCAATCCAGTAGAGCAGCCGGCCCAGCTTCCACCTTGCCTCGACATTGGCCGGAGCCACGGCGAGAATCTTCTCAAGGTTCTCGATGCCTTCCGCTGCCTTGCCCTTGGTTGCCCGCTGGTCATAGGCCTTGTCGGCCTTCTTCATCAGCAGCTTGACGAAGCTGTCGTCGGCAGCAAAAGCGTGCGAAACCATGGAGATAACGAACAGGGCAGCGACGAAACCGATAGCACGTCTCATGGGCACCTCCGATTGCGGATTGTCTCAGTTGTTTTGAACTCTCGGCTAGAGTAGCAACTGGCGACCCCGGGGGCAAGCGCGTCGTCGTCGCGTCAAATCGTCGGGTGCAAGAGAAGCTGCAGGAGTCCAAAGCCGCTTGCTGAGCCATAAGTTGGACTTGCTGGCAAGGTGCGGCGCTGCGGTGCCGGACCTCTGCCACCCCGCTCTTCCAACCTCCCAGGCCTTCCGGACCTTGACAGTCCTTTTCACAAACGCTTATATCTCCCTCACGACACGGTCCCGGCAAACCCCGAGCCGGCCTTCTGCTATGGGAAACGACATTGAGAGCACTGGGCCTGAACATCAGCGGCTACATCTCCTCCGCTGCCTTGGTCGAGGATGGCAGAATCCTTGGCGCTGCCTGCGAAGAGCGCCTCTCCAGGATCAAACGAGACCGCTCTTTCCCCGAACGGGTTACACGCTGGTCCCTTGATGCAGCAGGCCTTAAACTGGATGGCTTGGACTCCGTAGCCGTGGCCTGGAACCCCGCCCATAACCTGGCACGCAACTTCGGCATGCTCAGTGAAGCAAACCGCATGCGGGGCCTCTATCTGGCCTATGTGCCAAACTCGTTGGCGGCGGCTTTTGGGCTGAGGGCTGACGAGGTCACCGAGCAGGCGATCTTCGGGCGCCGAATCCAATACGTGGACCACCACCTCGCCCATGCCGCCAGCACCTGCTTCACCTCACCCTTTGAGAGCGGCGCCGTGGTCACCATCGATGCCTTCGGAGAAAACGACACCCTCACCATCGGCACCTTCAACGGCAACAACATCAGCCTCGCCGAGAGAATCCAGTTCCCACACTCCGTAGGCTCGTTCTACTCCTACCTGACAGAGTTCCTCGGCTTCAAGCCCGACTCCGATGAATACAAAGTCATGGCCCTGGGCGCCTTTGGAGACCCCGAAGAGGGGCTTGCCCTTAAGAAGAAACTGGAGAAAACCTACCGCCTGGGCATTGCCGATGGTAAGCTGGTTTTCCAATTAGATTTGAGCCTTTTTGATCACTATCTCTTCCATCGCCCGAGAGATTTCTCGGCCCTGGAACGCCACCTTGGGATGCCCGCCCGAAAAGGAGGCGAACAGCTCAAACAACAGCACTTCTCCCTGGCATGGGCCCAACAGGCCTGCTTCGAAGAGATGGTGATGCACATCCTGCACCACGCCCGAACGATTACCGGCGAAACCAGGGTGGCCCTCGCCGGCGGGTGCTTCATGAACTCCGTCGTCAACGGCAAGCTCGAACAACAGGGCTCACCCTTCGACTCCGTCTTCATCCCCCCCTACCCCGATGACAGCGGCACTGCCATGGGCGCCGCACTCTGGGCTACCCTCCAGGGGCGCCAGGGAATCCAACGATTCCCATACAGACATAACTTCTTCGGCCCCTACATCACCCCCGAAAGCGCCATCCAAGCCGTTGAGCGCCGCAAACTGCCCTACCTCCTGCTGGATAACCCCGCTGCAGAAATCGCCGCCAGAGTGGCACAAGGAGAGATCGTGGGCTATGCCGCCGGTGCAATGGAGTTCGGCCAGAGAGCCCTGGGACACCGCAGCATCTTCGCCGACCCCAGAGACAAACAGGTCAAAGACCGGGTCAACCAACACGTGAAACGCCGAGAGTGGTTCCGCCCCTACGCCGCCTCGGTGCTCGCTGAAACCATCTCCGATATATTCGGCTTCGACCCTGGCTTTGAAGCCCTCTTCATGGAGAAGGTCGGCATCGTTCGCCCGGAATGGGAAGAACGCATCGCCGGTATTCTGCATAATGACAAATCAGTTCGGGTACACACAATCGATGAAGCGACGAATCCACGGCTACATGCTGTGATTACCGAGTTCAACAAGATTACAGGTGTACCACTTATTCTCAATACATCATTTAATGTCGACGGCATGCCCATCGTCGCCTCGGCCGAGGATGCCCTGGGCTGCTTCTACGCATGCGGCCTCGATTCCCTCGTGCTCGACAATCTCCTGCTTACAAAAAGCCCCACCCTCCAGAAGGTGGCAAGGCCATGAAAGTCCTGCTGCTCAACCCAGTTACCCGGGACGCTACCCGCAGCCTCAGAGTGGGCCGCTGCCAAGGCAAAGTCATGGTGGGGTTCTGGCCCAATATAGAATATGGCTACCTCGGCGCCATGCTCCAGCGGGACGGCTTCCAAGTGCAACTCCTCGATGCCAACGCCCTGGGACTCTCCTGGAAATCAATGCTTGAGAAGGTCCGGCAATTCGCCCCCGACCTCACCTGTATCCTCTCCATCACCGCTACCGTGTCCGATGACGTCGCTCTTGGACACTCCATCGCCGCCATGCTGCCCAATAGTCGCCAAGTCTTCTGGGGAACCCACGCCACAGTCCTGCCCCATGAGTACCTCTCCAGAGACAGCTTCGTGGTCATTCGCCGAGAACCCGAGATGGCGGCCCTGGAACTCTGCCGCCACCTCCGGGACAATGGCCTGGGGTCAACCGACCTCTCACACATCCCCGGCCTCAACTGGCGAGAGCAAGACCAACTCCACAACTCCCCCGACCGCCCATTCCTGCAAAACCTCGAAGAGATGCCGCACCCCTCCCATGAACTCATGGGCGTCGGCCGCTACCTCGCTACAGATATCCACCGCCCCTTCGCCCTCATTAAGACCTCCCGAGGATGCCCCAATCAGTGCGTCTTCTGCACATCACAAACCTTCCACGGAGATCGCTGGCGCCCAAGGGACCCTGCAAGTGTTGTAGAGGAAGTCGCTTATATCATTGACAAATACGGCATTCGAGACTTCTTCTTCCAGTCCGACGTCTTCAGCAAACGCACCGCCTGGACCCGGGAACTCTGCCAACGGATACTCGACAAAAACCTCAAGATCCGATGGTTCGCCAACAGCAGAGTTGACTCCCACGACGCAGAAACACTGCAACTCATGAAACGGTCGGGATGCAGGCTGCTCGCTTTCGGCGTCGAGTCGGGCTCGGATATCGTGCTCAAGACCATGAAAAAGGGGGCAACCTCCGCCCAGGCCGCCGTTGCCCTGGAGGCATGCCGCAAAGCCGGTATCCCCAGCCTCACCTACTGGGTCTTCGGACTGCCCGGCGAAACCAGCGAGACCATGGCAGAAACCCTTCGCTTCATCGATGCCGTACGCCCCGACTACGCCCACTTCTACGCCCCTACCCCCCTGCCTGGCTCCAGACTCTTCCATGAGTTCAAAATCCCCCAGGCCGTTGAACAGGGCGACCTCAAGTGGGAACAGTTCTTCCAGGGCGTCAGCCGCTCCTTCGTCACCCCAGAGGTCGACATAGAAGAGGTGCAGAAGGTGCTCCGAAAAGCCTACTTCAAGTTCTACTCGGACCCGCGACGAATAGCCCGTGAGATGCGGCTGGCCCTGGGTGACTGGCGGCAGGCCAAAGGCAGGCTCAATACCTTCGCCACTATGGTGAAGAACTATGTCATAACCGACTGAATCCAGGTGACTTTGTGAGCAAGCTACCCCCTATTGACAGGGTCGACTTCTACCGGCACAACCTGGGTTCCGCTGAGGCTCAGGCAGTCAGACGGGTGCTTCGAGGGGTCTTCCTCACCGCCGGGCCCGAAACCGCTGCTTTCGAGAACGAGGCAGCACGGTTCCTGGATGTCTCCCAGGCGGTGGGGGTGATGAGCTGCACCTCGGCGCTGCAACTGACCCTGCTGGCCATGGGCCTTGGCCCCGGTGACGAGGTGGTTACAACCCCAATGTCCTACGTGGCCACGGCCAACGCTATCCTGCAAGTGGGCGCTACCCCCGTGTTCGTGGACGTGGAGCCCCACACCGGAAACATGGACATCTCTCTGCTGGAAGCGGCCATTACCCCTCGAACCAGGGCCATTATCCCGGTTCACCTCTATGGCCACATGGTCGACATGATGGCCCTGCTTGCCGTAGCTCGCAAACACGGCCTGGCCGTTGTGGAAGATGCCGCCCACTGCTTCGAAGGCCTGCGCTCCGGACACCGCCCCGGACAACTCTCAACCGCTGCCTGCTTCAGCTTCTACGCAACCAAGAACCTCACCAGCGGCGAGGGAGGCATGGTGGCCACTAATGATGCCCAACTGGCCCAACGTCTGCGCAGGCTCAGAAACCACGGCGTAGACCGCCCCGTCGCCGACCGCCACATGACACGCTACCAACACTGGGATCAAATAGAGCTGGGCTACAAAGCCAACATGAATGACCTCCAGGCAGCACTGCTGCGGCCCCAACTGCCACGGCTGCACCAACAGCGAGAGCGCAGAGAAAGGCTGGTGGCCAACTACGTCGACATGCTCGGCAAACGTGACGAAGTAACCCTCATGCAGGTGACTCCGGAGACCCTCTCGGCACACCACCT
>CAZQHM010000116.1:0-14144 GCA_964593355.1 uncultured Myxococcales bacterium
GTACGTGTCACCGTGGCGTTGCGGTTGGACGGGTATTCGTGTCACCGTGGCGTTGCGGTTGGACGGTCCCAGGGCTCCGGCGCCGGCGATGCCGTCGCCTGCGGCCTGGGCTATTTATAGCGCCGCCCCTCCGGGGCTCTGTTTGGATTGGGATTCGTTCTGGAACGGTGGTGGGGGCCAGGGGGGGGGTGCGGTAGGCCGTGTTCGTGTCACCGTGGCGTTGGGGTTGGATGGTTTCCTATGGGCAGAGGTTGATACCTTCGACGGCAGCGGGGTGCTGGGGGGAGACGCTCAGGATGTAGACGAACTCTTTCTTTGCTTCCTGGTGGCGCCCCAGCTTCAGCAATGACCAGGCCCTTCCCGAGCGCATGTCGATGTCTCCGGGGTAGAGGGCCAGGACTTTTCCGTAGTACTGCTCCGCCTCCTGGAATCTGGCCATGCTGTAGAGCGCGTAGGCTACACGGCTCAGGGCCAGGTAGTTGCTGGGGTCGATGGCAAGGATGGCCATGCCGGTCTTCTGGGCGTCCACCCAGCGTTTGGATGCCAATTGGGGCATCATCAAGCCCAGCTTCGCCTCAACGGATTTGGGGTGTTGAGCGTCGGCCTTGGTGTAGGCCGCTATTGAATCCGAGTTGGCGCCAAGGAGGTAGTGCAGCCAACCCCTCCTGAGGTGGACCAGATAACTCTCCGATGCGGCCGGAGATAGCTTCTTGAGCTCCTCTAAAGACTCCTTGTACTTTTGCTGCTTTTCTAACTCCACAGACGCTGAAAATGGATTACTTTCGGAGCCATCGGCAGCGGCTATGGTTGATAAAAGGGCAAGAAGAGCAAGTGAGCCGGTAATGGCGAGTAGTTCGGCCTTTTTCATGTTAAGCTCCTTTACGTGTTTGGGTCGTTTGTGACGCTAAATCCTGATTCACACACTCGAATCGTCTATTGTTTACGATAACCGACACAGAGCGGATGCCTTTCCCGGGCTCTAGAACCAGCTCTGTTTGCAGCACGGGCGTTACGCCGTCCAGGGTCTTTGAGGATCTGCCCTGCACGGAGACACGGTTGTCTGTAGCGGCGGTTATGCGGTACTCGACCTGCAGCCCTTGTGGACCGGTGATGGGAGCGATGAAATCGGAGAAGAAGGCAGCAACTGGGGATTTCAGCAGGGGAGAGAAGAGCTGTTCGCTCCATCGAAGCTCGGCTGCAGATTCGAAGGGCAACCTTGGCAGGGCGACGGCCAGGAGGTGCACCACGGAGGGTGTCGGTCCATGGGGGTTCCAGGTGACGAAGGCATTGGTTCGGTTCTCGTATGGCAGGGAGGCATTGGCGAAATCGGAGAAGAGGGTCAGGCCTCCGTAGAGGTCGAGTACCGAGTGGACATGCTCCACAAGGCTCTTGCCTTGATACGAACAGCGGAACGAGAGCGGCTCTTCGGTTGCGAAGGTCAGAGAGCTGACGAGGGCGCTGTCTCGCTCCGGGCAGCGAACGACGTCGCCTTTGTTGGGAAGTAGCCTGGCGAGGTAACGTTCGTGGTCGTCGTGAACTTGGATCACGTCGTGGAAGTGAAGCGGAAGGGTTGGGGCGCCCACTTCCGGGGTGCCCTGGAGCTGGAAGTGCAGATGGGGGACGAAGCTTCTGCCCGAGGAACCGCACAAGCCCAGCGTAGCGCCTCGGCGTACGGTTTCTCCTCTGCGAACTTTGATTGAGCCTCGTGCCATGTGCGCATAGAGGGAGTAGAGCCTGGGGCCATGGGCCACGACGACGACGTTTCCCCAGTTCTGCTCCTGGTTTGCCTCACCGGGTCGGTTGTCTTCGATTCCGTCTACAACCAGCGCCACGGTTCCCTCCGCGGCAGCGGTCACGGGCAGGCGGTAGCAGTAGTAGTCTTCCAGGGAGAGGCCCGAGTTTCGGAAGGCTGAGCCCTCGGGGCCCAGTACCTCGAAGTCCAGGCCGTGTCGCCACAGCTCTTTGTGGGTGTGCTCTCCGTCGTTGCCCTGGGTGCATGTCCAGCGGCCCATGAAGGGCAGTTGAAGGCGCAGCTCGAGGCTGTCTGGAAAGCGGACGGAAGCAGAGTAGCTGCGTGCCAGATTGAGCTCCGGGCTTGAGGGCAGGGCTTCCACGGCCGTGGGGAAGCTGTTCTTCTCCCTGGACCGCATGGCCTGCAGCAGCACAAGCATGGTGATATTGAAGGGCAAGATAAGTACAGGAATCGAATATCCTTCAAGAAAATAGAATAACCCAAGTGTAATAAACGCGCCAACTATAGAAGCAAGCGCAGCAAAGAGAAGGCCTGCTCGGTGTGGAACGAACCAGATGCCACCTGCACCGATGGCAACGAGCATGACGTTGAAGCCCATGGCGCTGAGCAAAGGTGTCGTGGGTGCTTGGGCGACATAGAGGGCTATTGGGTATGCAACCAGGGCTCCAAGGAGGGCAAGCACAAAGGAGATTCGGGAGGCAATGAGCAGTGCCAGAGCCACGAGAATGCCCACGTCCACCCTGGGCAGGAAGAAGATGGCCCCGAGGGATTTCAGCACGAAAGCGACGGAGTGTGGCAGCCATTCTCCCGAGAGCCAGGCATCGTAGGTTGGTGCCATAATATCGAGGGAGCGGAGGTTGGGGATGAGGGCCAGCACCAGGTAGAAGATGCCCAGGAACGGAAGTGTGAGGGAGGGCAGGTTATGGCCCGAGCCCAGCCAGAGGGAGAGCATGGCAGAGAGGAGCAGTGCCGCAATGGATGCGGGAATCACTAGCCCAAAGGATGCCAGTCCGGGTTCGGCCATGGCACCGATGCCAAGGCCAACGAAGATGGCATTGAAGGTCAGGGCGCCGCTATCCAGACCTGTGCCCGACATTCCGAAGATGCGTCCCGCTGCAAGGGAGACCAGCAAAGCCAGCATTCCGTGTGCCCCGACCCAGGGCGAAGCGAAGGTAGCAACGCACAGGATTGCTCCCACTGCAGGGGAATCGCTGAAGAGGACCTGTGCGTAGGCCTTGAGCATCGAGGGAAGGGGCCCTCTCTTGGGACGGCCCTGAGGGATGCTGTGGTTGTTGGCTCCGGCCGGGTTCATTCCTTTTCGACCTCACGAGAGAGGGGCCCTCTGGTGGCCTGGTTGGTGCCGTTTGGGGTGGCCGGGGCCGGGAGCCACGGGGCCAACTCTTCCTGGCCCTGGATGGTCTCCAGGGTTTCGGCGCGGCGGATGATGGCGTGCTGTCCTGTGGGAGAGATAAGTACCACGGCCGGCCGATAGGTAATGAACTGCATCCACTGCGTTACATTGTATGCGCCGACGTTTTTGAAGACCAGCAAATCGCCCGTTTTCATTGGTGGAAATAGTATCGTATCCCGCATTACATCAATGTTCATGCAGAGAGGTCCATAAATCACTGTTGGTTCAGTGACAGTTCCGAACTCCTGTGCCGGAACCACATCGTGTTTATACCAGAAAGCGGTGAAGAGGAGATTGACGCCGGCATCGATAACCAGGCCTCGGCGGCGGTCGGGGAGGCGCTTGTTTGCGTGGACGGTTGATATGAGGTAGCCGGCTTCATCCACCAGCGCGCGTCCCGATTCCAGAACGAGGGTAGGCAGCGAGTCGGAGTCGTATTGGAGGTGGGAGAGTCCGTCGGCCATGGCTTCGGCGTATCGAGAGAGGGGAGGGGTGGCCTGTTCTCCCGGCAGGTACTGTGCGTGAAGGGTGTTTGTTGAGGCTATCCCGCCCCCGATGTCGAGGAAGTTGAGGATGATGTTGTCGTCGGCCAGGAGCTGGTTTGCGAACTGTGCCAGCTTGGTTGTGGCCTGGCGGTAGACGTCGGGGTCCTGGATGAAGGTCCCCAGGTGGCAATGGAGGCCCGCCAGTTGGAGAACGCCACCGGAGCGAATTCTCTTGGCTGCGTCACGAGCCTGTCCCGACTCGAGGTTGAATCCGAAACGACTCCACTGAGGGGTGCCGTCGGTAGCCAGGTTGATTCGGATGGCCACGTCTGGGGTGAGGCCCAGTTCTTTGGCGATTTTCTCTGCCAGCGCCAACTCATCGAAGTGGTCGATGTGGAGTATCGCCTTTTCGGAGAGCGCTTTTCGCAATGCGCCGGCGGGTTTGAAGGGGCCGTTGAAGTGGATACGTGAGCCGGGGATGCCGGCGGCCCGGGCTTTGTCGTATTCGAATTCGGAGACCACCTCGGCCCAGGCCCCTTCCCGGTGGAAGACGCCGCAGATTGATGAGAGGTAGTTGGTCTTGTAGGACCAGGCGAGCCTTACTTTGGGGTATCGCAGGGAGACGGCGTCGCGAAGTTCTCGGAAGCGTGAGATGAGAGTCTTCTCGGAGAAGACGAAGAGTGGAGAGCCGTAGGTCTCCACCAGTTGGCGCACGCTGACCCCGTCGATGGCCGAGATTGGCTTGGATGCCTGGGTTCTGGAGAATTTGTTCATCATGCCCATCTGGTGGCGAACCAAAATAGGGCGTTCGTATCTAGGCAGGCTCATTGTTCTTCTCCTCTCGCCGGATTTCGCCGGTCGAAGCTATCTGCTGGAACTGGTCCAGGCTTGCAATCTGGTCTACCGAAACCCTCACGAACATGGTTCCGGGTGTGAAGTTGTGCAGGGGCTGGGTTGGCTCTCCAAATGCCATACTAAGTGCTGCCAAGGGGAGGTTGGCGCCGGCCCCGGCGCTCAGGTAGGTCCAGGCTGGGAAGCGAGGGTTGATTTCGATGAGGTGGAACTTCCCATCACGGTCCTTGATGGCTTCGACCTCGCAGGGGCCTCGCCAGGAGCAGCTCTTGACGAAACGGAGGGTGAGGTCGAGGAGGTCCGGGTCTTTGATGGCAACGCCTGCCCACCCTTTGCCCTTGTCGGTGATGTAGGTCTTCTTCATGGGCACGGCGCCCACGAGGTTTCCTTTACCGTCGCCCAGGGCGACGACGTTCACCTCTTCGCCCACGACGTGTTCTTGAACCAAAACGGGGTAGCCCCACTTGGCGACGGTTTTGTGGAAGGCCGCCACGGCCTCGTCCACGGAGTGGCAGATCTCGGCTCCGTAGTAGATGCCCTTCACCACGATGGGGTAGGGAATCTCGTGATGAATGGTGTAGAGGGCTTCGGGCTCGGAGATTGTCCTGGTTGCTGGAACGCTGATGCCTGCTGATGCACCAAGTTGGGCCAGCCTCTCTTTGGAGCGAAGCTGGAACTGTTCGGGGGTACACATCAGCATTCGGACGCCATCGTCGGCCAGGCTTTTCTCCAGCCGGAGGAAGTTAGGCAACTCTGCGTCGAGGTTAGGGATGATGGCGTTGAGGCCGGTCTCAGCCCTGATGTAGGCGAGGCGTTCTCTGAGGGCTTCGGGGCCCTGGCTGGGGTATGGGATCAAGAACACGTCGTCGACCCACTGGCTGCTGTAGATGCCGGGGTCGAGGCTGTCATAGGCCAGCCCGACGATTCGTCCTTTGAATGCATCGGTATGTCTCAGGGAGCGAATCACCGAGAGCCCCGGGCCGGGGTTGTCGGTAGCGTTGAGTCCTGTGACACCGACCACAGCGTTCATGGCGTTCATGGGTGCTCCTTGTTCAGAGCTGGAAATCGTGCGGCAGGATGCCGTTTTCACGCAGTATGTAGATGAACTCGTCCACATCTCTTTCGAGGTCATCTTCGCCATCAAGCTCGAATGCGCCATTGAGCTTCTTGACCAGGTCCTCCTTGGAGAGCCCCTCCTTGAGGCCGTCGAGGATGAGTCTGCCTGTGGGATTGGTGTTGAAGGTGTAGCCCGAGTTCGGATCGAAGACGAAGCCAGACTCACTAATAGCAAGGTCTCTCAGTCGTTCGGCGCTTGTCATGGTGTTGCTCCTTGGTTGCCGTACCATCCTGAGCCTTTGCACGCCGCGTGCCAAGTCGCTGCCGGATCAAAGCGGCGCTTCATCAGGCCAGGTTGTTGCGGTTAGCGCTCTGCGAAGGGGCGAGTCGGCCAAAGGGTGGTGAGAAGGGCTTTCACAGTACCGAGAAAGCGTTGCTCGCCGCCTTTGCTGCGGGGGCTGGCTCTCCCGTTGCGAGGCTATTAGCGCCTGCGGCCTCCGGGGGCACAGATGCCCTGCATGTTGCACTGGTACTGAACCCCACAATCCCAGCCATCGTTGTGGCAGTTGGGCAGGCAGACCGAGAGGAACGGGTCGCAGACGTAACCAGGGCGGCAACTGCCCAGGGAGCCGGGGCCAGGGGTGCAGCTTGTGAGACACCAGGCCGAGCCGGATAGGGCCGCACATTGGGTGGCGGGGGGACACTGGCCAAGGGGGCCGCAGGGTATGGTGCAGAGCCCTCCAACCCAACCGGTGGGCCCCTGGTCGTCGCTCTCCTCCAGGCACCAACCCGTCTGGCACTGCCAGTCTGCGAGGCAGGCCTCTCCACCAGCGCCGAGGTCTGCGGTGATGAATGTGCAGAGCCCGTCCTGGCCGCACTGGTATCCGGTGCCGCAGGTCCAGCCCGACCGGCAGTCGGGGAGGCATGCGCCTATTTCGGGGTTGCAGAGGTAGCCATCTCTGCACTGGGCGCTCTCGGTGCACGATGGCAGGCAGACCGGCGTAGCGTCGAGGACCACGCACTGGAACGGGCCATCACATCCGTCGGTGCTGCACGGCATGCTGCATATGCCGTCGGTCCAACCTGTGGGTTTGCCGTCCAGGGTTGGTGCAATGCAATAGCCGGTCATGCAGTCGTTGTGGGCCTCACAGGGCGCCCCCGGGGGGACCAACACTTTGTGGTCGGCCTCGCAAATCCCTGATTCGGCACACGAGAGTCCCGAGGGGCATCCCGTTGCGATGCAATGGGGTAGGCAGACGTTGAGTTGGGGGTGGCAGAGGTAGCCCTCTCGGCACTCCGTGGATGAGCGACTGCAATCGGGGAGGCAGTAGCCACCATCTCCAAGGTCAGTGCAGATCTGGTTGCCGGGGCAGTCATTGCCGGTGCAGGCCTTGGTGCATACGCCCCCAGGCCAGCCTGAGAAGTCGCCCCCCACCTGTTCGGCGATACACAACTCTCCGGAGCACTGGAATCCCCACTCGCACTCCTCTCCATTGCTGCGGTAGCCCCCTTCGGGGGTGGGCTCGCCGCAGCCATAGAACAGTATGCCAACAATAATGTAAAAGATCCTCGACTGGCTCATTTTTCTACTCATCGAAGAAGAATTTATGTGCTAGCATGACAACAAGCGCGTGCATGCCACCTGGCAGTGATTGTCTTGTACCTAACGTATCGAAAGCCCGGTATTCATATAGGGCGGTCAGCCATAGGCTTCTTGAAAATGCAACACCGATACTACCCCACGCTGACCAGCGCATTCTCTCGGCCACATTGTAGACCACTGAGGTATCGAGGTAGGTGGGGCGGTACTCTTCCCCATAGGAGAAGCCGCCCTCCAGCGAGAGACCCTGCCAGTGGCCCGCCACGGCCAGGGCGGCGTTGTACCAGAACTGGTCGTCCCCGTATTGGGCGGCCAGGCCCGGGGTCAGGGAGACGCCGGCTCCCAGTGGGAGCGAATGGGCGATGCGGCTTCTCCAGACTTCCTGGTCTTCGTAGGAAGAGAGCGATGCCTCGGTGGCGGTTGTGCCCCACGAGATGAGCTTGCCGGAGATGCCGGCGACGTGAACCCTGTCCAAGGCACCAGAGTCATTCCAGACGTATCCGTAGTGGGCCAGGAGGTTTCCGGCGGGGCGTTCCAGGCCGCCGTTGAGCATTGCCTCATGCTGGTAGAAGCCTCGCTTACCCCAACCCCTTGGGGCACCTGTGCTGCCTTTGTATTCGTGGTGAGAGAACCGGTAGCTCAGGGCTCCTGACCATTTGGATGGATGGAGGTAGTTCGCGAGCAAGCCGGCCCCCAGAGCTCCTTTGCGTTCAGGTGAGTCATGATAGAAGAGGCTGGTTGCTGAGATGCCGGTGGTGAGGCGAGGCACATCCTCAAGGGCTGCGAGGCCGTCTCTGGCCGATGGGTTGTCGGGCACCGTTTCGAGGACGAGGGCGAAACCCTCCTGGGCGTCCCGGCGTTTGCCGAGGTAGAAGCGGCTCCAGGCCAGGCCCAGGGTGGCGTCGACGTTGCCTGGGGAGAGTGCCAGGGCCTCTTGATAGTGCTCTTCGGCTTTGGGGTAGCTCTTTGCCTGGAAATGGAGCCAGGCCAGCCTGATCCGCAGCAGAAAGTCCTGCGGATAGTCAGGCAGCAGGTTCTCCAGCAGCGATGCGGCCTGAGCTGGTTCGCCCTGCTCTTCCAGGATGCGTGATTGGGCCATGGTCTGGTCGTACTGGAGGGGCTGGGCCAAAAGGCCTTGGGATGCCACCAGGGGCCAGAGGAGGAGGGCCGAGGCAAGGGTGAGCCTCAGGGTTTCGAAGTTCCTTGCCGAGCTTTTTCTATTTATCATCAATGCCAAACCTCTTCAGCTTGTATAACAGCCCTCTTCTAGTAATACCAAGTATATCAGCTGCCTTTGTTCTGTTTCCTCCTGTTGCTCTAAGAGCTTGCCTGATTGCCTCGATCTCCATGCTTTCAAGGGTTGCTCCCTGGTCCGTGGCGGCGGAGGCCGTTTGTTGCCAGGGCTGGTCATCTTCGGCGTTATCTTGGAGTGGTGAGCAGGTTCTCATAGCAGGTGGGAGGTGTTCCGGGAGGATCACTTCGGTTCTGGAGAGGAGGGCCGCTCTCTCGAGGGCGTTCTTCAGTTCTCTGATGTTGCCTGGCCAGGGGTGATTGAGGAGGCATCTTGCGGCGCTTCTGGAGAGTCTGCGTTTTTCGCCGGGGCGGCCGGTGAGGATGGCGGAGGCGAGGGGCAGGATCTCTTCTGGTCTCTCTCGAAGGGGTGGTATGGTGAATGCGACGACGTTGAGCCTGTAGTAGAGGTCCAGGCGGAATTCGCCACGTTCTACGGCCTCTTCGAGGTTTTTGTTTGTGGCGACGACTAGGCGGAAGTCAACATGCACCTCCTTATCGCTTCCTACCGGGGTGACCTTTCTCGATTCGATGCTTCTGAGCAGTGCGGCCTGGAGGTCGAGGGGCAGGTCACCGATTTCGTCGAGGAAGAGTGTTCCGCCGTCGGCCTCACGAAAGCGGCCGATGCGTCGGTGGTCGGCGCCGGTGAAGGCTCCCTTTTCGTGGCCAAAGAGTTCACTGGCCAGCAGTTGTTGGGGAATTGCTGCGCAGTTCAGTGCCACCATGGTGTGTTTGGCCCTGGTGCTGGCGGCGTGAATGAAGGAGGCCAGGACCTCTTTTCCGGTTCCGCTTTCGCCCGAGAGGAGGACATTAGCGTCGCTGGCGGCAATGCGGTAGGCGTCTTGGAAGACCAACTGCATTGAGCGGGATTCGGCGACGATACCATCCATGAGGTGGCGGGGCACTCCGGCTTCTTCGAGAATCCAGGGGGTTCCGGCCGCTTCGGAGACGGCCATGAGCAGTTCATCGAGGTCAACGGGTTTCTGGAGGTAGTCAACGGCTCCAAGCTTGAGAGCGGCCACGGCCTGGCGGACGTCGGGGAAGGCGGTGACGAGCAGGAACGGCACTTCCGAGCCCAAGCGTCTGGTTTCTTGAAGCAGTTGGATGCCATCCATGCCTGGCATTCTGACGTCGCTCACGACCATGACGAATCGGTGTTTGGGGATGAGGCTGAGGGCTTCTTGGGCACCGGCCGCCTCGGTTACTACGAAGCCGGCTTCGGAGAGCACTTTTGAGTAGAGGCTGCGAAACTGCGGCAGGTCGTCAACGACAAGTACTTCTTTGCTCATGGCTTGGCCTCGGGTGGTTGAGCCGGCGAAATCCCGGAGATGGTGACGGTGGTGCCGGAGCCTGGGGTGCTATCGATAGCCAGTTCCCATCCGTGCAGTTGGCAGATGCGGTTCACGATGGCCAGCCCCATGCCATGGCCGCCGGGGCGTCCGGAGACGTATGGTTTGGTGGCGTTGGCGAGCAGGTTGGGTTCCATGCCGCACCCACGGTCTGTCACGACCAATTGGAGGTCTCGTCTGGCTGCAAGCAGAGAGACGTGCACTTGTGAGCCTGGAGGCGAGGCTCCGGCGCTGTTGAGCAGGAGATTCAGCAGGACTTGGAGCAGCATGTCCGAGTCGGCCATGATCCAGACGTCGGTGTTGGTGTTGCTGACGGTAACGGATGAGTGTTCGAGGTCAACGCCCAGGACGTCCAGGGCTCGGTCGAGAACAGTTTGGAAGGGGACTGGGGCCGGTTGGACTTCTCGAATGCGGGCAAAGGAGAGGAACTCGCCAAGGCGGGCCACGGCCAAGTCTGATGCATCAACGATGCGTTCTGCCACCTTTTGGACATCGGCCGAGATGTCGGTTCTGGCGGAGAGTTGTTGGGCGAGGCCCCGCACCAGTCCCAAGGGGTTCTTTGTTTCGTGGGCCAGTCCGGCGGCCATTAGTGACAGTTCTTCGAGGTGTGAGCGAGCCAGGGATTCGCTTCGCAGTCTACTGGAGAGCATTCGCGAACGGATATTGAAGCCCCATGCCACGGAGAGTCCCAGGGTAGCCAGGAGAGCCAGTGCGATGCGCAGGAAGAGAGCAGCGAAGTCGCGTTTACGGGCTTCGGGTGGGCGCTCCATCTTCATGGCGAGCAGGAGCAGAGGGGCTTCGAGGGGCAGTTCGGGGCGCCCTGCCAGGGTGGGTGTCGGGCCAAAGAGTTCCGGTGCAGGGGGTCCTGCCCGGAAGGGGGGTGGAGGCACTCTTCCCGATTCATCTCGGGCGGTGAGGGGGCGCCAGAAGCAGTAGTGCCCGGCAACGATGCCCTCGCCCAGTGGGGAGGGCGGATGAAAACCTTCGGCGACGGGCGGTCCGGCGGAGACCACGCCCAAAGGTTCAGCGTGCAGCACCGCAGCGTAGACGACCTGCCCCTCCTTGCCCGCAATTCTGGCCAGGGTGCGGCTGAGGTTTTCGTGGGTAACCTTCTGCTCGTCCACCAGATCTTGCCACTGGCCGTTGTAGGCCTGGTAGATACCGTCTGCCAGTTGCCTGAGCTCGGCCTCCTGGAATTGCGACGTTGCCCCGTAGTCCACGAAGCCCCATGCGCCAATGAAGGCGGCGCCCAGCAGCCCAGCGACGATGGGACCCAAGTAGCCAGAGGGCTCGGCGTGAAGTTTTTTCACAGTCTCCTCCCGGACCTGCTATCTACAGCATATCTCATGCCAAGAGACAACGGGCATGAATCTGCGGGCGCCGAACCGTTCGTGTCACCGTGGCGTTGGGGTTGGACGGGTGTACGTGTCACCGTGGCGTTGGGGTTGGACGGGTATTCGTGTCACCGTGGCGTTGGGGTTGGACGGTCCCAGGGCTCCGGCGCCGGCGATGCCGTCGCCTGCGGCCTGGGCTATTTAAAGCGCCGCCCCTCTGGGGCTCTGTTTGGATTGGGGTTTGTTCTGGAACGGTGGTGGGATGGAGGGTTTGCATCGGTTGGGGTAGGCCGTGTACGTGTCACCGTGGCGTTGCGGTTGGACGGGTATTCGTGTCACCGTGGCGTTGCGGTTGGACGGTCCCAGGGCTCCGGCGCCGGCGATGCCGTCGCCTGCGGCCTGGGCTACTTAAAGCGCCGCCCCTCTGGGGCTCTGTTTGGATTGGGGTCTGTTCTGGAACGGTGGTGGTGGGCGGCCTATCTATGCCGTGGGTGATTCTCCCATTGCGCACCGGCGTGGGCTCAACTGGCGTACCAGCGGTTAATAGAGTTCGTCATGACGGATCCTCCCATTGCGCACCAGCGTGGGCTCAACTTACGGTCGGCCAACTTGCGAAATGCCAACTTGCAAAACTCGAAGTTGATGATATCGTGGTCCTTGGACGGCCTTGGTGCCTCCGCTGAGGGCGATATGAGACGTTTTGTGGGAAGGGAGAGAGAGATTGCAGCTTTTGGGCGGTTGCTTGGGAGCAGGTCGTCGTTGAGCTTGCTTTATGGGCAGCGGCGGATTGGCAAGACATTTTTGCTTCAGCATATCTTGGAAGGGCGCTCTGATTGCCTCTTTTTCACATCAGATGAGACCACATCGCCCATGCTTCTGGAGCGATTTCTGGGTGATGCCCATGAGCGTGGGTTGCTTCCCGGAGGCGTGGTGTCAGGCATGGTGTCTGACTGGGGGGCAGCGCTTACGTTGGTGATTCAGCAGGCTATCCTTGACAGCCGCTCTTTGGTGATTGTGCTTGATGAGTGCCAGTATCTGCTTGATAGGGAGCCATCACTGGCCTTGGTGCTTCAGAGGATATGGGACACGTACTCGTCCAGACTTGGCCTGCACATTGTGCTGTGTGGTTCGGCGCTGACCACCATGGCCCGCCTTGGCGAGAGCAGCCAGCCGCTGCACGGTCGGTTCGACCTGAAACTGCACCTCCAGCCCTTCAATTACCTCCAGGCCTCCCAGTTCGTTCCCCAGTGGGCGGGTACGGATAAGCTTCGTCTGTACGGTATCTTTGGAGGCTTGGCCAGGCATCTTGCATATGTCGATTCATCTGAGGATCTGGTTACCAATCTGAGCAGAGTGGTTCTTGACCCTCTTGGGCCGCTCAACGGTGCGCCCTACGACATCCTTCGAGCAGAGCGCCTCTCGGCCCCCGCCGACTCTGAAGCGGTGCTAACTGCCCTGGCCCTTGGCGAAACCCGTTTCAACGCCATTGCTGCCAGAACTGGCCTGGCGGCTCCCAGGCTGGACTCCGTTATAAAAGAGATGATAGCTCTTGATATAATTCATAAGGACACACGATTTGGAGATAATCCAAACTCGAAGTTTGTTAGGTATCAATGCATAGATCCATTTATGACCTTCTGGTTCAGGTTTGTTCGAAGCAACCGAAACGCCCTGCTCTCCATGGCCCCTGGGGCAGTGTTCCAGCAGAGGATAGCTCCGCAACTTGACCAGCACATGGGCAGCGTGTTCGAGTGGGCAGTGAGGCAGGCGCTTGTATCGGGGCTTCTCTCAGATCGGTTCGGGCCATTGGATGAGATTGGCCGCTACTGGAGCCGCGACGGCAAGACCGAAATCGACATCGTAGCCCGAAGCGGCCAGAAGACCCTCTTCGTAGAGTGCAAGTGGCGAGACGACTCCGTGGTGCGCCAGAGCGACCTGGTCCGTCTGCGAGACCATGTTCATCGCTCTTCGCTTGCCACCAAAGAGGCCACCCTATGCCTGGCCTCAGCCGGCGCCTTCTCCGATGGTTTGCGGCAGGCGGCCCAGGCAGAGAATGTCATCTTGCTGGGCCTGAAGGAGTTGCTTGGCCCACGACCACCTGGGGGATAGCGGTTATGGGTTGCCTCGCTCCAGACACAATTGCCCGGAGGAGCGCCGAAGTCACCGCCAAAATTTGCCGTATTCGCCGCCCCTCTGGGGCTCTGTTTGGATTGGGGTATTCTTTGGAACGGTGGTGGGGGGGCGCCCTAAGTTGTCGGGGTTATGTAGCCCCAGGATACGAACTGGTGCTGGAACTCCTGGTGGCCCTTGAACGCTGTGAAGAAGAGGTACTCCGCTGCCAGATCCAGGTCGTTTGGCCAGGTTAGAGTGCCGTGAGCCACTGCGAAATCAGCGAAGGCCCTGACATCCCTCAACGGCGCAAACGGTGGCGGAGCCTCATTGAGAATGAATGGGGCCAAATCAGCGGTCCCTTCCATTCCGTTGCTGAACTTGAGCAGAACCTTATAGTCTCCAATAAAATGAGCATGTGTTACTTCAAGTTGCATGCCAGTGTTCCTATACCAGCGGAGCTATTCTGGCATAGCTCCCAGTCGTATTAAGGCTATTCCAATTAGCAATCAACTCTTCTTGGTGTTGTATCGCCCACTCAACAACCAAGCTCATCACCCTTGGAGGCAATGAGCCTCCCAATAGACCAATCGGAGAGATCTGTATGGATGCTTTGTGGTCATTATATTCTGCGTGAAAATGAGGAGGACTATGCTCCTTAAAATACATGTAAATCACGATCCCAAGGAATCGGCTGATCTCAGGCATTCTCTCCTCCGAAGCCTTCGTGGGGGATGAAACGCCCAACCGCCCCAAGCTCCCAATGCTACCGCACTTTTCCAGGCATCGCAATGCACTCAGTCACCGTGGCGTTGCGGTTGGACGGGTATTCGTGTCACCGTTGCGTTGCGGTTGGACGGGTATTCGTGTCACCGTGGCGTTGGGGTTGGACGGGTATTCGTGTC
>CAZQHM010000117.1:0-3167 GCA_964593355.1 uncultured Myxococcales bacterium
CAGAAGGATTGCGTCCCAGAAACGCCGCTTGGTTCGGATGAGGTCGGCTACGTCGCCCTGGTGAACCTTAACCCTTGGGTCTTTGAGCGGAAAGCCGGCCAGGTGCCCCAGAAACGTCTCATTCCACCTCACCACCGCCCCTGTCAGCTCCGCCACCCACACCTCACACCCCTCGCCCCCATGCGCCAGCGCCGCTGCCAACGTAAACCCCATCCCCAGCCCCCCAACCAGTATCCTCTTCCCCTCCCTGTCCCCCAACTTCTTGCACGCCAACTCCGCCAGCGCATCCTCCGAACCGTGCACAGTGCTGCCCATCAGGGGGCAAGCGTCCACCATGATGGAGTACTCTTTGCCCCGCCGCATCAGCCTCATCACCTTCGTCGTAGCGTTGATTTCCGAGCTGTCCAGCAATTCCCATGTATCCATCAGGTCCCCCGGCAAGGCATCGGGGCACGTTAGCACGCATCCCCGTGAATTTGAAGTAATTACTAATTGGCAACTCGTGGGGTTATTGGTTGGAAGCGGATCACCGAGTGTGGCGTCCCGGCAGCGTTGGTGGTGACCGTGGATGATTCGGAGGCCCTGCCCAGGGTGAACTGGAGGTTGATGCCGGGTTCGTCGGGGGCAAAAGTACGGTGGCCGATTGGGGAGATGCGGGCGGCCTCTTCAGGCGGCGTGTCGGGCGAGGTGAGCTTCAGGTGGTCGGGGTAGTTGCGGTCCAGACGGACTTGCACCACTCTCACGAACTTATCCGGCTCCCCCAGGGCCTGTTGTGCCTGCTTCACCAGTTCTGGGAGGCGGTCCAGCGGGAGGTCCGAGGCCCGGAAGAAGCTCTCGGCCTGCTCTTTGGTGATAGGGCGGGCACTGGGGTCGGCGGTCCAATCGCCCTCTTCGTAGAGGTAGTGACCTATCTTGGAGGGGTCGCTCGGCACCTGCGCTGTGACTATTGCCCGGTTGTAGTACAAAATTATGTCGTGAATTAGTGCATTCTCTCCCAGTTCACTTCTAATCTTGGCGGCAAGATTCCTGGCTTCATCGCCATAGAACATGCTAAGCCCGAGGCGCCCTTTGATGCGGTCGCCGTACTTCTCCTGGAACTCCTCGTCGGGGATGGTGCCCCACTGGCACGCTGAGAGTGACAGGAATAGAGTAACAATAAGTATGTATGTAGATGCAATTCTCATCTCTTTCCTCCTGCTCCAATGCCTCGTCCAGCCCGAAGCCCACCACCTCTCGTTTCAGGCGTGGAGCTGCCTCCCAACCCTCGTCTGAGGGCACCGATGAGGATCATGAGGAGGAACGGGGCAGCGGCGAAGGCGCCCACGATGAGTCCGACGGCGATGTGGGCGTCAACGGCGCTGATTTCAACGGCGAAGCCCTCTTTGTCGATGCAATAGAGCGAGCCCGAGATACTGACTCCGCCGCCTTCGGGGTAGGTTATCTCCACGGGCACGATGGCCTGCTGATAGTTTGCGGGGCAGAGCACGGGTGCTGCCATCTTCTGAGTGCCTGGGAATCCCCCGGCCACGGCAGAGCCGCCGATGAGGATCCAGAAGGCTGTCCACCAGAGCAGGAAGCGCAGTCCCGAGCGTCGGGCGCCAGGCTTGAGTTTGGCGCTGCGGATGACGGTGGCGACCTCTTTGAGGGGCACCTTGTGTGCCTTTGCCACCTCCAGGATAGCCTGGAAGCGTTTGGATGAGTCAGTTTCCGCTCCGCAGTTGGGGCACTGGGTCAGCAGTGCTCCGACGGACGCCTTGCACTTGGGGCACTCCACCTTGGCGGAGGCCAGCAGTTCTTTGGCCCCAGCGCCTATTCCGGCCCCGGGTTCAAAGGCAGACGGCCCGCTCCCAGCGCCGCCGGGCCCACCACCGTCCCGGTGAGCCCCGTCACCGGCGGGGTCAGGGGTATCGGTCAGTTGGGCGCCACAGGCGTTGCAGTATCGCATTCGAAAGGCAGTGGAGTCGGGCAGTTTCGTACCGCAGGCATGGCAGTGCATGAGACCTCCAGAAGCAGACACAGGGGGCTATGGTAACACGCCACCCCGGACTGTGGGAATGGTCAAGAAGCGGGTAGGGTGCGTGTTGGCAGGGCCCCTGCCTGGTCAAGGCTTTGGAGGGCATGCTGGCAGCGGCATCGGCAAGGGAAAGGGCGACGGAAAGGGCGGCGACGGCGACGGCGACGTCAACGGCAAGGGCAACGGCAAGGGCAACGGCAAGGGCAAGGGCAACGGAAAGGGCAACGAGGGAGCAGACGCAACACGGGGAAACGGCGACCTAGACCACTGCTCGCCATTCTCGTCCCCCTTCGACTCGGCCCTGGCCTCGCTCAGGGTAGACGGCTGCTGGGGGGATCGAGATATCTGAGCAGCCGTGTAGACCTCAGAATGAGTGTGTTCGGCGAGGCGGCGATGGTCAGGGGTGGATGGGCCGCCGAGTTGGGCCACGCTACCGGACGCAGCGGACGTACTTATGATAGTCCAGGGGTTCGAAGTAGACGGTGGCTCTGGCAAATGCCACTCGCCAGGCATGTGACTTGATGTCTTGGACTGGTGAGGAGGACCAATACGACCAGGTATCTCCACGAAGCTCGTCGGGCCAGTATGCTCCCTCTACCCCTGGCCCCAGCCCAGCCAAACAACCGGTGCAGGTACTGTCACGGCACTCATGGGCCAGGCATCCATCTTCCAGGACCTTGCAGCTACCGGCGATTTCCGTGGCTGGGCAGCCTCTGACGAGGGTTCGAAGTTCAGAGATATTGGGAAGTCGCCACTGTGTTGTTCCCTCCGGTTCCAGGTTCCGACAATACTCGACGGCCTCTGCCCACGAAAGGGTCTGCTCCGACGGCTCGACCTGCCAGGTCAGCCCCGAGAGGGGGTCGGTCCAAGCGCCAACCGGTGGCCCGGGGGTCGTATCGACATCAGTTCCTTCACCATCATCGCCCAAGGCGTCGCCATCAGCGGCCACACATACCTGGGCCACACAGGCCAACCCAGGTTGGCAGTCGTCGGTGCGGGCACAGCTTTGGCCGGTGGTGCGGAGGCGAGTAGAGTCGACTTGAGTGCATGCGGTGGCAGCGACGGAGAGCAGTAGCAGCAAGAGAGGGGCACTGTATCGGCGAAGCATGTATTCTCCATGAGGGCGTGAAGTCTCGTAGTTAAAAGTAGCATG
>CAZQHM010000117.1:3267-14136 GCA_964593355.1 uncultured Myxococcales bacterium
TCTGTCCAAGCGCCGACTGGTGGCCCGGGGGTCGTATCGACATCAGTTCCCTCACCGTCATCGCCCAAGGCGTCGCCATTAGCGGCCACACATACCTGGGCCACACAGGCCAACCCCGGTTGGCAGTCGTCGGTGCGGGCACAGCTTTGGCCAGCGGTGCGGAGCGTTACCGATGCCTCGTCCTGGCCGCAGCCGCCGACGACCAGCAGGAACAATAGGGATAAGTACTGCCTCAACATTGTTCATCTCCGCAAATACGCCTGCGTCCCATCTGTGTATGTATCACAACGTCGCCGGTATTGGGAACGGTTTTGGGGACGACGGAGCGACGGGGGAGATTCCCCGGGGGGGCACCCCATGCGCAGGGCCTGGAGACTGCTACAATTTTCTTGTTGCACATCCCTCAGAACCACCTATTATAGACAGTCCCTTTCGGGGCATTCTTTGACAATTGGGGGCGACATGGTTTCGACGGGGATGAATGAGGCCGTCGCTGCGTGTCGGGGAGTTCACGCACCTCGTAACAAGCGTGGAAAAACTTTAAGTGCCAATAACACTTATGCAATGGCGGCTTAATTAACTGAGCCTCCCGTCCGACTGAGGAGTGCCTGTGGCTTCAGGAGGGCGTCATTTAGCGGGCTGGCCAAGGGAGGCCTCCTATCCTTCCCAAGGCGAGACTTCGGTAGGAACCCTGTTGCATAGCCTGCCTGTGGGCGATGCAACTGGACGAGTTTACAAGGCTACACACGTAGACGCGCCGAGCTGAGCGTTTCCGGACCCGGGTTCGATTCCCGGCGCCTCCACTCGATTCGGCCCCTCTCGGGGCCTCCCTCGTGGCAGGCCACCTTCTTGGGGCCGAAGCGAGTGCCCTGAGCGAACGCAGTGAGTCGAAGGGCTACAACCTCACGTAATCACTAAGTATTTTCGCCACCATCTCGGCCTGACAGCAGGCCGAAGTCAGCGTTTGGGTGGTCGTGCAGCAGGCTCCTGATTTCGGACACCACCACCATCGCATCCACCCCATCCTCGCCCCGGAAGGGCCACTTCTGTCTCAGATTCTCTGTGAAAACGGACCGGGTCTGTTTTTTCGAGACTCGGGTCCAATATGGGTTTCGGCCAGCATCCATGCGGGTCGGAGGCACTTTTCGGGGGTGTTGCCAGATTGGCACAGTTCGATTCCCGGTGGGAGTAGAGATTGAGACGGCGGAATGGGGGGGAGGAACCACGTGACTGAGGCCAGCCTTCCGAGTCGGCTCAACCAAGGGCCCGTATCAGCCGCCGTCTTCGCTATCAACCGGAAGGATTTGTGGTTGACAAACGCCTCCCCCTCGAAGGGCCTGTCCTCGACTCTAAGGGACTAGCCCCAATGCCATTCACTTAAGCTCCTGCGGCGGTGGCGTGGCCGCCTTTCCAGCCTTTGTCGTGGGGCGTTTTCTGGCGTAGTTGCTCATCTTTACCTTGACCGCCCTGGGGTATGTCCGGTCGGGCCTGCGCTCGG
Source organism: uncultured Myxococcales bacterium (assembly GCA_964593355.1). Taxonomy (GTDB): domain Bacteria; phylum Myxococcota_A; class UBA9042; order CAIXZC01; family CAIXZC01; genus CAYTWV01. Next base: position 4,766 of record CAZQHM010000117.1, read on the forward strand.
GTAGGACAAACCGAGAAGCCTCGGTCCTCATGCGTTGCAGTTTCTCTGGGATGGTCCCTGGACTGGCCATGGAACACCAAAGCCATTCGTTTTGGATGAGGTTCATGGCCATCACGAAGCTGATCCGCATGGGGGAGACGCCTGCCTCGGCGGCGACTTGCTCCATTTCTACTCGGATCAAGTTGTAGGCCAGGAGAAGTCCCCATGCTTCCTGCAGAACACCGTCCGGGGTCTTGCTTCGAAGTGTCTCCTGGCGCTTGCGCAGGTCCGTCTTCACCTCGCCGAATCCGAGTTCGATTTCCCATCTCTCGTGGTACAGACTCGCCAACTCCTTGGCTGGGTACTGGCTCGGTTGCAACAGGGAGGTCAGCAGGGTCTGAGGCTGAAACCCTTTGCGCTGGTATCGGACGGCTCGGCACCACAATGTCTCAGGCAGGGATGGGTCCTTCTTCCTCGCTGCGGATGACAAGGGCAGTTCGACCACGTCGTCACCCGGGCCATTGTGGTGGATGACCTTCCACTTCGTGTTGCTCTTCGCCCTCGTAAGCCAGTGCCGGTTCTTCCCGCCCTTCTCAAGTCCTTCCAGGAACGCCCAATTCAGGTAGCCTCGGTCCATGATCAACAGCGAGTCGTCTGGCACCTCCGCCACAATCTCCCTGGCCAGGCTCATCTCGCTGCTCCCCTTGTACGGCCCGAGTCTCGCCCCCAGCAGGATGTGGGACCGCAGCACCATCAACGCCAGTAGCCGCACCATCGGGTATCCGCTCTCTCCTCGCTTCTGGTCACCCGACTGGCCTCCGAACTCAGTCCGATTCTCCTGAGAGTCGGCCACTCTCAACGTGGACATGTCCATCCCCAGCACAGCCAGTCCACGCCATCTCAGGCCCTCCGCACTCCGGGTAGCCCAAGCTCGGCCAGACCGCTCGAAGAGCCACGATAACGGTGCCTTACCGACCCGAGACCGGGCCTGAGAGATGGCACTTGGAGCCACCTCCGACTTCCCTGCGGGCATCGCTAAATCGAGGCTCGCCACCAAGTCCCTCATGGACCGCATGGCAAACATCGCCATCCCGATGACCAGCCATACGACTTGCTCGGCCGGCAATCGCCGGCGACGAATCGTTGCCGTCCCAGTGACTTGCAGAGACTCCGCAATCCATGCAGGGTCCAAGTGCTTTTGAAACGACTCAAACTGCGCTGGCGCCACCGCCGTTGCAACGTCGCCAAGATCCTCTGCCAGTGACATCGCCTGCCTCCATACGATATCGCCAGCATGATCCCGCTTAAACTCAGTCGCAACCCCATTTCAACAGCAGCTTCCAAGAGCGGTGCTACCCGCCTGCCAAGCGCCCGTCCGGCCTAACTGATCGGCATTGGGACTAGCCCTCAAGCTCGGACTCGAAGAGAGCGGCCCACTCGGGGGCCTGTCGAAGGCAACTCCTTGGCCACCACCAGTGCGATGTTCACGTCCTCGACCTTGTCCCGCAGCGCGACCAGTATCGGCCGCCGCGCCGCCACCGACGTGTTGTTCGCCCGCACTACCAGCGTGATCACGTCCCAGGATGTCTGCCGCATCCGCTCCCCGATGCTGCACTTGTGAAAACGCGAAAAGCCCCGCACAGCATTCTCGAGGAACACGATCAGCTCCAGCGCCTTCTTGTAGATCGGTAACTGGTCATATTTCGCCATTTAGTACTATGTTAACAGAAGGCCACCAAATGACTTTCGATTCGCTCGGGTATAATGATCAAATAACCCAATAATCAAATCCTCAAAAAGCGGTCTCAAAGAAACGCTACCGCACACAACGGACAAGGATGCCGTAGTTGTGGACGCCGGCGTAGTTGACGCCGCCCTCGTTGAATTTGACGACCCACGCGTAGATATCATCGTCCTCGACGGGCGAAGACGACCAATAGAAACTACACCATCCTTGTATACCATCTGGCCAACAACAACCACCAGCGCAGCCGATGTTACTACAACCATGGCATGTTCCATGTCCACATGAAGATGTCAAGCAATCGTCATCGACCCCGCAGCTCCCTCCCCACTCCGTCGCCGGGCAGCCGCGAATCAAGGAACGAAGTTCCCCAATGGTCGGCAGGCGCCAGTCTGTGTGCCCGTCCACATCAAGGTCCGAACAGTACTGCTTTGCCTCAGACCAGGTCATGTCGTTCTCCGATGGAGGGTTCTGCCATGTCAAGTTTGACATAGGAGAGGAGACACACCCGCCATCCTGGCAAGAGCCAGCCCCGCTGCATTCCCCGCAGCTCCCTCCGCAGCCGTCGTCCCCACACTCCCTGCCCCCGCACGAAGGAGCGCAGCCCTCGCACGCCCCCTCAGAACACGACTGGTCGCCCGAGCAGGTACCGCAGCTTGTCCCACAGACAGGGTCCGGGCCACACTCCAGTCCCGAGCACTCTTTGTCGTCGGGGCAGATCGCCCCCTCCTGCTGGCAAACGGCTCCCACGCAGACCAAACCGGAATCGCAGTCCCCTGTCTTGCTGCACGTCTCGCCCACCTGGCTCAGGCGCCCGCTTGGGTCGTCGCTGCCGCCGCCGCACGAAAGCACCACCAAGGCTAAAGCCAGGGCCGGAAAGACCCGAAACGTTCTACAGTGCATGATTGCCTCCGATCTCACTAGTTCATCTGTGGGATGAGCACTAGCAGAGATGCAGTCGGAAAGCAAGAGGAATTCAGTTGGACGAACCTTCCTATTCCTCCCACCTCACTTCCACCCCCTTCAGCAACTGCCTCAGGCTCATGCCCTCCGGTTCCACACCGTCCAGGATCTGCCGGGCCAGGTCGGGCTTAAGCGACGTCAACGCCAGGTGGCGTCGCATCTGCGAAGAGTACATGTCGACGGCCTCGGCCAGCTCGCCCACGGAGTTGAAGCGGCCTTCCTCGAGGAGGGCCAGCCAGCGGTGGGCCCGGGCGACGGCGATGACGAGGGACTCTTGGGTGGCGTCGGGTGCCTCGGCCGTTGTGGAATCGGGGAGCAGGATCTCCTTGCGACCGCTTCGGTGTTTGAAGCGCATGGGGATTTCGACTCGCATGGTGCCGTCGGTGCCTTGGTACTTCTCGCGCACTTCGGAGCTGGTCATGTCGGCGCCCAGTTCGGCGAGGACGCTGGCCACGCCGGTGAGCTTGAGCACCTGCGTCAGGCCGCTGGTTGTGACCGTGATGCTCTCCACCATCAGACGGAGGATTCGCTCACGTTCGGCGGGGAACAGTTCGCCCCAGACCCGGTCGAGAACGCCCAACTCCTCCAGCAGTTCCGGTTCGGAGGTGGGGGCAGTCTTGAGCATCTCCAGTTGCGCCAGCACTTGATTCAACTTCTGCTGCACCTCAGCTGCCTGCTTCTCCATGCGGTGCAACTCCTCGGCAACGAACTGGGGGCTGCCGTCGCCGGACTCGGACATCCTCCCGAAGGTGTTCTGCACCAGCAACGAGGCGTTGGTCCGCAGCGTGGTCAGTTCCTTCTCCAGCAACGTCCGCTCCGTCTCGAGAGAACGCCGGTCGGACTCCTCACACTGTTGCACGACCAGGAAGGCCTCGCCTAGGATCTCGGGGGCCTGGAAGATGCGCCGGAGTTGCAGCAGGACCGCCGCCTCCACGTCGCCGGCTGGGATGCTCTTCACGGGGCAGGCGTCTCGGCCGCTCTTCTCCGCGTAGCCGCACAAATAGTAGCGGTACTGCTTCCCTTGCTTCTTCGTGTACGTGATTCCCATGGACATGTCGCAGTGGCCGCATCGGATAAGCCCCGCAGCAGTGCTTCAGACGTCGACCGCGTTGCTCGGCCCCGGACGATGGGGTTCGTGTTCAGGATGGCGGGGACTTCGTCCCAAAGCTCCTGGTCGATAATGGCCTCGTGCTCGCTCTTGTAGGTCTGGTCGTGATGCCGGATGAGGCCGATGTAGGCGACGTTGTTCAGGGTGCGGTAGACCGTCGCCTTGTTCCACGGCGCTGGTTTCTTCCCGGGCCGACCGTTGCTCTGACACTTCTTGGTGTTCATGTCGTGTGCCACCATCAGCAGGCGGAGAAGAAACTCGTCTTGGACTGAGCGGCCGTTTGTCTCACTTCCACACTATCCCCAAATCGCTATCTCCTGTGAGAAGAAAACGTTCTACCGCACGCAGCGCACGTTGTTTCCTTGAGCGACCGGCGACGTGCCAATTGAGCCGTCCCAGAAGGCCACAGACCATGCGAAGTCGTCTTGCATGCCCATGGGTGACGAGGACCAGTACGCCCTTATGTCACCGTTCATCTCGTCTGGCCAATACTGACCGTACTTACCAGGACCACTTGCGCCGGTACAACCGTTGCAACAATCATCATGGCACGAAGCATCGAAACAACTCTCTTCCTTCCCTACCAAGCAGCAACCGTCGTACGCCGTGTTACAACCACGAATGAGTGTGCGAAGCTTGCCAATCGTGGGCAAACTCCAATCAGAATTGCCCGCGAGGCGGAGAGTCTCACAGTGCCGTTTCGCCTGTTCGAAGTTCATCAGTCCCCCAGTTGGCACAACTTGCCAAGTCAGATCAGAGTCCGAATCGAACCACGACTCTCCAGCAGCGAGCGTGCCGCAAAGGCCGAACGAGCAGGTCAAACCCTGGGTGCAAGTGCCACACGATTGACCACATAGTCGGTCAGGGCCGCACTCAAGACCGCTGCAGTCAGGAGCGCACTCGCCAGCCACGCAAGTACCACCGTCGCAGTTCTTTCCATCCTCACATGTCCCGCATGAGTCTCCGCATTCCGGGTCCGGGCCGCACTCCAAGCCGGAGCAATTCGCAACGCATTCACCAGAGACACAAGCACCTGCTTGGCACGTCTCACCGTCGCCGCAGGTCCCACAGGATTCCCCACAAACAGGATCCCGGCCGCACTCCAGACTCGAGCAGTCCCTGTCCAATGGGCAGTTGCCTCCCGCCTGCTCGCAAACGAGGTTCAAGCACTTCAGCCCTAGCTCACAATCGGCGGCCTTTGTGCAACTCTCGCCAAGGCCTCCCAGCTGCGGGTCGTCGTCACTACCGCCACAAGATAACAGCCACATCGCCAAGACCGGAACAAGATAGCCACAACGCATCGTACCGAGCATGTTCACCTCCACACTCACACGTTCAAGTCTGGAATGACAATTAGCAGATCCCCTATCTGGGACCAAGGGATTTCAGTCAGTCGGGCCGTTCCATTCCACCCACCTCACCTCCACCCCCTTCAGCAACTGCTTCAGGCTCACACCCTCCGGTTCCACGCCGTCCAGGATTTGCCGCACGAGGTCCGGCTTGAGGCTGGTCAACGCTAGGTGCCGTCTCATCTGCGAAGAGTCCATGTCCACGGCCTCGGCCAATTCGCCGACGGAGTTGAAGCGGCCTTCCTCGAGGAGGGCAAGCCAGCGGTGGGCTCGGGCGACTGCGATGACGAGGGACTCCTGGGTGGAGTCCGGGGCCTCGGCAGTCGTCGAGTCCGGGAGCAGGATCTCTTTGCGGCCAGACCGATGCTTGAATCGCATGGGGATTTCCAGTCGGAGGGTGCCGTCGGTGCCCTGGTACTTCTCCCTGACTTCGGGGCTGGTCATGTCGGCGCCCAGTTCCGAGAGGACGCTGGCAACGCCGGTGAGTTTGAGCACCAGCGTCAGGCCGCTGGTTGTGACCGTGATGCTCTCGACCATGAGGCGCAGGATCCGCTCTCGCTCTGCCGGGAAGAGTTCGCCCCAGACCCGGTCGAGAACGCCCAACTCCTCGAGCAACTCCGGCTCGGAGGTCGGGGCAGTCTTGAGCATGTCCAGTTGCGCCAGCACTTGATTCAGTTTCTGCTGCACCTCCGCTGCCTGCTTCTCCATCCGATGCAACTCCTCGGCAACGAACTGAGGGCTGCCGTCGCCGGACTCGGACATCCGCCCGAAGGTGTTCTGGACCAGGAGTGAGGCGTTGGTCCGCAACGTGGTCAACTCCTTCTCCAGCAACGCCCGCTCCGTTTCGAGGGAACGCCGGTCGGATTCTTCCCGCTGCTGCACCACCCGGAAGGCCTCGCCGAGGATCTCGGGCGCCTGGAAGATGCGCCGGAGTTGCAGCATCACCGCTGCCTCCACGTCGCCAGCCGGGATGCTCTTCACGGGGCATGCGTCTCGGCCACTCTTCTCGGCGTGGCCGCACAGATAGTAGCGGTACTGCTTTCCTTGCTTCTTCGTGTATGTGATTCCCATGGACATGTCGCAGTGGCCGCACCGGATAAGGCCCCGCAGCAGTGCTTCAGACGTCGACCGCGTTGCTCGACCCCTCACGATGGGGTTCGTGTTCAGAATGGCGTGGACTTCGTCCCACAACTCCTGGTCGATGATGGCCTCGTGCTCGCCCTTGTACGTCTGGTCGTGATGCCGGATGAGTCCGACGTAGGCGACGTTGTTCAGGGTGCGGTAGACCGTCGCCTTGTTCCAGGGGGCCGGCTTCTTCCCGGGCCGCCCGTTGCTCTGGTACCTCTTTGCGTTCATCTCATGTGCCACCATCAGCATCGAGCGAAGTTGCACGAACCTGCGGAAGACGTACCGCACAACGACGGCCTCGTCGGGGATGATGACCAACCGCCGATTCGCCTTGTCAATCTCGTACCCCAATGGCGGTTGCCCACCGACCCAGCGGCCCCGCTTCTTCTCTGCCGCAATCTTGTCCCGGATACGCTCGGCACTCACCTCTCGCTCGAACTGGGCGAACGAGAGCAGGATGTTCATCGTGAGTCGGCCCATGCTGGTCGTGGTGTTGAACTGCTGGGTTACGCTCACCAGCGAGACGTTGAACTGCTCCAACTCCTCGACCAGCTTTGTGAAGTCCATGAGGGAGCGGGAGAGTCTATCGATCTTGTAGATGACAATCGTGTCCACCTTGCCCTGGCGCACATCGGCCAGCAGTCGCTGGAGTGCCGGGCGTTCCAAGGTGGCCCCTGAGATGGCGCCGTCGTCGTAGCGCTCGGGGAGTATCACCCAGCCTTCGTGCTGCTGGGAACGAATGTAGTTCTCCGATGCCTCTCGCTGCGCATCCAGCGAATTGAAACTGGATTCCAAATTCTCATCGGTGCTCTTGCGAGTGTAGATGGCACATCGGACGGCCGGCTTCGTCACCGGCGCTTCCACGACCTTGGCTGTTCTACTGCTCGAAGCCATCATTGCCTCCACGCTCGGGCTTGACGGGGCGACGCAAGCCAAAAAAGACAAGGCCATTCCAGTTCGATCCGGTGACGTCCCGTGCCACCGCAGTCAGCGACCGGTACGGCTTGCCCTGGTACTCAAAGCCATTGGCCAGGACCGTCACTTCGTGCTTCTTGCCCTGCCACTCCCGTATCAGGCGGGTGCCCGGAATGGGTCGGTCAACAGCTCCGGATTTGCCCCGCCCCAGCTTGAGGCCCAGGTGGTTGTAGCCCTGCTCGTTCAGCACTCGGTCCATGCGCTGGTAGTCGTCGCCGGTGAGACCGCCGTAGGCAATCTCCTGGATTCGGTACGCCAGTCGTCGGATGAGGAACTGCCGGTTGAACCGTGGCGGTTCCTTGCCGTACAGCGCCACCCACCGGGTCTTCAACTCCTCGGTCGGCAGGCTGTCCAGCTCTGCCAGTTGGTTCAGGATGCTTGGCTTCCTGGCCTGGCTATCGGGTTGTGTCGTCATAGCAATCTCCCCTGACCCGGAGTCCGATTCTCCGGTGTCCGAACCCTCCCTCGGGGGGCGACATCATCAAGGGGTTTCTCCGCCTGAGAAGCCGATTCCCGTGCCTTCGTCACCGCCTGCCTGGCCCGGTATCTCAGGTACGCCATGGCCAGCAGTTCTGCCACCTGCGACGCTGCCTTTCTTGACTGGTTTTCCGTCGATGTGGACGTCATGAAACCCTCCGGAACCGCATCGGAAGGAGAAACGCACCCGTTGGGGCAGATCTGGGACAGGGCACCCCAGAGGGGTTGCGATCGCTCGAATGTGATCATTTGGCATAAGTGATCTGACTTTCTTCGCCGCCTACGCCACGACCCTCCTACGGAGGATAAACCAGGATCGGGCAGCAGGCATCGGGTCCGTGACACTGCGCGGCATGGAGCATGGGGTTGCAGTCAGATCATCTGCCGCGTTCCAACGATCACGAAGCAAGGGAATTCCGCTTGCGCCTCGAAATGGGCCGGAATACTTTCGGCATCATAATGGGGAGGAAGCCCCTCGCCAGGAGGGTCCCATGGACGACCGACTGAAGATGCAGCGAGTCATTGAGCTAAGTGTCAGCATCCATCGGCTTGAGACCAAGGCCGGTGAGTTGCGGATCCAGCTTGCCCGGATCATGGGCATGTCGGACGACTCGGTGGTTGGCGACGTGGAGGAACTGCTGCGCGACGTGGACGGGCTGGGTGATGCAATGGGGCCCCGCCGCTCCAGTGGGCAACCCACCCGACGCTCCTCTTTCCCCGAGGGGCCCCCGCTCAACCGAAAGATCATGGAATTCCTGCGCAGTACGTCACGGCCGGTTGGTTACCAGGACATCATGGGCGCCGTACCGGCCCATCACCAGAGCATTCAGAACGCCTTGCGCGATTTGGAGGCTCGGGGTCTTGCTGTTAAGCTTGGCCCGAACCAATGGATGCCTTTTGAGAATCATGAGGAGGTGCCAGGGGCCCGGCGCAAGTAGCGAAGTGCCCCTTAAACGTTTCAACCCGGGCTGCGCCAACAGCACCGGGTTGAATTGACAGTCGAGAGGAACCTGTGAAGAACCCCCAACTCGCCTATGATCTAGGCACAGCACCCCTGTCTCGTCAAGAAAAGGCGTTTGATCGCCTGATGACGTCTTGGCCAGGGAAATTGCGGCCTTCGGACAATGGGCACGGTTGGGGACAAGCCCACCAACCCTTTGTCATGCGAGGTCGCACGATGGGATCATCTTGCTCTGCCGCGTCAGCGGTTACCAGAAGAGCCGCTCACCACAAGCTTTCCAACGCTTCCAACCACGGACCGCCGAACATCGGGCATTTTCAGCGATCTCATAGGCCCGAATGTGTAACGGTGCCCAACCATGTGGAGGCGACGATGGCAGCGGAAGAGAGTGGTGACGTGAAGTGCAAGGGCTGCGGGAAACTGCTTGGCAAGATCCGGGGCGGGCTCTTCGTGGTGAGACAACACGACTGGGAGTTCACGGTGGATGCAGAAGGGCAGGTGCTCATCCGGTGCCCCAAGTGCGGCCTTCTGAGAATCGTGAAAGTAGCGTGCCAGGAGTCGGCATAAGCCGCGGGCACGGGGCAGGAGCCCAGAGCGCCAGACGCCAACCCGCGGCAACCGAGAGCACTTGATGCCACGCCGCCTCCTGCAGTGAAGAACATAGCAGAGCGCAAGACGCCGACCGAG
>CAZQHM010000118.1:0-14131 GCA_964593355.1 uncultured Myxococcales bacterium
CTTTTTGGGGGGGGGGTGGGATTGCGGGAGGGGGGAAAAGGGAAGGGGGGGTGGGACGGTGGGCAAGCGCTCACGTTGCGGCGGGGGGAGATTCGTGGTATCGGTAGGTTTGGTTGCGGAGGTGCGATGTGAGAATCCTGGTTACGTCGGGGGGGACTCGGGAGGCCATAGATGATGTCAGATATATTGGTAACAGTAGCACTGGGGCGACGGGGAGGTTGATTTGTGAGGAGGCGTTGAGGCGATATCACACGGTGCATTGGCTTCGGGGGGTTGGCAGTGCGGGGGCTAGTGAGTGGATGTCTTCGGTGGGGTTGTTGCAGAGCGAGGAGTTCTCGTCTGCTGCGGACCTTCTGGCCAGGGTTCGGGGGAGGCTATCCGAGTACAGGTACGATGCGGTGGTGCACAGTGCGGCGGTGGCGGATTATACGGTTGAGCGCAGCAGTGGGAAGGTTTCATCGGGGTTAGGGGAGTGGAACTTGAGGTTAGTAAGCGCTCCGAAGGTTGTGGATCAGATGGTTCCTTTGCTTAGGGGGGCATGGCTGGTGGTGTTCAAGTTGGAATCGCTGGAGGACGAGGGTGAATTGTTGGAGCGTGCTCGGGCGTTGTTACGGCGAACAGGTGCGGGAGTTGTTGTTGCGAACCGTTGTGAGGGAATGGGGAGGGGGGATCATGGCGCCATGGTGGCTACTTTGGACCAGGTATTGTACCGCGTAACGAGCAGAAGTGAGTTAGCGGGAGCCCTGTTGGAAGTACTGGAGAAAAGATGTCAGAAGAACTAAAAGGCAAACGGATTATTCTCGGGATTACTGGTGGTATCGCAGCATACCGCTCTCTGGAACTGGTCCGTCTTATTGTTAAATCTGGTGGTGAGGTCAGGTGTATATTAACTCAGAACGCTTTGGAGTTTGTCACCAGGCTTTCCGTAGAAGCGCTCTCGGGCAATGCCGCTAACATTGAAATGTTTGCCGGTCGGGATAAGTCCCAGATTGATCACATTGAATTGGCGAAGTGGGGTGATGTTTTTGTCGTTGCTCCAGCTACGGCTAACACGATCGGCAAGATGGCAAACGGTATTGCTGATGACTTGCTTTCTACTGTTTATATGGCGCTACATGAGAAATGTCGTGTGGTAGTTGCGCCGGCGATGAACACGCGTATGTGGCTTCACCCGGCGATGCAGCGGAATCTGGGGGTACTTGGGGAGGATCTCGGCGAGCGGTTCACGCTGGTTCGGCCTCAGGAGCGGCTGTTGGCGTGTGGAGATTGGGGTGTTGGTGCTATGGCGGAGCCCCAGGAGATATGGGAAGTATTGAAGGGCGTTTGAACCACTGTTGGGGGAAGAGGGCTGTCAGGCGGGTGGAGATACAAGAGGGGCCATGGTGGGGCCCGCCCGCGTAAGATCTCCAAAGATCGCAAATTTGCCCCTTTGATCAGATGGGGCTAGTATCCCCCGGAAGAAGAGGGGGAACGCATGAATATTGTCTCTAGACTTAGCGGAAAGGACCGATTTAGAAGGGCTACCAGGCGGATGGTATCCGGGGGGAGGTTCATGAAGACTGCCCCTGCGGTGCTGATGATTGCTCTCTTTTATTCGGTGACATTGGTCCTGGGCATCGAGCCAAGCGTGGCATCTTATCTTGGTTTGGGGTTGCTGTTGACGATGGGGGCGGCGTTCGGCTTATCGACGGCATCGGTGTGGGTGTTGGCTGCTCTGACTGGGGGCGAGGCCGCTCGGTATTTTGGGGGATATGCCTCATTGACGGAGGTGATTCCCACACTGGCGGCTTTGGTGTTGGCCGCCGCTGCGTTGCCATTTGTGGCGGCGGCTGAGGTTGCCCGAGCGAAGCGTCAACAGCGGCTCTGGAGTCGTGATGTGACGGACGTTAGGGTTCGCGTGGGGCAGAGGGTTGGCGAGTTGAGTATGGCGACACCGTTGCCACCGGAGATGGAGCCAGCGACGTCGCCAGAGGCGTTAGCACAGTCGTTGATGCCGTTGATAAAGAGGATGTTGAAGTGCAGGACGGTGGTCTTCTACTGGTATCACGACAAGAGCGAGTCTCTTGTGCCGATCTGTTCGTTGTCTGATCTTGAGAGTTCGTTGAATCCGGCGACTATTCCTATCGCCAAGACGAGATTGGCTATGGCATTGCGTGCTCCCGGGATGTTTCCGGTGCATGTCTCCGAGAGCGAGCCTCGGTCGTTGCCGCTGTACGTAAACGGTGTGACACCCGAGCGTGTGGCGGTGGTTCCTGTGCGTTTCCAGGACAAGCTGGCGGGGGTCTTCGTGTTGGAGCGGACCACGGAGAGCCCATGGGCCGCAGATGCGGATGTAGCGAACCAGGTTGGCCGGCTGGTATCGGACGCCTTGGTGACGGAGCAGCGTCTTAGAAGCAGTTTGCGACTGGCAAGGCATTTTCAGCAGGCCATTGAAGCGGTGCACGAGTTATCGCACTCCAAGGGGTTCCAGTCGGTATACGAGACGATGGTTAGGTATGCGACTCGGCTCTCTCCTTTTTCGCACTGTGTGATGGCGCACAGGACGGACATAGGCGGTCAGGAGTTTGAAATATGCGGGGTTAGCAGTGCAGATTTGATTGCGCTGATGAGCAAGCGCTTCACTTTGCAGGGCAATCTTTGTGCAGTAGCTGCCAATGCATCGGGACCGGTTCCTGAGCGTTACGTATTCCGGTCGGGGATGGCGCAGCCTTTCGGCCAGGGTTTGAATTTCTACTTGGATCCTGGCGATAGCTGTCTTGTGCTGCCCATGCGGGCGCAGGGGAGTATCTTCGGGTTTCTGTTGTTGGTGGATGGGAAGATGAACAGGGATGTGCGGGCCCGGGGGATAACGAGCGACGAGTTGGTACCGGTGACGCTGTTTGCGGACTACTGCGCTCAGGCTCTTGCCAATGCTGAGAGCAACAGGACGTTGGAGCGGTTGGCGGTGAGCGATCCGGTAACGGGCCTGCCGAACCAGCGAGCGTTGCTGGGCAGGATGCACGAGGCCACGGAGCGGGCGAAGCGGACAGGGCGGCCGATGTCGGTTCTATTCTGCGACATGGACCATTTCAAGTCAGTGAACGACAGGTATGGTCATCAGGCAGGCGATCTTGTTCTCAAGCGTCTTGCTGACGTGATGAGGACCAATCTTCGAGCGGTGGACTACGCTGGTCGGTACGGCGGAGAGGAGTTCATGGCCATCTTGGAGGATGCTGGTCCCGACGGGGCGATGAGGCTTGCGGAGCGGATTCGGGCGAGCGTGGAGGCGTTGCGCTTTCCGGAGTATCCGCGTCTGAAGGGGGTCACTGTGTCTATAGGCATAGCGACCTACGGTGTGGACAGCACCGATTCAGACCATCTGATTGCTCTTGCGGACTCGGCGATGTATGCGGCCAAGCATGCGGGTCGCAACCAGTGTCACCACGTTGCGACGTCGTTGGTCGGAGAGGTTCCCGAGTTGTTGAGTTGACGCCCCCCTACCCCGCCCCCCGACACTATGATTCCCTGCGCTTGCCCACAAAATCTGTAACCTTTGACGGAGGGTGGGCTCGTTTAGGCCGTGGTCGATTGAGGCTCTCAGGAGGTGACACGATGGGATGGCTGAAGAAGATTTTTTTTGGTGCTGAGAAGACTATGCCAACGAGCATAACAGATGCGAATTTTCATCAGGAAGTGCTCTCGCACAGAGGTCCGGTATTGATAGATGTATGGGGTCCTGGGTGTCAGCCATGCGACAAGCTTGCGCCGACGATTGTGGAGTTGGCGGACCAGTATGCGGGCAAGGTCAAGGTATGTGAGTTGAACGCCTCTGAGAATCCTAAGTCAGCGAGTCGGATGGGAGTGAGGGGCACGCCGACCATCGTGGCTTACAGATACGGCAAGGAAGTGGGCAGGGCGGTGGGTTGGAAGCCGAAGAGTTACTTTGAGCAGATGATTGACACGCACTTTGCGGTGGATTTTCAGCAGGCCAGCCAGGGCGTGAGCGCTGCGGTTGAGGCTGAGGCCGGCCTGGAGCAGCCCAAGGGGGCAGGCAAGCCCAAGGCGGAGAAGGGTGGTAAGAAGAAGTAATTGGGAGGCGGTTAGGCCGCCGCTACAGAAGATTGGCGGCCAGTTCGGCTAGTTCGGAGCGTTCTCCCCGTTCCAGGGTCATTGTGCCGGCAATTGGTGCGTCCCTGAAGTGAACGAGAGTATACATTAATCCATTATTCAATGAATCCAAGTAGGGATTGTCGATCTGGTAGGGATCACCAGTTAGAATCACCTTCGTGCCTTCTCCGGCTCTGGTAAGGATGGTTTTGACCTCATGAGGAGTGAGGTTTTGGGCCTCATCGACGATGAGGAACTGGTTGGGGATGGAGCGGCCTCTGATGTAGGTGAGTGGTTCGATTTGGATGATTCCCATGTCTTTGAGTCCCTGGATGGCCATATGACCACCGCCGTTCTTGCGTTCTTTGCGGTTGGTGGAGAGGAGGAAGTCAACACTATCGTAGATGGGTTGCATCCAGGGGTTGAGTTTTTCTTCGACGGTTCCGGGGAGGAAGCCGATATCTCGGCCGAGGGGAAAGATGGGGCGGGAGACGAGCATGCGGTCATAGGTTTGCTCGTCGGTTACTTTGTGAAGGCCGCAGGCAACGGCAATAAGGGTCTTTCCGGTTCCGGCTTTTCCAACGAGGGTGACCAGTTTGATGGAGTCATCGAGGAGCAGGTTCATGGCGAAGATCTGCTCTTTGTTTCGGGCTCGGATGCCCCAGACGTTGCGTTTTCCTTCGGCGGGGCTGATGTAGAGGATGTGGTGTTTATCGCGACTGACACGGCCGAGGGCGGTCCAGTTGGGGTCATTTGGGTCGGTGATGGTGAGGAGTTGGTTGGCGAAGTACTCTCCCTGGAGGGCGAACTCGATGCGACCCTCTTTCATGAGGCGTTCGATTTCGGGGGCGGGCAGGGAAGCGTCTGCGTACCCGGAGTACATCTCGACGGGGCGCACGTGGCCCTTTTCGTAGTCATCGGCTCTGATACCCAGGGCATCGGCTCTGATGCGGAGATTGGTATCCATGGTAACGAACACGGTTTCGATAGATGGCTCGACCTGCGAGAGGTTGAGTGCCACGGCAAGGATTTTATCATCCTGCACTGATTGAGTCTTGAGGTCTGCTGGGATATCTCCGTCGGCGAAGAGGACGCGGAGGGAGCCTCCGCTCTCGAGTTTGACGCCGGTTTTGAGGGAGCCGAGTTTCCGGTATCTATCCATCATTCTTGAGACGGTTCTTGCGTTCCGTCCCAGTTCGTCCTGATGTTTCTTGAAATTGTCTATTTCTTCAAAAACGTAGACTGGAACTATGACGTTGTTTTTCTCAAAGGCATTCAAGGCATTTGGATCGTGCAACAGCACATTAGTGTCGAGTACAAAGTTCTTCATGTTCAACCTCTTCAGTTTGAATTAAGCGGGTATGACCAAGCCAATCACGCAGTTGGTCCACGAGGGGTCTGAGTGTGGCTTTCGAGAGAGCAGAGACTGGGATGGCTCCGTAGCGTTGCGCCAGGTGTTCGATTTGGGCGGGGTTGGGCATGGCGTCCATTTTGTTCAGCAGGGTAAGTCTGGGAACATGAGCCAGATTGAGATCATGGAGGAGCTGTTCAACGGCGAGGAGTTGTTCCTCGGCTCTTGGGCTTGAGACATCGACCACATGAAGGAGGAGGTCGGCCGACTCGAGTTCCTCGAGGGTTGCTCTGAAGGCAGCGACGAGGTCTTTCGGGAGTTCCCGGATGAAGCCGACGGTATCTGTGAGGATTATCTCCTGGTCTTCGGGGAAGCGGAGGCGTTTGCTATGGGGGTCGAGGGTGGCGAAGAGCTTGTTTTCGGCCAGAGCGCTGGCCTTGGTGAGGGTATTGAGGAGGGTGGATTTTCCTGCGTTGGTGTAGCCAACGATGGAGACGACGGGGATACCGGATCTCTCTCGGAGTTTTCTTCGTTCTCGGCGGCGGGAGGAGAGGAGTTTGAGTTGGTCTTCCAGGGAGCTGATTCTGCGGCGGATTTTTCTGCGGTCGAGTTCGAGTTTAGTTTCGCCAGGGCCTCGCATGCCTGTTACGCCTTTGAACCGGGCCATTTGGGCACCGAAGCCGGAGAGTCTGGGCAGGAGGTACTTGAGCTGGGCCAATTCGACCTGGAGTCTTCCGTCGGTGCTTTTTGCCCGTTGTGCGAAGATATCGAGGATGAGTTGTGTACGGTCGATGACTCTGATATCGGCGAAGGATGAGATATTTCGGACCTGAGCTGGGGAGAGTTCCGGTGCGAAGACGAGGAGGTCGGCTCGGTTTTGTCTGGCCATGAGGGCGAGGTCCAAGAGCTTGCCTTTGCCGATGAACCAGGTGATATCGGCTCTTCTCTGTTGGACGACGGTATCGAGGAGGTGGAGGCCAGCGGAGGAGACCAGTTCGGTGAGTTCTTCGAGTTCCCATTGGGGGTTCTGATAGCGTCCGTCGTTTAGGAAGACGAGGATGGCCCGTTCGGCGTCGGACTCGTCAGCAACATCGTCGGGGGTCCTGACACGGCGTCGGTGCTGCTCCTCGAGGTCATTGATGAGTTGAGCGAAGTCAATTCCGAGGCGGTGGAGGGGGACGGGGTCGGTAACGTGGTAGTATTTTCCCTCGGGGTTCACGGGCAGGAGCCAAGCGGCCTGGGCTGGCATGGAGTTAGCGGCCGGCGATGCATCCAAAGCGAGGGTGAGGTCCATGGAGAGGGTAGAGAGTCTATGGAAGTCGACTTTGTCCAGAGGTTCACCTTTGAGGTGGCACTGAACGAGTCTAAGGCCATTGAGTCTTGAGGATCCTGGGGAGCCGCTCTTGAGTGGCGGGAGGTAGTCAATGGCGGTTGATGAGCCGACTACGACGTATTCCACTGCACCTTTTCGGCTTAGGACCACAGCGGTACGGCGGCCGGTTTCTCGGGCTATTTCAGCGAGAGTGGAGGCCAGTTCGGGAGTCACCAATTGTTGAGGCGGCACGAATCGGCGGTAGAGCCTTTCGAGGGCGGCTATGTGACTGGCTTTGAGGCCCGAGGTATTTCCGTAGATTTTGGTTGAAATGGTTCACCTCCCCTGACTGGAGACGAGGTGCATCATAGTTGCGACCTCGGTCCGGAGGCGTGCGGGGATTTTGGCCGAGGAGGCCTTTCGGAGTTGTTCAACGGCATCGAGGTAGCGTCCATCGAGGAGGTTGTAGAGGGCCGATACTGCAGCGAGTTCGCTGGCTTGGGAGGAACTGGCGGGGGTCATGTTATTTAGGCGAGCGATGGCCTCGGAGTATTTCTGGGTTGCTCCATAGCTTGCCACGAGCATGGGGAGGGTGTCTCTGTGTGCCGGGGCGGTGCTCCAGAGGTTTTCGATGATCCTCTGGGCCTCGGGGGTATTGCCGAGTCGTAGGTTGAAACGGGCGGCCAGCCATGAGACCTCCACATCTTTTCCAATCTTTCCGGAGTTCTGGAGGATTTCGAGGCCACTGTGTAGTTCTCCGTCGGCCCAGTAGGCTTTGGCGAGGAGAGCTACAAGACCAGCATCGCGAGGGCGACGTTTCACCATGGGGCTCAGGGTCTGGATGGCTTGCGATGGTGGCAGTTCAATGAGGTCGAGGAGTTTCTCTGTGTTTCCCGGGTCGGAGTCGGCGAGGGATCGATTGAGCCAGAGGGAGAGGTCGAGGAGTCCCTCCTGTCGGGGGTTGAGGGAGAGGGATGTACGGAGGAGTTGTTGAGCGAGCTGTGTAGAGCCTTCGGAGAGTCTGATTTGTGCCAGGAGGTTGAGTGCAGAGGGGAAGTCGCTGTTTTTCTCCAGGGCTGCTTCGAGGTTGGCCGTAGCTGCAACGGCGTCGCCCTGCTTGTATGCCAGAACAGCAGCGGCGTAGTAGGCCGTGGCCTCGAAGAGGTTCTTGCCCAGGAGGAACTGCGGCAGGGGGCCAGAATCGAGGGCCAGCAGGGCCGCCTCAATTTTTCGTGCGGCGGCCTCCGTATCGCCTTCTTTGAGGAGTTCAAGGCCCAGGTAGAGGGCGGTCTCGCCGGCGGGGCGTTCTTTGCCCCAGGTTTTGGGGGAGTTGGAGAGGTACGGTGAGGCATTTCCGGAGGGTGCAGCGGTTCGATGCCACAGGACGGTGAGAGTACCGTCGGACAACTTGAGTTCCATGGAAACCCGAGCCACTCCTCGGGAGAGTAGGCCATTGGTCAGGAGGTCCTCTTGGGTCTTCACGAAGGAGACGGTCCAGATGTCGTCGTTTTCGCCTTTGGCGATGCTGCGTTGTGTCAATTCAACGGAGGAGCGTCGGACCTCATCGAACCAAGCGGTGGGGATGAGGGAACCGAAGACCTTCCAACCTGGGTCGTAGGGAGAAAGGGGGAAGGGATTCCCGGAGGTGAAGGCTTCGACGTAGTCTCCCAGGAACCTCTCGATGAGGGCCTCATTGCCGGGGTCCTGGGCCAGGGATGGTGCCACTTTGGCACCTGCCAGGAGGGCAAGGGCGACGAGGGAGATGAGGGAGAGTTTTCGCCAATGGGCTACAATGCGATGTTTCATGCTGGGGCCTATGGTTGCGGTGCCGTTGGTTTTTCGGCAGCGGGGGCTATGGTTGGAGCATTCTTGGGGGGAGCTTGGGCCTCTTCGACGTTTTCCACCCACTCTCGGGCGAGCCGGA
Source organism: uncultured Myxococcales bacterium (assembly GCA_964593355.1). Taxonomy (GTDB): domain Bacteria; phylum Myxococcota_A; class UBA9042; order CAIXZC01; family CAIXZC01; genus CAYTWV01. The sequence continues at coordinate 8,674 of CAZQHM010000118.1, forward strand.
GGGAATCGAATGCAAGGTCGAGGGACCCTGCCGCTGCCATGGTTTTGGCCGTATTGAGGGCGTTTCTGGCTGTGACCAGGGACTCTTTGCTGGCGCCACTGGCCCTGGTTGCCGCCTTGTCGAGGCGTGGCTCAACTTCTGCCAGGGCCTTCGCCAGGAGTTGGGATTTCTCTTCGCTGCTCATGGCGTTCCAGGAGGCGAGTTCCTGCTGCTGGGCCTTGGCCTTCTGGAGTTGCTGCTGGCGTGTGCGCTGTTCTGCTTCCTGGAGGAGTCGTGTGCGTTCATCTTCTTCGGCGAGGAGCACGGCACTGCGGTCCTTCGTGACCGTGAGGGCGGGCTCTCGGGAGGAGACTTCGTGGCCGTATCCCAGGAGCATGTAGGCGCCGATTCCCAGGCCGATGAGTCCGAGGCAGGCAGCGACGTAGGGCCACCAGCGGCGAGTCTCCTCCATATCGATGAGCCTGCTTCCGCATTTCGGGCAGACGATGGTGTCGTAGGTAACAGGGGCCTGACAATATTTGCAAGAATGGTCCATCTGGACTCCTCCCAATGATGGGGGCAATGTAGCACGAACCTGGACTCAAGGGCAACGGAGCAAACGCCGGTTAGCGGCGGTTGAGCGCCTTTTGTGACGTAGAATGGCCCGGGGGAAGGTTGGGCCGCTGCGAGTTATGCTTTTGCGTTGGTCGCTGCCGACAAGGAGAGCGTGAAGGTAGGCTCGCCACCGCAACGGATGTTTGGCATTGCAGCCAGGGATGATCCCTTCTAGAATGGCCGGGTACCAGGTGGGTGGCAAGATGGCAAGGTTAGGCGACCTATTGATAGAGAAGGGGGTTTTGACCCCATCACAGTTGGACGAGGCCCTTGAGGCCCAGAGCCGACTGGTTTCTCAGGGTCTCGAGAAGTTGCTTGGCGACTTGCTTATCGCCAAGGGATATGTGACTCCTGACGAGATCCGCAAGGTCCTGGAGGCTCAGCAGAAGCTCGTTGTGGTGTGCGGGGCATGCCGGGTTCAGTTTAACGTGGGCGGAACGGATCAGGGGAAGATTGTTGATTGCCCTCGTTGTGCGAGGCGGGTGCAGGTACCAACGCAGCTATCTGACTACAACATGGCGCGGCCTGTTGACCCGACGTATATAGACACCGGCAATGCGCCGCTGGCCTATCTGGTTGTCAAGAATTTCCATATTGAAGATGCCATTTATGCATTAAGAAGTGGAGACGATGTTGTATTGGGTGCTTCGCCAGAGTGCACAATCCGGGTTGAGGGTGCGGGAGTGGAGGCTGTGCATTGCCGCGTGAGGATTAATCTCGAGGACGTACTGTTGACGGACCTGTCGAAGAGCGAGGGAACGTTTGTTAACGGGCGGCGTGTTTCGAGTTGCACGCTGAAGTTTGGCGATCTGATACTGTTGGGCCGTTCCCCGGTTATGGTGACCCCTGGGTTGCCGTCGGGGCTCCACGACAGGGGTCCCCGAGAGGCGCTGCTGGATGCTGATCCTGCATCGCTGGTGGGCACGACTGTGGACAAGTACCGGTTCATGAGGGTGCTGGGGTCGGGCGGCATGGCAGTGGTGATGATGGCGGAGCAGATGCCGTTGGGGCGCCTGGTAGCGGTGAAGGTGCTGAGGCGAGAGATGCTGCCTAATCGCAAGGCCGTTGACCGCTTTTTGCGTGAGGCACTGGTTGGGGCCCGGCTGAACCATACGAACATTGTGCAGACCTATGATGCCGGTACTATGGGCGGACTTCTGTTTATTGCCATGGAGTACATTGAAGGAGAGGACGTATCCCAGTGGATCAAGAAGTTCGGAAAGCTGCCTGTGAGTCTGGCGTTGAGCGTTTCTATTCAAACGGCGGTGGGGCTGGCCTTTGCGCATGAGAAGGGGGTGATTCACCGGGATGTGAAGCCATCCAACCTTATGTTTGCCAAGGAGGGCCGGGTCAAGATACTGGACTTGGGAATTGCCAAGGTGCTTCACGAAGAGGCGCCGGAGAAGAGCAAGATGGGGTTGGGCACCTTGGTTTACATGCCCCCTGAACAGACGAGAGACGCATCGACTGTTGACGAGCGAGCGGACATCTACTCTCTTGGTGCGACCCTGTACAAGATGGTTACAGGAAACGCCCCATTCAAATATAAATCTGTTGAAGAGATGATTCAGGCTATTCGCCGAGAGCCTCTGCCTGACCCTCGCCTACATGTTCCGGAGTTGCCTTCGGCCCTGGTTGGGGTTCTGAACAAGGCGATGTCGAAGGACCCTGGTGCTCGGTATCAGTCAATGAAGGAGTTCCAAGACAGCTTGGTTGTGGTTTGGAATCAGGTAGGCAGCGAAACTCCTAAGAGTTAGTTAGCATTACAGTCCACTTATGGAGCTGAACCGGGCTTCTGTTGGTATGATTCCGATGGAGGTAGAGGCGAGATGAGTTCCGGGATGCTGGATCGAGTTATTTGGGCGAGACTTGAGCAGGCTGGAATCCCAGTCGAGTGGGCCCCTTCGCCGAACTTCGGTGAGCGACTTGGGGTGTCGAAGCCGGGGCTGGTTGTCATGCATTACACTGCGCTGGAGCTGGATGCGACGTTGGCGCGGTTATGCGACCCGGGTATTGAGGCCAGCACGCACTTCGTCATTGACAGGAGCGGTGCGGTGTACGCTCTGGTCTCGGTGGAGAAGCGGGCGTGGCACGCCGGGAGGAGCGACTTCAGAGGCATTACTGACGTCAACAGTCACTCGGTGGGAATCGACCTTGTATTTGTGCCCGACACCGATATCAAGTATAGCGAAGAGCAATATAAAACGCTTAAGCTGCTGTTAGCTGCACTCAGGAAGCAGTTTCGATTTAAGGCACAGGATGTTGTTGGACATGAGGAGGTGGCTACGCCTGCGGGTCGCAAGCAGGATCCGGGGCCAGCGTTTGATTGGGAGATGGTAAGGGGTTGGATTCGTTAGGGTGGCGTCGGTTTCATCGAATCAGCATGCAGTCGCCGTAGCTGTAGAAACGATATCTGTTGGCGACTGCACATCCGTATGCTTTCAGTATGCTCTCTCTTCCGGCCAGGGCCGAAACAAGCATCATCAAGGTGGACTCTGGAAGGTGAAAATTGGTGATCAGGCCATCGATGACCTCAAAGGAGCAGCCCGGGTAGAGAAATATGTCACTGAAGCCGGGGCCTGGGGCCAAGCCACCGGGCTTTCTGGCAGCGCCCTCGAGGCATCGGGTGGTGGTGGTACCAACGGCGATAACTGGGCGTCCTTGGGATTTGGCGGTCTGGATAGCCTGGATGGTCTCGTCAGGGATGAGGTAGTGTTCAACCTCCATTTTGTGTTGGTCGACCAGATCGCTTCTGATGGGTTCGAAGGTGCCGGGGCCCACGTGAAGAGTAACTGGGACTCTCTGAATCCCTTTGGCTTCAAGTCTAGCTAGGACATCGGGTGTGAAGTGCAGGCCGGCCGTGGGTGCTGCAACGGACCCCTCTTCTTTGGCGAAGATGGTCTGGTAGCGCTCCTGGTCGTCGGGGCGGTCTTCGTCGGGGCGGCGCTTGATGTAGGGAGGCAGCGGGGTCACCCCTTCGAGGTGAATCCAGTGTTTGGCGCCAGGTGCTGGGAAGCGGACGATGGCTCTGCCGGGTCGAGGGACTTCGACTATTTCCAGGGGAGTTGCATTCTTCTGGGCAGAGATGGTGGTTCCGGGCCTGAGGGGTTTGGAGCAGCGCGTCATAGCCTCGACCAGGTCGTGGGCGAGGAAGCGCAACACGAGAAGCTCCACCCGTCCACCGGACTCTTTTGTCGCCCACATGCGTGCGGGGAAGACGCGAGTATCGTTATATACCAGCAGTTCGTTCCCGTGGAGGAGTGAGGGCAGGTCGAAGAAGTGGTGGTGAGAGATTGCCCCGTTTGCCCGGTCCAAGCGCATGAGTCGAGAGGAGTCTCGGCGTTGCGCCGGGGTTTGTGCAATGAGTTCTTCGGGGAGGTCGTAGTGGAAATCTGACAATCGCATTAGAGGTTCCAACGCTTTTTTGGGGGGACCCTAGGGGGGGCATCACTCCTGGACGATACCGGGAGCAGGGAAAGCAGAACAGAACTCAGCGACCTCGGCGGCCGTTCGGGCCTGGGCTTCGAGGTCGTCGACAATCTCCACGGCCCTGGCGATGAATCCTGCCACCGCTGCCATATCCTTCTCCTTCATACCTCTGGAGGTAATGGCAGGAGTGCCAATTCGAACGCCGGAGGGGTCGAAGGGCTTTCTGGGGTCGAAGGGAATAGTGTTCATGTTGCAGACGACGCCGCAGCGGTCCAGCACCTTGGCCAGTTTCTTGCCGCGGACGCCCCGGCTGGTGGCATCGATGAGGATGAGGTGGTTGTCGGTTCCACCGGTGATGAGTGTGAAGCCGTGGCCGAGCAGGGCCTGTGCCAATGCTTTGGCGTTACTGACCACCTGATTGGCGTAGGTGCGAAACTCTTCGGTGGCCGCCTCTTTGAGGGCCACGGCAACACCGGCTGTGGTGTGGTTATGGGGGCCGCCTTGCAGACCGGGGAAGACTGCCCGGTCGATGGAGTCGGCCACTGCATCCTTCATGAGAAGCATGCCGCCCCGGGGACCACGAAGGGTCTTGTGGGTTGTGGTGGAGACCACGTCAGCGTGTGGCACGGGGGATGGATGGGCGCCACCGGCCACGAGCCCTGCAATATGCGCCATATCGGCCAGCAAAAAGGCGCCAACCTCTTTTGCGATGGAGCCAAAGGCTTCGAAGTCAATGATCCTGGGATAGGCCGTTGCGCCACAGACGATGAGTTTGGGCTGCTCCTTCTTGGCCATGTCACGAATCTGGTCGTAATCGAGCAGATGGGTATCGGGGCTCACGCCATACTGAACCGATGTGTAGTAGGCACCGGTGATGCTGACATTCCAGCCATGGGTCAGGTGTCCGCCGTGGGGCAGGGCAAGGCCCATGACCTTGTCACCGGGCTTCAGCAGGCCGAAATAGACGGCCAGATTGGCCGGCGATCCGCTGTAGGGCTGGACGTTGGCTCTGTCTGCCCCAAAGAGGGCACAGGCGCGGGAAATTGCCAGATTCTCGACCTGGTCGATGAGTTGCTGGCCTTCGTAGTACCGCTTACCGGCATAACCCTCGGAGTACTTGTTGGTGAGGACAGAGCCAGTGGCTTCGAGGACTGCGGCCGAGACGTAGTTCTCAGAGGGGATGAGGCGAATCTTGTCGAACTGCCTCTTCTCCTCCTGCCTGATGATGTCGAAAAGTTCTGGGTCACTGGATTGAATGCTCTTCAGATGTTCGGACATGGCCACCTCCAACAGTCAGTCCGGACACTACCCGGAAGAGGCTGAAAGTCAAGAGGTGGAAAAGGGGGAGGTGGGGGGGGAGTCGGACGATTCGGACCTTTGGGACTTGGAGCTTCGCCCCACCCAGCTTGCCTGGGGGGGGCCACGGGGGGGGCGC
>CAZQHM010000119.1:0-13941 GCA_964593355.1 uncultured Myxococcales bacterium
TAAGCTTAAGAGCACAGCGATGATATGGGCGTTTGGATTGGCAAAGATCCCGATGATTGCTTGGCTCATGCCCACGGTTGAGGAGCGTTCGGCGATGCGCACGGTATTGCGGATTCCGTTGACGTGGCGCAGCCGGAATCACTTGAAGAGCATGTATTTTGGTGCTTTGTGCGTGGGGGCTGACGTGGCGGCGGGTCTGGTGGCCATGGATGAGATCACGAAGAGCGGCAAGCGCATAGACTTCGTTTTTAAGGACATAAATGGTCGTTTTCTGAAGCGTGCCGACGGGGACACCCATTTCACTTGCACAGCGGGAGACCGGGTGAAGGAGCTAGTGGCCAAGGCTGTGGCCGAGCCCTTACGGTTCGAGGAGAGGGTGGAGGTTGTGGCCACGGTGCCTGCCAAGTATGGCGACACGCCTGTGGCGGTGTTCGAGCTGACGATGTCATTAAAGGCTCGCCCCTCCAAGTAGCTGTTGGGGAGAGTTGATTGGGCGGTGTTCTCAGGCCACTTCGGTACGGCGCACGTAATCGAGCCACTGGTTCCAGGTGTTGAGGATTTCGCCGGGGCCCACAGCTTCCCACAGTTCAATGAAAGATGGCAATCTGAGCAGGTACTGGGATGGGGATGCTCCCTTTTCCAGTTCGCCCAGGTGACGCATGAGCTCGCTCTTTCTAAGGGCGGAGAGGGTGTTGTCTTTTCTGGCGGCCACGAGCCAATCGAGCACGGACTGCCGCATCTGGGAGAGCATTGGTCGCAGGGCTCTGTCAACCAGCGAGATGATCTGAGGAGCGGCACGAACCACGTCGCATCTGGCGGAGAGTGAGAGGGGGAAGGCCTGGGCGACTCGGAGGTAGTCGGAGAGCCGTTCGAGCACTTCGCACTCCAGTCCCGACAGGGGGATGAACTGAGAGGCTCTTGGGTCGGTGACATCGAGGCGCTCGGCCATGTCGATGAGGGCGGCGGAGGCCCGTTCCACGTCGGCATCGCTTACGAGGAATGCCAGGGCCGATTCGGGCGCTTCGGCCAGGGGCATGGTCAGTGCCAGCCGTTCAAGGAGGAGCAGTGGCTTGGCGGCTCGGAGGGCCAGGCCCTTTTCCGAAGCGTACATCATGCGCATGGCCCATTGTGCCATCTGGCTCTCCTGGCCTCGGGCCAGGTTGATGAGGTGAGCCTGGGGGATGGTGGTAGCCTGCATAACGGCTCTTGCGAGCGCTGCTGCGGCGAGGCCTGCCTCTTTGCGCTGGAGGTCGGGCAGTTCTACGAGGTCTGCGAAGCGCTCCATGGAGATAACGACTTGCTCTGCAGCCAGCGTCATTCGGACGACCATGGGCAGGACGGTGCCCACCTGGCCTCCGAGACTGACCATGGAGCGTGCCTGGCGGATATTGAGGGTTAGCAGCTGAACTGCGTTGAGGAAGAGTGGGCGGCTCTGCAAAGCGAAGGCTTGAACGAAGAGCTTCTCGACCACCAGTGCGGCCTCGATGAGCAGGTGAGCTTCGGGAAGTCGCAACCTTATGGCTTTTGCCTCCATGCCTGCTGCCTGCGTTACCCCGTGGACAAAGCGACCGAGGCTGTCCTGGCTGGTGACGTCAGCAGAGGAGCGTTGGCGCAGTAGCCTGGAGGGGGGCTCCATGACAATTGCTGCAATCTCCATGACGCTGTGGGCGTGGTGCGGGAAGGCCTGTGCGACCCGGGCGCAGAGATCGGGGATGCCGTGGACCTGTCCGTCAGCGACCCAGGCTTTGAGTCCGGCCCTGAGGGTGCGGGTGAACTGCTCCCTTTCGCCTGCGGTTGCGTAGCCCCACGCTGCGGCAAGGTACAGTTGATGCGAGGGTGTTCTGGGCTTGTTGGATGGAGGCTGTTGCGCCCAGAAGTGATAGGCAGTGGAGAGGAGTAGGAGTGCCTCTTTTGGGAGGGCCTCGATGGGTGGCATTTTGGGGGGCGTCGGAGAAGCCTGGAAGTCGGCTCGGATTCTTGATGCGGTGCTGGCATCGAGGGGGGGCAACCGGGGGGGCACCTCATCGGCAAGGCTCTCAACAAGGCGTTGTGCCTCGGGGCTGGGGAGGAAGAAGGGTGGCAAGAAGCTGGCGTGGCTTATTGCGCCTGCGGGCCAGATGAGTCTCTCTTCAACCAGTCGCAGCAGGTCGGGGCCCAGCCGCCCCTCTTCCACTCCGTAGACTCCGGCCAAGCGCTGCACCAGCGCTATACCAGAACCTTCTTCCTTGACCAACAGGTGCAGCAGCGCGAGCTGCGAGCGCGAAAGTGACGGCATTGGAACTCCAGATACCCGCTTTTCCACCATAAACGCGCCACCGACTGACGCTTGGCCTTTGACCACGCCACTTTGCGAATCCGGGGCGACGATTGCAAGAAGAATCCCCCGACTTCGCGCCCTGGGCCTGTCTCCTTGGGGGCAGCAGGTTGGATCTTCCAACACGCTGCCTTGGCTGATATAAGACAACCCCTTGTGCAGAGGACCGAATCACCCTGGAGGCTTCCATGAGAGATAGAGAGTTGGACATTCTGGCAGTGAACACGCTCCGTGCGTTGTGCATCGACATGATTCAGAGGGCCAATTCGGGGCATCCCGGGTTGCCTCTTGGGGCGGCTCCGATGGCCTGGGTTCTGTTCAACGAGCACTTGAAGCATAGCCCGGGGGCTCCTACTTGGGCCGATCGTGACCGGTTCGTTCTCTCGGGGGGACACGGCAGCTCGCTTCTTTATGCTCTGTTGCATCTGACCGGGTACGATTTGGGCATGGAGGAGTTGAAGGCGTTTCGGCAGTGGGGCTCGAAGACGCCGGGGCATCCGGAATTCGGTCACACTGTGGGGGTTGAGGCGACCACGGGGCCGCTGGGGCAGGGCAGCGCCAACGCGGTTGGCATGGCTTTGGCCGAGCGCATTCTTGGGCAGCGGTTCAACAGGCCGGGGTTCTCTGTTGTGGATCATTACACTTATGCCCTGGTGACGGACGGCGACCTGATGGAGGGGATTTCGGGGGAGGCTGCGTCGTTAGCGGGCCACCTGGGTCTGGGAAAACTTATATATTTATATGACTCTAATGACATATCTCTGGATGGGCCCACTTCGCTGGCCTACAGCGAGGACTATGCTGCTCGCTACCGGGCGTACGGATGGCATGTGGAGTTGGTTGAGGATGGGGACCGGGATCTGGCTGGGATATCTGGGGCCATATCTCGGGCGAAGGCTGAGGCGGGGCGTCCGAGCCTGGTTATTGTGAGGACCACTATTGGTTTCGGGTCTCCGAACAAGGCTGGGACGTCGAAGAGTCACGGGGCGCCTTTGGGGGCGGACGAGGTGAGGCTTACTAAGGGAGCGCTTGGGGTTCCCGCGGATAAAGAATTCTACGTTCCGGCGGAGGTTTTAGCGGTGCGGGATGGGCTTGTGGCCAGGGGTCTGGAGGCTTCGTCGGCGTGGGACAGTATGTTTTCGGCCTATGCTGAGGCGTACCCCGAGTTGGCAGCGGAGTGGAGGTTGTCGCAGTGTGGGGGCTTACCGGCGGGTTGGGACGGGGGGCTGGCCGTGTATGGGGACGGCGATTCGTTGGCGACGAGGAAGGCTTCGGGCGATGCGTTGAACGCCATAGCTGCGAGGGTTCCATGGGTGGTTGGTGGCGATGCTGACCTGGGCAGTTCCACTCAGACGAGGCTTAAGTGTTCTGGTTCGAATTCCCGAGGGGAGCCGGGGGCGCGGAACATACATTTCGGGGTTCGGGAGCATGCTATGGCCGCCATAGCCAACGGGATTGCCTATCACGGTGGTCTTCGGGGTTTTGTCTCCACGTTCTTCGTATTTTGCGACTACATGAAGCCATCCATGCGATTGGCGGCGATGAACGGGCTTCCTGTGGTTTATGTATTGACCCATGACTCCATAGGTGTTGGCGAAGACGGTCCGACGCACCAGCCGGTGGAGCATCTGATGTCCATGAGGATTATTCCGGGGCTTGATGTTGTGAGGCCTGCGGATGCCCGGGAGACCGTTGCGGCGTGGAAGTATGCCATGGAGCGGAGAGAGGGGCCGACGTTGCTGGTGTTGACGAGGCAGAATCTGCCTGTGCTGGCGGGGAGCGGTGACGAGAGTTCGCTTATTGCTCGTGGGGCCTATGTGGTCAGTGACTGCGGTTCGGCGCCTGCGGGGGTACTTATTGCCACGGGTTCGGAGGTTTCTCTGGCTGTGGAGGCCCAGGCTCTTCTGGCCAAAGAGGGCATTAGCGTGAACGTGGTTTCGATGCCATGTATGGAGGCATTCCGTCGTCAGCCCGAGGCCTATCGCCGGTCGGTTCTGCCGGGGGATATTGCATGCAGGGTATCGGTGGAGGCGGGGGTGACCATGGGATGGAGGGAGTGGGTTGGCGACGGCGGGGTTTCTATCGGTCTTGACCGGTATGGGGCATCGGCTCCTGCGGAGATTCTATTCAGGGAGTTCGGCATTACTGCGGAGGCGGTGGCCGATGCGGTGAAGGGGCTTGTTACGAGGTAGGTTTACGCCTTCTAAACCACTGCTCGCCATTCTCGTCCCCCCCTCGACTCGGCCTTGGGCCGGCTGGGAGTACACGGCTGCTGGGTGGATCGAGATATGTGAGCAGCCGTGTAGTGGGCGTTAGCGGGGCGGACTATTTGCCGATGTATTGTTCGAGTTCCTTGAGGACGATGAGAGCTTCATCTTCCTCAACGGCGTGGCGGAAGTGGAAGACCCCTGGCAGAAGTTGGGTTTCGGTTTTGACGTAGTCCTTGATATTCATGAGGGCCTTGGCCATTTCATCTCGGTCGCTCTGGATGGATGCCAGGGTGCAGTTGAGTTTGATTTCCTCAAGGAACTTGGCGATGGGGGTAACATCCTGGCCTTGGATGTATCCGGCGATAAGGACGCAGACTCCAACCAGTTGTCCATGCAGGTAGTGGCCGTGGGTCATAGATTCGAGGCAGTAAGCCAGGTAGTGTTCGCTTCCCTCTTCGGGGCGTGAGTTGCCCACCATTTCGCACAATCTAACTTCGCCGACGAAGAGTTCGCTCATGAGCTTGAGTCCTTCGTCGGTAGCGTCGCGAATCTCTGCTGCTCCGGCCAGGAGGCGATTCAGCAGAATCTGTGATTGAGCGGCTATCTCGGGGTCGTAGGGTTCAATTTCTCGGCGCCCGGCCTCTTTCCAGTCCCACAAGGCCGTGAAGATGGATATAAGGTCACCGACGCCGGACCGATTCATGAGAATAGGGGCTTTGCGAATCAATTCGTAGTCAATGAGTAGGTGGGTGGGGAAGACTTCTCCCACGTAGCGAACTCTGGAGCCTTCACGTACTCCGATGGCCTTGGTATAGGCAGCGTCCACGGATAGGATGGTGGGCACGAGAACCAGTGGCATCTCGCTCTTCCAGGCTACGTATTTGGCATGGTCTACTGCCGAGCCGCCGCCGATGCCGAAGACGGCGCTGCCTCTTCTGAACCCTGCTGCGACCTCCTTGACGACCTTGTGTTCCATGGTGGTGACCATGTGAACTTGCGTAGTGGCTGGGAAGAGGTGCTTCACCAGTTCCCAGGGCTCGGGTTGGGTCAGCACGATTGGTGCTTTCTTGAGTTCTGGGGGGAGTGCTTCGATAAGTGCTGTGCCGTATGTTGGCAGGGCTACTTTGGGTTCGGGATAGGTGGCCAAGATAACCTCCATCTGCGGTAAGAAATGGGTGCTGGGCGACGCTCTCTTACTAAATATGGGCCCAGTCTCCCGCCTCGGCAGCAGAGTGCATGCCGGGCAACGTTCGTGACGAATCAGTCGGGCCTGTCAACTCCAAGGCTGGTGAGTCCAGCCCGAACAGCGCCCGCGTATTCTACTTCAGGCCCCGGCGCTTGCTACCCCGAATGTGGTTGTCTGTCAACGCAGTTCTGCCGACCACAGAACGAAAAGGGGTCTGGAGGCCTGTTGCTGAGGGCTAAACGGCCGTTGCGCCAAGCCCCTGCACCAATGTATAAGCTGTGGCGTCGACAAGGGGGTTTCAATGAGCAGAGCGGGTGGATTGTTGATGATTTTGCTGGTGCTGGCGGCCTCCTGTGCCAGAGAAGGTACGGGGTGGGCTGTGACTGGGAAGGGAGGTTCAGGGGGGGATTACAGGGGGGGCCCCGACGCTCAGCAGGGTGACGTATCCTGCGTGGACTGCTTTGGGGAGGTTGGCGCCGTCGATTCCTCTTCATGGGACCTGGCGGGCGACTTGACGGATATGGCAGGCGACAGCGATCTGATAGAGATCGGCGGCGATGGTGCCTCTGACGTATCCGTCGACTTGGTCTGGCCCGACAGTGGGGAGATTCAGGACTACGTCGGTGAGACGACTCCGGACGATGTTGCCGATGGTGAGGGTCAGGTTGCGGATGTGGAGGATGCCCTGGATGCTGATGAAGGCGATGTGGCGGACTTGGAACTGCTCCCGGTCGAGGCTCCGCAGTTGGACCAGTGGGGAGGTCTGGCGGCCATGCCGGTGGGAACACCATCGGGGTTCTTCTCGGTGGCCCAGCATGAGGGGCGCATGTGGCTGGTGGACCCTGACGGCAACGCCTTCTTCTCGCTGGCGTTGCAGTCCGTAACCTATGGCAGTCTTGCTGCGCCGGACCTTGGCTATGCGCCGGCAACGTTGAGTCAGAAGGCCAGGTGGGCAGATGTGACGGGGGCGCCCGGAGATATCTCTACGCTGGTCAACAATGAACACATCGACACCATGCTTGAGTATGGTTACAACAGCGTAGGTGGGTGGAGCAATGGGGTCATTTCGTATGCCAAGGGCAAGCTCCCATACACGATCTCATTGGGGTTCGCTGCAGGCGTGGCGGGTGGGGGCGTCTCTACCCCTGTTCCAGCGGCATCCCCGGGCGGGTTCCCCGATGTGTTCCACCCGGATTTTGCCACCGCATGTGCCGAGTATGCGCAAAAGCAGATAGCTTACTCGACAGCAGCGGACCCATGGTGCATCGGTTACTATGTGGACAACGAGCTGAAGTGGTGGGGAGGGAACCAATATCTTCCGACAACGCTCTACACGCTCACGGACGACTTCGCGGACGAAGGGCCGGATTCGCCGGGAAAGCAGGCGTTTGTGGCCATGATGGAGGCCAGGTACGCCGGTGATATCGGGATGCTCAACGCTCAATACGGTAGTGATTTCAGTGGCTTCGGGGATCTTCTGGCAGCTCCGGGGCTGCCATACGACCATACGAACGTGGCGCATGTGGCGGACCGTGATGCGTTTCTGGAGCTGATAGCGGAGAACTATTTTGCGGGCGTCTCGGCGGGGCTCAAGGCTCGGGCGCCGGACCAGCTCAATCTCTGTTCCAGGTTCGCTTCTATAGCACCTCCTGCTGTTATCAAAGCCGCTGCCAAGTATTGTGATGTAGTTTCGATAAACGACTATTATTTGCGTTCGGACCCGGTGAGCAATTTTGCCCTGGGGGGCAAGCCCGAGGAGAGATGGGGCAAGCACGCCCAGCTGATTTGGGAGGGGGCAGGTGGGCCCAAGCCGGTGATTCTCACCGAGTGGGGCATCAGGGCCAAGGACGCCGGACTGGCGAACTCATACGGTGCCGGCTACGTTGTGGCAGCGCAGCATGATCGGGCTCAGTTCTACCACGAGGTGCTTAATTGGTTGCTGGAGCGTGAGCACGATGGGGTTGGCTTCATTGTTGGTGCGCATTGGTTCATGTATCTAGACGAACCACCGACGGGCCGGTTTGATGGCGAGGATTGTAATTACGGTATTTCTACTATCAGGGATGAGCATTATCTATTTACTCTTCGCTCGATGCTTACGTCTAATGTGGCATTGTTATATGAACTACTTACAAAAGAGCATCCATCGGTTCTGCCTATGGTTTCCGAGGTTAAGGTGACTCTTGACGAGGCCAGTGGTGCGGCTGTTGTGACCTGGAAGAAGGTGGCGGGGGCTCAGGGGTATAGAATCTGGGCCCTTACGCACCCAGCGGGTCAAGAGAACCGGATAGCCGGTTCGTGGACCGTAGGGCCCATATCACAGACCGTGGTTCCATTGCAGGGTTGGGGGGAGCAGTGGCTGTGGTTTGGGGTTGAGCCTCTCCACAACGAGGTGGCAGGCATGGCCATACGGGTTGCCTCAACGCCGATTCTTACGCTTCCCGCCCCAGTCGAAGTGTTGTCGGACGACGAGGTGCTGGGATGCGAGACCCTGGACATTCTGACTCTTGGGAACAAAGAGATTGGAGAGGGGCCGGGCCCTGCCTATGCGAGGTTGGAGGAGTCGTTCGTGCCGGGCGGTGGCAAGGCCATAGTGCTGGAGTTCATTCCGTTATCGCGGAGCTATGTCAAGGGTCTGGCGGACAACAGCGAGATAGTGGTGGAGATGGCTCTTCCCGTGGGTACGGTGACCGACCGAATCTCGTTCTGGATGAAGCCGTTTCACAGCTATGGTCCCTCGGATGTATACAGGTCTTCAAGCGAGTTTGTGCAGGTAGCGGCGGTGAATGCGCAGGGGCAGGAGTTGGCCCGGTGGCCGTTGGCGGGAGCCGGCGAGGGTCCGCTTCTGCCGGGCCCAGTGGTACTGGAACTGGACGAAGCCAAGCCCGTGGCATCATTGCGGTTCATAGTGGACGTCCTATCATTCGGCCTACCCTTGGAACAGGCAGTAGTCCTGGCCCTGGACGAGTTCGACCCGGCCCCATCGGTCACGAGTTCAGCGCCTCAATAGGCTGCAGGTTTGCGGCCTTTTTCGCCGGGTAGATTCCGAAGACGACGCCGATAACGATACTGAAAGTGCAAGAGGCGACGGCCGCTGCGGCGGAGAAGTCGGCTCTTGCCCAGCCGAACCGGTTGCACGCTCCCACCACCACTATGGCGAGGAAGACGCCGGTGAGGCCGCCTGCCAGGGAGAGGAGGGCAGATTCGCCCAGGAATTGGGAAAGGATGTCACCACGTCTGGCCCCGATTGCTCGACGCAAGCCGATTTCCCAGCGTCGCTCTCGCACAGCCATGAGCATCACTGCAAGAATGCCGATACCTGCGACGAGCATGGAGATCATGGCGACGCCCAGCACCAGTCTTGTGGCGGCCGAGGTGGTCTCGATGGCGGTCTCAAGCAGGGTCAGTTGGTTCATTATTGTGAAGTCGTCCTCTTTCTTGGGGCCCAGTCTGTGTTTATGGCGGAGCAGGGCTCGAATCTCGTTGGTGGCCTCTTCGAGGTCGTTTTCAGAGCGCCCCTGGACGTAGATGGTCTCAACGTGCACGACTTTGAAGAGCCTCTTCATGCCAGGGTCCAGGGGGACGTAGATAATGTCGTCCTGGTCTCTACCGCTGGCATCTGAGCCGCGCTCGGTGAGGACGCCGACCACGGTGAACTGGCTCTTGCCGATGGTGACTCTCTCTCCCACGGGGTCTGACTCGCCATAGAGGTTTGTGGCCGTCTTCGGGCCCAGCACGGCCACCAGGCGACCTGCTTTCTCCTCGGCCGGCGTGAAGAGCCGACCGTTCTCGGCCTCAATATTGCGGATGGCGAAGGCTTCGGACTCCATGGCCTCTACGAAGGTCTGTGCGGAGAGCACAGCGGAGCGGACCTTCATGTCTCGCATGATGGCACCGGCGGCGCTCACTGCCGAGGAGACCTGCTTTCTTATGGCGACGGCATCAGAAGGGGTGAGGGTTGTAGCCAGCGTCATCTGCCTGGAGCGGTTACCTCGTTGCTTGAACTGGCCAGCCCGCACCATGAGCAAGTTGGTTCCTTGTGCCCGGAAGACCTCCTCCAGTTCCAACTGCATGCCGTTTCCGATGGAGACGATTGAGGTCAAAGCGGCCACAGCAAGCACGATAGCTGAGACGCTGAGGATGGTTCTCAGGGGATGCGCCATGAGGAGCTTCGCCGAGATGATCATGTTTCTGAGCAGCTTCATCTCAGCGCCTCAATGGGTGACAGCCCCGCTGCCCTGCGTGCGGGGAAGGTGCCGAACACCAGGCCCACAGCGGTGGAGAAGAGCATGGCCATGAGCAGCCCTCGGAACGAGAAGGCTAGAGGGACGTCCGGGGCCACAAGGGAAATCACCAGGAACACCGCAAGGCCCACGAGAGTACCCAGGGCCATTCCAATCAGGTTGACCACGGTGGATTCGAAGAGGAACTGGACGAAGACATCCCTCTTTGATGCTCCCAGAGCCCGCCTGAGGCCAATCTCCTTGGTTCGTTCTCCCACGGAGACCAGCAGGATGTTCATCATTACCACACCGCCAACCACCAGGCACAGGACCGCCAATGCCGTGAGGAGCAGCGTCAGGGAGCCTGTGGCCTTTGCCCGGAACGCCAATATCTGCTGGGCCGTGAAGACCATAAAATCATCTGGTTCCGGGGGGGTGATATGATGGCGCCTGCGGAGGATCTCCTCCATCTGGATGCGCTGCTCCTCCATCAAGTCGGGTGTTCCGCTCAGGATGTCTATTCCGTTGAGCGAATCGACACGTAGGACTCGCACCATTGCGGTGGAGAGTGGAAGCAGAATGCGTTCGTCAAGGTCGTCGCCCCGAAGGGAGACGCCCCTTGGGCCAAGGACCCCGATTACCTTGAAATTGACCCGGTTAACAGAGAGGTTCTTGCCCACGGGGTCTTCGCCACCGAAGAACTCCTCTTGAAGCTTCGGTCCAATGACCACCACCCGGGATTTCCTATCGTTGTCCGACGCTCTAATGAAGCGCCCCGATGCGATGGTGTCGGTGGCCATGTTGATGAAGTCTTCCGTGACGCCGAACCCAATTACGGTCTTGGTGGTAGAGCCTGAGCGGATGGTCCAGTCAAGGGAGCGGACCATGGGACTGATGGCGTCCAGCCCGTCAACTTCCAGAGCAATAGCCTGGGCATCCTCCAGGGTGAGCTTCCCTGTGGTGCCGCCTGCGGGGCCGCGGAAGAAGCCTCCGGCCCGAACTCGAATTGTCTGAGTTCCGAAGCTCTCCATGTGCTTCTCAAACATCTCCCGGGTGCCCTGGTTCATGGCCTCCACCACGGTGAGCGAGGCGATGCCGAGCAGGGTGCCCACCATCATGAAGAAGCTCCTCAGCGGGCTGCCCGAGAGGCTTGCCAAGCCCTGTTTTGCCAGGCGCAGAAGCCTCATTGTGGTGACTCACCCTTGGCCGGTTCTGCAGCGGCCTTCACGTCAGGCGCTCTTGAGCCGCCGACGGTGTCACTGGCGACCATGCCGTCATGCATCCTGATGACCCGCTGAGCAAAGGCAGCGGTGGCGTCGTCGTGGGTGACCATGATGATGGTGTTTCCATCTTTGTGTAGTCTGGTGAAGAGGGCCATTATGTCATCGGTGCTCTTCTGGTCCAGGTTTCCCGTTGGCTCATCGGCCAGCAGAATCTTCGGGTGGTTTATGAGTGACCGGGCGATGGCTACCCTCTGCATCTGGCCCCCCGAGAGTTGCGTGGGGTTGTGGTGCATTCGATCGTGGAGTCCCACCAGGGCCAGGAGTGCTTTAGCTCGCTCTCGGGCATCCTTCGGGTAGTTGGAGGAGTATACAAGCGGCAGCATCACGTTGGTGATGGCGTCAGCTTTGGGCAGCAGGTGGAACTGTTGGAAGATGAAGCCAATCTTCTCGTTGCGGATTCTGGAGCGCTCGGTGTCGTCCATGCCCACCACGTCCACGCCGTCAAGGACGTAGCGGCCCGAGGTGGGAGTATCAAGACAGCCGAGGATGTTCAGCAGAGTCGATTTCCCCGTGCCGGAGCTGCCCATGAGGGCTACGTATTGCCCCGCCTCGACGTGTATGTCGATGCCTTTGAGTACGGGGGTGGTGAACTCACCGTTGACGTAGGTTTTTGTGATGCCCTCTAGCCGTATCATTTTCAGTCGCCTCGCTGTGGAGCGGGGGCCTTGTAGACAACGGTGTCACCCTCTTCCAGTCCAGAGAGCACCTCAACGAAGTCTCCCTCTTCGATGCCCAGTTCAACCTCGACGGACTCTGGTGGGCCGGAGCCCTTCTTGACGTGAACCAGATTGGTTCCTGCCTTGCGGTCCAGCGCTTTGATAGGGATTGAGAGGGCAGCGTTCTTTGTTTCGGCCAGGACGCTGACGTTGGCGGTCATTTCGGGCCGAAGCCTGCCGGCGAACTTTCCCTCTATATCAATAACAACATCGTAATATATGACGTTATCGCGAAGAATGGCTGTAGGGTAGATGGCTGTTACTACGCCCTTGAATTCTTCGTTGGGGAAGGCATCGACGGTGAAGGTTGCAGTTTGCCCTTCGGCCACCTTGCCGATGTCTACCTCATCCACGTAGGCGTCAACCTGGAGTTGTTCCAGGTCGACGATGGTGACGAAGGTTGGAGCGGAGAAGCCGGCGGCGACGGTTTCGCCCTCTTGTGTGGAGATGGTGCCCACGGTGCCCGATATGGGGGCGGTGACCGTGGCGTAGGAGCGCCTGATCTGGGCCAGGTCCAGTTCTGCTTCTAATCGTGGGAGGGAGGCTTCCAGGACCGCAACGTCGGCCTTGAAGCCGGCTCGAATGGAGTCGAGTTCTTTGCGGGTGACATCGAGGATGGCCTGGGCCTTCTCTACCAAGGCTTCCTGGAGGCTGGTCTCTCTGGATAGGTCTGACTCAGCCCGCTTGACTGTTTCTTCTTGGACGGCCACTTCGTGAGAGAGGCGTGTGCTGGCGAGGTTCCGTTGCTGGCGAGCGCTGCGAAGTCTTGAGAGTGCTGCTTCTTCATCGGCTTTGGCTTTGTCCAGGGACTGTTCGGCGAGCATCCCTTTTTCGTAGAGTGTGTCGTAGCGGTTTCTGTCTTTCTGGGCCAGGTTCTGGTTGGCTGAGCGCTCCTGAATCTCGGCGGATGCCACTCTGACCTCGGCGGTGCGTTGAGCTCGAATTGAGTCGAGCTTGCGTTTTTCCAGTTCCAGAGTCGCCTGGAGCTGGGTCCGGATAGAATCCAGGCGGACCCTTTCGGTCTCCACCTCTTTTTCGCGCTGGACGATGAGGGTTTCGAGCCTGGCCACATCGGCGTCAAACTGCAGTTTTCGGGAAGCGATCTGGACCTTGGTTGAATCCAACAGCGCTCGAGCCTGTTGAAGATTGGCTTCGAGGTCCTGGTGCTCTATGACTGCGATGACCTGGTCCTTCTTGACCTCGTCTCCGATGCTGACGTTGAGCTTCTCGACCTTGCCCGATTGTCTGGCACCAACGTTGACCTGGGCGCCCACCTTAGGCTTCACGGTGCCGGTGGAGAGGACGTTGAGCACGAAGTCTCGGCGCTCGACCTTGGCTTCGACCATCTGTCCCCCCTGGCCCTTAGCACCTTTGGGCGGGCCGCTTAGTAGGAAGTAGGCCAGGGCTCCAAGGCCGGCTAGGACCAGAATAGCAACAAACCACTTCAAGAACCGTTTCATCTGCCTCTCCCTGCCGGCTGAGCTCTGCCGGCCACCGAGTAGCCCACTGCCTTCTCCAATCTTGCCACTGACAAGTACCAATCCAGCCGGGCCTGCACGAGGTTCAGGCGTGCCGATGCAAGGCCGGCTTGCGCCTCGAAGACTTCCAAGATGGTTCCGGTGCCGCTGCTGTAGTTGTCTTCTGCCAGTTTGCGGCTCTCTTCGGCGGCCGCCACCAGTTTCTCCAGGGCCGTCACCTGTTCTCTCGACTCTTGGGCCACGCTGTGTGCGGCCCAGACTTCGAACTGAATGTCGTTGACCATGCCGGCCAGGTTACTTCGTGCCTGTTCTTCTTCGTGCATGGCGGCTTCTGCAGCGTAGCGAGGTTCGTAGCCCGAAAAGAGCGGGACAGAGATCCCGACGCCCACGTTCCAGGGTGCGGCGAAACCGCCCTTTGTATTGTAGGAGCTACCCACGAAGGCATCTGCGGAGAGCGATGGCAGGTTGCCCGCATCAGCTGCTCTGGCTTGGGCCAAAGCCTGCTCAACTCGGGCCCTGGCGGCCCCAAGC
>CAZQHM010000120.1:0-13882 GCA_964593355.1 uncultured Myxococcales bacterium
AGCAGCTTCAGCCTGGACTCATGCAACGTTACTGCGGACATGTCGGAGATTCGAATTGGCGACTCACTGCTTGCGCCAGGCATGCTGGTGGGGTCCGTAGCCGACTCAGGGATCTCCTGGAAGATCTCTTTCCCCCCCACGGCCGAGAACCTGCTGCAGATGCCCCAGGCGTGCTATTGGGACTCGGTGCCGCTCATGAAGCGTGTGGCCCCCTACCCCTTGTCCGAGGCCAGCGGCGTCCTGGAGTTCCCTGGCGGGAGTTGGAACGTCGCCGGGTGGCAGCTTTCGCTATCGCACAACTGGGGCAGGCATCACCCCAAGGTTCTTGCGGCTGGTTTGCTGGCGGCGGAGACGCATCTGGGGCGCCTGCTCTTCCAGGGGTTCAGCGCATCCACTGGAGTGGGCGGGCTCTTCACCTCGGGAACGCTGAGCGTTGGCAACCGGAAGTTGGCCTTCACCTCCCCGGGGAGGATACTGGCCAATCGTGGAAAGTCCAATGAAGGGGGGTGGAGCTTCCGCCTGGTGAATGGTTCTCACACCCTGGATGGGCAGATCCGTTGGCCCGACCAGTTGGTCGCCTCTTTGAGGATGGTGCAGCCCGACGGCCGGGTAGTGTGGGCCCGCTCCTCCATGCTGGCGACGGGCCAACTCTCCTTGAAGCCCCGCTTCCCGGGCTCCGACGACCTGGCCTTCCACACGCTTCTCACGGGCAGCGGGGCGCTCACCACTCTTGAGTCGAAACAGCCCGCAGGTCCAATCACTGCCTGATGTTGCCTTGACTTGAGTGCTGCTTCGGCTATGGTTGGCGCCCAACCTAGCCACCGCTGCGTGGATGGTCGTACAAGCGGAGAGAGTAATGGTAAAAACACGAATCGCACCCAGTCCCACAGGCGACCCACATGTGGGCACGGGCTATATAGCCCTCTTCAACTACTGTTTTGCGAAGCGCCATTCAGGCAGCTTTATCCTGCGAATTGAGGATACGGACCAGACCAGGTCGGCTCCCGAGTATGAGGCAGCGATAATGAACTCGCTGCGGTGGCTGGGGATCCAGTGGGACGAGGGCCCCGACGTTGGGGGCCCATCTGGGCCCTATCGCCAGTCCGAGCGACGGGAGATATACGCCGAGCATACGAAGATCCTATTGGAGAACGGTTCGGCCTATCGATGCTTCTGCACCGCAGAGCGCCTTGAGCAGATGCGGGCCAGCCGCCTTGGGGTGGCAAAGACTACTGGCTACGACGGAAGATGCCGAAGCCTCTCACCGGAAGAGGTAGCAAAGAACCTCGAGGCGGGTCTGCCGCACGTGGTCAGGCTGAAGATGCCCACCGAGGGCGAGACCGTAATGCAGGACCGGCTTCGGGGCGAGATTCGGTATCCCAACGACCAGCTTGACGACCAGATCCTGCTCAAGTCGGACGGCTTCCCCACGTACCATCTGGCGAACGTCGTCGACGACCACCTCATGGGCATCACCCATGTCATCCGTGCCGAAGAGTGGATCCCATCGCTGCCCAAGCACTTGAGGCTCTACGAGGCCTTCGGCTGGGCTCCCCCAGAATTCGTGCACATGCCGCTGCTGAGAAACAAGGACAAATCCAAGATCTCCAAGCGCAAGAACCCGACCTCGCTGGAGTACTACAAGGCCATCGGCATCTTCCCTGAGGCCATGCGAAACTTTCTTGCCCTCATGGGCTACTCCCTGGGAGCCGACCAGGAGCGCTGCACTCTGGATGAACTGGTATCCACTTTCGACATTGACAGGGTGAGCCTGGGAGAGCCGGTCTTCGACCTGGAGAAGCTCAACTGGCTCAACGGGCTCTACCTGCGTGATATGGACACGGCTACCCTGAGGACAAGGCTGCAGCAGCATCTCTTCAGCCCAGAGCGCCTTGACCCCATCATGCCCCTGCTGCGAGAGCGTATAAGGCGTCTTGATGAGTTCGTCGATGGGGCGACATACTTCTTCTCGGCATCGGTGAGCTATGATGCCAACGAACTGATTGGCAAAGGGCTTGACGCCAGGCAGGCTCGTGAACTCTTCCAGGATCTCAGCGAGGAGATGGACCGACTGCGGCAATGGAATGCTGCCAATATCGAGCAGGTGCTTCGCTCATTCTGCGAATCCAAGGGGACCAAGCCCAAGGTGCTGTTCATGCCTGTTCGCATCGCCATGACTGGCCGTCACGCCTCCCCGGGGCTCTTCGAGACCATGGAGGTAATAGGCAAGCCCATCTGTCAGCAGCGGTTCAGAGACGCAATCAACAACCTCAAGCCATTGATTGCTCAGTCAGCCGAAGAGGGTGCCGAAGAGTAGTGGAGGGATGCTGCCAGGTTCACCAGCGGCCGTGTGGGAGTCTTGTGATACCTACTTATGCTGCAGATTGGAGTGCCAATCTTCCTCATCCTTTGGCCTATTAGGGTTAAACCTGCAATCCCCATCGCACGATTTAGCCTCTTTGCAGTATTTGCACACATGTTTGTATGCCGGTCGCATAATCTTCACCGGGTTGGACATCAACTCAATTCTATGAGCTGCCCAACCAACTATTCTAGAGGCAGCGAATAGGGGTGTAAATACTTGTTTGGGAATGTTCAGGGATTCATACACAAATCCGGAATAGAAGTCTACATTGGCACAAATCACCATGTCCGGATCCTTGCGGAACTCTTTGAAGACCAGGGGGGCCTCCTGCTCCACCAGTTCGTAGGTGGCCAGTTCCTCTTCGCGTCCCTGCTCTTTGGCCAGGGCTCTGGCGTGGTCCCGCAGAATGCCCGCTCTGGGGTCGGAGAGGGTGTAGACGGCGTGGCCCATGCCGTAGATCTTGCCCAGTCGGTCGTGCACCTCTTTCCTGAGCAGTCGGAAGAGGAAGTCTCTGACCTCATCGCGGCTCAAGGGGTTGTTCACCCAGGCTCTCAGGGAGCGCATCATCTCAACTACGTGAAGATTGGCGCCACCGTGAAGGGGACCCTTAAGGGAGCCGATGCTGGCAGCGATGGCGCTGTAGAAATCGGTGAGGGTAGAGGAGACTGCCCTGGTGACGAAGGTGGAGTTGTTACCGCCGCCGTGGTCGGCGTGGAGCAGCAGGGCCAGATCGAGGGTAGCGGCCTCGGTGGGGGTGTACTCACTGTTTGGCCGCAGCAGGCGCAAGAAGTTTTCGGCCGTGGAGAGCTCCGGATCGGGGCGATGCACGATAAGGCTGCCTTCGTGGAAGGCGTGCTGAAGGATATGGTATGCGTAGGGGACGAGCACAGGCAGGCGGGCGATGAGTTCCATGCCCTGGCGAATCTGGTTGGGCAGGCTCAGGTCATCTGCTCTTGGGTCGAGGCTGTACATTGATAGCACGGCCCTGCTCAATGCAATCATTATGTCTCTTGTTGGACACGTTTCCAGGACATCTCTAACAAAATGTATAGGAAGCTGTCTCATGGCCCCAATTTCTGCGATGAAGGCACTCATCTCTTCAGGTGAAGGGTCTTTGCCGAAGAGCAGCAGAAACGCCGATCGCTCGAAAGCATAGCGAGGGTTTGGGCCGAGGTTGTCCACGAGGTTGCGTATCTCAACTCCCCGATAGAACTGTTCGCCTTCAACGGGCAGGACTCCCTGGTCGGTCTTTCGGTATCCCAGGACGTTGGAGACGGTGGTGAGGCCCACGAGCACGCCTGAGCCATCTTCATTTCTCAGGCCTCTCTTGACCCCATATTTGGAGAACAGGTCTGCCGGAATCCGGTTCATTTCTTCAGCAACGACAGATAGCTCATCGAAGTAGGACATGGTACCTCCTTGTGCCGCATAGGGGCTGTTGCGCCCTGACGTTATGCACTGGCCGTTCAAGAATCCAGCCCTACAGGCGAAGGGCTTGAATATCAAGCAGTCAGTGACCAGCATTCCGCACCATGAAGAGGCCTGTCGCCGCATTGCTATGGAGGGGTATCCATGCTGGACAGTTATAAAGTCAAGAGAACACTAACAACAACTGCTGGAGAAGTTACTATTTTTGATGTTGCTGCTCTGGAGAAGAGTGGCTTCCGCGTCAAGAATCTCCCATTGAGCATCAAGATCATGCTTGAAGCGGCGCTGCGCTCCGAAAACGGGCGGGAAGTGACCCGAGAGGACATAGCGGCCATAGCCTCCTACGACCCTTCTGCGCCTGGGAACAGGGAGATCCCATTCTTACCGGCGAGGGTTCTGCTTCAGGACTTCACGGGGGTACCGGCGGTTGTGGACCTTGCGGCCATGCGATCGGCGCTGCAGCGGGTGAAGGGTGACCCTGAGAAGATCAACCCTGTAATCGACGTTGACCTTGTTATTGACCACAGCGTTCAGGTTGACTGGTTCGGCACGCCAGGGGCTCTGGCCAGCAACACGGAGCTGGAGTATCGGCGGAACAGGGAGCGGTACGAGTTTTTGCGGTGGGGGCAGAGGGTGTTCAGGAACTTCAGGGTGGTGCCCCCCAGCAGCGGCATAGTTCATCAGGTTAATCTGGAGTATCTGGCCAAAGGGGTGCTTGTGAAGCGAGTGGGGGAGGAGCTGGTGGCCTATCCCGACAGCCTGGTTGGTACCGATTCGCATACGACCATGATCAACGGGTTGGGCATTCTGGGCTGGGGTGTTGGAGGCATCGAGGCCGAGGCTGCGATGCTCGGCCAGCCTCTCTACATGTTGCCTCCCGAGGTGATAGGTGTTGAGTTGACGGGGTCCATGCCCGAGGGGGCCACGGCCACGGACCTTGTTCTGCTGGTGACGCAGATGCTTCGTAAGAAGGGCGTTGTGAACAAGGTGGTGGAGTTCTGCGGACGGGGGCTATCCGGGTTGTCGCTGCCTGACCGGGCCACTATTGCCAACATGGCTCCCGAGTACGGGGCCACGGCCAGCTTCTTCCCTGTGGACTTCGAGGCCCTGGAGTACCTGAGGAGGACGGGACGGGAGGAGAAGCAGGTTGCGTTGGTGGAGCAAGTGAGCAAGGCCCTGGGGCTGTTCCGCACCGACGACATGCCCATGCCTCGCTTCACGGAGTTGCTGACTCTGGACCTGGGCACCGTGGTGCCGAGCATCTCTGGACCCAAGCGGCCCCAGGACAGGATAGACCTCAAAGAGGTCAAGGCCAGTTGGCGCCGGTTGCTCTCGGCCCCCGTGGAGAAGGGAGGCTTCGGCCTGCCCGGAGATAAGCTGTCGCAGACCGTGGAGTTGCAACTGGACCCCGAACTGCTGCCCAACGCCCGGAGCTCTGGGACGGCGAAGCTGACCCACGGCGACGTAGTAATCGCTGCTATAACGTCATGCACCAACACATCGAACCCGTCGGTGATGCTGGCAGCGGGGCTGGTGGCGAAGAAGGCCGTGGAAGCGGGACTTGCGACCAGACCCTACGTCAAGACCAGCTTGGCGCCCGGCTCCAAGGTTGTAACCGACTACTTGATCAAGAGCGGTCTGCTGCCCTACCTGGAACAGCTTGGGTTCCACGTGGTGGGCTACGGCTGCACCACTTGCATCGGCAACTCTGGCCCTCTGCCAGAGCCCGTGGCCAACGCCGTTGAGCGTGGTGATCTGGTGGCAGCATCGGTGCTCTCGGGGAACCGTAACTTTGAGGGGCGAATAAACCCCCACGTGCGGGCGAACTTCCTGGCCTCACCACCTCTTGTGGTGGCGTACGCATTGGCCGGCACCGTGGACCTGGACTTCGAGCTTGAGCCTTTGGGCATCTCCCCATCGGGCGCTCCGATCTACCTGAAGGATGTGTGGCCCTCATCGCAGGAGATCGTCGAGTTGATGAACCGGGCGCTGCAACCGGAGATGTTCCTTCAGGCATATGAAGGCATTGAGAATAACAACGAGCTCTGGAATGAGATCCCCGTTGCCGATTCTCCACTGTTCAACTGGGAGCCTGCCAGCACATACATTCAGGAGCCGCCCTACTTTGATGGAATGGAACTTGTGCCAAGGCCTATTGAACCGGTGAAGGGGGCAAGGGTGCTGGCACTGCTGGGGGACAGCGTCACCACGGATCACATCAGCCCGGCCGGCAACATCTCAGCTCGGTCACCAGCGGGGCGATTCCTGGTGGAGAATGGGGTGGAACAGCGTGACTTCAACTCGTACGGCTCCCGAAGAGGAAACGACCGGGTGATGACCCGTGGAACTTTCGCCAACATCCGGCTGAAGAATCTTCTGGTGCCCGGCGTAGAGGGCGGCGTTACCAAGGACCACCTGACTGGGGAGACCACGACGATTTATGACGCAGCGCAGCATTACCGTTCAGCGGCCATCCCGGGTGTGGTTGTGGCTGGGATAGACTACGGAATGGGCAGCAGCCGTGACTGGGCCGCCAAGGGGACGTTGCTGCTTGGGGTGAGGGCGGTGCTTGCACGCTCTTTTGAGAGAATCCACCGCAGCAACCTGGTTGGGATGGGTGTTCTGCCCCTTCAATTCAAGGAGGGTGAGTCGGCCCAGAGCTTGGGCATAACGGGGGATGAGGCCTTTGACATCCCAATCAGCGATGCCGTGGTTCCGGGGCAATTGATGGCGGTAACACTCACTTCCCCCGATGGCTCCACAAGGGAGATCGAGGTGGTCTGCCGCCTGGACTCTGCCGTGGAGGTGGGCTACTTCAGGCATGGCGGAATCCTGCCCATGATGGTCCGGCAGTTCATCGATTCCTGAAGTGCAGAAAAGGGGAAGAATTGAGGGATTCCGGAATTCGGGGCATCGATACTCCGGAACCCCGCCACCTAGATACCTGTGCCTTTCACTGGCCGTCAAGCATCTTTTGGTGCCCCGTGTCAGGTTGTTCTCAGACCGCGGAGTCTGACTACAGTACCCACTGTGGGTGTCCCCCAGAACTGCGCCTCCCACAACTACTCTGCAGTGAACTCCACCCTTGCCGTGCGCCTTGATGGATTCCATCGCATTGACTGGTCGACCAAAGGCTACTATGGTGCCGAGGCCCATGTTGCGCAGCACCATTCGTGGATGCGGCGACACCGCTGCAGGTCAAGGGTCCAGGGTGATGGCGGTGCTTCCAAGGGGTCACCCGCAGACTGATAATGAGGTCTCACCGATGATAGAAATGAAGTATTCGCTATATGTTCTGGACATGGACGGCACTTTCTATCTCGGCGATAAGCCCATCCCCGGAGCACTCGAGTTCATTGCGCGGGTGAGAGAATCGGGCGCCGAGTTCCTGTTCCTTACGAACAACAGCTCGAAGACTTCGGACCAGTATGTAGCCAAGCTGGGCCAGATGGGGCTGGCCACGGATAGGCAGCATGTGCTCACTTCTGCCGATGCCACGATAACGCTGCTACTCCGAGAGACCCCATACCGAAGGCTCTTTCTTATGGCCCCGCCATCGGTCAAAGAGGAGTTCACGGCCGCCGGCTTCAACCTGGACGAAGAGTCCCCTGAGGCTCTGGTGCTGGCATTCGATACAACGCTGGAGTACGGGCGGCTGGCTCGCTTCTGCCACCTGGTTCGGGAGGGGCGGCCCTTCATCGCGACGCACCCCGACATAAACTGCCCCACCCCCGCAGGCCCCATCCCCGACGTTGGAGCCATGCTGGATCTCATAGCCTCCAGCACCGGGAGGCGGCCGGATCAGATCGTCGGCAAGCCTTCTCCGGACTTCTTGAGGGCGGCGATGCTGCGCTTTGGCACCAGCCCCGAAGAGACGGTAATGATCGGTGACCGAATATATACGGACGTGCTGTGCGGGCTTAGGGCCGGCACGGGCACCGTATTGGTGCTATCCGGGGAGAGCACACTGGAGACACTGGAGAGAAGCAGGGATAAGCCGGCCCTGGTGGTGGGCTCTGTTGCTGAGATTCGTCCCCTTCAGGCCCGGCCGTAATGGCAGTCACCAAGAGCCTGCCGCCCCCTTTCACTGGCTGGCCCCAGAAGGCCCCCGGAGGAGCAACTGCGATGCATTGTTGCTCCTCCACGAAGCGGCCAGAAAGGGCGTCATGAGGTGGTCCCTGACCTGGGCTGCCTCAAGGGGGCGGCCTCTCGCTGCCAGGCGAGGTGGGCCATTCGTTATTGACATTGGTGAACTGGCATGGTACGTAGCCACGGCTCTTTAGCGGAGCGCCTGTTTGGCCAATGGGGCGTCGTCAAGCGGCATGACACGGGGTTTTGGTCCCTGGATCCTAGGTTCGATTCCTAGCGCCCCAGCTCTGATTCGGAGGTTGTTACTATGGAAGCAGTAGAAATAAAGGTCACATTGCGCCAGGGGACCGGTAAGGGGCCTGCGCACCGCATGCGTGAGGAAGGCGTTGTTCCGGCCGTTGCGTACGGTCCAGGACTGAAAACCACACAGGCCCTCAGCGTAAGCGCCAGGGACGTGGTCAAGGCCCTCAACCAGCCCGCCGGGAAGAACACGGCGGTTACGCTGCTCCTCGGCGATGAGGCCCACCTGGCTCTCATCAGAGAAGTGCAGGTTCATCCGCTCTCCAGACGGCTTCTTCACGTCGATTTTCTGGCAACCCACCCGGAACACACCGTCGTCGCCATCGTTCCCCTCGAGGTCGTTGGCAAGTCGAAGGGCGAAGAGGCTGGCGGGGCCAAGTATCAGCCCGTGCGGGAGATCAAAGTGAAGTGCTTCCCGCAGAGCATCCCGGAGAAGCTGGTCATTGACGCAACGCCGCTGGAAACGAACAGCGTCGTATACGTCGACGGAATCACCTATCCCGAGGGTGTTACGCCCATCTTCAAGACGAGATTCCCGGTACTGGTTATCGAGAAGTCCCGCGACGAAGAGAAGGCCGCAGCCAAGGAAGAGTAGTCCTCCTCGCAGGCGCTTAGCTCCGTCGGACATTACCGAGAGCACCTTCCCGAGATCCGTGCTGCCTCTTACCCCAACCCCATCCGGTAGTGCCTGGGGCTCTTTGGGCCCTGAAGGCCTGGAAGTGGTCTGGCAGGTGAGCTGATGACCACGGGTTTCGCAGCTTTGGTTGAACTCATGGCCTTCCGGAATATCTTCAGGCATCTTCTGAACTGGTTCTCTGGCCGCAAGGCAAGCAGTAGCCAGTGGCATGCCGCAGATGAACCGGCAGGGGAGGAGCCCATGGATGCCATGATGATCGTCGGGCTTGGAAATCCCGGACGAGAGTACGATGGTACCAGACACAACGTTGGTTTCGATATCGCTGACCGGTGGGTCGCCGCCCATAAAGGGGCCTATTCTGCCCACAAAGGGAAGGGTCTGCTGGCAGACCTTCGGGTAGCGGGTAAGCGGGTTCTGGTCGCCAAACCGACAACCTTCATGAATCTTAGCGGGGAATTCGTCGTACCACTTGCCCACTTCTACAAGATAAGTCACACCAACATACTTATTGTTCATGACGACATGGACCTGCCCCTTGGACGACTGCGCCTGGCCCGGGGAGGTTCCGCCGCAGGCCACAGGGGTGTGGCTTCTATACAGCAGCTCATTGGACAAGACTCCATTCCGAGGTTCAAGGTCGGAATCGGCCATCCCGGAGATAAGAGCCGCGTGACTGGCTTCGTGCTGACGAGGTTTACCGCTCAGGAGCAGCAGCTCTGGGATAAGGTGCTTGAAGTTTCCAACCAGATTCTTGATACCTTCGTTGCCCGAGGACTTCAGGAATCCATGAACAAATTCAATAACTTCAACGCTGCACCAAAGGCGGAGGCCAAGGGAGAACAGGCGTCCGAGCGACCAGGGGCCGGCCCCAACGAGGGCCGTTGAGCCCGGCGTCGCGTTGCAACACCGTGGATGCGATATTGGGGACCTTGAACCTACTGTGGCGGCACGTCGATATTGTACTCACGGAGCTTGTAAAGCAGAGCCCTGTGGCTGATCTCCAGAATCTCCGCAGCCCTGGTCCTATTGCCCCCGGTTTTTAGAAGCGCTGCCCTGATGAGCCGGGCTTCAAGTTCCCTGGTGGATTTCTTGATAGAGAGTTCTTCGGGCTTCAGGGGAGTTACCGTAGAGGCCCTGGCGCCTTGAATGGGCGCAGGAAGGTTCTCCTTCCTGATTTCGCTTCCCTCGGCAAGCACGGCAGCACGCTCCACGGCATTCTCCAACTCCCTGACGTTTCCGGGCCAGGAGTAGGCCTGCAGGGCCCTGAGGGCCGACTCGTCGATTCCTGAGATTGACGTGCCCAATCTTTTATTTGTTTTGGATATGAAATGGCCCACCAATAGCTCAATATCTCCGAGTCTATTGCGCAGAGGAGGCATCACAATTTGTACCACATTCAATCTGTAGAAAAGATCCTCCCGGAATCGCTTTGCAGCAACCTCCTCTTTGAGGTCGCGGGCCGTTGCGGCAAGCACTCGCACATCGACCTTCAGAGATTTTGTGCCCCCCACCCTGCGCACCTCAGAATCCTGAAGGGTGCGAAGCAACTTGGCCTGGAGCGCCAACGGAAGCTCCCCGATCTCGTCCAGCAGCAGCGTGCCGCCGTTGGCCTCTTCGAAGAGCCCTTTCCGATCGGCATGGGCGTCGGTAAAAGCGCCCCTGACATGACCAAAGATCTCCGATTCGAGCAGGGTTTCGGGAATGGCCGCACAGTTGAGGGCCACGAACGGGGCCGAGGATCGGGGCGAATTGGAGTGAATCGCCCTGGCAACAAGCTCTTTGCCCGTTCCGCTCTGACCAAGGACTAGCACCGTGGACTTGAATGGGGAGACCTTCTTGATGAGAGAGTAGACATCCAGCATTGCCGGACTGCCACCAATGAGCCCCCCGAAGGTCTGCTGGGCCTCTATCTTCTGTTGAAGTTGCAGCACGGTCTTCCTCAAGGACTCGCGCTCCTCGAGCTTGCGGATGCAGAGCAGAAGCTCATCCTTCTTGAATGGCTTGGCCACGTAGTCGTAGGCCCCCTTCTTCATGGCCTGAATTGCCGTGTCGATAGAACCATAAGCCGACATGACTATCACCGGGGTCGTCTCCCGCAAAAGAGCCAACTGCTCCAGGAAATCGATGCCGCTCATGCCCGGCATCAGGATATCGGTGAGGATCAGGTCAAAGCTGGCCCCCTCCAGCGCCGCCAGTGCCTTTCGGGCCCCGGGCTCCCTGTGAACCTCGTAGTCTGCCCCTTCCAACTGGAAAGAGAGCATCTCGGCATACTGGTCGTCATCCTCTACAAGCAGAATCCGCTTTATGGCATCAGACATTTTCCCCCCAAAAACCCCAGCACTCACTCAATGTCATAGACAAGAGTCAGTCGAGCTGAAGCGCCAGACCCCTCGATAGACTTCACCCAGAACCTGGCAACCCCCTGCGATTTGTTCAACCGCACCGTGAACCCCATATTCTCCACGGCATCAAGAATTGTGGAGGTTTCGTCGTCCTGAGGCTGGTCCCGGCACACATCCTCGAACCTGGCGAAGGTCAGCGGAAGGCTCTGAGGAGATGGTCGACAGACATGCAGCGGCATGCACTCGGTGTTCTTCACGGGGCACCCTGAGGTGATCTTCACGCCAGTGGACTTGTAGGTAACCAGGTCCGACTCTTTGAAATTGGGGCGTTCGAGGATCTCCCCGGTGGCAGCAACCAGTGCCCGCTCAGCAGAAATCGTCACTTCATGGGGAAAATCTATGCCGTACTCCCCCACCCCATCGTCTCCCTCTTCACCACAACCCTGAACAAGAAACAGCACCAGTGCACCCAACAGAGCATGCCTCATGAAGACCTCCTTTGCGCTCTCTTATTACCCCATCCGGGACGCCAGCTCAAGAAGGTTGCTGCTGCCCGAGAGCAGCTGTACACCAGTTGGTAATCGTCACTGGCGTCGGTGGGACCCGCGACGGACCGGCATCGGTTCACTGGTTTGGTTTGGATTTCGGGGGGATAGTTGGCATTATGGGGGCCGTCGTTGGCGGAGGTGATAATGAGAAGCGAGGTTTTGAAAGGGGTGGCGCAGCACTGTTTGGCCGGGGCCGCCCTTGCGCTCATGGCCGTGGCAGTGTTGGGCGTAGCGGGGTGCTCTGATTCGGTGAACTCCGGCAGGCAGTTGGGCGACCTTACGGCCGATGGCGCTGAGTATGACCTCTACTCCCCAGGGCCGGACCTCGGTTGGGGAGGTGACCTGCCTTCCAACGATGATACCGGCGATGGAGCCGGTGGGGAGGATCTCCTTGAGGCAGATGGTCTAGCTGAGGACGGGGGTGACTGGTATGAAGTGCTCGACCTGATTGAGGAGGAGAAGGGAACCTGGGTAGACTGGCAGGAAGTGCCCGGTGGCCAGTGCGGAGGGCATCTGATCTCTGGCTGGGGGAACAAGTACTCCTCCATGGTGGGCCAGAACTGGGCCTCCCCCAGGGAGACAACCAAAGCGCCAAAACCGTTGCGGTTCGGGCCCGACATCGCCGGAGCACTCTCGGCACCGGCCCTGCCTGAAGCTGTGGCCCACCTGGACCCGGAGCCACTGCGGACCTTCTCGTTACCCCTTGCCGACGGCGCCAATATCACCATGCCGGACTATGCCGACGACATGCCGCTGCTGACTGCACCGTTTCAGCCAGCAGAGAAACGCTGTTACGAGATTGGTGAGCGGGCCGTGGTACTGAGCGAGACCCAGGCATACGACCTCTACGTGGCCCTGGCCGAGAAGACCACGGGACACGAGGTCGACCAGAGCCCGGGCAGACGCTCCGTTATTGGACTTCGCGGTTCGTCCGATGGGATCCTCCACTGGAACGGCAACGAGCCGAATCGCTTCAACGATACCCTGGTCCTTCTCTGGCGTGAAACCAACGGCAAGAAGAGGGTGCTGGAATTCCCGGCTCACACTGATACCGGTGTCAACGACTTTGGGTGGCATAACAGCTCTTCCTTATGGCCAAACCGCCGCTATCCTTATAGATGCGGTTGGCATAAAAACTATAACGCCTTAGCCATTGATATAGTCAATTATGAAGTTCGAGATGACACAAACAAGAACGCCCATTGGGACAGCGACCGAAACGGCTGGCTTACCAGCCCGCTGGGGATTGAGGGCGAAGACCATGACAGGGGCGGTAGCGCCCACAACATTCACATGGCAGGCGTCGACGGCCCGTTCAGCGAGGCTCGGGTCGATTTCTGGTCTGCGGGATGCCAAGTTATCCCTGGGTACCAGAACTGGGAGCTCTTCATAACGAATGCCTGGACCAAGCTGGGAGACCCCGTGGACTACTTCCTTCTGGATGTCCGTGACCTGGACCCAACGGTACTCACGCCTGAGGTTTGCCTGCCCGACGGGAGCCATCAATGTCCCTTCTACATCGAGAATCTTCCCTTCAGCTTTCAGGGCAACACCACCATCTCCGGGTGGAACCAATGGGACAAGTACAACTGCTCCCCCGCTAACGAAGGCGGACCCGAGCTGGTCTTCGTGTGGCGAACCGAAACCGGTGGAACCGTAAGGGCTCAACTGGACGACGTCGCGGACGATGCCGGCCCTGACATCGACATTCATCTGCTCATGGGCGACGACCCCGACGCCTGCATCGCCAGGGGAGACCTGGCCCTTGAGACCTGGGTCCCCCCTGGACGCTATATATTTATCGCAGATACCTATGTTCAAGGAACCTCTGCTTTATCTGGTGAATTTTCCTTGGACATTCAGTTGGTAGAGCCCGAATAGGCCGGTTCAACCTGCATATTGTTATTGCAACGTCATATTACGAATTTATGAGTTAGGAGAGATACTGTGCCCAGTCTTATCCGCCAATTATGGGGCAAAATTGCTGCTCATGATGCTAAGGTAATGGATGCAGTAGGAGAACACATTGTGTGCCGGCAAGGCTGTGACGGTTGCTGTGGCCACAGCCTCTCGGTTTTCTCGGTGGAGGCCGACCTCATAGATGACTACATGGCAACCCTTCAGCCCTATCAACTTGAGAAGATTCGCTCGAGAGTGGCCGCTGGCTCACACT
>CAZQHM010000121.1:0-13720 GCA_964593355.1 uncultured Myxococcales bacterium
GGGCAATCCCCATAGCGCCATCCGCAGGCGATCCAGGTCACTGGCAGCATCTATCGCTTGCCAACCGAAGAGGTTTCTGTTTATGATTCGGGCCATGTGGTTTTCTCCTGTTTTGCAAAGGCTATTATAGCCTACAAGAAGTGAAACCACAACCTTTTTTATGCAAAGCTCGATTTTATCGGCGAATTACTCGGTTTTGGTATGGGGTAGGACAGATGGAGCGAACGGCTAATTGTATTGCTAGACTGAAGTTATTGTGGCTCCCAAGTGACCTGTGCTTTTCCGACGGGCACAGCGCTGCATCACAGCCCGCACAGGGGCCGCCACAGCCTACGGAACATCGACGCATCGCAGCCAACTGCAATAAACCAAGATGACAACGCATTTATGATAGGTTGTTGGGGTACCCTTCTTTTCCCCCGCTGCCTTCCCACGCCACTAGGCCTACCTGCGACAGCGCGGATGGCTCTGGTACGGCCCCCGTGCCGTCAGGGCACGACCCTCATCCGGCCATCTCACACCCCCCGTAGAAGGGTTTCTCTGACGATGGGCCTTCAGGTCCTTGACTTTCTATCGCCCATCCTGAGACTTTGAACCGCTGACTCTTCCGGGGAGGATGATGGTGCTTCATCGGTCAAAGAGCGTTGTAGGAAGACTGGGGCTGGCCTTCGGGGCCCTCTGGCCTCTCATGCTCTGCGCCGGTGCCGCCCATGCTGCCTGTGTTGATTGCGACGGCGATGGCCTCAATGATGGGTGGGAAGTCCATTACTTCGGATCGGTAGAAGCATGTGCGCCCCACGATGACCCCGATGGCGACGGTCTCACCAATATCGTGGAACAGGCCCGGGGCTCCAGCCCCATCGTCGCCGAACTCTCTCGCCCCGCCTCGGGCAAAAGCCCTCAACTGCGAAAGGCCGAGGCTGGGATTGTGGCCATCCAGTCTGCGGGTGGCGCAGCTTCAGGGCCCTCCCTGGGCAGGGAGCGTGAGCCATCCCCCCCGCTCCCCCAGCCCCTTGCGCAACGAGCCCATCGGGCCGCAGCAACTGTTGGACCATACCCCAAGACAGCCTTCTGGATTCAACTTGGGGCCGACACGCTCTAACTTCTTCCTTACGTCCATATTCACGACATACTTACTGATGCTAATAGGCTTTACTGGCGTTCACAGGTCGCTATTGTCTGGCTCTGGATGTTAGGGACGGTACCTGCATACGCTGGTAGGCGAGACTCCTTTAAGCGGTTTAACTATGAGAGGAAAGAAATGAAAAGATTTATTGCAATAACGATTGCGGCCCTTGTATCGTCTGCTTGTGGAGAACCGGTTCGTGAGGCGGGAACAGAGAGCGCCCCCAGCCGAGGGGCCGCTCAAGAGGGGCCCGAGGCGGCCCAGGGCGCAATGGAAAACGAGGCATCCAAGCAGGCATCTGACGTTGCGCCAAAATCGGCGGCGGATCTGAGTCCAGCTCCCAAGGCCCAGCCCAACCCTGCACCGCCTCCATCCGTGGCCTCCTCGCTGCCCGTCTGTGCACCGGGGCAGACCGGCCCCAAGTGCCTACCTGCCGCTGAAGGGCCCGCCACGACCACTGAGGAGGCTGAGGAGGTGGGCCGCCAGCAGCCTCAGGTCCAGGTCGCAAGCACCGTCAGGGAGGCCGAGCCCGTGGTCGCCCGACTGACACCCTCCTTCGGCACGCTGGCCACCGACGTTGAGAAGAGGCAGGAGCGCATCAACATCATCCTGGACCTCGGCCGGGCCGGCGGGCAGCGTGAACTGGAAGAACTACTGCAGATTGTGGAGGGCGAGTACCTGCCCGGAGAGCGCACCATGGCAGTCCGGGCGCTGGGCACCAGAGGGGGCACGGGCCTGCAGGTGAGAGAACGCCTGGAGTCTGCACTCCCCAGGCTCAAGAGGGTGTGCGAGACGGCGCCCGTGTCTGTGAAGCCCCAGGTGGCAGCACTGCTGTATCGATGGGGGGAGAAGGAGTACGCAATTCCCCATATCGAAGAGGCCGTGGCCTTTGGCGTGCCCCTGAGCGAGGCCTTCCGGCTCGGTTACATCGATGGGAACATGGCCTATCAGCCCGAGGCGGCCCCCTACCTGATTCGCTGGCTCGACTCAAAGCACCAGCACGTTCGCCTCGACGCAGGCGTCGCCCTGCTCTGGATGGGGCGCCACGAAGAAGGCATGCGCCCATTCAACGAAGGACTCTCAGCCGACCTGACCAAAATCCAACGCCTCACCACCGTGAACTACGCTGCCGGCGTGAGAGGAGTGCCGGGTGTTGCTGAGTTCTTGCAGAAAGCATCCCAGGACTCCGATCAGGAGGTCGCTAACCGAGCCCGAATGCTACTTGAGAATATGCCCAAGAGCGTGGCCCCAGTGCCCTGAAAGGCCGTTCCGGCGGGTCCCGGGAGTGCAGGGCGGATTTCCGCTGAGGGGCCCGCTGGTACCACTTGGCACAGGGCTGTGAGTTGCTATAAATATTTGCCGATTTCGAGGAGGTGAGCATGGAAAAGAGTGGTGCCGTTGGACCCGTTGAGGCGAAGGGGAGCAAACACCTGCCCCTGGTGAACTGGCTCGTTCTTGTGGTGGCATTGCTTGGTGTGGGGATTTCTTGGTACCTGGCCCAACACAAGCTGAACCTGAAGCATGACCCCACCTTCGTCTCAGAGTGTAGTATCAATGAGGCAATCGACTGCGATCGGGTGAACACATCAGAGTGGTCAGAACTCCTCGGTCTGCCCATTTCTCTCTATGGTGTGCCACTGTATGGCGTGATTGTTTGGCTGGCGCTTTCAAGTCTGAGCCTACTGAGAAAACGTGAGGATAACTATCTGGCGTACACCCAGAAGAGAACAGAATTCATTTTTGGAGCTTCGCTGGTTGCCGTTCTAGTCAGCGTGGCTTTGGGCTTATATTCTGCGATCTTACTAAAAACGTTTTGCCTGTACTGTGTAGGTCTTTATGCCGTAAGTATTGGCTTATTGGTTCTTTCCGTCGTCGGTCTCCAGAAGCGGTTCACTGCAAGCCTGGCTGGCATGCTTGACTCGATTGTTTCGCTTCAGTATGTCTTCGTGGCCTCCGTTATTGTGGTTATGCTCTGGTCCGCGGGGGCGCTTGGGTGGTTCCAGGTGGCCCAGACAAAGATGGTGACCGTTGCCAAGCAACATGTTCAAGAGCAGTTCGAGGAGTTCAAGCCCGAAGAACTGGTGTTCCACTACGACCGTGTCGATGGCCAAGCCCCCGGCACAGGGGCCGCACAACAAGCCGCTGACGGCACGGCACCAGGAACCCAGGCAGCTTCCCTTGCGGGCGGCCAGACGTCGAAGGCCCTCGCACCCACCAGTGCGGGAAGTGCGGCCCCCACGCCAGTCGGAGCCCAAGCCCCAGCATCTGCCATCCCCGTTGGTGTCCCAGGAGGAAAGCTCAGCGAAGATGGCTATCAGTTCTTCGTGACACCAATTGACGATCAGGACTTCATATTCGGCAATGTGAATGCCACCGTTACTGTGGTGAAGTACGCTGATTTTGAATGTGCATTCTGTAAGTTTTTTGCTCAGAACATGAAGGGGATAATGCAGAAATATGGGGATAGGGTTCGTTTTGTAATGAAGCAATATCCAATGAATCCACAATGCAACCCTTATATGGCCGGGTATGATAAGCATCCGAATGCCTGCAATGCCAGTAGAGCAGCAATCTGTGCTGGTAGACAAGGGAAGTTCTGGGAGATGCATGATGCTCTTTATGAATCGGCTCCGAACCTCTCGCCCGAGGCGAACAGAAAGACGGCAGGCATCGTTGGGCTTGACCTGGAGGCCTACGACAAGTGCCTTACCGATCCCTCCACAGATGCGAGGATTCGAGCCGAAATCGAACTGGCCCGGCGAGCCGCAATCAGCGGGACGCCAAGAACCTATGTGGGAGGCCGCCTGCTGACTGGGTCCAACTCCGCGGATGCCCTGGAGTACTACATTCAGAAAGCTCTTGAATCTCCGCACCTGTTTGCCGGTGGATCCCCGGCGGGGGCGCCCCAGCCGGCGGCCCAGGTGCAGCGCCCTGCGCCAAAGGGGGCGATGATCGAGATTGTGAAACAGAGTGGCAAATTTTATATAGATCCTTATGAATGCGCAATTACAAAGGATGGGAAGGCCGTCTCCATTCAAGGAGTCATGCCCGCAATGGTGAGCTTCGAGCAAGCCTCCGCTGCCTGCTCCGCAGCAGGCAAGCGCCCCTGCACCGAGGAGGAGTGGGTCTCTGCATGCGCCGGTCAGCCTGCCCTGGATGACAACGGAAATGGCTGGTTCAATGACGACGCCATCGAAGGCAACATGTATCCCTACGGAGCCTTCTACACACCTGGCACCTGTCACGACAGCGCCGACAAAGGCAAGGCCTTCCCAATCAAGACCGGAGAAATGGCCGGTTGCACCACCCCCACGGGTCTATTCGACATGGCAGGAAACGTCAGCGAATGGGTCCAGACCAGAAGCGGTAAACCGGGGCTCATGGGAGGCCCCGCCTCAGGAGGGGCCGGGAACACCTTGAAAAGAAGAACCTCCCACTTCGGGTCTGGCTACCGCAACCAGACCACGGGCTTCCGATGCTGCTCCGACGCCCCCGTGGAGTCCCTGCCTGTGACGGCCGAGCAGTTGACCGAGAGTGAACTGACCAGGGTGGGTGCCCCCCTGCCACCCTTCGACGTGGAGGTCGAAGGCAAACCCCTCAGCATCAGCGGACTCTCGGGCAAGGTTGTTCTGGTCACCTTCTTCGCCAGTTGGTGTGGACCCTGCAAGAAGGAGTTCCCCGTGCTTGTAGAGCTGTATGAGAAATACAACAAGAGTGGCCTGGAAATTATAGCGATTGGTGTTGATGCGCATGCGAAACTGTCTCTTGATTTCGCCGCACAGTTCAATCCGACGTTCAATATCGTTACTGATGAGAAATCAGAGCTTATGGGTTTGTACGGCGTTTATTCGATGCCGGCGACATTTATTGCCGATAAGAGTGGAATAATCAGATACAAGAGCGATGAATTTGCCTTCGAAGTGCAGCTTCCGAAGATGCGTGAGGCCGTAGAGCAACTCATCAAGTAGGAACTGTGGCCCAGTGCCCCCTGCGAAGGCCAACGACGAAGGCAGCAATAGAGCGCTCACACTCCGCGCATGGTCAGCGAGATTCGCCCTCTCTTGAGGTCCACTTCTACAACCATCACAGTTACAATCTGCCGGGGTTGCACCACCTCGAAGGCCGAGGCCACCCGACGCTCGGATAGCTGAGAGATATGGACCAGGCCGTCACGGTGCACGCCCACGTCCACGAAGGCGCCGAAATCTGTAACGTTGGTCACACGGCCTGGTAATACCATCCCCGGCTTCAGATGCTCGATAGAGGAGATGCCCTCGGCAAAAGAGAACTCCTGCCGCTCGCCACGGGGGTCGTGGCCCGGGCGCTCCAACTCTCGGAAGATGTCGTCAAGAGTCGCCTGCCCAAGCCCCTCCCTTTGCCAGGCGCGGGTGCCCGCTATGGCACGAAGAGGCCGGACACGCTCTGCGTCACCTAGGACATCGGCTAGATTGACATCCGCTGCCACGGCCAGCGCATGGACGTATTCGTAGCGCTCGGGGTGGATTCCCGTGGCATCAAGAGGCTCCTTGCCCCCTCGCACCCTGACGAAGCCAGCGCACTGCTGGAATCGGGCAGCACCAATGCCGGCCACTTTGAGCAGGGCCGCTCGCTCCTTGAATGCACCCTTCTGCTCTCTCAAGGTCACCACGGCCTGTGCCGAAGAGGCTCCCAGCCCCGCAACCCGCTGCAAAAGCGGCGCCGATGCCGTGTTCAAGTCCACACCAACACGGTTCACGCACTCCTCAACCACAGCGTCCAGCCCGCTCTCCAACAGCTTCTGGTCCACATCGTGCTGATACTGCCCCAGCCCCAGGGCTTTGGGCTCAATCTTCACCAACTCGGCCAGAGGGTCCTGATATCGCCGGGCAATGCTCACGGCCCCCCTGATGCTCACGTCCAACTCCGGGAACTCCTGGCCCGCCAGGGGCGAAGCAGAGTAGACCGATGCGCCGGCTTCCGACACGGCCACAATCTCCACGGGGTGCGGCCACGATAGGGAGCTCAGGAACGCCATGCTCTCACGGTGCGCAGTGCCGTCTCCAACGGCCACAACGTTGAAGCGGGTCTGGTCGCAGATGCGCATGAGCGTTGACTCGGCCTCACGGCCCTGGCGCTGCGGCTCGTGGGGGTAGACCGTGGCCCAACTCAAAAGCTTTCCCGTCTCATCCACAACCGCCATCTTGCAGCCGTGACGATACCCCGGGTCGAAGCCCAGCACCCGCCGCCCACGGGTTGGTGGCTCCATGAGAACGCTGCGCAGGTTGTTCTCGAAAACCGTAACGCTGGCCACGTCCGCCCGCCGCTTCAGCACTGCCAGTACCTCCCGCTCCACCGCCGGCCACAGCAACCTGCTCCACCCATCCGCTGCCGCGTCCTGAACATCCACCCTGAAGAACCCCGGAACCTTGCCCCTAAACGGGCTCAACATGGCCCCGATGCCCCTCTCGTCCTCCATCTCGATTCCCACCGACAGCGCCCCGGCCTCCTCGCCCCGCAGCATGGCAAGGATTCGATGGGCCGCAGCTCTGGACGCAGACTCTTTGTGGTCGAAGTAGTCCCGGAATGGCTCGGCCTGGTCTCCGGCCCCACGCTTCTTCTTCGAGGCCAGAACGCCACTTCGATTGGCCATCTCCCTCACCGCTGCCCGAGTCTCAGGCTGCGTCGAAAGCATCTCGGCAACGATGTCCCGGGCCCCGGCCAGAGCATCGTCAACACTGCCCACCCCCTTCTCGGCAGCTACGAAGCGAGACGCGATCTCTAAACGCCGTGAAGCCCACTGCGCCTGGGCCACAGGCGCCCTGCCCTCGGGAAGGCCACCGTCTAAACCCAACATCGTCAGAGCCAGCGGTGCCAAGCCAGCCTCCCGAGCCTTGTCCGCCCTGGTCGCCCGCCTGGGCTTGTACGGGAGGTAGAGGTCCTCCAGGGTGGTTCTCTCCTGGCAAGCCTCGATGCTAGCCCGCAACTCTTCAGTAAGCAGCCCCGCCTTCTCCAAGGTCGCCAGAATGGTCTGCTTGCGATCGAGAAAAGCCTCTACCTCCTCGAGAACCTCCTTGACCTTCCTGATTCCAACTTCGTCCAGGTTGCCCGTGGCCTCCTTCCGGTAACGGGCGATAAAGGGCACCGTGTTGCCCTCCTGAAGCAGTCGCACACATCCCGCAACAGCCTGCGCCGGAAGCCCGGCCCCCTTCGATACCAGTGAGATAATCGTGTCAGTCATGGCCAAAGCCCCCTTGTCGAAGGCGAGAAGCTAGACTAAATAGTGGCTGAAGGGCAAGTGCGTTCGGCCCACAGCGCTCGACGCAGTGCCGCCACCCCCAGGCAGGAGGCTGACATGGCCGCTTACGACGACTACGACGACGACAGGGCGGACCCCGAACTGGCCGCCGACGGTGACCCGGAAGCTTACCTGATGCGACTTGAGGAGGAGGACGAGGACGAGAAACGGGCACGGACCCGCCCCACGGCAGGGCTCATGAAGAACGTGCGCAAGTTCCTCGCCGACTTCCCCGAAAACGAACAAGAGATGTTCTTCATGGTCTTCTCCGAAGGAACATCCATGGCCGAGGCAGCACGGGTCTGCGGCGTGAAAGGTTCGCCAAGCGCCAAGTTCAACAGAATGCTGGCCATTGTCCGGGAGAAGATGGGGTAGGAACGTGTAGGGCATTGATGTTCGTCGCGAGAAATCGATAGGTGCTCCAGACGCTGGCCACAAAACGCGGGTGCATGTCGGCACTGCGCCGCTCCGGGTGCCGCACAAGCTTTTCAGAGGCGATGTCCTGTCCGGCGACGCCGACGGCGACGTCAACGGCAACGGCCACGAGGGGGCAGAAGCACCACGGGAAAACGGGCATCCGCAGCAAGAGATTCTATGCCCTGCCTGGAGCACCAATCGTCTTGGCCGATTTGACAAGGGGCAGTGAGTGTCTCTGTGTCTCAGGAGGCGCTGGGCTATCTGGTCTTCAGGGGGATTGCTTCATCGATGTTGACCCCGTGAACCTTCACCCGGGGGATCCGCTTGGTCTTGGGCGACACGGCCCTCTCCGCTGGCCTGGCAGGCCATGACTTGGTGAGAGATGAACCGGCTCCTCTTGTTGCCGTGCTTACAGATACGTCGACATGGCCGTTGAAGTCCTTGATTACGTATTCTCTGACCACCGGGCCGTACATCGCCTTCCTGGCCAGCGCTTCCCTTGCCTTGCCCTTCTCCAATCTGCTGCCTGCCGGGGCCTTTACCTCCACAACGGGATCGGTGCCAACTTCGTTCCGCAGGGATACCTTGACGGTCAGGTGAAGGTCTCTGCCCTTCATCACGCCGTCAAGTTCCAGTTCAAAGGGGCTGGTGCGACGGGTGCTCTCACGAACCTCGCTTTGGTCCCGTTGGGTAGCGCAGTCGGGATCTCCGCTGCATCCGATGAAGAGAAGCGAGAGTATAGTCATAACCGATTCCATGGTAATACCTCCTTTAAACATACTACTTGCAGGTCGGATTGTTATCATAGGGGAACCCATATGCATCCATAACACTCTCAATACCGCCGGCGACACCACTGTTGGCGCAAATGGCAGCATCGAGGAAGTCAACCAGGTCGGCGCCTTTGTATCCACGGTCGCCGTGAATGAAGCGGCTGGAGGAGATTGCTTTGAGCACCGCTGCGGTGCCAAGGCCGACGCCGTCTTCGGAACCCGGTGCCTCGGGCACGTCGCCGCCATCCCAGACGTTCCAGAGCATCGAGGCTACGACGTCCTCTGCCAGATCCTGCTTGATTCCACCGCTTGCGCTGGGCAGTTGCAGAGGCATGATGCCGTAGACCGAGGCGTCGGAGTAGTCGATCCAGTAGGTGAAGCCCTGCTGCTTGTCCCAGAAGAGAGGGTAGGGGGCGCCGTACCATCGACTGACGTTCGCCACCGAGGAGAACGAGGCCCATCCCTCACTCCATGCGAAGGGGGGAATTTCGGGGCTGCCGTCGTGGGGGCCGCCGGGGCTGTCGTCTCTGGAGTAGTTTGCAGCGGTGTAGTGGCCGAACTCGTGGAGAATCACCGGGTAGCCCCAAGCCGAGCTGTAGCTGGGGTCGCCTCCAATGAAGATTGACTGGTCCATGCCAAATGAGCCGGATACGGTCTGGCCAATGCTGCGACCGAAGCATGAGCCGCAGCTCCATGTCTTGCCGTCGTTCCACATCACGGCCAGGGTCTCCAACTGCGATGCATCCCCTGCC
The DNA here is from genome assembly GCA_964593355.1 of uncultured Myxococcales bacterium. Classification (GTDB taxonomy): domain Bacteria; phylum Myxococcota_A; class UBA9042; order CAIXZC01; family CAIXZC01; genus CAYTWV01. Next base: position 9,343 of record CAZQHM010000121.1, read on the forward strand.
AGAATGTCGTAAAGAATGGCCTCCATGGCAGATCTCATGAACAGGTATATGAACATGGCTCCCGAGCCCTGCTCCCTGGTCACGGTGATATCTCCCAGCTCACCCGAGCCCGACACCTCGATGCTCCACACCCACGGGGGAAGGTCGTTTGAACCCAGTTGGGCCCCGCTGCCTGCCTTCAGCACTGCCAGGACCACGTCGCCATTTCCGGAATCCGGGGCCCACAAAGTGGAGAAGATCACGGTCTCATTGCCCTTGGGGGCGTCGTAGGGCAACGGAATTGCGAAGGTGCCGTCGTAGGCCACCTCTGCCGCTGCCAACTCCTTGTCGTTGCCATCATAGAGAATGGCCAACATTCCGCCGGCGGGGAAGACTGCCTCCTGGTCCAGGAAGAGCTTGCCGTCGTTGTCAAGCCGGGGCCAGAGCACCTCGAACGAGAGGCTTCCGGTGATTAGGGCCGAGCCCACGGTGCACTGACCGTCAGAGGTGCAGACCCCCTCGGAGCAGGTGCCGCAGCTTCCACCACAACCATCGTTGCCGCACTGCTTATCGCTGCAATCGGCCTCGCACTCGCCCTCTTCCACGCACTGTCCAGCGTAGTTGCACACCATGCCGCCCGAGCAGCCACCACAACTGCCACCACAGCCGTCGCTGCCACACTCCACACCCTCGCAATCGGGCTCACAGTGGAGATCGCTGCCTTCTGTGGTGTCGTCGTCAACACCCTCCAACAGCGGGCATCCCGAGAAGGCCAACGCTGCCACAAACACCGGTATCAGCATAGCCCAGCCACGGGCCCTGCCCCTCCAGCCAACGAGTTGTCTCATGAGCAACCTCCAAAAATAATCCGTTTCCGGTTCCGAAATTGTGCCGACCACGAAGGGCACTCAAACGATGTACCTTTCAGGCTATTCAAACTAACCCTCATATGGCCCCGGGTCAAGGCACCGTTCCCTCTTGACGGCGTGGCCTCCCATAGGCTAATCACCCAGGGGTCCCTTGACTACGAGGAAGAGATTGTCGACCCCCGGACAGCCAGTTGACCAGCTTGATACAGCGGGCCATAAGCCTTGGCGGACCATGGCCCTTGCCTTTCCAATGCGGGTTGCTCTCTTCATTAAGTTGAACCTTTACTCATGGCTTCTGCTTGCCGGTGCCGCTGCGCTCGTCACGATCGTTCTTCTGCTCACCGGACAGGTCGTATGGTGGGGGGTGCTGCTCTTCATGATGGCCATCGCCATGCTCTTCTGGGCCGTTAGCATTGCCTGGCAGTTTCCCAGAAAGCTCGCCATCTTGCGCAAGCACCTCTGGTTGCACAGCCAGGGCCGCTTCACGCCCGAAAGGGTAGCAGGGCTCTGCACAGACCCGTGCTATCGGCTGCTGGCCCTGCATATTCTGCTGCGTACGGGATACCGCAGAGAACGATGGGCCCTGGTGAGGCAGATGAAGGAGGACCAGCTCAGCTTTCGAGTTGGCACCCTCATTGTTGATGATAAGAATGGCGTTTCTGTTACCTTAAACGACTGATTGGAGGAGTGTGATGGAGCAGACTGTGGATCTTTCCAGCTTGAACGAGAAGGCCCGTAAGGCCATGGCCGAAGTGCAGCTACTCCCGGGCGAAACTATTCTTCGCATCTGGGAGGGGGAGGGGTTCTTCCTGGGAGTTTCCCCAATGGCCAAGGCTATCTCGAAACTGATGCGGTTCATGGCGTTCATTACTTGCGGGCATATCCGTGTGTATATGCTCGTAACTAACATGAGAATTGTTATCGCCGAGTCCAATTACCAGAACTGCGGTGCGGTGGGTTACCGGGCAATCAAGACAGTGGCCTTGGGGTCACTGCTGGAGGCCAGCATCAGGCGGGATACCCAGTGCTGCTGCTTGCACACACGCTTCCTGCAGTTCCAGACCAAGACAGAGGACTTCACCGTGGTGGTGAAGAAGCTCAAGGATGAGGACCTCAAGGACTACCTCGACTTCCTGGGGCGGGTCATGGTCAACAACGCCCAGGGAGCGCAGGGCCAGCAGTAACTAGGCGGTAGCCAGTTTTCCCAAATCGTACTATCTGTTAAACCAATCCCCTTAACTACTCTAATTTTTTTCGATAGTAGAGAGCTGTAAATTTGCTCTCGGCAGCAGCGTACTCGAAGCTTACCTGAAGCCCGTTGCACTGGCCCATAGAAGCCAGCGTCGCATGTTTCGTGGGCAAGGGTGCGGAGGCGTTGCAAGCTGCCTTGGCGGCTACAAAGGCCCGAAAAATCGGCGCCAGCCGGTGATGAAGGAATGGGTTGGAGTCTCCGCCCACTGCTGTGTCGGCACCCATGGGCAGGCTCCACATCAGCAACTCCAACTTACCCCCGACGAAGGCGGCTACCACCTCACGCTCCCCCTTTGAGACCAGGAAACGGACGCCTCGCTTCGCTGGTCCATCCTGGAAGATGCTGGTTGCTGCGCCGGCTCTGTTCGCCCGGACCAGCAGCCCCGTCTCCAAAAGGGCCTGAGAATAGGCGTGCGATTCGGAGCAGTTCATGACCTGAGTCCTGTTTTGGGGCTCGGCCTTCTCCACGGCAGCCACACACTTCTCTGGCCCCGCAAGACAATGGCCCACCAGGGTGTGGGGAAACGCAGCCTTCACCGAGCCGGGGGCCTGGGCCAGGGTCACAAAGGGGCATAGAAGGGTAGGTAGCATCAAAGACAGAGAGAGAAGTAGCCTGCCCTTAGTTGATTTGCTATAGCGGGGATTATTTATAGTTGTTAATAAATGCATCTATTGACTCCGCTATTATAGAATCGGTCTCGTCAACATAGTCGGTGACCGACTTCTCGAGTCTCACGACTGCCGTGGATAACTCAACGACCTTGAGCCGGACGGTGACCCTGTTCTCCTCTCTCCCCATGGTGATGAAGAGCACCTCCGTGGAGCTTCCCGCCTCTGCCGCTGCCTTGAGCATCTGCTGCTGGTCGGAGCACTCCGCCGGCCACGGCACCGAGACCAGTTCCACCAGCCTGCGCTGCACGATGGCTTGTCCCAGTTGCTGAGAGAGCTTGGTAGCTACGGCCTGCAACTCCGGAGGGGATGTGGTGGGGGCCATGGCCAGCCTGCGTTTGTTGTGCACTACTCCTCCGAGTGCAGCCAGCGCCTTAGCTGCCTCCAGGGCCACCTCGGTGGAGGTGTCGGAGATGCTGGCCAGGTGGAGAGCCGGGGCGCCGGCGGCCAGGCCCAATTGCCCAAGGGCTCGTGCCGAGGCTCTCCGCACAACGGGGCTGTCGTCGGACTTGAGGGCATTGAGCAGGTGTGGCAGGGCCTCTGCATCACCGACTCGGCCCAGGAGCGAGAAGGCAGCGGCTCGGACAGCGGAGGAGCTGTCGGAAGCGGCTTCGAGGACCACATCCCTGGACTCATGCCACCAGCGGCGCAGGATCCTGTCCGCTGCCTCTTCCACAGCGTCGGAGCTGTCGCCGAGGCGCTTGAGCAGGGCCGTGTAGGCCTCCCGACCGGCGAAGGCCGAGAGGGCGTTGACGGCTGCGAGGCGGCTTGAGGCGGTTGGCGCCTGGGAGAGGGCCACGAGGTCGGGGATTGCCCAGGTGAAGCCTGCCCTGCCCAGGTGAGCGGCACAGAGCTCTCGTTCAGCGGAGACTTGGGAGGAGCGGAGGATGTCTCGAACCTCCTGGTATCTCCCTTGCGAGGCCAAGTGGTCTATCTGCTCCGCCACGGTGGGGCATCCCGGCAGTAGCAAGGCAGCGGAGGCCACCAGCAACAATGCGTGCAGCAGAGTCACACTGGGGTGGGGTAGGGGGCAACCTCTGTTAAAGCCTGTGTTGCGCACCTTACTGGCTCCTCTGTTCTGCGTGAATTCGGCCCGGGCGCCCGGGCGGACCCTGGCGGCCCCAGGAGGCGCTGCGTGGTACTGGGGGTGCGCTCTGGCCCCCCACTCCCTCACGGCCCCGCTGGCCCTCTCTACCGCTGCGCCCGCTATTGTAACCGGCGCCTCCGCTTCCTCCCCGGCCCCCTGAGCCGGCGTACCCGCCACGCCCCCCAGAGCCGCTGATTCCGTTGGCGCCGGGCGCCCCGCCGTCCCCTCCTTCACCGGCCGCTGTCTCCACGCTTATGGAAGCCCGGGCCCTGTCAACGAACTCATCCGGCCCAACGTATAGGAGCCTTATGTCGCCGCCGTCTCCTCCTCGTCCTCCGTCCCCTCCATCTCCACCCATGCCGCCTATGGCCCCATCGGAGCCGTGTCCACCGTTGCCGCCATTGCCCCCGTCGCCGCCGTCGCCCCCGTTCCCTTGCCTGCCGTAGCCGACTCCCTGCCCCGAGGGCCCACCGGCACCACCGTCGCCGCCCCGTCCGCCCGGCCCGCCTTCCCCGCCGTCTCC
>CAZQHM010000122.1:0-13682 GCA_964593355.1 uncultured Myxococcales bacterium
CCAGCCGAGTCGAAGGGTACAAGCGCGACCCCTGCCGAGTCGAAGGGTACAAGCGAGGCCCCAGCCGAGTCGAAGGGTACAAGCGCGACCCCTGCCGAGTCGAAGGGTACAAGCGAGGCCCCAGCCGAGTCGAAGGGTGCAAGCGAGGCCCCAGCCCTGCCTCTCCGCAACGCCCACTTGTTCCGGATTGGGCATATCAACAATAGTGTCAGTCTGTCCAGTAGCCGCGGTTGGCCCAAAGCGGCGCTTCGGTGGGGGGGCGTCAGCCGTTCGACAAGCTCACGGCGCGCCTTCCCCCTAGCCCCCTTCCAGGCAAGCTGGACGGGGGTATAGCTGCACGGTTAGTTTGGCAAGCATATCTACAGGTCGACATGGCTCTATATATCCACAGGTAGTGGCCTTAACGATACATCGCGCAATAAGCGCCCAGCTTGCCTGGGCGTTTGGGGGCACCACCCCACCGCAGCCTCCCGCAACCAAGGCCTATGCGTGATCCGGATTGCGAGCTCCCTGTGCCCCCACGCCACCCTCCCCCACCCTGCCCTCCTACCCTCCCTGCCTGCCCCTGCGTTGGCATCGCAATTGTTCTCCCGTGGCGGCCCCGAAAACCACAAGAAAACTCTTTACTATCAGCGGCATTTCGGCTAAGTTCCGTCGACTCGTGGGCTGGGTCAGTCCTATTTGCTGGTCTGCACACGTGGGTTTGGGCATTACTAGGTTTGGAGGACCTGATGGGTAGTGTAACGAAATGGCGAAGAAAGAAGATCAGGAAGCACAAGTACCGAAAACAGCGCAAGTTGCTTCGACATAAGAACAAGAAATAGCAAATCGGGAAGCCGCTGAGTGGGTCGTTTTCGGCCCCGAATTTCCCGGCGAACGCAGGTCGGTTTTTTCTTGCTTGAGCCGGGTGATGGGTGTAATCAGTGGTTTCCAGAGTCGGGAAGGCCCCGGCAATATTTTTTCTCATTGGAGGAAATTGTTATGAAGAAGATCGCCTTGATCGTAGCCGCAATGTTTGCTTTTGGTGCCATGGGTTGTGGAGAGAAGAAGCCCGCCGAGCCGGCCAAGAAAGAAGAGGCCAAGAAGGAAGAGGGCAAGAAGGACGAAGCCAAGAAGGAAGAGACCAAGAAGGAAGAGGAAAAGAAGTAGTCATCCTTCGGGGTGTCTCACTTTCCGATTCTGGTATCGGCCTGACGGTCGATACATTGTCGAGTTCGAGAGCAGAAGGCGACCTTCGGGTCGCCTTTTGTGTTTAAGCCACTTCTCCTTCGCTGCTGCCATTCGGTCCCGGTCAAGAAAGCGAGCGTAGGGCCTGCTGTCCGTGGCGAGTCCATTTTTCCGGTCAGTCGTGCTGCCTGTAGGGGTGATCAGCTGCAGTTGCAGTCTGGAGTCAGGCAGTAGAGCCTCACCTTGAGTTGGAAGCTGCCGTAGTCGTCGTAGCTGGAACTGAATGCGCCATCAATCACGATGGAGTACCATGCAGCGGCGGTGGCCGTGAAGGTGTAGGTTTCGTCGGTTCCGGCGCTGGAGGAGTCTTTGCAGATGACGAGGTCACCTGTGCCGTTAGCGGAACAATCGGTGCCCTGATAGACCTTGAGGACGGCGTCATAGTCCATGGAGGGGTCCAGCTTGAGTTCCAGTTTGTCGCCCGGCTCCAGGTATATCCTGTAGAAACGTTCATCTCCTCCGTCGGAGCAGGGTGCGTCGTCGAGGTTATCGCCCGTTGAGGTTGTGCTGCCTGAGAAGCTGACTTGAGCTACGGCCACAGCGCTCTTGCCGATGATTCTGGCGTTGGCGCAGCTCATGCTGGTGGGGGTTGTATCGCCGGCGCAGGCCTTGGCCGGTTGCGGGGGCAAGCAGAGGTAGTTGCCGCAGTAGAACCCTCCGGTGCATTGGGAATCCAGGACACAGTCGCCGCATGTTCTGGCGGGGGTGCAGAGCTTACCGGCGGGGCAATCGGCGTCATAGAGGCACTGGACGCAGGCGCTTCCGTCGGGCATGCAGACGGGGGTTTGGGCCGGGCAGGGAGAGCAGGACTGTCCACAGGAGTTGTTGGAGTTGCAGAGCGTGCAGGAACCGGCCTTGCAGTGCGGCGACCCACCGGTGCACTTGGCGCACGAGAGGCCACAGCGCAGGGGATCGTTGTCGGTGCACTTCATGCAGATTCCATATTCGCAGACGTAGCCCTGGCCACAGGAGCTTGAGTTGCAGGAGCACTTGGCGTTGACGCAGTCGGGCGTTTGTCCGGAGCAGAGTTGGCAGGATGGTCCGCAGAGTCCAAGGGTGGAGCAGAGCACGCACTGACCACCGACGCACTTCTGTGATTGGGGGCAACCGAAGATCTCATCGCAGAGGACGCAGCCGGAGTTGTCCGTGGCACAGAAGTGAGACCCTGAGATCTCGGTGCAATCCTCGCAGGTTGATCCGCAGTGGGAGTCCGAGGAGCAGGTGAGGCACTCGCCGGAGGCATGGCAGTAGGTGCCGCTGTTGCAGGAATCGGGTGATGGATTGCATGAGCACTTTCCGAGCTTGCAGAGGGGCTTTTCTGCGGGGCAGACTCCACAGGGCCCCACAACGACATCGGGCTGGCCGGTATCTGTCTCCAGATCCGGTGGGGTAGCGTCGAGGTCTGTTGCGAGGTCGTCGACGGAGTCAGGTTGCTGACCATTGTCCTGGGTTGTGTCCCCCGGGATTTCGGAGTCGGTCAGGAGGTCCGGGAGGTTTGTTTCCGACGGGATGTCTTGGGTCAAGCTATCCGCATCGGTCAACGGCTGGTCTTTGGAGACCACGTCACCCGGGGTATCCGGAGTGGTCCAGTTGGTATCGAGGGTCCAGGCCAGGTCGAGGGTTGAGTCTTCAGTCTCCTCCTGCTGAATCACGGTAGTGGAACATGAAAGCAAGAGAGAGAGAAGGGGCAGGAGCGTAGCCTTGGATTTGGGGATTGAGTTCACCATGTAGGGCACTCCACGGGATCGTGATAATAGCCGGTCGACCCGATGCCGCTGGCCGATTCCTTTTGGTCACAAGATTCTAACCTATCGATACGATTACGCAACCACGGGATTGATGGGTTCTGTGAATGGGGTCAGGGGGGCCTTGGTTGGAGGGAGCTTTCTACTCTTCGGATCGCAGGATATCGTGGACCTTACGGAGGAGGTCGTTTCGTCCGAAGGGTTTTTCCAGGAAGGAGATTCCCTGTTCGAGGACGCCATGGTGGGCTATGACGTTGGCGGTGTAGCCGGACATGAAGAGAACTTTGGCGTTGGGATGGAACTGGAGTACCCGCTGGGCGAGTTCTTTCCCGTTCATTACGGGCATGATGACATCGGTCAGGAGGAGAGCCACGCAGTCGGTCTGGGTTGCCATCTCCAGGGCCTCGTCGGGGCTGGCTGCGGCCAGCACCTTGTAGCCTCCGGCGGAGAGTATTCTCTGTGTGAGGCTGAGCACACTGGAGTCATCTTCCACAACCAGGATGGTCTGGGAGGTGCGTGCGGTAATGGGGGCCGGGGTTCTTACGGGGCTGGAGGAGATGGGGTCTCTTGCACGGGGCAGGTAGATTCGGAAGACGGTCCCGGAACCTGGTTCGCTGTATACATTAATGAATCCTCCGTTCTGGCGGACGACGCCGTAGACGGTGGAGAGTCCCAGGCCCGTACCTTTTCCAAGTTCTTTGGTAGTGAAGAAGGGTTCGAAGATGTTGGGGAGCACAGCCTTGTCGATGCCGGAGCCCGTGTCGGAGACGGCGATCATTACGTAGTCGCCTGGGAGGTAGCCCAGGTGTTCGCGGCAGTAGTCATCGTCGAAGTAGGTATTGGCGGTTTCGATGGTAATGCTTCCTGTGTCCTTGATGGCATCTCGGGCGTTGACGCAGAGGTTTGCGAGGATCTGGTCGATCTGACTGGGGTCGATACGTACGGGCCAGAGTTCATTGCCTGGCGCCCAACGGAGGTCAATGTCTTCGCCGATGAGTCTGCGCAGGATCTTGTGCATCTCTCCAATTGCCGCGTTCATATCGAGGACTCTGGGCACAGCCGCCTGTCTTCTTGCGAAGGCCAGGAGTTGGCGAGTGAGGCCTGCGGCTCTGGTTGCGGCATGGAGCACTTCGTCGAGTTCTTCCCGGGGGCCTGAGCCAGGTTCGAGTTTGTCCAGGGCGATTTCGGTGTTGCCCATGATGATGCCGATGACGTTATTGAAGTCGTGGGCTACGCCGCCGGCGAGTCTTCCCACGGCCTCCATTTTCTGTGCCTGGGAGAGTTGAGCGTTGAGTTTTGCGGTTTCGGCCTCGGCCTCTTTCTCTCGGGTGATGTCCTCGCAGACGGCCACGGTGCGCACGGGTTTTCCGTCAGCGTCTCTGACGAAGGCAGCATTGAGCCTGACCCAGACATCGGAGCCATCGGGTCTGACGTATCGCCTGACGTTGCGGTAGTCTGGGGTCTCGCCTCGAGCGGCCTTGGAGAAGACCTCCCAGTCGGCCTGGCGGTCATCGGGATGGGTGAGGTCGGGGAAGTGGACAGCCAGCAGTTCCTGGGCGGAGTATCCGGTAATTGAGCGGAATGTCTCATTGAAGCGAAGGACCTTTCCATCGGCGGGATTGACCTGAACCATGCCGACGGAGGCCACCTCAAAGATCGTGCTGAGTTCCGCTGCGGTAACACGAAGTTCTTGTTCGGCGGATCTCCTGTCTCCAATGTCCACATGGGTTCCGACCATTCGAAGGGCCCGACCGGAATCATCTCTGGAGACAACCCGGCCTCTGCCAAGGATCCACTTCCAATGCCCCGTGGCAGTTCTCATTCGGAATTCCAGTTGGAAGGACTCTTCACCGCCCTTTTCTGCGGAGCGGCCGATTCTATCAAGAACGTGAGGCGCATCATCGGGGTGAAGGTCTTCTTGCCACCGCTCCAGGGTTGTGGAGGCTGGGAGCTTGTCTTTGTAGCCGAGCATTCGCCAGTAGGCCGGAGTGTACTCGATGAGCCCCGAGGGGAGGTTCCAGTCCCAGATACCATCTTGAGTTGCCTCGATGGCGAGCATGTAACGTTCTCTTTCGGCCCGGGAGAGTTGCTGGAGTCGACGATTGGCTCTGCCGGCGATAACGACCATTGCGCAGATTGCGGAGAGCAGAAGGAATGCTGCGCCAAGGCCCAATGCGAACCTGGCATCTTGGGCCTTCCCAAGGGCCTGCAGTTGGGTTCGAGCCTGGGAATCGAGGCGGTCTGCCTCTCTCTCCAGTTCATTGAAGGCGACTCTGAGTTCAACGTCGGCGGCGTTTCCGGCGGTGCGCCGTGTGGGCAGTTTCGCCAGTAGTTCCTCGAACCTCCGGATTTTCTCAGACATGGCGTTGGCGGCCTGGGGCTTTTGTGCCCCGGCGACATTGGCAGCGTCGGAGAGGTCGACCAGGGCCTGCTTCACCAGGGCGAGGCCTTGGGCCATGCGTACGGGGGATTCATCGACCCTGGACGCCAGTTCCAGGTAGCCCCGGGTGAGATCAAGTCGGGCCTGGCCGAGGAGGTCGTACTTCTCCATAGCCAGGGAGAGGTACTTGCGGTTCTCCAGTTGAAGCCAGGCCAGGAGGCCGCAGACCATGACCGACAGGAGGACGACGGCCCAGAGCCAGGCTCGTGCCGATCTTGCCAGACGGCTCAGCCAGCTTCTGGACCCGTTACCATCTACTGATTGCATGGAAGACCTCCACTACACTGCTGCCCATTTGTCTCGATTCTCACGATGTTGGTGTATATCTGGAATCTTGGCCCAGAGGCAGGGCACCGCATGTTTTGCGTGCAATAAATTGGGAGCATAACCACCAAACTCATATATTCTTTTAGAACCCAAACTCATCCTGCACCTCCTTGAACCCTGGTCTGGCCATCACTTGTGCCATTGCTTTGTTCCAGGCGTTGAGCAGTTCCTCGTCATCGACTCTGAAGGCGAAGGCCCCTGAAAGTGGCTCGCCCCTTGCCCCCATGGCCTGGCCGAGGTCCAGGACGTCAAGTTGGTGAGATGCGTAGTCCCCTCTGACTCCCACAGCCCAGCGCAGGGTCTGGACCGAGAGAGCGACGGCGTCGGTAACTCCAGCCATGAGGGAAGTAACCGCGGTGCCTGGGTCTGGTGCGACCACGAGCCTGGTTTTGTTGATGCCGTTGGCTATGAGTTCGGCCTCCTCCACCGAGCCGGCGATGACGGCGACCCTGATTCCCCTGACGGATGCAAGATCGTTTGTAGTGTTGGCTTGTACGGGGTCGCTCTTGCGCACGAGGAGGCCGGCTCGGGGAATGAAGGAGGGGTTTGAGAAACGAACCAGGGTGCGCCGCTCCGTCGTATCGAACATACCGGCTGCAATGACATCGATTCGGCCCGACAGCAACTCGGGGATGAGGGACTCGAAATCCACGAGCCTCCAACGGATGTTCTTGACGCCAAGTTCGTGAGCCACGAGCTTGGCCAGTTCGGGGTCATAGCCCGTGACACGTCCTCCGGAGTCAACGAAGGCGTATGGAGGTTCAACGGCGTAGCCGATTGTGAGAGTGGATTGTTCCCTGACCTTGTCCATTGTAGTGGGGGAGCCGGTGAAGTGCATGAAGAGAGCAATGCCAAGCAGGGCAACAAGGGCCAAGCCCACCGCTACGGGCATAACAAGCCCTGAAGGGGCATTGGTACCGTCAGATGTCTTGGGCAATGCAACCACCTTGCCAAACCTCGTAGGGTGGCAGTACGTGCCACTTGTTGGCTCCCTCTCCGTGAACGCTCAGGTAAAGACGAGATCTTGTATGGCACAGAATTCCCGGGGAGAAAAGTACTTTTTTGATATGGTGGGAGACGAGGGGAAGGAGCGAATTGTTAAGGCAGGCGTTGGGGCACAAGGTCTGGCGGCCGAGGGAGGTGCCGGGCTGCGATACGCCGGTTCCGTTGCCATTTCGTTTGGGGCGGCTTGACTTGGTGGGAGGGGGAATGTAGAAGGGGGGCTTGTAATTGGGGGAGTGAGATGCGTATTGCCGTTTTCGGAATGGGATATGTGGGGTGTGTTTCGGCGGCTTGCCTTGCGGCTGAGGGGAACGAGGTTGTGGGCGTGGACGTGAGCCAGACGAAGGTGGACTTCATCAACCGTGGGGTGTCGCCCATAATTGAGGAGAAGATTCCGGAGCTGCTGGCTGAACAGGTCAAGGCCGGGCGTCTTCGGGGCACGACCAGTGCGGCGGAGGCTGTGGCAGCGACGGACATGGCGTTCATCTGTGTGGGGACACCAAGCCGGCCCAACGGGGATCTTGACTTGTCGTATCTGGTGAGGGTTTCGGAGGAATTGGGCGAGGTGCTGGCTGGCTTGGGGCGCCACTACTCTCTTGTGTATCGCAGCACCATGCTTCCCGGCACCATGAAGGATGTTATCGCACCCATCCTCGCTGCGAGGTGCGTTGATGTGGTGCACCTGGCCTTCCATCCCGAGTTTCTTCGGGAGGGGACGTCGGTGGATGACTTCTTCAATCCGCCCAAGACTGTGGTAGGAAGCGATGGTCCCGAGGTTCTGGAGCAGTTACGGCAGCTGTATGGCTTTTTGGATGCTCCATTCTTCGGCACGACCATCCCGGTGGCGGAGATGATCAAGTATGCGGACAACGCTTTTCACGCCCTTAAGATTGGGTTTGCCAATGAGATTGGGCGATTCTGCAAGGCGTTCGACATAGATTCTTGGGCCGTTATGGACATCTTCAGCCAGGACACGAAGCTGAACATATCCAAGTACTATCTTCTGCCGGGTTTTGCTTTCGGCGGCTCGTGTCTCCCGAAGGACTTGCGGGCGTTGACCTACAGGGCCAAGAGCCACGATGTGAGCATTCCTATACTCTCTTCGGTGCTTCCCAGCAACGAGGCTCAGATTCAGGATCTGTTTGCTCGGATTCAGGCGGCTGGGCGGAGGCGGGTTGGCGTATTGGGGCTGACCTTCAAGCAGGGGACGGATGACCTTCGGGAGAGCCCCACGGTGACTCTGGTGGAGATGCTTCTTGGGAAGGGATACGAGGTTCGGATATACGATCGCAACGTCAACCTTGCGCGGCTGCTTGGTTCCAACCGTGAGTATCTGGAGTTGCGTCTCCCGCACGTCTCCTCTCTTCTGACCGAGGATTTGGATGAGATGCTGAAGGACTCGGAGTTGGTCATCGTGGGGCAGAAGTGCGAGGAGTTTCTGGAGCGTGCCGCTGCACTGGAAGACAACGTGCTGGTGATGGATCTGGTTCGGGCCTTTCCTCCCGGCGCCCGCAAGCCTGCGAACTACGAGGGAATAAGCTGGTAGAAGATGAGAATACTGGTACTTGCACCCCGGTTCCCCTGGCCGCCGGACAAGGGTGACCGGCTCACCATTTTCAACTATCTGCGCTGCCTCTCAAAGGAGCACCAGCTTGCCCTGGCCTGCTTCGTGGAGCATGAGTCACCGGAAGATCTGGGGCGCGTTTCGGAGTATCTGGAGGCCCACGCCTACGTGCGGAAGGCACGTTGGGATGGGGCTCTTCGGTGCGCTGTGGCCATGGCGTCGAGGAAGCCGTTCCAGCAGGCCTACTACGAGAGCTGGGAGATGGAGGCCAGGGTGGAGGAGTTGGTTCGGCAGTTCAAGCCGGACATCATTTACTGTCATACCATAAGGATGGCGCCTTACGCTTTGCGCCACCCCGAGGTGCCCAACCTGCTTGGGATGCAGATCAGCATGGCATTGAACTACCGGCGGCTGGTGGAGCGGAGCAGCAGTTTGGCCCTGCGCCTCTTCTATGGGGAGGAGTTGAGGCGAGTTCGCCCGTGGGAGGTGGCCCTGGCGCGGAAGTTCGACGCTACCGTGGTCATATCCAGGACCGACCTGGAGGAGATGGTCAAGAGTGGTGCTTCGGTTCGAGAGCGGCTGCATGTAATGGCCCACGGGGTGGATGCGGAGCACTTCCATCCTGGCGACGGGAGTGTGGAGGTGAGACCCGGGTCGATAGTGATGACTGGGAACATGGCTTACCCACCCAATGGGGATGCGGTGCAATACATGGTAGGGGAGATTCTGCCGCTGGTGGTTGAGAAGGTACCCGGTGTTGAGTTCTGGATAGTTGGCAAGAACCCCGACACGTCGACGCTTGCGTTGCACAACGGCAAGACGGTGCACGTCACGGGCGAGGTGGCCGACACGAGGCCCTACTTGTGGCAATCGGAAGTAGCCGTTGTGCCTGTGAGGGTGGCAGCGGGGCTGCAGAACAAGCTGTTAGAGGCGCTGGCTTGCGGCATGCCCACTGTGGCGACTCCCGAGGCCAACGAGGGAATCGGGGCCAGGGACGGCCACGAACTGTTGATAGGAAGCACGCCCGAGGGGTTTGCCGCCGCCGTAGTGAAGCTGTTGCAGGATGGGAGTACGGCTCGGGAGATGGGGCTGGCCGGTCGTCAGTTCATCGAGAGGGAGTTTACGTGGGAGTACTTCCTGGGGCACCTTGTGGGGCTTATGGAGCAGGTGGTCGCTGGAGCAGACCCTGCACGGCACTAGATTCGAACATTGCGTCGAGCATCAGGTCCATGAATGGGTAGTGATCGAGCAGTTCTTTGGCGACCACGGGCGAGAAGATCGCTTCACGCACTGCGTCATCGACTGGTTTGGCAATTGCCTTTCTCAGCAGTGAGAGGAGGTTTCTGGTTGCTGTGCGTTCGGCGTCGTCGAGCAGCCAGTTCTTCGCTACATCGGGTTCTCCGTTGAGATCTATTTCGCGAAGGATGAACCAAGCGTCGCCTCCTCTGGCCTCAAGGAACGAGCGGATCTCTTTATCGCCGAGTAGGGGGCCATCGGGGGCCAGCAGGGCTCCCAGAGCCTCCAGGTAGGGGGCTGTTCTGATGGCTCCTCCCGGGCCGGCGGACTGTTTGAATCCATCCAGGAGATAGACCGAGGCGAGGATGGCACCTTTAGCGTAGGAGTGGGGTGGAGTTGTCCACGAGAGAGCGGTGGAGATTTCTGCATCGGAGAGCCCCGACTCGCCGCCGGACAAGCGCCACTCGTCCCTGGCTTTAGCGAGGGCAGTAGTGACGACCAGGTCCAGGACGGGACGGAGGGTTTGGTCTTGCAGGCTCCACGACGTAACTGAGTCCATGCGCCGCTGGAGGGTTCCATCTGTGGCCAGTTGGTCCACGGTGTGTTTGATAAAGGAGCGCACGATGCGTTTCAGGCGGTACTCATTGAGGTGCTGCCAGCGGGCAACACCCATGGCCGTAGCCCGGAGGAAGAAGGAGTCATCGAGGGAGGCCAACTCAATGGCCTCTTTGCCCAGGGCCTTTTCGACGGAGCTTTTGCATCCTGTGGCGCTTTTCTGGATGTATTCCGCCATGACCTCGGGGTCGGATCCGTCGGGGTGGTTCTTGGCCTGTTGGAAGCAGAGGGTTTCCACGGTTCGCCGTGCGGCACGGATGACACCCACGAGGGCGGCCCTCTCGGTGCGGATGTGCTCTTCCATGTCTGCGAGTTCCTTGGCCACCTGGCCGGCGGCAACCTCGACTCCGGTGTATGGGCCGTCGAGCAGGAGCAACCTTGGGGAGGTCTTCCCTTCGTAGCGCACGTCCAGGCGCTCCTTGAGCCGGGAATCTGCCATGGGGAGGAACAGGTCGGGGTGGGTGTGCGCAAAGGAAATCACCTGAGCCGAAGTTGATGCCAGGCTTCCCAAGGTTGCGCCTTCGCCCAGGAGGTATGAGAGGTCGGTGGGGTCTCCTTTAAGGGCTTCGACCCTGGCAAGGCATTTCTTTGTGGCCAGGAAGCGCGTGCCAAGTACGCCCATGACCTTGACGAAGGTGAAGTCGGAGTTTGTCCAGCTCTCCAGGCGTTCGAAGCCGTTCTGGTCGAGGGCTTCGTAGTAGTTGTCCAGGTCAAGCTGTGAGAAGCCCTCTACGCCGAAGGGGTCAAGCTCTCGTTCAGAGGCCAGCAGGGTCTGCTGAGCCCGGGCCACTGCGGGGCTCCACAAGGCGTTGGTCAGCCCTGCCGGTACGGCAAACGGTGGGGGGGCATCTACCCCCATGAGCCTTGTGATCAGGGCTGCGTTTTCGGTGGAGAAGAGTTCTTCCAGGGCGCTGAGCAGGGCCGCATCATCGAGGACGATAGCGGCCCGCATGAGTTGGTTCGCCATGGCCGAGAGGAGCGCCTGGGCTTCACCGTCCAAGGTGGCAAGCACGCGGACGAGGGCAACGGTGAGCAGGTCTATGGCTTTCTTACGGTCGCCGGCCAGTTCTCCGGCCTCGAGCATCTTGAGCCCGGTCTCTACTGCTCGAGCACCCGCCTCGTCTGACAGCCCCTCTTCAAGGGCCAGCTGGGCCAGCACCATCACTGCCTTGCTGCTGGCGAACCGTTCGAGCATTGCGAACTCTCCGGCCAGGGCTTTTGCCAGGTTCTCCCTGACCTGGGGGTCATCGGCCAGGGGTCCTGCCAGGGCTTCCCGGACGCCGGTCAGGTAGGAGTCCAGAGTGGCATCCATCACCTCGGTTGAGCCAAAGTCACGTAAGAAGCTCAGCATGGTGGCAACAGTGAACTCAGGGCCTTCGGTGCGGCGCTCGAGCATCATCATGACCACGGGCACGGCGGCATCTCCCAGGAAGACTATCTGTGCGGGGCGAATTCTGACTTGAAGCTGCTTCCAGGTCTCTTCGGGACCTTTGGAGGTATCCACGTCCTGGAAGGCCCAAGCCGAGAGCTTCTCTCGGGTCCTGGCAAGGTCCTCGGGGGGCAAGAGAGCCAGCATGGCGAAGAGGGCATCTCTGGCGGCCAAGCTGGTCTCCCGGTCGGGAGAGCCGAGGTCTTTCAGCAACTCACCTGAGACGGTAGAGGCCAACTTCTCGGAGTCGGGCACTCTGCGAAGCACGGTTCGTATCTGAGCCCCCCACCCCACCAGGGACATGAGTCCAACCAGCCTGACCTTCGCCACAGTGGCGACGCCCTGGTCGCTGAGCACCTCGGCTATGGCCACAACGGCCTTGGAATAGGCGTCGCCCTGCATCAAACCGCCGATGAAGCGGCGCTGCTGCAGTGCGTCGGACGTGCCCACTACCACTCGGACCATGCTGGTCATGGTGAACTTCTGGAACTCTACTCCACGTTTCACCAGGGCCAGGTAATAGGGCACGCCCTCGCCCCCAAGGGCCCCAATTCGGAGTGGGTCTATGCGTTCTTCAATGGCCGCTTTTGTTTCAACGGCACCGCTTGTGTTGTCCAACGGTGCAAAGACCCACTGGGCGACCTCGGCTTTGATTCGTGCCCCTTTTGCGGCCCCCACCAGGTTGGAGAGCATCAGCAGCCCCTCTGCCACGGCCCGCTCTTTTGGGCCAACCTCATCACCTAGCAGGCCGGATAAGGAATCGGCCGTTCGCAGGGCAACATCGCCGGGGTTCGGACACCAGGAGATGGCCTCCTCAATCTCCTTCTGCTTATCAGCAACCAGGCCCTCTTCGATGAGAGTCGAAAGGGCCGCCACCCTTGTGGAGAGGATCGTGTCCGGATCCTTGAGCACATCGACCACCTTTTGGAAGCCATCGGGCTTGGCCAGCCACAGCTCAAAATCTGACCTACCGCTCTCTTTGCACCCCACCATTGCCAGAAGGACCATCAGCAGCAACGACAGACGCGGGCCAGGCCCGGCCAGAATAAACCTCATGTAGTTCCTCCCCGTTTCGGGTGCCAAGGGGACCATAGTACGATAGCCTCGCCGCCAGTCAAATGTTCCCGGCGCGCGGTGGTGCAAGAGCGCTCCATCAACTGCTACCGGTTCCTTACACTCTGTGGTAGAACAGCTAACCAGAGCGAAGCTACTGCTCGCCATTCTCGTCCCCCCGCTCGACTCGGCCCTCGGCCGGCTCTCTTCGAGCCTGAGCCTGAGGCTCCCGTCGAAGGCAGCCTCAGAGCCGAAGGCGGGGTGCACGGCGCCAGGCGGATAGAGAGACACGAGCAGTTGTGTAGGAGGCCAATATGAGGGCTGGTTACGGAAGGTTCAGCATAACTCCTGCCGAGTCTTTCCCCTTGGCGGGTGAAGTGACGTTGGGCGAGCGGATGGCCAGAGAGGTCGCTGATCCTCTGCATGCAACGTGTATACTTTTGCGTGATGGCCACACAAACACTGCCATCGTTTCTGTTGATTTGCTGATAATTGAGCGGTCTCTTTACGAGGAATTGTCTGGCATAGCCAATCAGCTTGGTATACAGAATCTGTATATTAGCGCCACTCACACGCACTCATCGTTTGGTGGGTATCTGAGCAGGGACGTGGCGTCGCTCTTCATGGGACGACGGAGACCGGCATTACGTGCCAAGCTGGTAAGGGGCGTCAGGGAGGCGATGAAGGAGGCTCTTGATGACCTCAAGCCGGTGACGGAGCTTTCGTGGGGCAGTGCCGGAGTGCCTGGCCTGACGATGAACCGACGGGAGCGGCTGGGGCCCAAGGATGACACTGTTCGCTTCGTGCAGATGTCGAGGGAGGGGGGCCCGCCAGTGATGGTCTTGTCGACCTCGGGGCACCCGGTGGTCATGATGGTACGGCGGTCTAATGCTGCCAGCGCTGACTACCCGGGCAAGCTTGTGGATACGTTGGCCAGGAACGGCGTGAAGGCGCTATTTCTTATTGGGGCTGTGGGGGCGTGCAATATTCTGTTTCCGGAGATGGACGGAGGTGCGGAGGATCACCTGGCGCTGTTGGAGAACC
>CAZQHM010000123.1:0-13645 GCA_964593355.1 uncultured Myxococcales bacterium
CACCGAGGCTCCGTCCCTCACCGAGGCTCCGTCCCTCACCGAGGCTCCGTCCCCGACCGAGGCTCCGTCCCCGACCGAGGCTCCCCGTCCCCGCCCAGGCTCCGTCCCCCACCCAGACCTTGGCTTCGCAGTGGGGCGGCGCTATGCTGGGGCAGAGGAGGGCCACTATGGAGAGAGAGTGGATGCGTAGGGTGATGGAAGGCATGGTTGAAGCCGTGCGAGAAACCGCCTTGAGATTGGAAGGTTGCGTGCTCCTGACTGAGGCGGCCACAGGGCCGTTCGCCGTTACGCCAGTCATTGCTGCGCTGGCAGGTGCTCGGCGGGTACTGGCTGTGGGCCGAGATACCAGATTCGGCACGGCATCCGAGGCCTTTGCCCAGGTTGAACGACTGGCCGAGCACTGCGGTCTGGGAGGACGGATTGAGTATGGTATCGGACGGCGGCTGGATTGGTTCGCCCAGGCCGATATTGTCACCAACAGTGGCCATGTGCGACCTATCGACGACGAGGCCGTTGGTCACATGCGACCCACATGCGTTGTCCCACTGATGTATGAAGGCTGGGAGTGGCGCCCGGAGGATGTATCGCTGGCATCGTGTAACGCAAAAGGCATTGCCGTAGCGGGAGTCTGGGAGAGCCATCCGGCCGTCGGCGTATTCGACTACCTGGGGCCGGCCCTGTTGGAGCTGATGGGCCGCCATGACATCAGGCCGCCGCAACGAGCCTGCTTGGTGTGCGATAACCCCTTCGAGCGACACCTGTTGCAAGCGCTGAAGCAAACCGGTGCGAATGTGGAGGTGGTCCGCCGACTTCTCGATGGCCAGCCCCTGGGAAGGTTCGACCTGGTGGTGTTGGCCTTGAAGCCAGAAGAGCGCTGGGCCCTGGGCGATGCCGAGGCATTGGCCCTGGCAGAGGCCTCCGAGACTCTCACCATTGTCCAGTTCTGGGGAGATGTGGACCGCAGAGCCTCCCAGAAAAATGGGTTGAGCGTTGTACCGACGGTCGACCCCGGACGCGGTCGCATGGGAATCCTTCTCTCGGAACTGGGACCCGAGCCAGCAATCCGACTGCAAACAGGTGGGCTCAAGGTGGGAGAGGTCATGGCAACAGCCCGTCGACTTCACCCAGGCCCCGACGGAATGGCCATTGCCCTGCAGGCGGCCCTGGCGTCGGGCTTCGGCATGCTGCCTTCCTGACCCCCTGAGAGTCAAGTTGTGTACCGGGCTCCGATAGCCACAGCGCCTACGGGAAATATGCCGTCGTCTGCCACAGCCCCAACGGAACAGACTCTATCCCCGGTCCTGGCACTGCTGCCAGTGTGCCCCGGCCTCGCCTCTTGCCCCCTTCAGCACTGCTAACGGCGGGTTCGTTCCGCTGACTAGCCGATGCTCGAGTAGGACGATCTGATAAACTCCTCGAACTGCTCATCAGTGAGGGGCGTTGGTGTTACGCATTGGTCCGGTTCGCTTGCAAGGAAAGCATCCTTGAAGCGCCTCAGGGCCAAACCCGCAGTGGAATCCGGAAAGAGTTCGACCACCGTGCGTCCTCCCACGTGCGCCTTGTGGACAGCCTGATCCCGGGGAATCGTACCCACGCATCTACTTCCCAACATGGCAGCAAATCGTTCCAGCAACTCTGCTTCCCCGGCGACACCGCGCAGGTTGGCCACGAAGCCAGCCAACTTGACGCCAACCTCCTGATACCTACGAAGTGCGCGACTGAGGTTGTTCGCCGCATAGAGTGAGAGAACCTCGCCAGAAATTATAATATATACCTCTTGCGCTGGGCTCCATCTGTGGTATTCACGGGGTGACCGCACCGTGGAGAGAGCCTTGGCCAATACCAAATCCAGACCGGAAGTGCTGCTTGTGACCCCCCCCCTGATGGATGCCTTCGAACTACCGGAACTGGGAGTCCCACAACTCGTCGGGTACTTGCGCAACAAGGGCATCAACGTCGAGCAGCGTGATTTGAACCTCGAACTCTTCACCTCCTTCCTTGGGGCTGAGCGTTGGCGCAGCCTGATTCTCTCCCGGCTTGGCCCCCCATCGGATGTCGCATGGAAGTGCGGTCTTGGCGATATGCTGTCTCATCGAATCCCCGACGTGGCGTCAGACGGAATTGAGATGTACCGGCGCTGGGTCGAGGCCTCGGTGAAGAGACTGGGGTTACGGTCGGGGACCACAGTCGGGGAAGTCGCCGAGGCGGTATCTAAGCCGCATGACGTCTGGGATTCTCTTTTTATCGACAATATAATAGACGTTTATGAGTCTCCTAAGATCATTGGGTTTTCCGTTATAGCCCCCCAACAGCTTGTCCCAACTTTGCGAATGGCCAGACTTGCCAAGGATAGCTGGCCATCGGCATTCGTTGTCATCGGTGGTTCTTGGGTCATAGCGGCCGAGCGAATCATCGGTGGATTCCTCGATCGCTTTCCGGAGATTGATGGTGCGATTCTGAGGCGTGGCGAGGGGCCTCTTCTGTCGCTGCTGGAGGCACTGCGGGCCAGAGCCAGCGCAGAGCCCACAGAGTTGGCTGACAGACCCCTGCTTGACGTTCCGAACCTTGTTCACAAGCATGGTGGAGAGGTGGTCTTCAACAGACTGGAGGCACCGGTGCCCCTCGGGGACCTCCCCACACCGGATTTCCGAGGTCTACTCCTGGAGCGTTACCCCGTGCAGATGCTCCCCGTGCAGACCAACAGTAGATGCTACTGGGGGAAATGCGTTTTCTGCTACCACGATTCTCCACTTAACGGTGCCGGCTTCCGTACGCCCGTACAGGCGGCCGATGACTTCGACCTCCTGGGGCGCCAGACCGGCATAAACGCCTTCTTTTTGGCCGACTGCGCGGCTCCCCTCAAGTGGATGGAGCGCTTCGCCAAGGAGAGAATCCGTCGGGGCTCGGGAGGAATGTGGGCTGCAATGTGTAGGGCAGAACGTGACTTCACGGAGGACGCATGCAGGCTCCTGCGACAGTCAGGGTGCACGGTGTTGATGATCGGGCTGGAAACAGTCTCGCCGGAAGGTTTGGAGCGTATCCGGAAGGGCATCACCGTTGCGGATGTAGAGCACGCAGCGAGATGCTGCTCTGCTGCGGGGATAGATGTCCATCTCTTTCTGCTGGACTTTCCCACGAACAGTAGAGCGGAGTTCGTGGCGACAATGGATTATGTTTTAAGTATATCGCATCTCATTAAAGATTTCACAGCACAAAGATTCCAGCTATCTATGTTGTCTCGGGTTTACGAAGAGCCAGCAATTTTGGGTATTACCCCTCTGGCGGTTGAGGGCGAGAACCTGGATGTCTTCGACATCCCATACCGTGCAACCGATGAGACCGACTCAGCGGAGCTGACAGCATTGGTGGAAGACTACCGGGTCCGTTTCAAGAATCAGAGAGAAACCCCAGGCAGCCCGTTCGTTGCGGCAGTTCAGAAGGGGGGCAACTGCGGCCCCAACTGAACCTCCCGCCGCCCGCAATCCCAACCCAGTGCAGCCTTCCTCGTCAGGTTGCAGAGTCAGCCCTCTATGGAGGCGAAGACCGCCCTACCTGCTGCGGAGGCGTAAAGCCAAGGCCGCTGCGAGAAATAGGCCAAGGAGCAGGAGCAGTGGCGAACCGGTGTTAGCTGTCGACGCGGCACAACCACCGCTGCGCTTCGCCGGGGTCTCCTGACCTACGTCGCTGCCAGGCTGTGCGATGTCCCCTTTTCCTTCGGTGTCCGGCTGGGTTGGAAGCGAGTCTGGTCCTGACTTATCTGCTCCGGCATCCTCCTGAGGCACGGGCTGGTCAGCTTGCTCCAGGTCAGGCTGTGCCACGATTTCTGGTTCCGGTTCCGGCTGCGACACAACGTCGGGCGCAGGTTCTGGGCTAGGTTCTGGATTGGGCTCCACGGGGGGATCCACTGGACACAGGTCGGGGATCTCCTTCGTGATCGTGAAACTATCTATCAATTCAATATTGTTCTGGTTATTACCGAAACGCTGCTCAGCCGTGGCCCACGCTTCATATTTAAGATTTTCACCATCGATATCGATTAATAAATAATGATGTTTTCCTGAGCATATGGTGCTGCCTACTGCTTGCTTGCACACCCATGAGATCAGGTCAATGTTGAGCCCAAAAACATCGAACTCGTCATAGGTAAGGGCACCTGCTCCACCGGTGATGACATAAACAGTGCCGTCGTGAAAGCCTTCGGCCAGCTTGCCCTGGTTCGAGCCGCCGCCGCCCTTCAGTGGTGAGAAACGCTCATAGTAGTGGTTGTGACCTGCAAATACCATTGTAACATGGTGCTTGTCAAATATCGGCACTAGAGCAGCGTTCTGGTTCCTTTCGTTAGGGGGATGATTAAACTCAATTTCAGTAAAAATAAGATCATATGATTTATGACTTGTATACGGTGGATGATGAAGGTTGACAAATTTCCACGGTTTAGGATTCTCAGTTAGGACTTTGTCCAGCCATTCAGCCTGCATAGAGTAGGGAGGATCTCCATCATCATAATTTTGCGTGGATAAGGAAACGAAAATGGCGTTGGCTGTTGTAAAATAGTAGAAATCCTCCATGTCATTTATGGAGTTTCTGGGGAAGGCGAATACTTGATTGTAGTTTGCTCCTTCTCCGTCGGCCGGTCCGTCGTCGTGGTTCCCGATGGTGGCCATGAACGGGGCGAAGGCCAGTTCTAGGTCACTCGTATCGAAGAAGGTGGCCCACTGCTTCATATCCTCGCCGGACTTCACCAGGTCTCCAGAGTGGACGATGAAGGCCGGCTCGTTGGCTCGGGCCTCAGCAAGAATCGGGTGCCAGTGGAGTTGAGGAATGTAGTCTGTGTCAGGTCGATTATCGCCGAGTGCAGCGAAACTGTAGGGCGTGCACGGGTTGTCGGGCATGGTGCGGAAGGAGAACTGTTGCGACCAGTCTCCGCTGCCTCCCACTCTATAGAGATACTGGGTGTCGGGTTTGAGATTGGCCAACTCCACGGTGTGGATGACCCCCAAGCCTGGATTACCGACGAACGATGTTCCCGTGGCTATCTGCTCCGTGTCGTTCTGGACGCCGTAGGTAACCACGCTTGGGTCGGACTCAGAATCAGAAAACCAGGTCACTGTCATAGTCGTCGTGGTATCAACGCTGCTCCATGACAGGTGAACGCCCCGTGGTTCAGCCTGGGACCAAGTGGACCAGAGCAGCACTGCTGCCCCGATTGCCAACACAGAGATTCGTTTCATGTGGGCCTCCCTTCTCTTCGCCTCACGAGCTAGTTGCCAGGGTTGACCTGCCCGCTTAGCCATAACCTAACACTCTCAGAACCGGCCGACCAGCGTTTATAGGGTTAGTCCATGCCCCACGGGAAGGCTTCCGCCAGTCTCGTTGGCGCAGGCGGTCTGGAGTTGCGGACGGTGCAATGCTGATTACTTTGTCACCGAGTGGGACGGCGCTGTTTTTGGGGGGTACCATGAGCGGAAAAGACTACTACAAAATACTGGGCATATCCAAAAATGCCAGCGATGACGACATAAAGAAGGCATTCCGGGAGCTTGCCAAAAAGTATCATCCAGATCTCCATAAAGGCAGCAAACACCACGAAGATAAGTTCAAGGAAATTAATGAAGCATACGCTGTTCTTTCTGATGCTGAGAAGCGAAAACAATACGATATGTATGGCAGCGAGGGCTTTGGTAAGCGATACTCTCAGGAGGACATCTTCCAGTCTGCGGACACCGGTTCTATTGCCGATATCCTCTCTGGACTGGGCTTCAGCGACGGTTTCTTCTCGAAGATCTTCGGTGGTGGAGGGCGTCGGGGTGGAGGGCGGGTGAAGTTCACCAGCGCCCAGGGGAGCCCTTTCCAGGGATTTCCTTTTGAGGGTATGCAAGGGGGCATGGGCTCAGGCGGGTTCGAAGGCATGCCGTTCCAGGGTGGATTGGATTCGTCATTGGTGCAGGAGGCTGAACTGCCCCTGACACTGGAAGAGGCATTCTTGGGTGGCCGTCGTACCGTCGCATTGCAGGGGCAGGACGGTCGTATCACGGAGGTTGCGTTCACCGTCCCGGCCGGCGTAGAGAACGGCCAGCAGATTCGCCTGGCCCCGAAGGGGGGAACCGGCTCTCCCGTGATGCTGAGGGTGCGACTGAAGGGCCACGGGGTCTTCCGTCGTGAGGGAAAGGACCTGTTTGTGGAGCGTGAGGTGCCGCTGACTACCATGGTGCTTGGCGGCGAGGTGGATGTCCCAACCCTTGGGGGTCCAGAGAGAAAGCTGAAGGTCAAGGCCGGGACCACGCCATCGGCTCGAATAAGGATTCAGGGGCAGGGATACGGCCGCAAGGAGAGTCGTGGCGACCTTTATGTAACTCTGGCTCCGAAGATTCCGGCATCCTTGACAACGGAGCAGGCCAAGTTGTTCGCTCAGTTGAGGGAGACGGGATTGTAGTAATACCTGTTGGCCTGGTTTCCCTCAGGACGGTCACCCGTAGGGGTCAGAAAAGCACCGGCGGAATCGGGTTCGGTGCGGCTCTGCCCGGTACTGAGATGAAGACCCCCACTTCAGCGGTAGGAGGGGGTTCCCGGGACGTTCAGGCCGCTCCGGAGCAGGTCAGCCTCGGGTCTTTCCAGAGAAGGCAGCTTCGATTTCTTTCAG
This sequence comes from uncultured Myxococcales bacterium, assembly GCA_964593355.1. Lineage (GTDB taxonomy): Bacteria > Myxococcota_A > UBA9042 > CAIXZC01 > CAIXZC01 > CAYTWV01. The sequence goes on from CAZQHM010000123.1 coordinate 6,641, forward strand.
TCGGTTCTCCAAAGATTCCAGCCTGGATTCCATGGCGACCAGCCTCTCCTCCAGTCCTTCAGCCTGGACTGTGCCTGCCAGTCCCATTGCGTTCTTGAGCCGATCCTCTACCGAGCGAGCCCATTCGTCGAGGGCCTGAGTTGTGGCAACGGAGACCTCGTTTACCAAGGTTCTTGCATCGACGGTCTTGTCCCGGGAATCGTGGACGATGGACAACAGGCGCTTCTCAGCCAACTCCCTGAACGTGTTAACACGGCGCTCCGCCTCATCCCGCAACGTGTGAACCTCGTCACGAAGGCTGGTCAGAGGCGTCGTTATTTTCTTGCTCAGCTTCTCACTCCCGCTAAGCACCATTTCTTTTATGGCCCCTAGTGGAATCTTGTTTTTAGTTGATTTCTGCTGCTCATATAGCACCTGTGCCATGGTTACGGCCGTGATGTCCTCTTTCGTCTTGTTATCAACGATTACAACATCCAGCCCTTGCTGCACCATGTTGCTTATATCTTGAAGAGTTACGTACTTGCTCTCCTTCATGTCATATAGCTTGCGATTGGAATATCGCTTAATTTTTCTCTGCTCACTCATTAGTCCTCCGCTGGGCTACTGCTCGTTTCCTCGTCGTCGGTGTCGCCTTTGCGAACCATTGCGAGGCGAATGGTGGTTTTCTCAACGGGGGCGATGTGACGACCGCCGCTAATGGCATCATGGACCTTGAGGTCCGAGGCGCTCATAACGATCTTTTCCACTCTTCCGTGCTCCACGTCAAGAACTGCCTCGTACCTCAACAGGCTCTTTCCCGCAAAGCTGCCTTTAAGGTCGGGAAGCTCCAGGGTGCCACTGGAGTCCAACACACCAGCGCCTTCTACGGCGACGCACTTTGAACACTGCTCCGTGGGCATCAGCCATCCAACTACCTTCCATTCCACCTTCCGCTCTAGCGCCGCCACCGAGCCAACTCTCTCTTGACGGTCGGCGTGGGTTTCTGTCCAGGTGTCTCCGGGGGCCAGCTCCTTGCCGGGCGACTTGACCACGGCGTCGCTGAGCATCATCTTGAGAACCTCCGCCATGGGACTGGGAGCGTCGCCCTTGGCCTTCACTGCCGCCACGGCGAGAGTTCCCGAAGCGTCCGTGGAAATCTCAAACCTCGTTCCCATAATTGCCGCAGCCATCACGTCTGACTGGCGCTGGAGCGCTGCAGCTCTCTCGTCCTCGTCCTTCTTCGCAAGAGGGGAGTCTTCAGGCACCGCAGTTGGGGCAGAGTCCTTGGACATCGTTGGGGTGATTCTCATCTGGTGGAATTTCAGGGCCTCGGTCCAGCCCGGCTGCCCGCCCCCACTCTTGGCCCCATCCTTACCCGGCTCCGCATCCTTTACTGTTCGCTCGACCAACATCTCCTGGCGGAAGCCCCGTTCGATGTACCGATTGCCAATGCCCGTTTGCCCGCTCTCCTGAACAAAATCAATTTCGTACTTAACCATATTGCAGGGTTGATATTCTATGCCAAATTTCGTACTGTTCTTCTGGTCTATCTTCAGTGTTTCAACCAGGCGAGGCTCTTCCGCAGGGTCCGGGCTCAGATCCGGGACCTTCGCATCACCTGTAGCCCCCGACGGCTCCTGGGTGCCAGCCGCTGATGGGGAAGCGGCCCCCTTTGAGTCGTGGTCGGAGAGGCTCTTGTTGCAGCCAGCAGTAACAACGAGAAACGCCACAATCCAGCACCGCATGAGTTGTCCTCCACAGATCAGGCCCCATGCTTACCGGTTTGGGAGGAAGTGTCAATGGGCGGGTTAGCTAAGCAGCGAACCAGGCCACGAATTCCCAGGGTCCAGCAGGAACACGGACCTTGGGTTCAGGGCAGGGGTGGGGCGCCGCAGAGGGCCCGAACATGCTGCCGCAGGGCTCGGCTCCTATCCTCCACCGCTGCTTTGGTGAATATGCTGCATCCCACCAGAATCCTGCTCATTTTGGGGGCAGCGAAGTAGTAGAGATGAAGGCCAATGATGGAGAGAGCCAATTGGGCTTCGTTCTGCCTGCTGAATGCGCCGGAATCCATGCCAGCACGGAGGAAGGCGGCAGTGTCCTTGAGTGTGGCCTCGACGACCTCGCCTCCTGGTCCCCGTATGTAGACCGAATCACCGACCATCTCCCTGAGGAGCATGCACGCTGCCTCCCTGTTGCTGCCCAGGTACTCAACAATCTCAGCGCCCAACCGGTCCAATCGTTCCACGAAACCATCGTCGCCAGCAGATGCCCTGGCAATGCTCTCGCACAGTCCTGTAACAATCTGGTCGATGACGGCCGTGTAGAGGGCCTCCTTGGTAGGGAAGTGGTAGTAAAGGGAAGCCTTCCGGATTCCTGCGTCTTCTGCCACGTCCCCCAGTGTCGTTCCGGCGTAGCCCTGCGCGGAAAACCTCTTCCTGGCGACGGAGAGCAGTGAAGTGACTCTATCGGTTGTTTTCCTGGTGACAGCTGTTTTCGACATGGCGGAGGTAGTATCTTGTTTCATTTCAACCCTTTTCATGGCTGAGAGCATAGCGCCCTTGCAGGGCCCGATCAAGGCTCCGATTCGTCTGGGGGATGGGGGACGGAGCCTGGGTCGGGGACGGAGCCTGGGTGAGGGACGGAGCCTGGGTGAGGGACGGCGGAGCCTGTGTGAGGGACGGAGCCTGTGTGGGGGACGGAGCCTGGGTGAGGGACGAGGCTGTTCCAGTCCGAGCCAGCGGTAAGCCGATGGCGACAGTGGTACGTCGAGTGTCTTGGGAAGTACTCTTGCAGGCTCCCCGGCGGGTCGCTGCTACGAACGATTGGCTGAAGGATTAGGTGGAACCCCCGTGGTCGGGTCCCAGCCAATCTCCTGCCAGTAGTCTCTCAGGAACTTCTCCAAGTCGACCCCGCGTCCCTTGTTTGCGCCGGTCTTCAGTGGAGGATGCCCCAACGAACGGCCACTGGGGATGCTATCTCTAGGTCTGAGACCTTGGGCGATGTTGAACGACTGTCTGAGGGTCTGGACCCTGTCTCCAATTGCCATGTACTCTGCCGGCGTTAGAGTCCAGCCTGTCACGGCGTTGAGCCACTCGAACGTCGGAACCCGAGTAGCTCCCATGAACGCGCCGAACATGCACAGACCAGCGCAATTGAAGAGCGAAGCGTACCGGCTGCATGCGACCGAGGCAATAGCCTTCTTCTTATCAGGTACGTATTTGCCCCCTTTGCCATACAGTAGCGAGGCCTTAGGAAGTTCAGGGAGTACCTTCCATAACTGATACATCTCATAGTAAAGTTGTGAACCTATCGTATGCCTTCCCGGCGTTGGCTCTGCGGAGTAGTGAAGGGCGAAACCCGGGTCATTTCTTCCATCGTGCATAGGAAGGTCCTGTCCCCCGGCATGCATTGCAAACTGTTCGGATCCTTTTCCAATGCGCTCGGCGGCCTTTTTGGAGCCGTCAGCCAGGATATCTCCTATACCTTCCCTGGCGATGATCTTCTTGATCAAGCCAATGATAGCCGAGGTATTGCCCCAGGTGAGTTCCAAGCCACCGGTCTCCTCCAGGGTCAGCAGTCTGTTCTCGAAGCATTCGATAGCGAACGCCACTGTGCTCCCTGCTGAAATGGTGTCCATACCGGCCCGATTGAGCAGTTCGTTCATGTAAAAGATGCTGTCCAGGTCCTCATTCATCACCAAGCCGCCCAGAGCCAGGACCGACTCGTATTCCGGTTTGTGAGTCTCCTCGAACCCGCCCGAGCCTTCGCAGATTCCTCCGCACCCCAACGGGCAAGAATAGCAGTGGTATTTTTTCTTCTCCCGGGCGATGAACTCATCTGGATTGACAGATCTAGCCTTCTTACGGCTGAAATCAACGTTAGTGCCTTTCCAGTTCTTTATGGGAGAATCTCCCATTTCAATGCTCATTTGGTTCATGCTGACAGTACCCCAGCGCTTCAGCATGGCCTTGTAGAGCATCCCGTCCTGGCCCATCTGAACGGGAAGAATCCCCATAAGAGTGCCCAGATAGGTTGCCATGGGCCCAGGCGGCAAAGGTATGTCCATCTTCACAAACTTGGCGGTCCTGGCTGACAGCGCCTTGACCGCATCCCGGTCTGCCACGGCGATCTTCTGCGTTCCGTGGAGGACCACGGCCTTGAGCTTCTTAGCCCCCATTACCGCTCCCAGCCCAGAACGAGCGGCCATGCGTCCTCGATCCGTGGATACACCTGCCATCAGCGAGAGTTTCTCTCCTGCCTCGCCGATACAAGCCACCTGAACCGTCTTGCCGTAACGAGCCTTCAACTCCTCTTCCGCGACGGTTGTATCCTTGCCCCAAAGGTCCGTTGCGTCTTCAAGGGAGATTTTGCCTCCCTTGGCGACCAGGATCACGGGATGATCGGCGGCGCCTACGAAGAAGATCCCGTCGTACCCGCACTTCTTGATGGCTGGCGAGAACTGCCCTCCGCAGTTCGCATCCCCCCAACCACCTGTGAGCGGGGACTTGCCTACCAGCATCCACCGGCCAGTGAATAGGCTGCCTGTTCCTGTCAGCAGTCCCGAAACGAAGCCCAGGACGTTGTCCGGTCCCAAAGCGTCGGTCCCAGGTTTCACTCTTGATGTGAGGACCCACGCAGCCAGTCCGATGCCAGAGAGGACTTCCCGATAGACCGAGTCTGGGATGATCTCATCTGTGCAAGTTCCGGCAGTCAGATCCACCCAAAGAATTCGACCCATATAGCCGTTGCCCACGATTGCCCTCCTTGAGCGGGTTGACCTGATGTCCAACCTGGCCAGTATGAGGCGTAACGTAGGAGCCTGTCAAATGGCGATGGCTGAACGCTCGGGGATGCTCGGGGACGGAGCCTGTGTCGGGGACGGAGCCTGGGTGAGGGACGCTCGGGGATGCTCGGGGACGGAGCCTGTGTCGGGGACGGAGCCTGGGTGAGGGACGGGGCCTGGGACGGGGACGGAGCCTCGGTGGGGGACGGACGCCTTCGAGATATCGCAGGCCACAGCCACCTGTCAGGCGGCAGGCGTATCGATCGTAAAGTGCTGAAATTACATACTATATTTCGTGTTGATTTCGCAGAACATGGGGGCTATGCTGGCCACCTCAGTTGGCTGGGCCCATTCACGGGTCTTGGTAACCGTGCCAAGCCAGCCTTGGGGCGCAAGAGTGTCTTAAGCAGGGGAATATGATGAAGAGAATGGGTCAGTATGTTTTTGCGGCGGCGACTCTGTTGGTGCTTGCGGGGTGCAGCAGCGGTGGGACCTCGAATCTGTCGGACGGTGACAGTGCTGTCCATGATGGGACCGGAGACCTGTCAGTAAAGGGAGATCTTGAGGAAGAAGACGGGTGGCGGGATGGCGGGAAAGCTGACCAGAAGCCTCTCCCGGACAGTGCGCGTGCTGATTTGGATGCCGCCAAAGATACATATGGCGACAATATTACCGATTTGTTTCAACTAGATGGGAATACGGGAGACATGTCTGCCGCCGACATAGAAGATGTTGACTTCGACTCTGGGGACTCTGGGGATGGCACCAGCCAGAACGGGTGCCCCCAAGTGGCACCTCCCTCCCCACAGACTTTGGCCTGTATGGAGTGGAGTTGCGAACAGGTGGAAGCCCCCGAATGTTGGGCGTGCAGTTTCACGCCGGTGGAGGACGACACGCCATGTCAGTCTGACAGTGGTGACGCTGGGCTGTGCAGCGACGGAACCTGTGGAATCATGGTCTCCCCCTCGACGGATGGGCCGTTTACGTGGGTGGAGAAGGAGCACGAGTTGAGCCTCTCCGGGGGACTGTTCGGCACCAGCATTCCTCTTACCATATTTCTTCCGTCGGCGTCGGGTAGCTATCCTGTTGTTGTGTTCCATCACGGTTTCCAGCTGGACCCTGGTCAGTATTCCAGCTATGGGGAGCGTCTTGCGAGTTGGGGTTTTGTCGTGGTCATGCCAAAGATGCCGGGCGGAGTAATGGGAATCGGGGCACCGAACCACGTGGAACTGAAGGGCTATCTGTCGGCGGTGCTTGATTGGGTCGAGGAGGATGCGCTCAAGGGCACGGCCGGAGTGATGGCTGGTGTGGCCGAGTGGCAGAAGCTGGGCCTGGCGGGCCACTCTCTCGGGGGGAAGATTTCGATGCTGTTGGCCTCCAGTGACCAGCGTCCTGTTTCCTGTTGCACTATTTGCCGTTGACCCTGTTGATGCGGCGGGTGGGCCTCTGCCCTCGAACCCTGCGGACTTTCCTTCAGTAACCCCGGAACTGATGGGGCAGATCACGGTACCGCTGGTGCTGTTGGGCGAGACCGTGAATGCGACCTGCACCGGGTTCATGTGCCAGGCTTGCGCACCCGCTGCCGATAACTTCCAGCAGTACTTCGCTCATGCCGAAGGGCCGGCCCTCGAGGTCGAAGTTGTTGGGGCGAACCACATGTCATTTATCGACAACCCCGACTGTGGCCTCACCTGCTCGGTGTGCCCCAAAGGCAGCGATAACCCGGCTACGACTCGGATGCTAACAAAGAAGTATATGACAGCGTTCTTCCTGCTCGAGCTCTACGACGACGTCAAATACCTCGACTGGTTGACCGGACCAGAAATGGAGCAGGACGCTGCTGCAGGATTGGTGAAGTATCAGAGCAAAGGCGGATTCTAGACACAAAATCATTGGACATAGTCTCTGTGAGGGAAGTCTCTGTGAGGGACGGAGCCTCTGTGAGGGACGGAGCCTGAGTGAGGGACGGAGCCTCGACTCCCACCGCAGTTTCGGCGACGGCGACGGCGACGGAAACGGCAACGGCGACGGAGGAGCAGACGCACCACGGGAAAACGGGTGCGGAAGGCAAGAGATTCTATGCCCTACAGGCTCCTGCCCTACAGGCTCCTGGACGGAGCCTGGTTCAGGGACGGAGCCTCGGTGGGGGACGGAGCCTCTGTGAGGGACGGAGAGGGAGGACGGTGAGGGAGGACGGTGAGGGACGGAGCCTGAATGAGGGACGGAGCCTGGTTCAGGGA
>CAZQHM010000124.1:0-13390 GCA_964593355.1 uncultured Myxococcales bacterium
CGGGCGGACACGTGTTTGGGGTGACGATGGCGCGGACCACGGGCGGACACATCGGACCACGGGCGGACACATCGGTCCACGGGCGGACACATCGGTCCGCCCCTACATACGGGCGACGGGCGGGGACATGTGGTGGACGACGGACCACGGGCGGACACGTGTTTGGGGTGACGATGGCGCGGACCTTTCTCCTTGTTTCAGGGTCCGAACCGGTGTTATCATCCTGCCCATTAGTTGCTCTTGGTTTGGGTGCTGTTAGCATTTGAAACGCTAGAGCTGCAGGGAATTCGTGGGGCTTGGGGAGATGGAGCGATACTGTCCACAGTGCTTCGGTGTCTATGATTCCAGTGTGGATATTTGCCCTGAAGATGGGACGCCGCTGCTTGTTCGGGCCGAGTCGGACCTGATGGGCAGGATTATCGACGGGCGTTATCGAATCATGGGAAAGGTTGGCTCGGGTGGGATGGGCGTGGTCTACAAGGCTGAGCAGACCTATCTCAAAAGGATAGTGGCTCTGAAGGTTCTTCGGAACGATACTCCCGAGGATCAGGCTTTCCAGAAGCGGTTCTTGAACGAGGCACGGGCCATCGCTGCCCTGACCAACAGGAACACGGTAACGATTTTCGACTTCGGGGCCACGCCCGAGGGGTTGCTCTATTACACCATGGAACTCCTTGACGGTCGGCCGCTATCGGCTGTGATTGCTCAGGATGGGCCATTGTCCCACCGGCGGGCCGTCGGGTTTGTAGAGCAGGTGTGCGAGTCTCTTGAGGAGGCGCATGAGCACGGAATCCTTCACCGTGATATCAAGCCGGATAATATATTTATCAGAAAAGATAAGAGAGGTACTGAGGAAGTCAAAGTTCTTGATTTCGGTATTGCGAAGCTGCTGGGGGATGGCAACAACTCAACAGTGACTCAGGCCGGTATGATTGTGGGTACGCCTCAGTATCTAAGCCCGGAACAGGCCGTGGGAGAGAAGGCCGTGCCTGCCAGCGACCTTTACTCGCTGGGCGTGGTGTTGTTCGAGATGCTGGCGGGTGTGCCGCCCTTCAGGGGTGAGACTCCGCTCAAGACCCTGTGGGCCCACATAAGGGAACCGGTGCCCAGCGTGGCCAAGTTGAACCCTGGAATCTCCATTTCTCGTGACCTTCAGGCCTTTCTGATGCGCGCTTTGGCCAAGGATCACAAGCAGCGGTTCAAGTCTGCCGGTGAGTTCCGAGAGGCGCTGCGCTCAGCCGCTGCGGTCACCACCGTGGACTTGAAGACCACGCGACTTCCCTCGCTTGCAAACGATGGAATGCAGGGGGGTGGGGCCGCAAGAACCCGGGGATTTGAGCAAGATGAGCAAGATCTTCCAACACTTGACATCGACAGCCAGTCGCTGGTGGAGCGGGGGCCGCAAGGACCGGTTGGACCTGCCGGAAGCGTGGCGGGGTCTTCTGGCCCTGGCGGTGCTGATGCCAATGGTCTGCTTTCCGACGACCAGTTCGGTGAGACTGCGCTGCTGGCCGACACACCGCAACCAGACACAGGAGGTCCAATTCAAGTCGCTGCGCCCGCCCGGTCAGCACCCTTGGCCGGCAGCAAGGCACCCCACGTCGCTGCCTCGGTCCCTCCGCATGTTGGTTCCGCCGGTAGCACCGGTGAGACATCCGCTTGGGGCTCAGAGCATGACGCCACTGCCAGCGGCTCAAGGAAGCCCATTGCGTGGATAGCGGCCATTGTGCTTGGAGCTGCGCTTCTGGCGGGCTTGCTTCTCTGGTGGGGACCATGGAGGGGGTCACCGGACCCTGACCATTCCCATGCAGGTACCGAATCGAAGGAGGCTGTGGCCGAGTCGAAGGAGGCTGTGGCCGAATCGAAGCGTGGTGTAGCCGAATCTAAGCAGGCCGTGGCCACGGATGCCGAGGTTTCTCTCTCTGCGGACGTGGTGAAGCCACAGGATGTCGGGGGAGGGGCCGATTCCGGGGCAACGACAGGCGATGTCGTGGCTTCTGGGGAAGCCCATGGGGTGGCCGCCTCTGTGGAGAGCGATGCGGATGTGGTCTCGGCACTCTCGGCCGGTGATGTTCGGCCGGAGATCAGGGAGATAGCTGCGACAGATGTGGCGGCAGATGTGGACGACGACGCTGGAGCGAAGGACGCGTCAGTGGCGGCGCCCGTGCAGGCGGCAATGCCAGAGGACAAGAAATCCGAAAGCCGGTCAGGTGGCCGCAAGGATAGAGGTGCCGACAAGATAACTGCCGAGGTGCCGGTGAAGGCTCCGCAGAAGAGCCCAGAGAAGGCGCAGGACAAGGCGCAGGACAAGGCGCAGGACAAGGCGCAGGACAAGGGCACCGAAAAGACTCCCGAAAAGACTCCCGAGAAGACTCCCGAGAAGACTCCCGAAAAAGGCAGCACGAAGGGCGCTTCGGATGGTACCCCAAAGGGCACCCAGAAGGGCCAGGAGAAGGGCCAGGAGAAGGGTACGGAGAAGAGCCCGGAGAAGAGCCCGAAGGACGACGAGGGTATCGGGGATCTGAAGTTCAAACCTGATGCGAAGGAGAAGTCCGGGGTTGAGGGTGACGAGAAGAAGGCTTTGGAAGAGTTGAAGTTCTGATTGACGGAGGATGCGATGGTGCCGTTGGGGAAACTGGTGATGGCGACGCTGTTCCTGTTTGCGATGCTACCGGGGCCTGCGAATGCGGACCCCAAGGAGCAGTTCAACAAGGGAGTTGAGCTGGCGGAGCAGGGCGATTTCTCGGGGGCGGTGTCGGTATTCGTCGGGGTCATGGACAAGTTGCCATCGGCCGAGCGAGGCAGGGCTCACAAGGCGTTGGGGTTCTGCTACCGGAAGCTGGGCCGGTTGCCCGAGGCGTGGCATCACCTTACCAGCTATATGGCCGCAGGAAACAAGAGCGACGAGACGGCAGCGCGTTGGCTCTCGGAGGTCAGCTCCGAGCTTAGTGCCACGCACAAGCTGGTGCAGTTCAAGTGTGCAGAGTCCGATGCGTGGTTTTCGGCAGGTGGGGAGGGGCGCTACCCATGTCCTGGGTCGTGGTGGTTCAAGCCCGGGAAGTATGAGGTGGAAGCGGGGGCCGGGTCGAAGTCCGTTATGGTATCAGTTGAGGTGAAGGGAAGCAGCGGCGAGAGTGGCCCGGTGGTGTTGGTGGAGTTTCCGCCGGAGTTGCCATTGGGGTCCGGGGGGAAGGGCCCTCTGGTCGACCAGAAGCCATCGGGCAATGCGTGGCCGTGGGTCACGGTGGGCACGGGCGCTGGAATGATGGTTGTTGGCGGTATTCTCCACCTGGTGGGATACGACCGTAACGAGTCTCTGCGTGACAAATACTCGAACCCCGTAACCTACCCAGACGGGGTTCTTGCCCAAGAGCTGTTCGACGACGCCTATTCCAACGAGGTGAAACCACTAATAACCTCCACCTACGTGCTGTACGGCGTGGGCGGCGCCACGGTTGTGGCCGGACTGGTTTGGATGCTGTTGGACGATCCCGCAGAGCAAAGCGCCTCGGCATTTCAGTTGGTACCGATGTTCGGCCCGGGGGAGGCTGGAGCTCAGATTCAGGTGGGGTTCTGAGGGCGCGCCCCTTGGGCTGATGACGCCGTTACTGGCTGGGAAGTAACCAGGAGGCTCAGTTATGTTTGAGTTGAGAGCAAATCTGAGGGGCATTTTTCTGGCTTTGGGCACGGTGTTGATGGTTTCTTGTGTCAAGCCATACGACAACGTGGGGGTACGGGATACGGCAGATTCAGCGGGCCTGGATTACCAGTCTGACCACTTGGGTGCCGACGCCTCCACTGATGGCCTGACCGGGGCTGACCTATTGGATGCCTCGGACCTCTTGGACATCATGGCCACAGAGCTGCCTTCTGAGTTGGCGGAGCTTCTGGATACCATGGACATTCCTGACGACGCTGACGGTGATGCGGATGCCGCCGAGATTGCTGACACGACGGACCAGAAAGATGCCGGCGACCTTCTGAGTGACGGCGACCTTCCAGACGGCGACCTTCTGAGTGACGGCGACGGACTGGACTTGGACGAAGTCGGCGAGTGTGACGATGGCAAGTGGGAAGACGGCAACTGCGTACCGCTGCCTTATTGCGGCGACGGCTTCTGCAATGGTGACGAGACATGCGAGAGTTGCGACCCGGACTGTGGATGCCAAGGCAACACCGTTTGTTGGGATAACCAATGCTGCACCCCTGTCTGCGGCGGCAAAGAGTGCGGAGATGACGGCTGCGGCGGCACGTGCGGCACGTGTGGCGGCCACTTCGAGTGTGAAAACGCCCTATGCGTATACATCCCGTGGTGCGGCGACTCCGTATGCAACAGTGACCTGACCGAGAACTGCAACACCTGCCCAGGCGACTGCGGCTGCACCACCTGCGGCGAGATCTGCGTGCAGGGCGCCTGCCAATACACCGCCTGCGATGGGAAGCAGTGCGGCGATGACGGGTGCGGGGGCACCTGTGGTACCTGCACAGGCCTCCAAGACGAGTGTATTGAAGGTGCCTGCATCTGCCAACCGGCCTGTGACGGCAAGCAGTGTGGCAATGACGGCTGCGGCAGCATCTGCGGCAATTGTGCCAGTGGTCAGACTTGTAAAACAGGGTTGTGCGTTACGACTGGGTTTGTCTTGATCCCCACCGGCAGCTTCTGGATGGGCAGCCCGGACGGAACGTGCCCCACGGGCTACACTGGTTCCTGCACATCTGAGTTGGGACGTTCCAGCGAACCGCTGACGTATGTACAACTTACCCGAAGCTTCGAGATGCAGGCACGAGAAGTAACGCAGGGAGAATGGAAGGCCCGATTCGGAGGGACTAATCCCAGCTATTTCCCGTCGTGTGGGGATTCCTGTCCGGTGGAGTATGTGACGTGGTTCAGTGTGTTGGAGTACGCCAATTCGCTATCAACGTCGAAAGGATATCCCTCTTGCTACACGATTACCGGTTGCTCCAGCGGGACAGCGGCGGCGGGGACGCTGGATGGTTGTACTGTGACAGTGACTGGTTCCGGAGGGAATCCATGCAATTGCACGGGCTATCGTATGCCGACGGAGGCAGAGTGGGAGTATGCGTACAGGTCGGGCAGCACGACGGCGTTCTACCCGTCGTCGGGGAACAACGGTAGCATCACGCAGACGGGGACCAATCCACTGGATCCAAACCTGGACAAGATCGGGTGGTACGGCGGCAATTCGAGTTCCAAGACATGGCCAGTGGGGGGCAAAGCACCGAATGCGTGGGGCTTGTACGACATGTCTGGGAACGTGCGGGAGTGGGTGTGGGATTGGTATGCGAGTTACCCGAGTGGTAGTGTGTCGACGCCGCTGGTGGATCCGTTAGGTGGTGGAAGCGGCTCGGACCGGGTGGGACGCGGGGGCAGTTGGAGCAACGACGCCCAGTACTGTCGGGCGGCGAATCGCAGCAGCAACACCCCCGGCTACCGCAACCGCAACCTGGGCTTCCGCGTTGCGAGGACGTTGGTGCCATAAGGGGTCTTGGCTCTTGGGTCTTAAGGGAGGTAGGGAGTGTTGTAAGAGGTAAGGGAGTGAAGGTGTGCCAGGCGCACCCGCCCCCCAGGGCGTAGCCCCAGGGGCGGATCAGTGCGGCATGGCAACACCGTAACGGACTGGGAAGTAACCGGGAGCCTGGAGCGGAGGGGCCGCCGTCGCTTTTGGGACGGCGGCCCGCGCGCGATTTTTTTTGGGGGCTAGGAATATGAAAGCGAAAGGGTTTAGTATTAGGTATAACCCCGAAGAAAACTGCTTCGATACATCGAGATTTGATGAGTTTGGTGTGCAATGGTCCTCCACGATGGCCCACTCTTCACTTGTTGCCCCTGTCGGGCTCCAGTTGCAGGAATTCGTTGACGAGCAGGTGGAAACCGGTGGAGGGGTTGGCGTCGAGAAAACGCAATTCTTCCGATGAGGGCCGCCCAGACGAATCACTTGGCAACCGCTGGCCACCAAGGGCTCTTTGCGTGGCAGTTCGGATCGCCGCTAGTTCCAGCACCTGCCTTGGGATTGATGGTTTGGCGTAGGTCGGGCAGACCTTTCGTAGCGCGTTGAGACATTTGAGAGATGTCTCGAATGGTGATTTGCAGTCATGAAAGTGCAGCAGAAACCAGTACTCGATGCAGGGGTTAGTTCCAGCCACATGCCATCTGCCCTTCGGACTGCTTCCTTCAAGCAGCTTCTCCAACTCTACCCTGGAATCTGCCATCTCCTCGTGTGGTTCCCGATCCAAAACCAGCCAAACCTGTTCAAAGCCGGTTTTTATGGGTGAGGCCGCACGCCTTTGGTAACAGGCCTTGGCCAATCTGACAGCCTGTCGGACGGTAGTCCTGGTCCCAATGTCGAAGACCGTAACATTAGCAGTCAGGTGAGCGCTCAGATGCGCTTTCAACTCCTTGATATAGTTCGCCTCCGTATCTCCAGCCGTCACCACCAGGAGTACCTTCTTCTGTGGCCTGATGTCATGCCGGCGAGCCAGCGACTCCTTAGTACCTGTTGCTCGGCCTCTGCTGTGGGTGCTCATGGGGCCACTCCAAAGCCATCCAAATCCGGTATGGCTCCGTACACACCCGATAGATAGCGTCTCATGAAAGGGTCGTCCTTCCGGACGCCCTTGTACTCCGCCAGCGAGAAGAGCGAAGCGGCCCCGTCATTGCCCTTCTGCGTGAACCAGATCTGATCTCGCCTCAACAGAGTAGGGTCCAGTAGGGTCACATCATGCACCGTTCCAATTAGTTGAGCCCCTGCCGCCACATGCTCCTTCTCCTGAAATAGCCTCAGAATTGCCTGGGTCAGCGCCGGATGCAGCGATCGATCCAACTCGTCCACAACCAAGATGCCGTCACCGGAAAGTGCGTCGTACAGTTGCGTGGAGAGGGCCAGGAGACGAAGTGTTCCATCCGACTCAGCTACCTCGGGCAGAACGAACGCCTGCCGCGGCCCTTGCGACTTGTGGAGGAAGAGAAATGCCGGACCCAAGGCAAGTCGCTCGCCGGCCCCCAAAGCCTCTTCGGGGATCTGAAACTGCTCCTGCATGGTAGCCAGAACCCTCTGCCGCTCCTCACTGCCCAAGGCCGGGAAAGGATGAAGCCCCACTATGCCAAGATCGGCCCCCGTGACCAGTCTCCTTAAGAAGGCCAGGAAGGGCCCTCCCTGCTTGGCCTCGGTTACCTCCGAAAGGGCACGCTGAACGGCGCTTCGCAGCGAGTCGGTCTCTGTTGGGAAATGCGTCGCCATCGAGACTAGCGTGTTGACACGGCGAAACCACGCCGCAACCGTCCGAAGTTGAGAATGCTCCCACGTAGCCGCAACTCCAAGGAACGGGGCCGTCGCCGGCGTCCTCTTCGAGAGATCCTGATTCGGGCCCTTCAGATGTGAGCCGAATTTCCAGATGAACTGACGCTCAGCACTTGACCATACCCGCTCATACCAAAGCTGGGCGTGATTCTTCGGGTAGGCCGTGAGACGTTCCAGCGTTACTTGACCGTCTGCCCCTTCAGCCTCGAATCTGTATCGCACCGAATCCTGCACAAAAGTCACCGAAAACGCCGCTGGCTCAATGGTCCAACTGGGGGCATGGCCCCCAAACCGCTGCCCAAAGCAGAACCTCCAGGTCATGCGACTGTTTTCAGGATTCGTTATCCACATCTGCAGGCCTTGCAGTGCCTTGCAGAGCGAACTCTTGCCCGAACCGTTCGGCCCAAACACCAGCGCACTTCGAATCAGTGACATTCCCTTGGGCAACCCAGGTGGTGCCTGAAACAAGTTGGTGCTGGCCAGGTACGCTCCCCGCTTGTCCTCCTCGGCCACCATGCTGAGCGTTTGCCACTCCCTGAAACACGCCTGATTCCGGAATCCAAATTCCACCAACATTGGGCTGCCTCCCTAATTTCTAACGCGATTTTGCGAATTTCGGGCGAATAAGGCAAGACTTTTGGTGTCGACAAGCAGAACAGTCTCCAGACAGCGCCACGGCTGCACCGGGAGTGCGGCTGCGTGCGAGTGAATACGGCACGCATCCGAGTGCCCCTGTTTGAGGGGCCGGGTCAGGGTTGGAAAAGGTGCCTTCGTTATCTTCCTGCCAGCCGCCGCAGTTGGCGGGCGAGGTAGAGCGGCACGGAGAGCAGCCGGTACGAAGGGTTGCCCGAAGGGGGCGGGGCCCCCGGGCGTTTGGGATGGGCCATGGGAAGCTTGACCTCGTGACAGAGGGTGGTTCGCTGTTCAGGCGGATGGCCAGGTCGGTCCACCTCTGTGGAGCGGGACTCCTGGTCCCAACTGGTGTGTCAAAACACAAGGCAATTTCTGCTGCTGGCGTGTCAAAACACAAGGCAATCTGGTCTTGAAGGCCGCCAGGTGGCGGTCGGGCCAAGCTGGATCGTGTTACAGGCCCAACACGGCCGCTCATGTGTCTAGATCCGCACTGCGGCCTTGGAGGCAACTGGAGCCAGCCTCCGTCCCCATACCGGGCTCCGTCCCCAAGCCAGCCTCCGTCCCCGAGACAGGCACCGTCCCCAAGTCGCCCCCCTACAGCTCCGTGCCTTCACGCAGGTAGTCCAGGTACTCCTTGAACACGACAGCGCGATTCTTCTTGCGCTCATCGAGGGGCTTCAGAACCTCGGCGGCTTCGAGTACACGCAGGGCCTTGGCGGCGGCCGGTCTTGAGCAGTCGATCAGGCCTACTACTCGGTTCACCGTCAAAATCGGGTGTTCGGGCAGCAGTTCGAAGAGGCGAATGCTGATCACCGTGGCGTCGTTGCGGGCCACCAGGCGGGCTCGACTCTGAGCGACGATAGTGTGCAATCGCCGCGCCGTGGTGACTGCCTCCTTGGCCACAACAGCGACGCCTTCGAGGAAATACTCGAGCCACCCCTCCCAATCACCATCGGTCCGTACCGCGCCCAGTCGGCGGTAGTACTCCTGTCGGTGAAGCTTGAGGAAAAGGCTCAAGTAGAGGAGCGGCCGTGACAGCAGCTTCCAGTGGCGCAGCAGCAGCGTGATGAGCAGTCGCCCAAGCCGCCCGTTGCCGTCGAGATAGGGATGCAGCGTCTCGAACTGAACATGGAGCAGACCGATGCGCACTAGCGGCGGAAGGTCGCTTTCGTCATGGATTGCCTGCTCGAACTGGCTCAGCAGGTCGCCCAGTCGGCGCGGCGGGGGAGGAACGTAGTTGGCATTGCCCGGCCGAGTTCCACCGATCCAGTTCTGCACGCGCCGAACCTCGCCGGGCTGCCTCTGGGCTCCGCGAGATCCACGCATTAGCCTGCGGTGAGTCTCGGACAGAAAGCGCATCGAGATCGGAAGTCCTGACTCGCTGCCTAGTTCTTCCCACGCGTAGCTCAACGCCGAGACGTAGCCACACACCTCTTCCACGTCAGCGTCGGTCGGCTCCTCCCCGAACGCCTCTACCTCGAATAGGTCCATCAAGGTGGCCTGGGTGCCTTCGATCTGGGCCGATAGAACCGCTTCCTTGCGAACGAAGGCGTATACGAACCACTCGATGGAGGGTACCAGATCGCCAGCCAAGTCGAGCAGCCGTATCTGCTCTTCAGCCCGTGCAAGCAACAACCCCAGTTCGCCCGTGAGGTCCAGTGGAGGATCTTTAGGTGGCAACGGAAACGGGATGAAGGCGTTGACTTCTTCCCCGGCCACGCTGCTGTGCTCGTACTCTCCGGTCGTCCTCTTCATCGTTCACCTTCGAAGCGATCGTTTAACCACCAGACGCAAAAATAAACGTTCGCTTTGTTTGTGTCCAGGCAAATAAGCGTTCGCTTCATTTCGGCGTCGTTCCTCTGGCCTTCCTCGACACCATTGCCCCCGTTCCAGAGTAGCGATGGGAAGAACCCGCTGGTGGCCGACCCAAAGGGCTGCTGAGGTTTGCCCTACCGGTGCCCGCAGCTAGAGGCCCCCAACCAGCCGCCGGAGGTCTTCGACAACCCGGATTCCCCTTTGACTTCCACTAGAAATCGTGTAGGGACCAGATGGTACCTTAAGCATCTGAGAGGGCGTTGTATGAACGGTTTCACAATGGTTGTTGTAGTGGCCATGGCGCTGTCCGGCAGCGGGGCGGGGTGGCCGGATCTTTCTCAGCCGGGGGTGGCGGTTGGTGGTGGGGAGACGGATGCAGCGGTGATAGTGGTAGCGGAGGATTATCCGTACCTCCCGGATGTAGAGGGTGCTGTGCGTGGCCTGGCAACACCGTAACGGACTGCGAAGTAACCGGGGCCTGGAGCGTTAATTGCGTGGCTGGCTTCCCTTGCTGTTACCATGCCCTGTGCCATCACCTCAGCCTGCTTCCTAAGCGTTGCTCACCATATCCGGCTATGCCCCCGTCCTGTACTTTCTTTCTTTGCGTAGCCAATACCACCTGGCCTTGGGCCTAGGCCCACCCAATAGACGAGAGGAACTGTCGCATCCTCTCACGCACAGTGGACTCATTTATTACAGTATGAGTATAGAGAGAGTTGTACACTGATGCGACCTCTGTAGGTCCCTCACCATTGGCTGTGAGGTAGAGTTCGCATAAGGTCGTCCGTGCTTTGGCAAACCACTTCGCGGGGAAACCAGAACTCTCTTCCATTTCGCTGAGCCAAGCCGCCATTTCAGCCCATCGAGACCGCCAAAGTAGCACAACATCAAAAATGTGAGTTTGGTCCCCAGGCCTTTTGTGGGGCCTCCTGTATGCTCTTGCCAGAGTCTTCTGAACTATGAAGCTGACTGGATTAGGCAGGAGAAGACACGTGCCGGGATCGGCCGCCAAGAGCGGGATGCTTGACACTTCAATGGGAATTGGTGCGTACAGAAGCAACTGAAGGTACGGCAGCGCCTGGGCGGATAGCCCGGTCTGAACACTGACGGTTCGCCGGTCGTGGCCTCTGACCAGTGAAGACCCAATCCTGGGAGTGAGGAACTCAATATAGACCGGGGACAGCGGAGAAACAGAACTCCCCGCGTGATATCTGCAGACAGGAGGCTTGGTTTCGCCTGCCATCACAACGTGAAAGCCAGCTTCAAGCAGCATGTCGTGCAAGAATGGGGCGGTGTTGTCGAGTCTGTTTGGGACTGTCCAGTCGATATCGAAAGTGTGAATTGGATCCAGAGCATAGGCGCCTCGAAGCTCGGGAAGGTATCTGTACAGCAGCGGAACAAGTCCTCCAGATAGGACGAGGTTCAGGCGATACCGCCCCAGCGCTTCCACACAGCGGCCGAGTTCTGCAAATGCTGGGTTCTCCGGGGCCCCACTTATCATCTCTGACTCCTGGGAATTGAGGAGAGAATTCGGTCCACCAGGAAGCCAGCTTGCTCCACGCCTCTAGCGTTAGAGTGCACGACATCAAAGGCAGCCTGGAGGATGTCCACGGTTGGGAGATCCTCAGTTCGCAGCTTGCCTGAAAAGATTGATCTCGGCCTTCTACAGTCCAGCAGGACCAGGTCTGGTGAGCGCAACCCCGCATCCTCTACGTCCCATCCCAACTGCCGCTCTGCCCCGCCTGCAGGCGCATGAATCTGTAGGATGCCTGGGGTGGCGTGGAGAAGCTCAAGACGCTTGCACGCTTCGAACCCTCCCACAAGCAGTTCGACCCCGGCCGGTCCACCAGCGAAGGCCTCGGTCAGTGTTGCTGGCGCCCTCGGGAACCACACTAATGGTATGGATTTGTGTTGTCGGGTCCTTTCCCATACCAGCCAGGAATCAAGGAGCTCCTCGGCCCTGACCAGTTGCAGGCCAGATACTGCACGTCGCAGAAACCCCCGTTCTTCAAAGGTCCGAACGAAGCGGTGAGCGGTCTCAATAGAGACCCTAGCTATCCGGTGCAGGTCGGTCGGGGTTCGTGGAGCCTCTGTGGGTCCGCCCCAATACTTTTCTCCAATACCTCGCAGCATTAGGATCTTCAACATCAGGCTGTTCAAGTCAGAGAAAAGCTCAGCGCTCTTGCGTCCGACCGCCGGTCCAGAGCGCACCGATGCATTGAAGCTCACCTCTGTTCCAAGAGAAGGAATGTGAAGTCGCACCGAACCACTATCGCCGAAGAGTCCCCACTCCCAGTCGCCCAAGTGCGACGCCATGAAGGAAGCAACGGCCTCAACGGCTCTTGCACCCACAGAAGGAGCACCAAACAGCAGCACCGGTCGGGACGATTTCTTGATGGACGTCAACTGAACGGCAACCACAGCTATTCGTCCCAGAAGGTCACTCAAGCGCATTACGGGCACATAGCCTACAAGCAAGAACCGTCCCTTACCACCCGTCTTGAGCCACAAGTCGACGCCTGTGACGGCCGCCAAATCCGGTGCCAGAAGCCCTGGGGAGATCACTTCCAAATGCTGTCCAGGGATATGCTCCTGCAACAACATTCTGACCTTCTCTTCCAACGATGCGCCTTGCATTGTTCCACCGTGCAGTTGAATTCAACTGAGCAGTAGTATCGTCGGGAGCCAGGCGGGTGTCAAAGGGAAAGTGACCGCACTCGGGGACGGAGCTGGAGGGTGGCTTCGGGGACGGCTCCGGGGACGGAGCCCCACGAGAGCCGCAGGGGAGCTCCCCGATTACTGCGGCTGCCGGAGCTGAACTCCAAGGTGGTGCTGGTGCAGGGCGCTGGGCAGGTGGGTAGAAGAACCATGCTCAGGCACATGCGTCCGGATCTGCTGGCTGTCGTGTTTGACCCGGTCATTGCCGCGCCCGATTCCGCTTTGACTTCCACCATAAACCGTGTATTGACCAAATGGTACCTTAAGCATCTGAGAGGGCGTTGTATGAGCGGTTTTACGATGGTTGTTGCAGTGGCTATGGCGCTGTCCGGCAGCGGGGCGGGGTGGCCGGATCTTTCTCAGCCGGGGGTGGCGGTTGGTGGTGGTGAGAAGGATGCGGCGGTGATTGTGGCGGTGGAGGATTATCCGTTTCTTCCCAAGGTAGAGGGTGCGGTAGCGGTGGGTAGTGCTTGGTTTTCGTACTTGGAGGGTTCCAGAAAGGTTCCGTTCGTGCTGACGAAGTTCAACAGGGATGCCACTCGATTGCAGATTCTCAAGGCAGTTGAAGATGCTGCCGGTCAGGTGAAGAAGGGCGGTCGGCTTTGGGTGGTGTTCATAGGTCATGGGGCCGCGTCGAAGGATGGCTCCGATTTGCGGGACACCGAGCAGGTGCCGTTGCTTGAAGAGGGCGGCATCGAAGCCTTCATCCGTCGTGAAGTGCTGCCCTATACGCCCGACGCCTGGATCGAGGGCTGAGTTCGGCAAGGGGTTTGATGAGCGAAACCTCCGCTATATGCGAGCGTTTCATGCTGGCTTCCCAATTTGGAACGCGCTGCGTTCCGAATTGAGTTGGACCCACTATCGCTCGCTGCTGCGTGTCGAGGACAGCGCTGCCCGACTCTGGT
>CAZQHM010000125.1:0-13373 GCA_964593355.1 uncultured Myxococcales bacterium
TCCCCCCTCGTGGCCGCCCGTAGGGGCCGCCCGACGGGTGCGCCCCCCCGACGTGGCCCCCCCACCGGGGCCCCCCCACCGTGTCCCCCCCACCGTGTCCCCCCCACCGTGTCCGCCCGAAACGTGTCCGCCCGTGGTCCGGGATACCGTCGTCCAAAATACATGTCCGCCCGTCGTCCGGGATGCCGTCGTCCAACACAAATATCCGCCCCTCCGTCACCCGTGGTCACCCGTCGTCCGGGATATGTGTCCGCCCGGAACATGCCCGCCCGTCGTCACCCGTCGTCCGGGATATGTGTCCGACCGTGGTTGTCCGAAACATGGGGCCGCCCGTGGTTGATATGGTTGTTGATATGGTTGTTGATATGGTTAACATCATGCGGATCGGGGATGGGGCGGACACATCGGTCGGGCGGACACATCGGTCGGGCGGACACGTCGGATTGGGCGGACACATTGGGCGGGCGGACACATCGGTCGGGCGGACACATCGGTCGGGCGGACACATCGGTCGGGCGGACACATCGGTCCGCCCCTACGGGTGACGACGGGCGAACGTGTGTGTTGGACGTCGGGCGGACACATCGGTCGGGCGGACACGTCGGTCGGGCGGACACGTCGGTCGGGCGGACACGTCGGATTGGGCGGACACATGGGGTTGGGCGGGGGGGCATCGTGAAGAAACATTGTGGCCGGGAGGTAGATTCCGTGGGGAGACCGAATTGGTGGATTGGCTTGGTCAAGCCTGGCAGCGTGGCGGCCTTGCTGGCGGGCCTCTGGGGCATGGTGCTGCTGGTGGGTTGCGGGGGCGCTGGTTCGCAAGGGGCCGGCCTGGGGGATGCCGATGCGGCCATGCTCGATGCCGGCGATGGGAAGTTGGACCTCCTTGATTCGGGCCTGGACAAGACGGGCCTGGATGAGACGGACCAGGATGGGCCTGACTCGCCTTGGCTGTGGCCATCTCCTCTGCCCGAGGCGGCCCCGGAGTTGGACCTTTCCCGCTGGAATCCTCGCCTCTTCCGGCCCTCAGAGGTGTCGCTGGATGGGCAGTGGCTCTTCGCCTTCGACCCCGAGGGTGACGGCTTGGAGCGTGGCATGCATCAGCCTCCTTATACACAAGAGAAGTACGACCGGACGATAGAGGTCCCATTCCCCTGGAGTTCGCTCTTGTCGGGAGTGGGCCCCGAGCCGCCTGAGAGCTGGGCCAAGTTCGGCTCTGAGCGGGAGGTTCAGAGCTACAAGGGCGACGCCTGGTATGCCACCGAGGTGCCCGTTCCTGCCGATTTCGGGCCCGACGAGATGCTGATGCTGCGTTTCGGGGCCGTGGACTGGAAGGCCTCGGTCTACGTCGAGGGCGACGAGGCCGGTGAGTTCGTCGGCGGCTTCGTAGATTTCCAGGTGGACCTCACCCCCTGGGCCTCGGGCCGCAGCAGCATCAACGTGGCCCTCAAGGTGACGGACCTGTGTGACGGAGCCCCCGAGGCGCTGCTGGGGAAACAGGGAGGTATCTGGTACACCTGCGCCGGAGGAATCTGGCAGACCGTTACGCTGGAGAGAGTTGCCAAAGCACACATCCGCACCGTTATCACAGGGATGTCGAACGACGGTCTCACTGCGGTGAAGATAGCCGTGTCGCCCGAAGCCCAGGGGTTGGATGGCCTAAAAGTGAGGCTTGCGGCCCGATGCCTGTCGGCGGGGTGTCTCGGCCAATGCCAGGATGGTGCGGCAGAGGCAGAGGTTGAGGGAGGAGTGGCTACCATGACTCTGGACCTCAGCCAGGTGCCCGTCTGGACCCCCGAGTCGCCATGCCTGCTGACTTTCGTGGCCCAGCTTGGAGCCAGAAACACTTGGCTGGGTCCAACCGGGGGCGATGGAACTGGGGCTGACCGAGCCGAGGCTAACCGAACTGGGGGTGACCAAACCGAAGGCGATGGAACCGGGGTCGTGCTGGACGAGGTTCATGGCTATCTGGCGCGGCGAGAGCTGAGCATAGAGTGGTTCCCCGGCCACTCGCCCCACGAGCAGGGCGAGGCGGATAGGCAGTTCAAGGCCATCTATGCAGGCAAGAAGCCCGTCTACCTGCGTTCGGTGCTTGACCAGGGCTACCACCCCTTGGGCATCCTCCAGTACCCGAGCCGGGATGCCAGAAAGGATGACCTTCTCTTCATTAAGTCTCAGGGATTTAACGGGCTGAGGCAGCATATCAAGCCCGAGGGCCCTTGGTTCTACGCCATGGCAGACCTGCTGGGCCTGTGGGTTGTGTACGACATGCCCTGCCCGGCACAAGAGACTGCAAGCGGGGCCGGGGCAGCGTGGCGTGAGCCCTATGTTGCCCTGATGAAGCACCTCGTCGCCAGGGACGGAGGCCACCCGTCTATTCTCTGGTGGGTGCTGTTCAACGAGGCGTGGGGAGTTGCCAACCCACCCTTCTGGAACAACTCCGAGGGTCAGGAGTTCGTGCGAACGCTGGTTGCCACGGTCAAGGCGCTGGACCCCGGACGGCCCGTAGAGGACCATTCGCCGGGGGGTCTCAGCGACTTTCTGAGCATGGGCGCCTTCCCTCACGTCGAGTCGGACCTCATGTCGTTTCATCTTTATGCTTCTGACCTTGGCTGGATGGCGAAGCGGCTGGCCGAGGTGGTAGCCGGATTCGCGCCCGGCCTCACGGGCCACTTTTTCGGCGGACGGGTGCAAGGTGGTGAGCCGCTGTTCAACAGCGAGTTCGGGGGGCTGGCCGCCGACGACACCAGGGGCGACGGGGGCTATCTGCTTCATGCGTGGCTCAACGAGCTTCATCGCCACGAGAAGCTTCAGGGGTATGTTTTCACCCAGGCCTACGACGTGGAGTGGGAGAAGAACGGTCTTATGACCTACTACCGAGACCCCAAGGAGTTGGGGCTGGAGGAGATGTGCCTGACGCTCAGCGACCTTACCGGGGATCCTTATCTGGTTCTTGGCCCCAACCCCATAGTGGAGGCAGCACCAGGGGCACCGTTGCAGTTTGAGTTGGGGATCTCTGGGTCGGCGCCTCTGGCTTTGACATCGGTGGACGTTGAGCTGCGCAGTCAGGGGGGGACAACCGTGGAGTCGTTGAGCCGGGGCGCTGCTTCGTGCGCAGCGGGCTACTGCGGCCTGGAGGGGCTGGCCATGGTGGCGCCCGGAGAGCCCGGAGTCTACGTTCTGACGGTGCAGGCCCACTATGAGGGGGGCACGGTGAAGAACGGCCTCTATCTCATAGTTGACCAGCCGGAGCCTCTGGCCCCCTTCGAGCTCACCTCGTTGAGCGTGGGGCTTTCTCCCGAAGTGACGTGTATTGCCGATGCGGCCTGTCAGTGTGCGGGGTGGTGCGACCTCGATTTTCTGGTGGTGACCCCGGGGCCGGGGCGATATCGCCTGGTCTTCGAGGGCGAACTGGCCTCTTTCGACCCCGATGTGCCCCAGACCGACTCGCTCTGGAGGATGACCTCGCTAGAGCTGCGCCTCAACGACGAGGGGGTGATGGGGGCGCTGATTCCAGACTCTCCGGCCGACCACCGGGGGGTGGTATCGCTCTCCAGGCATCAGGATGCGCTGCGAGGCAGGTACGGGTTCGCCAGCACCTACGATCTTGGAGTCCACGATGTCGGAGAGACGCTTACCTTGACGTTGCGCTCCCACGACAACGGAGTCGCTGTCTTCTTCCGAGACGGTGGCCGTTTCCTCAACGGCCCCAGCCTGTTCTTCGTGGCCGAAGAGTAGATGCCGGCCCCTGGGAGCCTGTTTGAGATTGACCGTCCTGCTGTGAATTCGGTTGGTGTGCTGTGGCGCCCGACTTTCGTTGCGTGGCGTCCTGGTCTCTGATACCGTTGGGCCCGTTGTTTAGAGGAGGATACTGTGAGCCAAAACGTGCGAGAAGGCGTTCTGAAGCGGTTCTTGGAATATGTGGTCATCGACACTCAGTCAACGGAGGAGGGAAGCGGCAACCCCTCAACGCCGGGTCAGTGGGACCTGCTGCATAAGCTCGAGGGGGAGCTCAAAGAGCTGGGCATGCACGAGGTGATACTGTCGGAGCATGGGGTGCTCACTGCCCTTCTGCCTGCAACTGCTCCTGCGGGACACGCAATTCCCACCATCGGATTCCTGGCCCACGTGGACACCTACCACGGCACCTCGGGCAAGGATGTGAAGCCGCAAATGCACCAGAACTACGACGGCAAGGACATCTGCCTGCCGGGCACGGGGAAGTTCTTGAGGGTTGCTGAGAACCCCGAGCTGGCGAAGTTCGTGGGCGATACGGTAATAACCACCGACGGCACGACCCTGCTTGGGGCCGACGACAAGGCCGGAGTGGCGGCCATCATGACTGCCCTCGAGGTCATGATAAAGAGCAGGCCCTTCATCCACGGCGATGTTAAGGTTGCCTTCACCCCCGACGAGGAGATTGGCCAGGGCGCTGCGAACTTCCCTCTGGCAGACTTCGGCGCCCACGTGGCCTACACGCTGGACGGCGGCCCCGAGGGCGAAGTTGAGAACGAGACCTTCTGCGCCGACACGGCAACGGTGACCCTCCTTGGCCGGGACGTTCACCCTGGCTATGCCAAGGGCAAGATGATCAGCGCCATCAGGGCCGCATCGCACCTGATCAGCCTTCTGCCGCAGCACGGCATCCCTGAGACCACCGAGGGGTACCAGGGCTACTTGCACCCCCTGACCATCCAGGGCGATGTCAACAAGGTGACTATCCCCTTTCTGGTTCGTGACTTCACCATGGAGGGGCTGCAGGTAAGAGAGGCCACGCTGCAAGGCCTTCTTCAGCAGACCGCCGCTGCATTCCCCGGTCTTGTCACCGAGATGAAGATTGCGCACTCCTACAAGAACATGAAGTATTACCTCGAGAAGGAGCCCAGGGCTGTAGAACTGGCCATGGAAGCGGTGAAAAACTGCGGCATGGAGCCCTCGCTAGTGGCGATTCGAGGGGGCACCGATGGCAGCAGGCTCAGTGAGATGGGCTTGCCGACGCCGAACCTGTTTGCCGGCGGCAGGAACTTCCACAGCGTCCAGGAGTGGATCCCGCTTGGCTCCATGGAGAAGGCTGTGGCGGTTATGATAGAGATTTCCCGCCTTTGGAGCCTTCAAAAGTAAACAGGCCAGCTCTGACCTGTTTGGCAAACGGTCAATGCGAATATGTGTACGTTGCTCTACAGTCTGCGCATGTCTGCGGGCGGTACCTTTGGCAGGGTCAGATAGCTGACCTTACCGTGGGGGCCAGCCTCCTCCCGGATATGTCCACCGAGGTATCTGGCGAGCAGTGCTGCCTGGGAGCCGTCGAAAGGCTGTCCCGCCTGGCCTCGCTTGGCGTAGCGTTCGGTTCTGCGTGTACGCCCCTCTTCAACGATGCGCAGGGCCAGGATGTGGAAGGCGTCGCCCGGGGTCACGCCATCGGAGTGGCCCGAGTGGAGATGCCAGATGAGCGGTTTGAACGAGCCCGGGCCTGCGCGTTCGATGGCGGAACGAATCCAGACGCCAAGGAGGATGGCCAGGGCCGCCCGGTTGGTTTCGATGGGGGGGATTGCGCCAACTTCGGGAACGGGGAGCCCTCTCCAGAGACCTCCGGTGCCGCCGCTCATGGTCATGAGCAGGGCCCGCACGTCCACGGTGGTAGCGATTCCGACGGATCCCAGGGAGAGGCTGAGGCGTCGAGACTCGGCCACGAGGGCCAGCAGGCGCTGGATGGTGCTGGTGAGCAGGGCATCCCAGCCTGCCAGGGGCAAAGACTGGTCCAGGAAGAGCTCTTCGAAGAGTTTCTTCTCCCTGTTCATATTAGTGCTAGTAGCTGCAAGAACCTCTTGAATCTCCTGGAAGTAGTCGAAAACCACCATATTGAGGGAGCGAGTGAGTTCCTGTAGCTGGGTGTTACGCTCTTTGGAGCTGGCCAACTGGCTCTTGACCTCATTGAGCTCTTTGTGGAGGTGGGTCATATTGAGCCCCACCTCGAGGACCATCTTCTCGCCCCGCTTGCTCATGAATGGAACGGAGACCACTTCGAAGACATCGCCCGAGTCTGGGGAGCGGGTGGAGTAGCGCCAGGAGGGCTTTCCTTCGCCCCAGAGCTTCTTGATGGGGCAGACTTCGCAGACGGAGGTTCGTCCGTTGATTGCTTCGTAGCAGAGCCTGCCGATGGCATCTCCGAAGTGCTTCCGCATGTATGGGTTCAGGTAGCGGATACGATAGGAGGTGTCTTCAATAATGACGCCAATTTCGGGAATAGAGAGAATGGCCTCAAGCTGACTGGTAGGCAGGTCGCCGAAATCGCTTACGTTTTCAATCTCGCTTCGGCCGGAGACGACCTGTTGTTCGAGGTTCTCCACTCTCAGGAGCAGTTGCCTGCTTCGGGCCTGCTCCGAGGCGAGTTCCAGGCGTAGCGACACCTCCTTTTCCATGGCCGTGCAGTAGCTACCCACCAGGTCACCAAGGAGTTGCACGGTGCTGGCGACGGCCTGTTGGTCGGGCAGGGTATCCCAGAGCTTGGCGCCGTCGGGGTCTGAGAGGGGGCCGTAGAGTGAGAGCTCTGCCTGCATGGCTGTGCGGGAGTCGAAGGCGTTGCGGTCTACCACGAGCACGGCCACGGCCCCAAGCACGACCCTCCCCGATTGCAGTTGGAGCAGTATGGGGACGCTCTTGATGCTGTTGAGGCCGAAGGGGCTGTGGTGAGCCAGTGTGCCTTTGGGCTGTGGAGCGTCACCATCGGCCCTGAACCCGAAAGCAGCGGCGGTGGAGTGGGCCGCATCAAAGAGGTCGGTGCGGGCCAGCTCAACGGCAGGCAGATGCGTGAGGCTTGCCAGTCGTCCCATGAAGAACCTTGTCATACCCGTGGTGGAGGCTACCGCTTGACCAGCATCCTTAGGCCCGTCCGATGCCGTGAGCATGACAACCATGGGCACCTGAGAGAGATTGGAGACGGAGCCAACCATTGCCAGCAGCCCTGCCTCTCCGACCATGTCCCAGATCCGCCCAGGGTGAACTGTAGGCACGGTGATGTCAAGTTCGCCCATGCTTCGGGGAACGTAGCACCAGCGGTGGTTCCTGAAAACCCAGCTTCCGACGCTCTCTTTCCCTTGATCTTTCACAGCGGGCTTCTCCAGTTGACGAGGCGAGTATCCTCAGTAGGGCCTTAGATGTAAAGAGCTATGTTCGGCGCCAACGGTATTGAAAAGGTCCCACCAACGTCCTATCATCGCCCCGCCAGGCCTCTGCTGAACGACAGTGCGCAGGATCTGCCCGAGAGGGTCGGCCTGCGCCGGGGTTCCCCGGGGCCAGGGGGCAAACCACAAACATTGAACAAGGAAGGTGACTGATGAGAGCTGCGATTCTGCTTGCTGCGATTTCGACACTGTTGGCCGCTACCTGGTCCACGTCGGCGCGGGCCATGACTCTGCCTGACTATGTCCCTGAGGTGAAGTCTGTTGCCGAGGGTGAAGAGGCGCCCAGTTACGGCTGGAAGCCTCTCCTCAAGGCATCGGCAAATGTGGCTTTTGGGCATAACAGCAATGTGGTCGGCTCCGCTGACGGCTCCACTTGGACCATAGGCTCGCTGATCAACGGCGGCCTGGGCTACCTAGCAGAGAGCGGGCATGAGTGGGCCAACACCCTATCGTGGCAGCTTGCGTACAACAAGACGCCACTATTGGAAGAGTTCGTAAAGAGTTTGGATAACTTTGAGTTGACATCGAGCTACCTCTACCATATCCCGGGCATCCCATGGTTCGGTCCTTTTGCATCGTTGATGCTGAAGACCTCGCTCTTCCCTGGCTACGATGTTCGGGCGGCGGATACGACTTACCGGAGGCTCTATGTCAGCGGCCAGACAGAGGATGTATCGTTGCTGGCGCAAGAGCGCCTGGACCTCACAGACTACTTCGCCCCCACCCAGCTTCGACAGAGCGCCGGTGTGTTTGCCGACATCTTCGACCGGAAGCTCATCAAGCTGCAGACCAGAACTGGTGTTGGTGCATGGGAGATCTTCGGCCGGGATGGATTCGTGCTGGCCGATGACGGGGCCACGCCCGAGGTTGAAGTGAAGCAGATTGAAGACAGCGTTCAGTTGGGCTGGGAGCTCAACGCTGTGGCCGAGGGTACTTGGAAGGAGTATGTTACTTACAAGTTGAAGGCCAATCTCATGTATCCATTTGTTCACAACACGGATACTGAACTTGAGGGTATGGACCTTATGAACATTGAAACTGAACTGCTAGTTGGCTTCAAGTTGTCGGAGTGGGCCAGTCTGGACTACTCGCTCAAATTGGCTAAGGTACCGTTTGTGTCCGAAGAGTGGCAGATTCAGAACGGCTTGATGCTGACCCTCACTGCGAACATCGTCGAGTAGGTCTAACAAGTTCACTTCGTACGTAGCTACATTGTTCGACATCCTATATGACGTGGTTATCCTCTGAGCACCTTGGAGAGTGGCACGAGGATCATTGCCACGGCAAGATTGGCTATCAAAACGAACACCATGATGCCGTAAAACACACCCATGCGACTGGATAGCCACATGGTGCTTGAGGTGGCGAAGTCTCCAATCCATATCGTGGCCAGGTTGAAGATCCCCAGGGTCGCTAAAAGAACTGCCAGCCCACGGCCTGCGCCGGCCAGGTCTGGCGGGCTGAGGGAGACGTGGGAGCCGATGGCCACCACGAGATAGATAAACACATATGTTGTCCACGATGTAAGGTCCATCATTGAGACAATAGCGCTGGCAAGGTGCCATCCCGAGGCCCACACAGTTTGGGCAGCGGTGAGGAGCCATTGGGTGGCACCGGCCTGGGTGGGCTCCATGGCGGGTGCTGTTGCAACGGCGCTCCAGGCGTCGCCCCCAAGGAGCAGCAGAGCCAGCAGCCACAGAACCAGGGCGCCAAACCAGAGGGGTCCGGTGCCGATGAAGAAGTTGCCGATGTTCTGGTAGAGGCTGCGGCGGTTCCAGGCGTGGGCCACATAGCCCAGAGTACCGTCGGGCGAGGGCGAGAAGAGCTTCATCTCCTTGATTCTGTGCCGAAAGAGCTTGGCGAAGATGGCATGTCCCAGCTCATGGCAGATGGTGCCGGGGGCCGTGGCGTAGATGTAGAACTTCAGCCCCACCAGTCTTGCCGCTGCCACCTGAACCCTTCTGGCCAGGAAGTTCATAGCCAGCCCCAGCGCAAGCGCCGGCCCCAGTATGATAGCTGCCTGAAGCATTGTAGCCAGAAAAGCTGAAAAAATGTAATTTAGTGCCGCCATATAAGCCTCAAAACAGCCAAGATAAGTGCCGTGTCATCAACAAATACCACCGAACCATAGAGTCCATATGTCAGGTAGCGCTTCTACCATGGGAGATGGTATTGGGTCAACACCGAGAGCAAACGGCGCAAACGGCGCCCGGATTACGGGGGCTCTCCGCGGCGCCGGAGCTGCGACATCCTGGGGGAATTGCTTCTTGCGCTTGGGCGCCATGTGAGGTAGGGGATTATCATTCGGGCGGTGCGTGGTTCCTTATGGCTGGGGCCCGCCGCCTGTGGCACTCAGGAGGAGACGACAATGGGCGAGAACGTGAAAAGCGGGGGAAAGGGGGGCGCTACGCTTCGGGACAGTGCGGCGCTTCGCTGGCTGGTGCTGATTCTGGTCAGTGGTCTGATGTTTGCCACCTACTGGTTCCAGGATCACTTCTCGGGCATCAAGTCGTTGATGGAGAGCCAGCTTGGCTTCAGCTCTTCGGACTTCGGCCAGCTGCTCAGCTTCACTACGTTCGCCAACGTGTTCGGAATGATCATTGTGGGCGGCATGTTCCTGGACAAGTTCGGGATACGGCTCACGGCGATTGTTTTTGGTTCGGTAGTTACAATCGGCTCGTTCCTGACGGCCTTCGGCTCCTCGGGCATGTTCGGCTCGGACAAAGACACGACCCTTATCGTCATGATCATCGGCCGAATCCTCTTCGGCACGGGGTTGGAGGTCTCCTGCGTCTTGGTGACACGAACCGTGGTCAAGTGGTTCAAGGGCAAAGAGCTTGCCCTGGCCATGGCGCTAAACGTGGGGTTTGGCCGGGCTGGCTCGGCCCTGGCCACGGCCTTCTCCCCGGATATTGCAGCGGGTCAGGTCTCAGCTGCGGTGCTCTTCGCTGCGGGCCTGGTGGGCGCCGGATTTCTCATGTACCTGGGATACTTGATCTTTGATGTCAAGCTGGACCGCCAGGTGGCGTCTCAGAGCAACCAGGAGCCCGAGGAGCCCTTCAGGATTTCAGATCTGTTCAAGCTCATCACGGACAAATCGTTCATTTATATTACGCTTCTTTGTGTAGCCTTCTATTCTGCCGTATTTCCTTTCATGCAGTACGCTCCCGACCTGCTGGTGAACAAGTTCGGATTCACCGTAGACCTGCCGAACACCGACGGAATGTCCTTCTTCGAGGTGCTTGGGGCCTGGTTCACTAACGGACCGAAAGTGGCCAGCCTCATTCCACTTGGGACAATCCTATTCACACCAATTTTCGGCTCCATAATCGACAAGAAGGGTAAGGCAGCGACTCTGATGATTCTTGGTGCTGGTTTGCTCATTTTTGCCCACATATCTCTGTCACTATTCAACAGTGTAGCGTTGGGATACGTAGGACTTCTCTGCCTGGGCATTGCCTTCTCCCTGGTGCCCGCATCCATGTGGCCCTCGGTGGCCAAGATTGTACCCGAGAATCGCCTGGGTACGGCTTATGCGACCATGTTCACGGTACAGAACTGGGGCCTGGCAGCATTCTTCTGGGGCATCGGCAGTGTTCTTGACCTCACGAACCCCGTAGTACTGGAGAAGATGGACGTTGCCAGAAAGGGGCTTGAGGCCCAGGGGCTCTCTCAGGAGCATGTAGTCAAGGCTCTTGAGGCCATGAAGGTCAGCGGTGAGATTCCGCCCTACGACTACACCGTGCCTGTAGCAATGCTCATTGCCCTGGGGGTTGTCTCCATCTTCCTGGCCTTCCTGCTGAAGAAGTCGGACAAGGCGCAGGGGTACGGCCTCGAGACCCTCAACAAGAAGTAGTCCCAGCGCCATCAGGTCAATTGGCTGCTTGCCCGACCGCCCATAGTGCACACCCGACAGGGATGCTGCCTTTACAAAACTGCAATGAAATCAGTATGTTGCGCCGGATTGGTCAGGCGGGAATATTGACTACACATATTGGCGTTGACCGTTTGCCAAACAGGTTCGATATGGCCGGCGAGCGGGATGATCGACGGTCAGAGCGAGCCTGTTTACTTGGAAGAGCCAGAGACGGTGACACCCTCGATTAGCAGGCTTGGGCTGTCGGTGCCGTAGCGGTGTTCCAGGTCGTTACCAACCATCTTCACCGCCTTCATCATCTCGTCGAGGTTGCCCGAGACGGTGATTTCGTGCACGGGGTAGGCAATCTTGCCTCCCTCGATCCAGTATCCACGGGCGCCGCGTGAGAAGTCTCCGGTGGCCTGGTTGAAGCCGAATCCTATGAATGACGTGACCAGAAGGCCGGTGCCCATGGTGCTGAGCATCTCTTCTCTGGTTGAGGCTCCGTTGGCGATATGGAGGTTATATCCACGCACGGCGCCACCGGCTCCGTTGCCGGTGC
Organism: uncultured Myxococcales bacterium; assembly: GCA_964593355.1. Classification (GTDB taxonomy): domain Bacteria; phylum Myxococcota_A; class UBA9042; order CAIXZC01; family CAIXZC01; genus CAYTWV01. The sequence goes on from CAZQHM010000125.1 coordinate 11,600, forward strand.
AGGGCAGTCCGAGCTTGCGAGCCGAGTAGGCATCGGTGGGCACGACGCTCCACTTGCCCGACTCAACCAGCACCCTCTTCGTGGTAGCGACTCCCTCGGCATCAAAGAGGGTGGACTGCAGGCCACGGGGCATGTGCGGGTCATCGACCACGGTGACCAGGGTCGAAGCCACCTGTTCGCCCTGTTTGCCGGCGAGGTAGGATGCCTTTTTGTATATGTTGGTGCCGCTCATTACCTCAAAGAGGTGGCCGAGCAGACCCCTGGCGACGTGGGGGGTAAATATCACTGGGAACTTGCCCGTGGGAGCGCTCTTGGCGCCAATCATTGCCACGGTGCGGTTGGTGGCCTCTTTGCCGACGTTCTCGGGGGAATCCAGGGCTTCAAGGCGCCGGGAGTGGGTGAACCAGCCATCGGCGAACTTGTTGCCTGCTTCATCCTCGGCCACGGGGCTGCAGTCCAGAGATACGTAAGAGCCGATCTCCACTGCTGCCAGGCCGCTGGTATTGTAGATTCCCCTGATGGAGATGTCTGTGCCCATGGAGGCTTCATCGAAGTTCTTAATCCTTGGGTCTGCTGCCAGAGCGGCCTTCTCGCTCTTGGCCGCTGCTTCAGCGCACTCTTCCACGGAGAGGCCCTCAACGGAGGGGTCGTAGAGCGAGAGGCTCAAGTCGCCCTCTTTGTAGAGCCACTGGGCATCGGGGAGGCCCGAGTGGTCGTCGGCGGAGAGGAGAGTGATATCCTGGGCCATGCGGTCCATGAGGGTGAGAACCCGGTCAAGGTCCAGGGGGGCCGTGCTTCCAGAGATGGAGCGTTTGTCTTTGAAGAGCCTGAGCGCTGCACTGCTGGGCGTGCTCTGCCTGATGGCCTCGGTGGCTCCAATTCTAACCCGCACGGAGAGGCGTTGCCCTTGGGAGCAGCGCAGTTCGGCTTCCATGCCCAGCTCTTTTGCTCTCTTGAGGACCTTGTCGGCCAGAACGCCCCAGTCACCACTAATAGAATCGGTGCGTCTTTTCATTTCGTACCTCCCACAACGATGCCGTCCACGCGAACAGTAGGCGTACCGACGCCCACGGGTACACGCTGGTCCTCTTTGCCGCATGTCCAGCGACCGTCGCTATGGCGCATGTCGTTGCCCACAGCGGTTACCTTGGCCAGGGCATCGGGGCCGTTGCCGATAATGACCACGTCTTTGAGGGGGGCTGTGATTTTGCCATCCTCGATGAGATAGGCCTCAACGGCCTGGAAGACGAAGTCGCCGTTGGAGATGTTGACCTGACCACCGGAGAAGGTGGAGCAGTAGACCCCGTTCTTGGTATCGGCCAGGATCTCTTCCGGCGATGCGGTTCCGGGGAGCATGTAGGTGTTGGTCATTCGGGGCATGGGGGGGTGCCTGTAGCTCTGTCGCCGGCCGTTTCCGGTGAGATCCACTTTCATGGCCCGTGCGCTGATGCGGTCGTGCATATATCCTCTGAGGATTCCCTCCTCGATGAGGACGTTGGACTTGGAGGCTACCCCCTCGTCATCCACGGAGATTGAGCCCCGGGAGAGGGGAATGGTTCCGTCGTCAACCACGGTGCAGAGCTTGGAAGCCACGCTCTTACCGACCTTACCCGAGTATTTCGAGGTACCCTTGCGATTGAAGTCGCCCTCAAGTCCGTGGCCCACTGCTTCGTGGAGCAGAACGCCGGAGTCCCCGGGTGCCAGGAGCACGACCTGGGGGCCTGCGGGGGCCTCACGGGCATCCATCATGGCCAGGGCCAGGCGTGCGGCCTCC
>CAZQHM010000126.1:0-13290 GCA_964593355.1 uncultured Myxococcales bacterium
CGAGGCCAGAGTCAGAGACTGAGTCACAGCCCGAGTCACAGCCCGAGTCACAGCCCGAGTCACAGCCCGAGTCGCGGCCCGAGTCACAGCCCGAGTCACAGCCCGAGTCGCAGCCCGAGTCGCGGCCCGAGTCCTTGCAGCAGCGCGTGCTCCTTCTACTCCGGGGCCGGCCTCTGTCCAAATCCGAGCTGGCGTCATGCCTTGGGCAGAAGCAAGTCTCCGGACAGCTGAAGAAAGTGCTTCTTGCATTGGCAGCGGAGGAACGCATCGAGTTCACCATCCCAGACAAGCCCAACAGCCGCCTGCAGAAGTACAGGCTGGCGCCCGAGGGACGGGACCACGACTAAGAACTTCCGCCGACATAATCTCGCCCTCCACTCGATTCGGCCCCTCTCGGGGCCTCCCTCGTGGCAGCCTGCCCTGAGTTCCCCGAAGGGGCCACCCTCTCGGGCCGAAGCGAGTGCCCTGAGCGAGCGCAGCGAGTCGAAGGGCTGTAGCCTCACGAAATCACTAAGACTTTTCGCCCCATCCCGGCCTGACAGCAGGCCGACGTCAGCGTTTGGGTGGTCGTGGAGCACGGCCGGGATTTCGGACTCCCCAACCACGCCGTCGACCCCATCGAGGCCCTGGAAGGCCAGATTCTCTCTGATTCTCAGCGAAAACGGACCCGACTTCGCCATCCGCCTTCGCCGAGGCTACTGCGTGACATAAGGCTTCGTCGGGGCAGGCCCGGCCTGTCCCGAGCGACCGCAGGGAGTCGAGGGGGTCGGCTTCTTTCGAGACTCGGGTCGAAAGTGGGTTTGAGCCAGCATCCATGCGGGTCGGAGGCACTTTTCGTGGGTCGTGCCAGATTGGCCCGGTTCGATTCCCGGTGGGAGGAGAGAGTGGTGCGGCTAAATAGGGGGCTGAACTCAACGACGAACTGAGAAGCCCGCTTTCGGCCGACGCAGTCAAGCCGGGCTCTTTCCCGAAACCTTCACTACCACGGCCATTGGGCCACAGTAGCTTCCGGTGGTTTGGACTCAAGTCCTGAAACCCAGTCCGAGGGGCCTACCCCCATCTCTTGCACAGCAAAGCTCAAGCCCTTGGATAGCGGCTCCAGGTCCCCCTTGGATGTATCCGGCTTTCGCCTTCGTGCCCGTGTAGGGTTCTCCATGCCTTCCTCCAAAGCTCCTGCGCCGTCGTGGAGCACAATAATCAAATTATGAAATAACCCCAAAAGCGGTCTCCAAGAAGCGCTACCTCACGCAACGGACGATGGTGTCGTCGTCGACGTAGCCTAGGTGGACGTGGCCGTGGCCGAAGCCGACGAACCACGCGTAGCCATAACTGTCCTCGACGGGCGAAGACGACCAATACCAATCACACTCTCCTTGTACATTATCTGGCCAATAACAAGCATGAGCGGGCCCGCTGTAATATTCGCAACCACCACATGAGCCATCTCTGCATGACCAGGCCATGCAATCCCCGTCTTCGACGTTGCAACTCCCTCCCGACTTCGTGGCCGGGCAGCCGCGAATCAAGGAACGGAGTTCACCAATGGTCGGCAGGCGCCAACCGCCGCCATCCAGGTCCGAACAATACTGCTTCGCTTCAGACCAGGTCATGTAGCCTTCCGCAGGCGGGTTCTGCCATGTCAGGCCCGACGAGGAGTCCTTCCATGTGCCGCCGGCACTTGCACCGGAGCACTGGCCCTCCTGGCAGGTGCTGCCGCCGCCGCAGTCACCACACGTCCCACCGCACCCGTCATCCCCACACTCCTTGCCGCCGCACGACGGAGTGCAGGCTACGCATGCTCCATCGGAGCATGACTCGTCGCCAGAACAGGTGCCGCAGCTTGTCCCGCAAACAGGGTCCGGGCCGCACTCCAGTCCCGAACATTCCTGGTCGTCGGGGCACACCGCACCCCCCTGCTGACACACCGCGCCCAGGCAAACCAACCCGGAATCGCAGTCCCCGGTCTTGCTACACGTCTCGCCCACCTGGCTCAGGCGCTCGCTTGGATCATCGCCATCACCGCAAGAAGACAGCCAAATCGCCAAGACCGGAACAAGACAGCCCGAACGCTTCGTACCGAGCATGTTCACCTCCACTGTCACTGGCCCAACTGGGGAACGACTATTAGCAGAGTTCTGCGCTAGAGCCACAGGAATTCATTCGTTTGGGCCGGCCGATTCGTCCCACACCATCTCCACCCCCTTCAGTAACTGCTTCAGACTACGCCGCAGAATGTTACGCTGCACCTCAAGGCCATCTACGCCCAAAGCGAGCTGGCCCCTGCGGCAACTTGTAAGGATTACTTACAGGTCCGGAGGCGGAAGGCGAGGTAGCGATAATCCGAATGCCGAAGCAGGCCGCCAGTTCAATGGAGCGGTTCGGAAACAACGCCGGTTAAGCCCGTGCACTTCCTTGGTCCGGCGATGGGTCCGGATGGTCAAACGCTCACGCCGGACACTACATGCCGCTCGAAAACGTGCTCACGGTGGTAATCCAGATAGCGCCCGTTCGGGGGCAGCGCTCCTTCCACCAGGATCAGGCTGTGTGCCAGCGAGCCTTCACCGAAGTAGTCCGAGGACCTCTCGTCGGAACCGATGCTCTGAACCAGGCTTGCTGAGCGATGGATACGCAGGCCGCCGTTGACCATCAGCAGGCCCGAGTCGAAGGCTTTGTCGTGGACCGGACAGGCAGCAAGGCCGTTGGCCGGGTCGAGGCGCTCCCGGTTGTCGGAATCTCGCCACGGCTTGATGTGAGAGGCCAGCATCAGCCCGCGCCCGTGGAGATGCCGCGGAGCGAAGCCACAGAACACGCACGTGTGTCCGAAGTTCTCCAGGACTTGCCTGGCGAACCGGTGCTGCCCCATCCGGACCCGCTGCTCCACGATCCTGGAGGTCTCCGTCGTCCGCAAAAACGAATCTGGCAAGCGGCACGGCCCTGGCGACCTATGGATTACTGCTACATCAGGTTCCGACGTGGCCGACCAAAGCGGAAGTAAGGCGCCTGCGGCAGGCCCCCGGTAGCGCTACACGGCTGCTCAGATATCTCGATCCCCCCAGCAGCCTCAGAGCCGAAGGCAGGCCCTTCGATGGGAGCCGGCCGAAGGACGAGCCGGCCGAAGGACGAGTCGAGGGGGGGCCGAGATTGGTGAGCAGGGGTCTAGAACTCGCAAAGTCCCTGGGGGGAGCAGAGCCACCCGTCGGCACACACGCCACAGCTCCCTCCGCACCCGTCGTCACCACACTGCTTCCCATGGCAAGCCGGAAAGCCTGGATCGAAGCGCTTGCAGTCCACAGTATCCGGGGTCCCGTCGTTGTCATCATCCGGGTCGCAGGCGTCGCCCAGCGAATCCCAGTCGAAGTTCGCCTGCCAGGGGTCGAAGACCCACGGGCAGATATCCAGCACATCGGGAACCCCGTCCCAATCAGAATCGGGATGCAAGTACTCCTCCCAGCAATTCGGATATCCGCAGTCCGGCTGGCAGTTGCACTGGTTCTCTCCGGGGCCGCATTCACCGTCTCCGCAGGCCGTGCACACTGCCAGCAAGCACCCCGAGCAGTCGTACTGGGGCGCTGGGACCTGCTCCGCCCCATCGCCCGGACCAGCGGTCAGACTGTCAGAACATACGCAGGAGTCTTCGTGGCATGGGCAACTCCCGTCGCAGTCCGACCCAGTTTCAACGGGATGGCAGAAGGACACTGCCACCAACCCGTTACAACACGATGCCTCGCCGTCGGGAACCAGCGTTCCGCCCTCGGGCACGCAGGGAGGCTCGCAAAGTCCCTGGGGAGAGCAGTGCCACCCGTCGTCGCACGCGCCACAGCTTCCTCCGCACCCGTCATCGCCGCACTCCACCCCGTCGCAGATGGGTTGGCACAGGCACTGACCCTGGTCGCACATCTCCTGCGGACCTTCGCACTGGCCGCAAAGCCCGCCGCAGCCGTCGTTGCCGCACTGCTTGCCGCAGCAGTTAGGACAGCAGACCTGGGCGCACAGGGTTCCGTCCTGCATGCAGAGGGAGGGGTCGGAGTAGGGCACCTCAGCCAGGTCGCAGTGTGGATCGCACCAGTTCATGCATTCTCCACAATTGCCCCCGCAGCCGTCGTCACCGCAGACCTTGCCATTGCAGTCGGGCAGGCAGATGTCCGCTGGCGGCTGGGGAAGGTCCGGGATGGAATCCCACGGAACCACGTCGGCTACCAGATCCACCAAAGCTTCCGCCGCATCATCGCTCCCGGAGTCGCCCGCCTCAGACGAGGGGCTGGAGCAGGCAGCGGCCAGGGTCACAATCGAAAGGATGAGCGGCAAGTACAAGCGGTTCTTCATATCGTCGCCTCCACCCAGCGCACTGTCAGAGTCAATGACTGCCCGGAAGAAACGCGTTGGAATAACGGCGCTTCAACTACATCTAGAGTTGTACGCTGCCAGGCCCGAGTTTGCAATGGACATCGCAACGAATACCACGCCATCACGTTGGTATGGCGCTAGCCGGGTGTTGGATGCGCTTGCAGGCGCTCTAACGGTCTTGGGAGGCTCGGATTTCTGCGCCTCGTCGTTCGGACTTTTCCCACATGCGGATGAAGGCCTCGGCTGAGCGGAAGAGGGGTTCGAGTTTGGCATCGTCTTGTGCGTCGGAGCGGGCGTCCTGGATCAGTTCCGGAAGCATGCCGATGTGGATCATGCCTTCCGTGTTGAAATCGACGATGCGGTTGCCCAGGCGCGGTTGAGTGAACTCAATGTCTCCGTCGTACGACTTGAAGGGATAGGTGATGGGGTTGGGTTGCTCCGGGCCGCCGCAGCCATCCTCTCCAAAACGTGGTCTTGGGTACCCGGCAAAACCGTTGAAGTCGAATCCTAGGGGAACGCCGGGATAGCCTTCCGCTGCCTCGATGTGCGCCACCAACTCCCACAACCCATTGAGGGTGGACCCGGGGGCGTCGGGGTTCTGACAGCGGCCTGGACCATAGGTTGCCATGCCACCGGTCTTGTAGACGCGGCCGTTCCAGTGACGGTCGTGGGTGCTCAACCAGGGGTAGTCGTTGGCCTCGAGGAGGTCCACGGCATCCCGGAATGACCACTGTGGCAGGTGGGCGGTGTCGATGAGCATCCCCCGGGCCATGAGTCCGTCCATGAGGGCCAAGCCCACGGGGGTGAAGGTGCCGTTCTGACACCATTGACCCTCGGCAGCAGGCTCGAGGATTTTGGGTGCGTATTTCATGGCGACGCCCAGGGGGTCGTTGACGAAGTTGCTCACGTCCTCGGGGGGCTCGGAGAGGTACTCATCCCGTGGTTTCAGGAGCCCGCCGAAGGTGACGGGGCCACTGTCAAACGCTTTGGGCATGTCATCGGTGACACACTCCTGGGTCAAGTTCAACCAGTGCCCGCTGATGAGGAAACTGCCAAGCTGCAGGAACCCTCAACTGCCATCGCCCGGTGAGAAGCGATTGTCGTACTTGTGCACAGGAAAGACGACTCGAAGGCCCCTTTCGTAGTACTCATCCAGTTGAGATTCTACCCAGGCCTTGTCGCAGGTAGGCCCTCCGGGACGGGGGGTGAGATAGCACTGGAACGGATTGGAGGTTTCGATTCCCAGGACCACCGCCATCTTCCCCTGGGCGATGACTTCCCGGGCCTGTGCAGGAGTCGTGACCACTCTGAACCAACCCTTGCCTTCGCCGCCGTGTTGTGCGTCGATGTATCGTTGCATGGCCCATGTATTGTCGATGATTCGATCCACAGATGCCATGTCCTCGCAACTGTGTTTCTTGGGTTGAACGCCGCCGCCATCCATGAGCCCACAAATGATGTAGTCGGATGTGGCCAACTGCACCATCAACCGAAGGCCGGACAGGTAGGCACGTTCGATCCAGCGATAGTACATAGCCTGATGTGATGATGCCTTTCGAGCGTTTGGCCAGTCGGTGAATTCGGGCCAGCCGGCAGTGGCGTGGTTGGGTTCCGGCAACGCCCCTTCGTAGAACGCATTGATGAGCATCATCAGACTGTCGCCGCCGTATCCAGTGTGGTCGGTAACAAAGCCAAAGAAATCCTGACGTCCCTCCTCGCCGTGAATCACGGAGCAGTCGGGCAGGGCGTGTGTCACACCCAGGCGGTGGAAGGCAGCTCCATGGTAAAGGCCTCCCCCGAAGCTAATATCGCTCATGATGTGTTCGTGAATGTCTGCGATGCCATAGAGGGTGCCGTCTTCGAAGGTTGTGCGCTGTATGGTTCCCGTCGCATCCAGTGAGAGTTCCGGGTAGGCCAGGCAATCCTCAACCGGTTCCAGCGTCACAGCACACGGGTCGCCTCCAACCCCTTCCAGGCCCAGCCAGCCCTCGGTCCGGTGGTTACGAAGTGCGTATTGGGAGGGGTCGCCCGGCGAGTTCTCGAACACCCACTCGGCCTCGGAGATGTATTCGTCCACCACGAGGGTGACGTCGGACTCCAGTCTCGTGGTTCGCCCAAGCACTCCCTCTGCGTCCACGAGGTATCCCGCATCCGTATCGTAAAGGAGGTACGTTTGCAGGTCCGCCGCTTGAAGTGTGAAACGTGCGGCCACCGCAGGGTCTTCGCCAAACGAGTAAGCGCTTTCGGAGTCTCGGGTAAGCCATTTCTCCCCCGAACGCAGGGCAACGCAACGACCACCCAGCCCCTCCAGGGGCACGGGCAAGACGTCCAGAGCATCCAGCGGCCTGTCCGAATCGGACCCCTTGCCGTCGGCTACCCCGGTGTTCGAATCAGTCTCCGTGCCGTCAGCAAGATCTCTGCCCAGGTCGCCAGTTGAGCCTCCAGAGCAGCTCAAGGCAACACAGAGTGAGGCACATCCAAAAACCACGCACGCTCTCATCAAAAGTCGGTTCAGGGTCATTGGCCCCTCCTAAGATTTCCCCATGGTATCCGAAGCACCCCGGCGACTCCACCAATTCACAAGCTCGAACTGCTCTGTGGCCTGAGTGTGATGCGGGGTTTCCCGCCGTGGGGGCATCTTCGGCTTCAAATTTCTGGCTGAATGCCTTGAAGAATAGTACTAAGAGTTTCTCCTGAGTTTCTCCTGCATGATTCTGAGAATCTCAGTATCAGTTGCAACCATGCCGTTGACGGCGATACGTCCCAGGTTTCTCAGTGATTCCTCTCCAGTTCGGCCCACCACTCCGTCGCTTTCGGGGATGCCAATGTCCGACAGGGCCAGGCTTGCGGCCCGGAAGGCGGCGTCCACTGATGTCATGGTCTTGAGGGCACAGCCAATCTTCGCCCCGTCGCAGATCATCCCAGCCACGTTTCCCACCATGTTGTTCATAGCAAGGGCCACTTGCCCGGGCGTTCCCCCTTCAAGTGCCACGAGGCCGGCAGCGAGGCCCGTGCCGGCAGCGTTGGAGCAGCCGCAGATGGCCGAGAGCGTGCCGAGATGGTGGGTGGTGGCGGAGGTGACCAGACATGCAAGCGCCATCGCCCGCCCGATTTCTGTCCGGGTGTGCCCTCGCTCCTCTCCCCAGAGTCGAAGGGGTACCGAGACGGTTATCCCTTTGTTTCCGGACCCGGCCAGTGACATCACCGTGAAATCCTCGCCGGACATTCGAGCGTATACCCCGGCAAACACCAGTCTGCTGAGCCTGGAGACGGAATCATCACCAATGGCCTGAAAGAAACGCCGTGGAAGGAGGGTCAGGCCGTGGTGGGATATGGCAATGTTGAGTTCGCTACCTGCAAACAGGCGCTCCACATCTTCGACCTGCAGGCCTGAGGAGAACTCCAGCAACTCCTCAAACGTCCGTTCGGCCAGGTCGTGCCGTAGCTCGGCGGGGCTTCCCTGGCGGTCGGGGCTGGCGGCCAGATAGACTGGTTGGGCTTTGCCGTTGAGCTCCAGCCTGGTCAGGTTCGTGTGCTCCTCTTCGATGAGAGCCCTGCCGACCCCGCCGGATTTCACGACTCTGCAATCCACGTAAAGCGAACCCCGTGTGGGGTCCACTTCCACCGTCACCGCACCCGAGTCGACCAACCTCTCCGCTGCCTCCACAACGCCCTGGTCTACTTGGCGGAAGACCTCCAGACCGGCGGATGGGTCGGGGAGCAGGGCGCCCAGGGCCGTGGCCCAGAGTATCCCGGTCCGGCCCCCGGAGTGGGGAATTCCAACGGCGTAGCAATTCTTGTAGATCCTGGCGTCAACGGTCAGGTGCAGGCTCAGCACCGTCCCGCCAGTCAGCGCCGCAGCGGATGCTGCGCAATAGGCGATGGAGGCCGGCTCCGTGCACCCAAGAGCCGGGCGCCATTCGAAATCAAGGTAACGAGAGAACTCCATTTCTACCTCATGGTGCCGCCAGCCCACGGAGGAGCGCTTCGGCTTCGGACGACGTGGGCGTTCCGGTCCGTGCCAGGTAAGCGCCGATTTGAATCAGTGCCACCGGCAAGTTCGAGTCTACGCTGTACTTCACCGCAACAGCAAGCGCCTGGTCAGGCTTTCCAGCCGCCAGAAGAGCAGTCACCAGGGCAGGCGTCACGAACTTGCGGCCATGCTCCCCCTTGGAACGGGCGAGGTAGGCCTCCATGTCAGCGGCCCCACTGGTGGCTATGCAACGAGCGTCTGCGTCAAGCATCCTGCCATTGTCAGCGTTGTACATGTCCTTCGCATCCTGGGGGTCGCCGCACGCCTGGTAGTAACGGTATAGTACAGCGTCGACTTCTTCCCTGGTGATTCTGGTCCCCGGGTCCGCCTCGCTTTCGGGCTGGAGCTTGTCTGCCAGGCCGACCAGCAGGCCAGCGGCCTCTTTCGCTTCATCGCAACGGCCGGCATCCAACTGTTATGGCAAGTCAGACCGGTGCCGCCCGCTTCCTCCACGCATCCTCCGCTCGGCCCGTTCTGCTCCCTTTCCCCGTTTGTCGCGAAACTATCCAGAAATGCCAAGCAGAATGTCGGAGGCCTTCCAATCGACAAGCCCAGGAGCCGGCGCATCCGGTGTCAGCCACGGCCGTGCGGGAATACTGACGTTGCCCCTTGCCGGCCCGGGGAAAGTCCGCAAAGATGCGGTGCGGTTGACGTCACGGAGGTTGTCTTGAACTTCTCATCCACGCTCTCAGTGCTTCTGGTTTTCTCGACCCTGCTGGGGATTCCCCGAATGGGGGTAGGGGCGGAGCTATGCCTCGTGAATGCCAACGTCTTTGATGGTCACGCTGCTTTGGGCAAGGCTCACATTGCCTTGGAGCATGGGCGAATCGTCTATGTGGGGGCGGATCTTGGAGAGGTTCAATGCAAGGAGACGATTGACCTCCAGGGCAAGTGGGTGATTCCCGGCCTCATCGACTCGCACATTCACTTCTTTCAATCGGCATCATTGTATACTCGTCCCGATATTATCGATGGAAGAGAACTCATGTCCTATGAGGAGGATCAGGACTATGTTAGAAAGTACCTGCCTGAGACGTTTCGGCGCTATCTGGCGTCGGGGGTAACGGCGGTGGTGGACATGGGGGGGCCGTTCTGGAACTTCTCGGTGCGTGAGCAATCGTTGACCACCAAAGGTGCCCCGGCGGTGGCAGTGGCGGGACCGCTAATCTCTACGGTCTCTCGCCCGCAGCTAGACCTTGGAGACCCTCCCATCATCCAGGCCACGTCACCGGCGCACGCCACGGAGCTGGTGAACGCCCAACTGAAACAGAATCCCGACCTCATCAAGGTGTGGTTCATCGTGCCCGAAGAGGGTGACCTTACTCAACCGCTGAAGATATTCGATGCGGTGGTTGCGGCCAGTCACAAGGCCGGCGTTCGTGTTGCCGTGCATGCCACCCAGTACGCTGCGGCAACTGCTTGCGTGGAGCACGGCGCAGATATCCTGGTTCATACGGTGGACGACCGAGAAGTGGACCAGGCCTTCATCGACCTGCTCAAGACCAACGACGTCACCCTGGTCACCACCGCCGTTGTCTACGAAGGGTATGCCGAAGTGCTGGGCGGGAGCGTTGAGTTGTCCGATATCGAGAGGGCCCTGGCCTCTCCCAACGCTCTGAATTCGTTTGCCGAATTCCCCTTTGTGGTGACGACCAAGACCGAGCGTGAGAGGCAGGCCGGGAGGGTCACGGCCATGCGGGCCAAACTCCCCACAATCTTGAAGAACATCCGCACGCTCTGGAAAGGTGGGGTTCGTGTGGCAGCGGGGAGCGATGCGGGGAACATCGGGACATTCCACGGACCTTCCCTGCATCGGGAGCTGGAGTTGCTGGTGGAAGCCGGCCTCTCCCCCGCCGAGGCCATCACCGCTGCCACAGCGAATGCGGCCTGGGTTGTTCGAGACAAGCCCGATTTCGGCCGAATCGGGGTCGGGCAAAGGGGAGACCTGCTGGTGCTGAACGCCTCCCCGTTGGAGAACATCGCCCACACGACCACCATTCAGGCCGTTGTGCGAAATGGGGTGTGGCACGCCGGCCGGGAGCTGTTCTCTTCCACGCCCGAGGCATTGGTAGAGAGGCAGCTTCAGGCGTACAACAAACGGGACATCAACGGATTTATCGAGTGCTACGCAGAAGATGTTATAATCGATTCAATCGTCCCTGGGCGGCCTCCAATGGTTGGGCGCAAGGCGATGCAGGAGACCTATTATTCGCTGTTCGAGAAGAGCCCGAACCTACACGCACGGGTCACGAACCGCATCGTGTCAGGCAACTTCGTCATCGATCACGAGCTGGTCACGGGGCTGAGGGCCGGCCCGCCGGTGCGTGCCGTGGCGGTCTACAGGGTGGAGAATGGGCTCATCCAGCAGGTCTGGTTTATACCGAAGGAGTAGGCGCTGGGCGCACGGGTCGTGTACACCCGGCGTCAGAGTCCCATTATTCATCTCTGGCCGCACACACGGCCTAACCAGTGACCTTCATTCTCGCCCCTACCCCTCGACTCGGCACGAGCCTCGCTCGGGGTAAACGGCTGGGGGGCGGATCGAGATATCTGGCCAGCCGTTTAGTAAGTCCAGCTTTTCGTATGAAGTGCGCAAATGTTTCATCGAATGATGTTCATCGCTCCGTGTATCACTGCCACGACATCGATCTGATCCGGCTTGATGTGATAGATAATTCGGTAACGACCTTCAATTACTTCCCGAACCTGCTCCATATCCCACTCGGGGACTCGCCGCCCCGACCACGGATGGTGGGCTATCTGCTGGGTCCTCAGTGTCAGGCGGTCAACCAAAAACAACGCATACTTCGGAGAATCCAATGAGACGTGCCGGTATATGGCGTCCAGATGCTCCACCGCCGTGTTCGTCCAGTGGACTCTCACTTCGTCAATCCGTATTTGGAGCGCACATCCTTCACATCCATGGTTCGGCCAAGAGCGCTGTCTTCCATGCCTCTTTCGATCATTTCACGCACATAAATCTCGTGCATTAAATCACCCCAAGTAGCATCGGCAGGCATACTATCGATGAGCTTGTGCGCTTCATCTTTTTTGATCGCCTTGGCCATAACTGCACCTCCATACTTCCTCTTGGCCAGTCCCCAACAACGAAACGGAAACGGAAACGGCCCTGCCAAAACCACTGCTCCACATTCTCGCCCCCCCCCTTCGACTCGGCCCTGGCCTCGCTCCCATCGAAGGGCCTGAGCTGTCCCCTCTGGGCCGTCGAAGGCAGGGTACACGGCTGCTGGGTGGATCGAGATATGTGAGCAGCCGTGTAGGAACCGACGACTGTCCTTCCGCTACGACCAACCCCCGTCCCGTTGCGCTGCATTGATATTAACACCTGGGACCACTGGCGGTCAAGGACCTCATTAGTGCGTCCTTCTGGTACTAGAACACAAATGCGCATTGTCGCCGGCCGTATAAGAACCAAACTCAGCGCCTCCACTTTGTCCTTGTCGTACTCCGATGCGTGGGTCTGCTGCTTTGGGGGGCGCCAGCCTGCGGTCGTTGCTCTCCACACGGCTTGGCCCCTGGGAACGGCACAGCTACCACGAAGGGTATTGCTCCGGGGCGTGGCCAGAGAGCTTGACGACCGAGGCATGGCACGGGCCGGCGCAGACCGGTATGACCTTCTGGCAGGTATACTTGAACACGTGGCAGTCGCCGAAGTCGTAAAGGCATATGAACTTCACACCGGGCGCAAGACCGACTTGACCGACGTTTATACCTGGCTCTTCGTGGCTGCTTTCGTCGTGGTCAGAAGGATACTCGGTCGTAACGTCACGCCGCTTTCCGGAGAAGAAGAAGGAATATAGGTGGTCGTTGTCCCAGCCCATGGCTCTGAGCGAAAGCCACAAGAGCGATTCCAGGGACGCAGATGAGGGCAGGAGGAGCTGCGCCGAGAAACCCGAGACGCCCTCGACGGACATCCTAAATTCGTAGGCACCCTGAGGGTTGTCAAGTGGAGCCTCTGCTCCCAGCAACTGCAGCGCTCGGCGCGCTTGGAATCTGACGAGGAAACTCCCGTTGCGATGGGCGCATTCGGTCAGATGATGGAAGACCTCGGCCGGAGGGGCCACGGCGATCTTCCTGGCTCTTGTTGTCCGTGTGACCTGGTCTGGATAGGCCGGTCGGTATATGACAGGCAGAGCCCGGGCCGCGAAGCCAGCCGCATCGCCATTGTCGTGAAGCAGCGCCTGCAGAAGAGCCTTCAGTGCTGCCTGCGAGCGCCTAATTCGAACCAGGAGAGCAAGGCCGGCTGCAGCGTAACCCTTACGAAGCGCCGAGAACTGGTCGCGTTCAATTGCAATGTCAAAGAGACCAGCAAAGAAGCCCACCAGGGACTCGTCAGCACTGAGAACCAGGCTGGTGAGAATCCCCTTCTCCGCTGGCTGACGTCCCCCGCAACCGGAGCCAACGATCTTGCCATATGCCTCGGCCATACGCCTCACATACTTCACCGGGGCCGGAAGCTGGAACCAGGTCATCTGTCTGCCCACCGCGCTAAGCCTCTCCGCCCTCATCTTATGGTCATCCGATGCCAGAGCTGCTTCAATGACCGACAACCATTCGGGCAGCTTGTCCTGAGACGCCACCCGCCAGGCAGGGTCCGTGGTAATCACCGCTCTGTCAATCAAGTTCAGCGGGTCGTCTAAGAATGAAGTCATCCTGTTCTTACCTTATCCAGGCCAATGTCCATGGAATAGATACTACGCCAATTGGCGGCCGTGCAACACATTTCCGCAGCATATCCTATGCCCAGGGGCAAAATCTGTGCGTACCCCGAATCCCCACCGATGCCGTCGATAACGCCCATATCCCCCCCCCCCCCCCCCCCCCCCCCCACTCACCGCCCCCCCCCCCCCCACCCCCCCCCCCCCCCCCCCCCCCCCCCCCCCCCCCCCCCC
>CAZQHM010000127.1:0-13064 GCA_964593355.1 uncultured Myxococcales bacterium
TGGCGTCCCGGAAAGTTTGGAGTCTGGCTCAGGCGTCTTGGGCTGAAGGTGAGGGGGTTACGTCGTGGGATCAGGAGTGTGTGACCGGTTTTCTCTTTACAGTGCGCCCAGTGTGTGGGAACCTCCGGCGAGCAAACTATGGAGGATGCGTCCATGGCACCTCGGAATATCGTGTTTTTACTTGCTGTTGTACTCAACGTTCTGGCTGGCTGTGCCAAGCAGGCTCCTGAGCAGACGGCAACTGCGGTCATGAATGAGCTTGCTGCCGAGATGGCCAGCGACGAGAAGGCTGCAGAGGACGTTCTAGGTTTGACTGAGAAGATTTGCCAGAAGAAGCAGATTACGGTGGGGGAGTTTGCTGCATATCTTGCCAACAACGAGGCGGCCTTACAGGAGTTTGGCAAGCTGCTGAGCGTGGAGTATGCCAAGTCAGTCTCCGACCCGACGTCATCGGTTGAGGCAGAGACGGCGGAGTTGGAGGCCAAGGTTGAGCGGGAGGTTCGGGACCTGGAGAAGAAAGAGCAGGAACTGAGTGATAGACATAAAGAAATGATGAAGGAAACCAAGCTGGATATAAACAAGAAGAAGAAAGAAGTTGAGGATGAAATCCAGCGCTTGGAGGAGCTTCTCAAGAAGAGCTCCAGCTAATCCCGATTCTTCCCTGATCCGTGCTCTACTCCCGACACCCATCTGTTCAATCTCCGAGGCGATAGGCAATGCTTGCCAGCTGACGGTGGCTGTGGCCAGTGTTGTGGTCTGTGCTCTTACTGAGCAGGTGGCAGAAGCTCGGCTGTTGCCGTGACTACGAGTGGTGCCAGCACGCTTGCCCCCGTGGCGTTGAGGTGGCTTCCATCGGCGAAGTGTTCCTTGGCAAGTTCTGGTGTGGAGCGGAGGTCCAGGATGTGGCCGCCAGCACCTTTTACTGCATGGTCCACCACAGCAGGGACATCGTAGTGAGTCATTTCGGGCATGTAGAGTACCACGGGGAGTATGCCTTGGGCGGCGCAGAGGTTGAGGATTCTGGTAAGGGCTTCTAAGTCTGCTGGGCTCTCAACGGAGGGGGCGGAGGAGTTGGAGCGGCTGTGCATGTCGAGGGTGATTGTGTCGTAGTTTGGGACGATGGGTTTGAGGATTGCGAGGCGCACTCTGGGGGCCTGGGCCATGGCGCTGCTGAGGAGAGAGTGGAGGAAGGCCGCTTTTCTTTCGAATCCCTGGAGGTCTTGGCTGGCGATGATGTCTGTCCAGGCTTTGGATTTGGCGAAGAGGGCGGTTCTGGAGATCTTGAGGGTGTTTGCGGTGACCGCCCGGAGGTTGAGGGGGAGCAGCAGCATGTCTGGGATGTGCCCTTCATCGGTGAAGTGCAGTCTAAGGAGCCAGTAGAGTTCGGGGAGGGTTGCCCCGTTGAGTGCTACTGTTTTGAAGGCAGCGTGGAGAGATGCGTTGGCCGCTGCTGAGTTGAGCTCTCTCTCGGGCAGGCCCTCTTTGGCCAGGGAGTTTCCCAGGACCAGGATGGATGGCGCTTCGTTGTGATTGAGGGCCGAGGCAACAGCGGGGATCGTTTCGAGGAAGGCTACCTCGTTGGAGAGTACGGGGGCGAGGAGGTTGGTAGCCAGTTCGACGGAGAGAACGGCCACGGCGATGGAGGCGACGACCCGCCAGTCTGGTCGTGCGACGGCGCCTTCAGAACTGGAAGTAGATGAATGCATTAGACGCCTCCGGGTGGAAGAACAGGAGCATAAGCACCAGATAGATGTAGACAGCGGAGCGGACGACCCAGCTTGTCTTCAGCAGGGCCAGCATGTCTCTCTGACGCTCGAGCCAGGCTTCGAAGAGGAGCAGTGGAAGGGCGAAGAAGAGCAGCATGGCGGTAGCGTATTGGGCCAGCTGGGTGAGTTGCCATGGTTGAGAGAACATTGAAGTCAGCATGGAAGAGGCTTGGGCCAGGGAGTCGGCTCGGAAGAAGAGCCACGTAAGGCATACAGCGTGGAACATTAGCAGCATGAGGATTGCTTTGGGGAGCCAGGCGGCCCAACGACGCTTGCGCTTGATGGCGTCGAGGCGCTTCTGGAAGGGGCGGGCCATGCACAGCAGTGCCCCGTGAATGGTTCCCCACACGACGAAGGTCCAGGCGGCGCCGTGCCATAGGCCGCCGATGACCATGGTAAGCATGAGGTTGGTGTAAGTGCGGGCTCTGCTTGAGCGGTTTCCGCCAAGAGCTATGTACAGGTTATCACGCAACCACTGGGAAAGACTAATATGCCACCGGCGCCAGAAGTCTGAAGGATCAGTAGCGAAGTAGGGCATTTTGAAGTTGTACATTAGGTCGAAGCCCATCCAGCGTGCCACTCCCTGAGCGATGGATGAGTATCCGGAGAAGTCACCGTAGATCTGGAAGGCGAAGGCCCACAGCCCCACAAGGACCTCCATCGGGGCCACCTGATCCGAGTTGTTGAAGACGTGGTTCACGATTGGAGCGAGGTTGTCGGCCACTACAACCTTCTTGAACATCCCTATTAAAACGTGGTAGAACCCCTCTGAGATGAGATTAGATGAAAACTGTCTTCGTGAGTTAAATTGTGGCATAAGGTTTGAGTATCGTTCGATAGGTCCTGCCACAAGTTGAGGAAAAAAGCAGACGAAGATGGCAAAGCCAAGGAGATCAGTACTTGGTTTAATGCGTCGATAGAATACATCTATCGTGTATCCCATTGTTTGAAAAGTGTAAAATGATATCCCGACCGGTAGAATAATCGACAACGTAGGTCTTGAGGCCGATATGCCCACTACCTGGAGCATAGTAAACATTTCCTCAGTAAAGAAATTGAAGTACTTGAAAAACCCAAGAAAGCCAAGATTGACGACAATAGAAACGATAAGAAGACGTTTGCGAGTAGTGCTAGATTGATGGTGTTCTATGCCCTGGGCCACCCAGAAGTCGACCATTGTTGAGATTGCGATAAGGCTGAGAAAACGCCAGTCCCATGCGCCATAGAAGAGATAACTGGAGATGAGGAGGAGATAGCGCTGTGGCTTGTGGGGCAGCGCCCAGTAGAGTAGCAGTACGACGCTGAAGAAGGCCCAGAAGAGGTAGCTGTTGAAGATCATCTCAGCGCAGATGCTCCTGACCGTTCATGCCCAAAGCGCCTGGTTGCATCGCTGCCTGACGGCGCATCTCCCCGATGCGGCGAGTTTGCCCGGGGGTGCTCCACGGGGTTACCCAGCGCCGAGCCATGGTTCCAACTGGACAACAGCGTAAGGCAGCCCAATGCTACTGGCGACCAGGGCGATGGGGCGGACCATAGCTTGGCGGACCGTTCCTGTCAACGTCCGGTGGAGATATTGGGGAGAAGTTCAGGTATGGTCTGGGGGATAATTGGGAGGGAGGGCCGGCTTCGGGGAGGTTGTGGCCGTGGCCTCTTGGCCAAATAATACCTTGACATGCCGAGGCCCCCCGGCTATGGTCCCGGCGTTTGATTTACGGGGCGTAGCGCAGCCTGGTAGCGCACTTGGTTCGGGACCAAGGTGTCGCTGGTTCGAATCCAGTCGCCCCGACTACATCGAAAAAGGCCTTCATGTTGTTGCCCATTTTGGAATGGCGCCTATAATCGGCCCATGCGAAGTGGTCTTCTTTCCGCATTGCTGTTCCTGGTCTGCCTTTCAGCTCTTCCGAGTTCAGGGTGGGCCAGGGGTGTGTCTTCTGCTATGCGCTCTGAGGAGGTTGGTGATCCGCAGGAGCAGTATGAGCTGGCGAAGAACGCGTTCTATTACCAGGACTATGCTCGCACAATAACATTGTTGTCAGGGCTCTTATCGCCGATGGTTTTGCTTGCCACCAGAGAGCAGATGTTGCATGCGAGGGAGATGCTTGCCGCATCAATGTGGTGGACGGGGGAGAAACAGGGGTTTAGGGAGCAGTTCACGAGGCTTCTGCAGGACAACCCGAGATTCGAGCTTGACTCTTTCTATTACCCGCCAGAGATGGTTGTTGAGTTCGCAGAATTGAAGAAGCAGCTTGTTGAAGCTAAGCTGCTTCAGATTCCCGAAGATGTTGTAGAGAGAAAGCGTGTAACGGTTGAGATGCTTGTTTATGATCACACACCTCTTGCGTTGGCTTTTGTTCCCTTTGGCGTTGGGCAGTTTGCCAACGGGGATGAGGGCATGGGGTATCTCTTTCTGGGTCTGGAGGGTGGTTTTCTGGCGGCCAACATCGCTTCGTGGAGTTGGCTCTACTTCGGCAACCCTCACGGTGTGGAGCGTACTGCGGGTATCTGGGCGATGTACGGGACCTTTGCTCTGTTGACCGGCAGTGCGATATGGGGCATCATCCATGCCGTGTCGAACCATCGGCCTGAGCGGCTGCTGCGGCAGGAGACCATGGAGCGTGAGGCTGGTATGGAGGGAGGTGAACGTGGTCTTGACGGTGGTTGGTGGGGGTTCGTGCCCAGCTTTGGAGTATTGGGCTGGGAGACAACATTCTGATCTCTCAGGAGGCCTTTGATGCCCTCCGTTACATTGTTGCCGAGGCCTGGCGTTGCCATGCGACAGTTCCCTGTATTCCGTAAGGTTACTTCGGTGGGGTCTGCGGCGGACAACGACATAGTTTTGGGTCTGCCCGATGTCAGGGAGCACCATGCCACGATAATGTTGGATGGCCGGAAGTATGTTTTGGTAGCGGCGGACCGTGGTGGGGAGTTTGTGTTGAACGGGAAGCGTGGCAGGAAGGAGTCTCTGGAGGATCAGGACGTTTTCCGGCTTGGGACTGCGACGCTGCTGTTCAACCTTCACGATGTCTCCGACCAGGAGGTCAGGCGCCAGGAGGATTCGGTTCATGGCGCGTTGCGTCAGCTTCTGGATTTCACGGTGGCCCTGATGGAGCAGAGGGAGTTGCAGCCACTGTTGGAGCTGTTGCTTGACAAGTTGGTTGAGGTGACTGGGGCGGATCGGGGTTTTGTCTTCTTATCCGAGAGGCAGAACCAGCCGAGGATGTACCTTGCCAGGAACATTTCCCGCGAGGCTTTGCCGCTGGAGGAGCAGGTATATTCGGACTCGGTGGTGAGGCGGGTATTGACCATGGGGCGCCCGGTGCTGGTCTCTGATGCGCTCAACGACCCGGAGTTCTCTGAATCGAAGAGTGTTGTGGATTACAAACTCTGCTCGGTGATGTGTGCTCCGCTGGTGGTTCGTGGGGACGTGTTGGGTGTGATCTATCTGGGCAACGACAACGTCGTGAACCTGTTCGACGAGGAGTCGTTGGAGATACTGACGATATTTGCGAGCCAGGCAGCGTTGCTGGTTCGAAACGCTATGCTGATTCGTGAGTTGGTGCTGCAACGGGAGGATGCTGTTCAGCTTCTGGAGGAGATCCGATTTGGGGAGATTGTTGGGAGCACGAGGGCGATGCGCGACCTTTACCGGAAGGTTGACAAGGTGGCTGGGACGGATATCAGCGTGATGATTCGAGGGGAGACGGGGGTTGGTAAGGAGTTGGTTGCCTTGGAGGTCCACAAGCGTTCAGCGAGGGCGAAGGGGCCATTCGTGGCAATAAATGCGGGTGCGATTCCGGAGAATCTTTTGGAGAGCGAGCTATTCGGTCACGAGCGTGGGGCTTTCACGGGTGCGGTGGTGTCAGCGGTGGGGAAGTTTCAAGCGGCGAACAAGGGGACGCTGTTTTTGGACGAGATAGGCGACATGCCCATGGCTCTGCAGGCGAAGCTTCTGCGGGCGCTGGAGACTCGGCAGGTGACGAAGGTGGGTAGCAGCAAGGCCGAGGCGGTGGACATCAGGGTCATTGCTGCCACGCATCGTAACCTTGAGGAGGCGGTAGCGGCGGGGGAGTTTCGTCAGGATCTCTACTTCCGTCTCAACGTGATCATGTTGATGGTTCCGCCTTTGAGGGAGCGACCTGAGGATGTGGAGCTGATAGCGAACTATCTAATTCAGAAGTACGCCAAGCAGTTTCCATCGGCGGCCAAGGGCTTCTCCAGGAGCGCTATTCTTGCCATGCAGCAGTACGCGTGGCCGGGCAACGTGAGGGAGTTGGAGAATCGCATCAAGAAGGCTCTGGTGATGGCCGAGCACGAGTACATCGAGGCTGCTGACCTGGAGTTACCGGTGGAGGGTCACCGCGTGCTTCCGCTGGCGGAGGCGAGGGAGCAGTTCCAGCGTGACTACGTAGCTCGGGTTTTGGAGCTCAATGCGGGAAACAAGAGTGCTGCGGCACGGGATTTGGGAGTGGACCCCCGCACGATTTTTAGATACTTTGAGAAGGATCGCCCCTAGAGCGCCGATCAGGTAAACGGACTGACCCGCCTGATGCAGCGTTTACCGGCGGACGAAGAGATAATTCGGCAGTTGCTCCGGATGTGGAGCGGAGAACCAATTCGCTGTCTGGCAGAATTGTTGACATGCTGAGGCTTCTTTCTCAGCGGAAGGTAGTGGCGCTGTTTGCTTCAGGTAAGGCCCAAATGGTTGCATGGCATGAGCAGCGGATGGCCGTTGCCTGTCTCGCGTCGGGGGCGGGGCGTGTGGCGGTGTGGGAGCCACTGGGATGACTGGGGCACAAGAGCTTTGGCTATTGGGGCCAGGGGAATGGCTTATGTCTTATGGGTGATTGGCTTTGCCTTGTGCCTGCCGGGATGTGTCGTGCCCCCGGAGGAGAGATTCGAGTCTGAGAACAGCCCGCCCTTCCTTGAGTGGTCTGCTACGGTTCCAGTGCAGGATCAATTCATATTCAGTCGCAATGCAGAAGGTCGCATGGAGTTTAGAATAGATGGTGCGGTCTTCGACCCCGAGGGGGATGGTGTTGAGATTGTCTGGTACTGGATAGCTGACAACGGTTTGCCCACGGCCTGGTATGGTGACGAGGTGATGAGCTTGACACCGTGTGATTTGAGGGCGTTGGCCAACGCTTCGAGGGTCTCGGTGAAGGTTCTGGTGAGCGACGGCAATTTGAAGTGGACTGGCCGGGCGGACAGGCCTTTGCCCGTGGATGTTGAGGAGGGTTTTCAAGTGGCCAAGCGAGTCTGGGAGGTCACGTTGGTTGGCGAGTGCCCGCTGTAGTTCGCCCAATTGGAACTGAGCAGGAGAGGAGATGTTGTCTAAGTTGGTTGCTCCACTACTGATCTTACCAGCCTTGTTAGTGCTGGGTTCATGCGGCGGGCTTTCGGGTGGGGCCCAGAGCAGCAAAGCTGAGGAGTGGCCGGTATGTGGTGTGGACGGCGATTGTGAGGGGGCGCTGGTATGTGACGGTCTGGCGCTGCTTTGTGTTGCCTCGGGTAGGTGGCAATACCGTGGCATGCTGCGGCTCCTGCCTCCGGCTGGTGAGGCTGGGATTCAGCCCGAGGTTTTCTCCTCTGTGGAGTTGGACACAGGGAAGCTTGCCAACTTCACCATGGAGCCTGCGCTGAGGGTTGTGGGGCGCGTTTTTGTGGAGGGTAACCCTTTGGCTGCAGTGGGTCAGGTGGATGTCACGGTGGTGGCGGTGGAGAAGAGCGGTGGGCTTGAGAGTCAGTACCATGCGGAGAACGGTTTGCCTGAAGGGGCACCCGGTTCTTCGGGGAGTTGGGGGGATGGTTCCTTCGAGTTTCTGGCAAGGCCCAACCGGTTGTACGACATATACGTTCGTCTGCCCGAGTTCTCTGCCCACAATATTCCAGTCTATCATGTCCGCCGGGCCTTCACGCCGTCGACAACGTCTGATCCTAGTCTAGTTGCCATGGATCTTTCGGTTCCTGCTCCGGGCAGCTACGTATCGGTATCGGGCCGGCTGACGTGGAAGGGTGGTGCGGGGCGCGGAGAGGGAGAACCTCTGGTTGGGGCAAAGGTTCTGGGCTTCGACGTGGAGGGGGGCGATGTATCGTCTACTGGGGTTACGGATGAGGATGGGCGTTTTGTCCTGCTGGTTCAGCCACCTGTGGAGCAGCAAGGGGTTGAGTATACGATTCAGGTGCGTTCGTCTGGTGCCAACGAGACCGTTCCGGAGCACGTGGTTGGGCGAGTGGAGGTGGCGGGCGACCAGGATTTGGGCGACATTGTGATAGGCATGGATCTTACTCCAAGGGACGTGGTGGTCTCCTTGGAGCTTTCGGAGGGTGAGGCCGAAGAGCTGGTTGGGGCAACACTTCGGGCCGAGGGCGATTTCGGCGATTATGGCCGGATAGTGGTAGAGCGGGTTTTGCAGGGTAGCTCATGGTCCAGCATAAGGCTGCCTGCCGGTCTCTACTCACTAAGTCTGACGCCTCCTTCTTCGTCGGTCTGGGCCGCCACTTGGAGGACTCTGACGGTTTCGCTTCCAGATGGTCCTGCGGGCTCCCAGGCGCCTTTGCAGGTGCAACTTCCCATGGTCAAGCGAGGGGCGGTGTCTGGTGTGGTGAGGTCGGGTTCTGGCCGGGCGGTGGCTGGGGCTTCGGTGATGGCCTACCGGTACGGGGCGGCTTATGGGGACGGAGCCCAGCCTGTGGCCGTTACATACAGCGTCTTTTCCGGTACCACCGATGCCCAAGGTGCTTACAGGCTGCCTATGGATACGGGAAGGTATCTCTTCGTTGTGGACCCTCCGGCGGCGTACGGATTGCCACGGGCGATGTACTGGGACGTCGTAGTAACGGGCCGTCTCGACTTGCCGTTGGTTGTACCTTGGCCAAGGGCTGTAACAGGCAGCATCAACATACCTGATGGAGTGATGGCGGGGGCTCAGGGGAAGGCTGAGCCAGCCTCGGGGTTGCGTGTGGAGTTCTACGGCGATGAGTGGCCGGCAGCGTTGCCGGTACTTCCCGCTGCGGAATCCCTTTGTGATGAGTCGGGCGTTTTCTCATTACTGTTGCCATCTGAACAGTGATTTAGAGCGGCTAAACCAGTGCTCGCCATTCTCGCCCCCCTCGACTCGTCCTTCGGCCGGCTCGGGGCACACGGCTGCTGGTGGGATCGAGATATCGGAGCAGCCGTGTAGAGTGTGGAGAGCATTGCGGATGTGGTCCTGGAGGCATTCCGTCACAGGGAAGCAGCGGCCATGTCTTGTCAGGTACCCGAAACCGCTGCGCCGCATTGGGATCGACGGTGTGAGCATCCGCTTTCTCCCGTGGCTCCCCTCGTACCCGGGGTCTACCGGTTCTCGGGGTGGGCATGGCTGGGGCAGCAAGCCTACGATATCAAGTCTTGGCAATTTGAGCTTCTGGGCTCTTGACATGAAAAGCGAAGAGTCGTTCACTGCTCGGCGAACTGGACGGGGCCTGGGCTCTTGGTCGTAGTGCCAGGGTCTCCTCCTCAATAGCGTTTTGGAGATGGCGATGCGAAAGGTATTGTTCTCATTGGCTTTTGCCGGTCTGTTCGCACTGAGTGCATGCGACGATGGCGCCACCGATGACAATGGCAGCAAGAACGACGTGGTAGCCACGGACGACGTTGGCGAGGGTGATGATGCCGAGTCGAACATGGAAGTTTCGGCAGAGGATGTCCCCTTTGGGGTTGATCTTCTGACCCCCGGTGCATGCCAGAGTGACACGGACTGCATGGACGGAAAGAAGTGCTGCAACATCTCTGGCGAGATGGTCTGCATGACGACTTGTCCGGGGACTCCCGGGGTTTGTCAGAGCGATGCTGACTGCAACGGAAAGAAGTGCTGCAACGTTGAAGGCGAGAACGTATGTCTCACCACCTGCCCTGGGACCCAGCCTGGTGCCTGCCAGTCCGACGCCGACTGTATGGGTGGGCAGAAGTGTTGCGAATCCAACGGTCAGAAGAGTTGCATGGCCTCGTGCCCCACGGTTGAACCTGGCGGTTGCCAGAGCGATCTCGACTGTGGCGGTGGGCAGAAGTGCTGCCCTGCGACCATGCCTGGTGGGGAGAATGAGTGCAAGGCCAGTTGTGGTGGTGATACGCCAGGGGGCTGCACCAGTGATGCGGACTGCCCCGGAGGCCAGAAGTGCTGTCCTGCGACCATTCCTATGATGCCGTCGGAGTGCAAGGCCGAGTGTGGCGGTGGTGGTCTTGGGATTCCGAGCTGCACGTCAAACGATGATTGTGTTGGTGGTCAGACGTGCAAAGATTTAATGGGTATGGCAGCTCTTTGTATATCGGAATGCAATGCTGATGGCGATTGTGGCGCAAATAAGTGCAAGGACCTGGGAGCCTTAGGTATGAGTCTGGCCAAGGTGTGTGAGTGCGCCGAGGATTCTGATTGCCCGGATGCCGCTTTGAAGTGCTGCAAGATTGACCTTTTGAGCTTCATCAGCGTGAACACGTGCCTTACGGAGTGTGTTGACCTCAGCGGTCTGCTGGGCGGTTTGATGTAGGGTTCAGCCTTCCTGGGTTTCTTTCTAACTCTCTCCTGGTCACCATGGCGGGCCACCTGCTGCGTTGCTCTGTCGCCGGCTCACTGCGACGTGGTTTGAGCCACGCCTCATTCGCCCGGCTCGGTCGCGCCTTGCATCTGGCACCGCCCTGGTGACCAGGGATCTTACGCTCAAGAGCGTTTGGCCGGGTCTGTCGCACACCTTGCACCTGGCACCGCCCTGGTGATCAGGGACGTTACGTTCAACAGCATTCTCCCGGCTCTGTCGCGTTACGTTCAACAGCGTTCGGTGTGGGGCAAACAGGGTCAGGTCGGCCAGCGAGCGCCCCGGAGGCAAGGAAGGCGTCGAACATGCCGGCGCAGGCGTACTTGTGTACGCCGAGCACGGCATTCGACGCCTGACGCTGCATACGGGGATGATCGCTGGTCGAGATGACCCTGTTTAGTTGTTTTGGCAGCCCATGATCTCGGCAGAGCACTTGGAGGTAGCGCAGGACTGGCAGGCGTTCTGATCTGTTCCGCCGCATTCTGTGGCGCACTCTTTGCCGATGCAGGACTGCATGACCATGAGGGCTATGAGGCCATCGTAGGAGGCTTTGTCGAAGCAGGCCTGGACGCAGGCGTCATTCTGGCACTGGCCTGCGCAGGTCATTGTGGCCATGCAGCCATCTGTGCCCCAGTTGGCGCCGAGGCAGCCCTCGTACTGGGTCTTACACTGCTGCAGGAGGCAGAGGCTGTAGGCGGCTTGGTCATTCTGGAGTGCGGCGCAGTTGGTTTGGACGCAGGTGGCCAGGGCCTGATAGGCGGTCTGGCCTGCGGGGGTGCTTTGAGTGAAGCAGTTCTGAGCGCAGGTCTGGTTGTTACCGCAGGTGGCCATGCAGTCCATCATATCGGAACAGGCTTCGACGCCTTCGCCGCCGCCGCCGCCGGTGCAGGCGCCGTCGGTGCAGGTCTGGTTGGCTGCGCAGGCGGTTACCTTCCAGTCTTTGCAGCCGTCGAGTCCCATGACGCACTCTTTGAGGGAGGTTGCGCCGTCACAGACTTTTTCGCCAAGAGTGTTGCAATCGTCCTGGCAACCGGCGGTTTCCTTGCAGACGCCGGCCTCGCAGGCCTGGTTGGCCGGGCAGTCGACCTTGGTGCCCCATTCGAGGCAGCCTTCGGGCCCGATGACGCAGGTAGCGGTGGCTGTTGCACCGACGCACATGGTCTCATTTTCGACGCACTCGTCCTCACAGGAGGCGACGTCCTCGTTGGTTCCGAGGTCTTCTTCTGCGGAATCCTCTTCCACATTGAGGTCGGCCTCGCCCGCCGTGTCTTCTTCGCCGGCCGTATCTTCCGGAGTGAGGGTGTCGTTACCCTCTTCGGCCGTGGAGGAGTCGCAGCCCATTCCATTCCAGGCCAGGAGCCCGGCTACCAAAGAGATCGCAAGCAGTTTCTTCATGATCAGTCCTCTAATTTGGGTGTTGCCAGGCCGACCTACCCCGATGTGACCTTGGCGTTGGGGAGAGTTAGTACACCCATTCCTAATCAAGAGCAAGCAGATGGGCTGTATGCGGGGGCTCAACGGGCCCCGGTTGCGTTGAGGCGCCCGAGGGAGATCGATTCTATCACCTTGGGCAGGTCAGTGTTTCGTCGGAGTAGTCAACCTTTTCGATCTCGATAGAGAGCGACCCGAAGTGCACGAAGGCGGAGACATCATCTCGGAAGCCCAGGGTTATGTGTGCTGCGTCAACGGGATACTGTCCCCAGGTGGGGTCGAAGTCTACCCAGCCCAGTGGTCCCAGGTGGAATTGTGGCCATGCGTGGTAACCGAAGCGCATGGGGTTGGGTTCGGCCATGACGAGGCCACTGACCTCTCGGGCGGGGATTCCGAGGGCACGGGCGAGGAGGACCGCCACTTTGGTGAATTCGTTGCAGTCTCCGGTGCGTTTCTGGAGCAGGATGTCAGCGGTGGCAGAGGCGCTTCCCAGGGCATACTTGAAGTTCTGGTGGATCCACCGAGAGATAGCAAGCGCCTTCCGCTCCGGGTTTTCGGCCGTGCCAACGGTTTGCAGTGCTGCGGCCTTTACCGCGGGTGTGTCGCACGGAAATTCGGTATTGCACTTCGAGTCTTCTGCTTCGGGGGCTTGGGGGTCTGCTGGTGGGCAAGCATTGATTCTGATGCGGGTCCAATCTTCACCAGATTCCAGAATCTGCTGTCTTCCTGTTGCGGGCAGCTTGAGTCCTTTGCTTCCTTTCAGCCTCATTGTGGTGGTGGTGGTTCTCTCGATGCGGAGGGGGTCCAGTTCTCCCGTGGCCGGGACCATGCTGTGCGTGTAGAAGTCTGAAGGCTGGTTGGGCATGAGTACGGCTTGAGCCATCTCCTGGCGGACCATCTTGAAGACATCACCAAGGGTACCCTGCAGCAAGACACCCTGGCAGGAGAGCCAACCTTCAAGGGAGACGCTGCCTTCTTCGGTAATGATTACTCTGGTGCAGGGGTCTTGTGGTGCCTTGGGTTGCTTTCTTTCAGCGATTTCGACCGTGGTCAATCGCCGTTTGTCCTGTACGGGGTCAAAGGAATCCGACATGGCGACCTGGCCAGGGGTCATTCGGGCATGGCCGGCCCAGGGCAGGGCGGTGGCGAGGTTCTCTTTGGCTGCAGGCGATTTTACCGTGCGCTCTTGGCCGTTAGCATCGACGATGAACTCAAGTTTGTTGTCGCTTCTTGTCATGCGCACTTTGATGACCGAGTCATTTTCTTGGTCTCTGCTCTCGTGGGTGACGATTTGGAAGG
>CAZQHM010000128.1:0-12957 GCA_964593355.1 uncultured Myxococcales bacterium
CTTCTAACCCCGTGAGACAACGCCCCGATTCCATTATCACTGACGTCCAGGCCATGGTTCTTCCCTCCTATCAGTCCATTTCGTCGACGGTAATACCGATGGCCTGACGGTACTCAGCGCAGAATAGCAGGTCAAGTACTTTTTAGCTGGCACTTTAGCTCACCGAATTGAGCGTCTCTCCGAATGTGTCGCCGTGCTGCTACTCAGATTCCAGGGTTGCGAAGTCAAAGTAACAGTTGGTCGACTCGCCAGACTTAAGTTGGATGTTGCATGTGTGAGCACCAAGTGGATGCTTCAGCAGTATCTGATGCTCTCCAGCGTCCAGGTCCAGGGTTGTTGGGGTTCGTCCCCACGACTTCCCCTTGAAGAATACCTCAGCGTAGGGCCTGGCGGTGACCTTGATGCTGCCTTTGGTTCCCTTCTCGGCTGAATCGCCGGCTCGCTCCAATTCAGCCGGCTCCGCAGGGGAGGATGGCTTCTTTTGGGCTTGCACGCCCTCAGTATCGGCAGGCGACTGCACAGCCTTGGCTCCGGAGCCCGCAGCACCACCAGAACCGCTGTGACCCGTGGCATCCTTCTTCTCAGGCTCAACGGGAGCAGCGTGCTGCTTGCCCTCCACTTCTGGTGCCACCCGCTTCTCACCTCTTGGAGCCTGAGGAATTCGCTCCAGGTACTCTCGCGCCAACTCCTCGGAACTCTTGCTGGACGAGAGCCTGGGCAGAGCGTCAGAGACCGCAGATATGAGCGAAGAGCCACTCTCCTTCAACACATAGGTGCGAATCTGGTTGGCCTTGATCACCGGGATGGTCTCCTCATACGTCTCATAACCACTCTTGGTGATTCTTATGCGGGCCGTCTCGCCCACAGAGCCAATCCAGCCGAAACTCTTCCTGGTTCCAATGGCCGGCGTGCCGTTGACCTCTACCTCGGCATCCCCGGGCGAGACCAAGAAGGTTATCAGGCCTGTCTCCTTCAGCATGAAGGTATGGTACGCCCCGTCCGCTGCCTCAACGATGCGCTTCTCCCGCTGATGCTCCGCAGCAACCACCTCCACAACCATGGGCTGGCCAGGAACCTTCATCATCCTGCACTCTCCAGGCTCGAAGCGCTTGCCGTCCACGAGGACATATCCATAAGGCGGCTCTACATCGAAGTGCATCGTGATGAGCACCGCTTCTGCCGCCGGCTTCCCCTTCTCAACCTGGGGCAAGGGCCGCTGAACCTGCTCCAGAAGCTCCTGCAACGCCTCCACGTCGGGGGCCTCGGCCATGAGATCCGCCTGCTCCATATGTGCCCTGGCCGCTGCCTCAACCGGCGCACGACGCTCATAGTGGCGGTATATCGCCCCAATCACCAAAGCGGCCATGGCAAGCCCCAACAGCCCTGCCAGAATCAGCCTGAGCTTCATGCTGCCCGAACCCGGAGCCTCTTCGCCGGGGCTCTCGTTGCTTGGATTCCCGTCTATCAGCGGAAGGTCCAGCAGTGGCTCCGTCTCCTCCTGGGACTCCGGCTCAGGCCTACGCCCCATGCCCGAGCGGCCCCCTGCAACAGAAGCAGTGCTCTGCGTCGAGGAGGACTCATCAGACCCAACAGACCCATCGGTGGGAGTGCAAGGGGGGGCGCCACTATTCACAACCCCCTGGCCACCCTCAGGAAAGTGCTCGCCTTGCCTGAGACTCTCCATCTCAAGAGGGAACAGGTCGTATACAAAATCGGCTACCTGGTCCGGTGTGGGGTAGGCGTTGTTGGTCATCATGAAGAGCGAGAGATCGTCCCGAAACTCCTGCATGCTCCGGTATCTCTCGTCAACGCTGCGAGCCAAGGCCTTCTGAAGGATTCCGTTGAGCTCCGTAGGAAGATCCACCCGCACCTTCTCGATGAGGGGAACCTCCTTCTCCGTGACGTTCCGGGCAATCTCCAGGTCGCTCCTGCCAGCAAAAAGCCGCTTCTGAGTCAGGGACTCCCATAGTACAACGCCAAGACTGAATATATCGCTTCGGCAGTCAACGTCGCCACCCTTTATCTGCTCAGGTGACATATATGCGTATTTGCCCTTAATAACTCCTGACTGAGTTTCGGTGAGCCGATGTGTGGCTTTAGCTACGCCGAAATCTAGAATCTTCACCTCGCCGCTGTGCGTTACCATGATGTTCTGAGGGCTTATGTCTCTATGAACGATGCCCAGCGGCCTCCCGGCACCACGCCTGGAATGGACGAAGTGCAGCCCCTCGGCACTCTTCAAAGCAACATAAAGAGCCATGGGGTAGGGCAGGGGGCGCTTCAGCTCAGAGCATCGGTGAAGGATGCCGCGAAGATCCTTACCCTCGACATACTCCATCACGATGTAAGGAGGCCCGTCGTCAATGGCGAAATCGTAGACCTGAGCAATGTTGGAGTGGGTTAGCCTGGAGGCAATGCTGGCCTCGTCGGCAAACATACGCTGGAACTTCGGGTCGGTGTCCAGCTCGGGGCGGATCCGCTTAATTGCAACCAGCCTGCGGAAGCCGTCCGGGCCCACGAACATGCCCAGGAAGACCTCGGCCATTCCACCCGATGGAAGCTTCCCAATGATGCGATACCTGCCCAACCTCTCGAAAGTCACGCCTGCCTCCACGCTCGGGTGGCGGACAGGCTATAGCACGTACAGCACCGCCACTCCAAATCCGCCAAGCTGGACCGAGGCCTTGCCGTCGGTGACCGGGATGGTAGCACCCGTTATATAATCGGTCAGATTTCCTGCTACTTCCCAGTCGATCTGCACCGTGGCCCCAGCCCCATCACGGGTCACGACCACAACCACCCTGGACCCATCGTGGGTCCGCTCATAGGCCCATGTGTCTGCCGTCACGCTCAGCGTCTTCAGCGCCCCCAGCCGCAGTGGCGCAAGCTCCTTGCGCGCCTGCCCCAGCTTCTGAACAAACTCCAGCGCCGCCGCCTGGTTCGGCGACAGGTCGTTTCCAAATTGCATCATCCGCCGGTTGTCCGGATCCCCTGCCCCCGCAAGACCAACCTCGTCTCCATAATAAATCAGGGGGATCTCCGGAAGAGTCATCATCACACCCATCGCCAGCTTCAACTTCTTGTAAGGCAGCTCATCCGTAGGCTGCCCTGGTGGATTGCTGAGCCCCTGCTCCTTGGAACCGTTGCCCCACAAATCACCAATCTGCCCCGCCGCATGTGACGTAAACCGGGGTACATCATGGTTACCAATAAACGATACCATAAGTGCATTACTGCCCCAGTAAGGAAGAGCCTCACTCATGAAGGCCGATAGATCCTGGAAGGAGCTCTCCCCTCGACCCGCAATCCGTAACAGCTTCCAGTAGAAGGGGAAGTCAAACTGCCCGTCAAGCTCCCAAGGACCGATGAACTCCTTTATAGCCCCCTCCTCAGACCCCGTGCCACCACCCCAATCGCCAACAAAGGTCTCACCCACCATGTAGAAAGGCACACCCGTGGGAGCAACTACTTCCTGCTCGATCTTCCAGCGCAGCGTCTTAGTGAAGTTGTGCACCATGTGCTTCACAGCATCAACTCGGAAGCCATCTATGCCCGTCTCGTGAATCCAGAAAATGGCGTTTTCTGTAATGTACTCAGTAACAGCATCATTAGTGTAGTCGAAGTCCGGAAGGTAGGGCTGGAACCAGCAGTTGATGGGCTGGTCCCAAGCCGGCTCACAGGGCGTAGAGCCGTGGAACCAGCCATCTGCATTGTGATCGGCCCAAAGCGGCGACTCCGTATGACAATGGTTACCAACAAAATCGATGAGCACCCTTATGCCCTGGTCGTGAGCCGCATTGACCAGATCTTTCAGCTCCTGCATGGTGCCGTAATGCTCTTCGGTCTTGTAAAAATCAATTGGGAAATATGCATGGTATGCCGTATATTTAACACCAGCCAGACTGCCCGAGAAGCATCCGTTGGGGTTGTCCGCCACGGGGGAAATCCAAAGGGCGTTGACCCCCAGATCGGTGAAATACCCCTCCTCGACCTTCTCCTTCAACCCCTTGAAATCTCCGCCGTTCCAGTCCGTTGACTTGGGCGATGAGTCGCAGTTGGCAGGGTTGTCGTTGGAGGCGTCGCCGTTGGCAAATCGGTCGGTAAAGGTGAAGTACATGGTGGCCTCCCGCCACGTCCACGGCGTCTCCTCCACCCACACCGGCACATAGAGCGCCCTGCTCTGCCCGCTGGCGTTGCCAATGCTCATAAGCAACGACGCCTTGCTGCCCAACTTCAGCCCCGACAGATTCACAGTAATGGTTCCCTCCTCGGCGTCGTAAGCCGCTGCCTGAGGGGCGCCGTTGAGAGAAACCTTCAGAGTCGATGGCACAACCCCCTCACTGCCAACTCCGTCCAGAACCTCCACCACCACCTTCAAAGTGCCGGCAGCAGCGTTCAACTCTTTGGATTTCAACTCCAGCGCAGGCACCGAGCAGTCCGGAACTATTATCTTGGAATTCTCAAAACCGCCTTCAAACTTAGCCAATGGATTAGAGGGATCTAGATACCAGCCATCATTAGATGTGTGGAACTTATATCCATAGCTGCCTGGTGCCAGGGCCGAAATGTCCACCGTCAGCTTGTAGTTGCCGGCCCCCTCCAACTCCATCACCCGCTCGGCCTCCGCCCAAGGCTGCTCCGGGGACGATACGAAAAGCGCCGATGCCACAGCGGGGACCCCCTCGTCGGGCGGCGAAAAACGGAAGGTGTATTCGCACGTGCGCACCTTCTTGCTTGGCGTAGGCAGGTCGCTCAGCTCAATCACATCCGGGGGAGAGAACTCGTCGGTCTCCTGACCCGTGACGTCCTCTATGTCAGGCAGCGCAGTGTCCACTTTCGTGTCGGGCTCAACACCCAGGTCATCCAGGTGCACATCGGCCGGGGTCCACTTGTCCAGCGTCACGCCGTCAGGCTGAGGCCCGTGGTAGTCGTAGCTCTCAGGCGTCCGCTCGCATCCCCAGAAGGAAGCCGCGCAGGCCACAACGATTCCCAGAAAAAGTCTCTCTATTGACCTAGGACCCATGATGCCTCCGCAAGGTTGGGGCACAATATTCCGAACCGAACAAATACCAGATATCAGGCGCAAGTGGAAGTCGAAGCGGTCCACAATGCGCTAAACAGCACCAAGCCTCGCACCGCACCCCTACTCAGCCGCAGGGGCCGGAGGCTTGGCGTCGCCCACCGCAGGAGAGGCGGCCTCGCCCCCCTGAGATGCCTCCGACGGTCCCTCTTCGCCCTTCTCACCCCCAAGGGGCACCTGCGCGTCAGGGTCGTTCCAGGCCACGGGGCTGCAACTCCCCTTGGCCTTTCCCCAGTCGAAGGTGAAGGGCACCACCTCACCCTTCCCACGAACCTCGATGGCCGCCTTCAAAGCCGCGATGCGCTCCATGGTCTCGGGGTGGCTGCTCAGGAACGAAGGCATAGAGATTCCAACCTCCTCCTCCTTCTCGATGAGTACCTCGAAGAACGAAGGCATGCCCGCAGGGTCGATTCGGGCCAGATAGAGCAACTCCAGACCCCCCGCATCGGCCTCCTCCTCCTGCTCCCTGGAGAACGACAGCGCTGCCAACTCCGATGCAGCCCCCACGACAAAGCCCGCCAGCCCCTGCACGTCGCCGAAGAAGAGCGCAACCAGCAGACCAATTGAGGCCCGGCTCATGACGTTTCGTATTCCATGTCTCATTAGAACGTGCTGCATCTCATGCGCCACCACGCCCGCAACCTCTTCCGGGGACCTGGCTTTTTCAATTAGTCCGCTATTGACAAAGATATACCCACCGGGTAGTGCAAATGCATTTACATCAGGTGTGTTTAAAATCTTGACTCTAAATTTGTAGGGAGCATTCGGCACCGCTTCGTTCAGCCTCTCAACCATCTCCTCCACGGCCGCTACCATCTCCTCGTCGCTGCAAACCTGCCCCTTAGAGAGAAAGTCCTTGGCAGCATATCGCCCCAACTCCTCCTCCCATTCCAAGGGGACGTTGTCCACCGCAACGCCGATGGTTGAGCGGAAAACCCACACCGAGCCGAAATAGAGCCCCGCCCCCATAACTCCCAGCAGCACAACCACCAGCAGGGCAACCTTCATGCCACGACTTGCAGAGAAATGCTTCTCAAGATCCTCGCCAAGCGGCCGCGCCGGACGAGCCCGCCTCAACTCCGCCAACAACTCCTTGGGAGACTCTACGAAGACGCTGTACGACGCACCGAAGCTGCTACCCTTGAGCACCAGCAGGCTTCCATCAAAGCCGCCACGCTCCAGCCGGGTTGTCCCAAAGGCAAGGTCCACCCTGGAACCATCCATGTGCAACACGAAGCTTTGACCCGAAATGTAGATATCACCACGTATACTGTCTGGGGAGTTGTCTACATATACTGTGCACGGTCTTCTTGTGGTCATTGATGCCTCTAAATCGCATGTGAATTACTTTGGAGGAATACCAATAGCGGATGACTGGTGCTATTCGTGGCTCGATAACATGTTTACTTCATCAACAATGCCGACTATGATCGAGCGGATTGGCAGGTTCTTCTGCCCAAGGATCTGCCTCACGCCGTTGCCCTCACGCAGCACCAATACCGTGTCGCCGGCACCAGCCTGAACGTTGTCTACGGCAATGAAGGTCTCCCCGGCAAACTCGCCCCGCTCATCCACCGGCCGAACCAGCATAAGCTTGTGGTTGGCAAAAGCAGCGTGCTTCACCGTTGCTACAATATTTCCCACAACCTTCGCCAGAACCATGTCTACTCCTGATTGTTCACCTGGTCCACGATACCCACAATAGCGTGGTCAACAGGTACGAACCACGGGTCCAACGCCAACGCCGCTTCCCTGGACAGGACCATGAACACCTTATCCCCCGGCCCCGACTGCACAGCGTCCACGGCAACCACGGCTTCGCCCATGGGTGCATGCCGCTCGTCCACGGGCTGAACCAGCAGAAAGCGCTTGCCCTCCAATCCCTCATACTTCCTGGAGACCACTACTCGCCCAATCACTTCACCAAGGATCATGATTCCCTCCAAGGCCGGAGTGTAGTGTCGCTGGCGGTCAGGTGTCAAGGAGAGTGCGCAGCGCTACGCCCTCTTCTGAACAGACCCCCCGGGGTCAGCGCCAAATGAGCAACTCCGGCCTGTAACGCCCCTGCTTAGAACTGTCTATAGGCTACCCACGCAGCAAAGACGATGATCAAAATCCAGAAAAGCACATCCCAGAAGGTGGTCGGCTTCTTCTTCTTCGACCCGCCCTGGCCAACCAGACCCTTCATTCCACCACGCATCGACGAGAAGATGCCCGTGCTCTTGCTCTGTGAACGCCCGCCGCTCTTGCTCTTCTTGGCAGCCATCGCCTCTCCACCTCGCATAGAATTGTCACGGCGCCGCACCATCCTATGGGTTGGCCGCACCGCCCCCGGAGAGGTACTCAAGCGAGAACCAGCCATCCTGGCTTGGCTTCAGACGCGCCTTGAGACCCCGACCCAGGAGATATACCTGGCTGGAAACATAAACCGGCAAAGCCGGCATGTCACGGCACAAAATCTCCTGAGCCTCCACAAGATGTGCAAGCCGCCTCTCGGGGTTCGCCTCCTGCCGGGCCCTTGAGAGCACCGCATCGTACTCTGCCGAAGAGTAACCGCCGTAGTTGTTGCGGTTGCCCGTTGCAAAATTCTCAAGAATATCAAGAGGATCGTCGCTGCCCGTGAACGACATCCGCATGATGTCGAAGTCATGCCTGGAAGCCACGTTCAGGTAGGAGTTCCACTCCAGCAGCGAGAGGCGAAGGTCCAGCCCCAACTGCTCAACCAGATTCGAATGGAGGTACTCGATTATCAGCTTGTGAGTCTCGCCGCTGTTGCACAACAGCTCCATCCCCGAAAGCTGCTTCAAGGTTGCTTCGGACAGCTTCACGGGCTCGGCCATTCGGTCGAAGCACTCCACATGCTTGAGCCCCAGAGAGTCACCGTAACCCGGAGGCAAGAAGCCACGGGCCGGCAACTGGCCCGCCCCCAGAACCCTCGTCACAAGCCTGTCCCGCTCCAACGACTTCGCCATGCTCACCCGCACATCCGCATCGGAGAGAGCCCGTCGCTGCACGTTGGGTATCAGATAGTAGACGCTGCGCAACGGAAAGGTGGCCACACTCTCGGGCGACGTCTTGGCCAACTCTCCCACCTTCGCCATGGGCACCAGCCCCACCACAAGGTCTACGCTCTTGGACCGCCACCATGTCATGGCCGCATCCTCGCTCTCGGCAAAGAGCAACTCCACACCGCCCCAACGCCCCGACCCCGGCCACTGCCCCGATGGCCTGAGTGAACACCCCTCCCGAGGACGCCACGCTCCAAGCTGGTAAGGCCCCGAAGTCACCATGCCGCTCTCCAGCTTCGAGTGGTCAACCTCGGGACGCTTCAGAATCTCGTCGCTCACCGCCGCAAAGCGAGGCGAAGCCAATACCTGTGGCAACCATGGCAGAGGCCGCTGCAACTCCACTACCAACCGCCCCGCTCCTTGGGCCCGAACACTGTTTGCACCCCCCAGCCCCCCCTTCAGAAACTTCAGCGCATCGGCGCCGGGGCTGGCAACCTTGGGGTCCAGCAGGCGGCGCCAAGCCCCCTCGACGTGCCGTGCCTCCACCGCCGAGCCGTCGCTGAAACGATACCCGTCCGCCAACTCAAAGGTCCAGACAAGCCCGTCGGGAGAGACCTCCCAACTTCGGGCCAGCGCCGGTACCACCTTGCCCGCCTCATCGCCCCATCGAAAAAGCGAGAGATGAAGCTGATGGGCCAGTAAGAAATCCTGAGAACTGCCCAGAAACGCCGGGTCAAGCGACCCAGGCTCCCGCACCGCCACACGCAACTGCAACGGCCCCGCCGCTGCCTCGACCCCCTCTGGCTCCACCTCACGCTTGCACCCCACCAGGCTCAACAACAGAACCCACCAGAGCAGCAACCAGAGCCGGCGGGTGGCCAGACGTCGCATCATCACTGCTGCCTCCTGCCAAATCGGCGCTCTACCGCCTTTCGAATCACCAGACGAGTGAAATCTAATGAGTCCAGAACAGGATGGAAATGACTCTTCTTGTCACCATAAATACATGATATAGGAACTTCTTCGTAACTCATACCTGCTGCCACAGCATCGATTATCAGCTCCGACTCCAGGCCGAATCGCCCACCGGGACGACTCAGAGCGAACTCCATCATTCGCTTCGACAACAGACGGTACCCCGATTGGCTGTCCGTTATCCTGTGACCAGCTATCACCGAGATAAGCCCCGAACTGAACCTGTTCGAGACCCTCCTTACCAACGGCATAGAACCGCTCTCTTTCATCCTGCTGCCTACCACCATATCCGGACGCCTGGCCCGCCACACCTCCATGAACCTCCCAGCCTCGGAAGGCAGATGCTGCCCATCGGCATCAAGGAACAGCACAGCCTTGGCATCCTGCCCAAGCAGGTAACGCAACGCCGTCTGTATCGCCTCACCCTTCCCACGGTTCTTCTCGTGGCGCAGCAACGTGACCGCATACCCCCGAGCCACCTCCGCAGTACCATCCACACTGCCGTCGTCCACAACGACCACGGGGTACCCCAACTCCCCCAAAGCACCAAGCACCGCCCCGATTCGCTTGGCCTCATTGTAGGCAGGAATACAAAGGAAAACGCCCAAATCACTCATGGCTACCTCCACCTCCTGCCATTACCCAATACTTCATTACTGTGTAGTTGAAAATAAATATTATGCATTCCGCGGTCACTTTTGAAGGCACTTCTGCAATGGCGCAGACCGCAACCCCAAAGTGAATCAGCGCCGAGGATAGCAAGAAAGACATTAAATACAATATGATGAAACGATAGAAATGTCGGACCACACCACCGCTGGTGCGCACCTTGAAAGTGAAGGTTCTGTTGAGTATGAAGCACGCCAGTCCCCCCAACGTCCTGGATATGGCATGTGCCACAAGGTAGTGGGCCCCAAGGAAGTTGATGAGCAACCAGTAAGAAAATACGTCAAGCCCAAGTACGAAGCCGCCCACCAGGGCGTACATGTAGAGCTCTCTGGCGAAGAGCAGCAGCTTCATCAGCCAGCGTCGCAAGAAACCCGGGACAACGTTGGGCGCATCGGCCGAGACACCCATACCCAAACCTCACTCAGAGCACTATCAAATCGCTGCTACGGCCTTGCCTGATGCCAACAGCTCAACCGCGAGGCAGCGGTTCGACCAGAGTCAACACCTACACCCGCCAAGAAGAGATGCAACTACTTTTTCTTGGGGAGGCGCACCACCCCAAGACAGTTGGCCAGGTCTCTCTTGGTCCTCTTCTGCCCCACATGAGGCTGATTCATGAACTTCCCCTCGAGAAACAGCGTGCTGGAGCCGCCACCATCAAAGAGCAGCGCGTCCGAGGCCCCAACCCCCTTCAGAATGCACCCGGTCTCAAAGGCATTCAAACCCCCCGAGCGCTTCACACGACCCTCACCGACCAACAGCCACACCGTCTTGCCGTCTCCGGATACCCCCACCGCAGACCTCGGGTGGCGGTTGGGCAGGTAGCGCTTCATGGCAAAAGAGAATCCCTCATCCCCAACCTCGTTCACCACCTTGCCACCCCTCAGAACCCTGGGCCCTCCCGAAATGGCCTCCATGATAGGCTTGCTCAGCCCGGGGATTACCATCTTCACCTTCACCACGTCCCCAACCTTCCACTCCTTTGTCTCTTCCGCCCTCTTTCCGCAAGCCACCAGGGCCATCTCCATAGGCTCCAGCTTCTGCTCACCCGCTGCCCTCTTCACCGACGAGATGCTCAGCGCAACCTCCCCATTGGCCGTGGCTTCAAGCTTCGTACGGGTCATCAGCATGCGCCGACAATCGCCCTTTGTTGTTATCGACGTATCATAGAAACCCGAATACAGTGCCATGCCGTTCTTTCCGGGATATCTGTTGGCTGTGTCTATAGTCACAACAGACTTACCATTGGTCGCCGTGGCATTCACCGAGACGCGGTCCATGCGGGCCACGTTGTCCGAAGTAATCATCAGGCTGGGTGTATTATTGGGAAAAAACAACAACTGTCCCCCAGATACATGCAGCCCGTTAGGATCCTTCTCTGCATCCAGAAAGCTGAAATAGTCGCCGTTTATAGCTGCCCTGACGTCAACCCCACCCTCACGGAAGTAGTCAACTATAGCTTCTATTGTCTTGCTGCGCCCCAGAGGCTTCAGTGACCTCAGCGTCAAATCCCCCCCCGACAGGTCCACTCTCAGAAGGTGCACGTAAACCGACGGGGTCGCAGCGCTGGTGCCGCTCTTGGCCCGCGCCTTGGCCGACCAGGTACCATACTTGATGCCGGGCTCTTTCTCCACCCAGGTGACGTCGCTGTCCGTGGGGGCAAAGTAACACTCCTGACCATAGGAGACGGACGTGTTGACGGCCAGTAGAAACAAAACAACACTTACACATCGAAGGAATCGCATAGTGCACTCCCAAACAATAGAATCATCCGCACCGCAGGTGCTTATACCATGCCACGCCGCGCCACACCAAATCAAACCGCAATCCATCCCCCCCATAGCCAGTTCTCTGCCATGCCGCAGCCTCCCACCATCATTTCGCTGCCTGTCCCGAGAGCAATATGGTGGCTTCTATGCCGGCCTGGGCGTAGTAACCCACTATCTTGTCCGCTTGTTTGGCCCGCGCCCTTGGAATCACAGCCAGCACCCTGGCCCAGCCGTTGGCCTTTGCCAGCGCTGGGGCCGAAGAGTCCTCTCCCGAAGGCTTGAATCGCCTGGCCGGCGCCAGGAGGTAACGGTCCGAAGGAAAGCCGAAGACCACGGAAGCCAGCGCAATGGCCTCGGCCCTGGTGATGTGACCGATGGAGTTCGAGGCGTGCCACACCAGAAAGGGCTTCTCCGAGTAGCCCTTGCGATAGAGGTCTGCCATGGTCATGGCCAGCGTCGCCTGTTCGGAATCCACAAAGGTTCCGTCGCTGTCAGCATCCATTCCGCGGCTGCGCCCATGGATAACCACGGCATCGAACAGCGAGGCTTCGGGGATCGGCTCGTCGTACTTCAGCGCCGGCGGCGCAGGCGAGAACCCGTCGGCAGCGATACCCTCTAATCTTTTGAGCCCGCTGAATTTCTTGAAGTCTTTACTGGCCCTGGGCAGGTGGTCCGTGTGGGTCACCAGGAAGGCACTCTTCATCTTCTTGGATCTCAGGATCTTCGCTGCGTACGTGGCGTTCTGCCGGGTGGTCATGGAGGAGCGCTCCAGCAGAATCGACTTCGGCGGCACCCCGAGGGCCGTGGCCATTATCTTCATCTCCTCGGCTTCAGCGATATGCCCCGCCGTGTAGCCCCCGCAGAAGAGAATATAGCGCCCCTTCCTGGCCTTCCACGCATCAACCGCTGCCAGCACCCGTTGCGCCATACCGGGCCGAGGCCTGGCCTCATGAACATGGCCGTAGCCCAGCGCCACAATCACATCAGCCCGTCGCATGGGTTCCGGCTTCTTGCGCCCCTTGGCCTCGACCAAGCCGGAAGGAACCAGCAGGGCAACCATCAGCAGCGCCGTAAGAAGACGACGGCCTCGCAAGGCAGAACCACCAAGCCACCGAATAGACCACATGAGCATCAACACCTCCCAACGTCGAGCGCACCGCCAGGCAGCGGCCTTCATTCTCGACCCCACCCCTCGACTCGGCACGAGCCTCGCTCGGGGTAAACGGCTGGGGGGCGGATCGAGATATCTGGCCAGCCGTTTAGGCAGCGGCCGCCAGGAAGCCCCATTCTCTACTACAAAAGGCAGCAACACCACAAAGTGAACAGTGGCGGCATCATGTGGATCCCGCTGCGTCCCCTTCGGCGTTGCGCTGTGGTGGTGGGCGACCCGTCTTCGGCGTGGCGCTGCGGTGGTGGGCGACCCGTCTTCGGCGTTGCGCTGCGGTGGTGGGCGACC
>CAZQHM010000129.1:0-12772 GCA_964593355.1 uncultured Myxococcales bacterium
TTCGGACTATTGGGACGCGGACGTTTGGGACTATGGGGACGCGGAGGATTCGGCCTTTTCGGACTGGGACGATTCGGACTTTTCGGACTACTGGGGGGTGGGGGTGGGGCGGCGTCGGGATAGGAGGGCAGCGGCCACTAATAGGAGCAAGATGGTGGTGGGGGAGGGGGGGGCTTGGCTGGAGTTGCAGCCTCCGTCGCTGTTGGTGGTGGGCTCTTTGTCTCCGTTGCCGGGGTCGGTGGGCTCGCAGCCCTCGTCCATCTGGCCGTCGCAGTTGTTGTCCTTGTTATCGCCGCACAGCTCCTCTTTGCCCGGGATGGTCGGGTCGGAGTCGTCACAGTCTTCGTTCTTGCAGAGAGCATCGCCGTCGGCGTCCACGCAGACGCACACGCCCAGCCCGCCCAATTCTTTGTAGGCATCCTG
The DNA here is from genome assembly GCA_964593355.1 of uncultured Myxococcales bacterium. Lineage (GTDB taxonomy): Bacteria > Myxococcota_A > UBA9042 > CAIXZC01 > CAIXZC01 > CAYTWV01. The sequence continues at coordinate 424 of CAZQHM010000129.1, forward strand.
CTCACAGCGGAAGCCGTTGGGGCACTGAGCGTCCTGGGCGCAGGCCTTGAGGCAGGATAGGGCGCTTGACTCTTCTGCCGGTGCCCCTTGCGCCGTCTCCCACGGCCGCACACACTGAAGGCCGTCGTCACAAGGCAGGGTGGCTGCGTCGGGAGTGCACTGGTCGCCAAGCATCAGTTGCTGGGATGGGAAGCAGTCGAAGCGCTGAGTCGGGGTCTGACCGCAGGCCGTGCCACCAGGGCAACCGCCGCCCACCATAGAGCACTCCATGGATGCGAAACACTGGTTCAGCAGGGTGCCGCAGGCCTCCCACACGCAAGAGTCCATGGGGCCGTAGGTAGGTCTCTCACCGCACTCTGCGTTGGCACAGTCCCAGAGTTCATTATATTGGGCTCGGGCATCGAGGGTGCCTTTTGCGTAGCAGTTGAGCTGGCACTGGTCGTCGGTAAGGTCGCACAACTGCATGCACTCGCCCACAGAACGGCAGTCACCCGCACCCACTGTGGAAGGGATGCACTGCACAGCCTTGTCGGTGCACTTGTTGAGCAGGCAGAGGTCCGCTTGGTCGCCTGTTTCAGTGCTGCACGAACTCACTTTGCACCAGGCCATGGGGTGAAGCAGGGCCCTGGCCTCGGCGGTTCCACGATAGTAACATAGCTCCGTGCAATCCATGTCATCTTTTGCGCAGGATTGTAAGCATTTCCATGTTCGGTAGCAGTTATATGTTTCGCACTTGGAACTATCGCAGAGGCCATCTTCGCCGCAGGCCTCAGGGCATCGACAGAGGTGCGGGTACTTCTGGCAAGAGGGAGAGGCCGTGATGTAGTTCTTGATCCAAGCTGAGAAGACGTCGACGCGGGTCTGGAATGAGTTGCCGTCACAAGGGTCCTGGCTGCCCATTCCAAAAACCGTTGAGTTCACGCCGATGACCGAAATGGTGCCGTCGGCCTTCTCCCAGATCCCAGGGCCTCCCGAGTCGCCAAAGCAGACCCCCACGCCGTCGCCCGTGCTCATGTAGGACTTGTCGTTGAAGCTCTTGACGTTCACGTGGACAGAGCGCTTCACGCCGGCGCCCGTTCGGTTGATGCCGTCGGTGACGCCAAAGCCAACATAGAGAATGGGCTTACCTTTTACTTCCGAGGCTGAGACGAACTCCTGCTGGAAGGCCATGGGCTCAACGTCTTCGATGGGTTCGCCAAGGTGCACCAGGGCGATGTCGTTTTCGGTCTTCTGGGGGTCGTACTTGGGGTGGGGGATAAGCCAGTCTGCTGCGTAGGTCTTTCCATCCATGGGTCCCAAGCCCGCAGCAAGGGGGCGGGCATCGGTGCCGATGAAGACCACGGTCTGGTGGGCCCTGGGGTTGAAGCCTTCTTGCGGCAGGGGGGTGATGCAGTGGGCAGCGGTGAGAATCCAGCGGGGTGCTATGAGGGTACAACTGCAGAAGGGGCCGGCGTAGCCAAAGCCGGGCTGAAGGGCACCCAGGGCGCATACAGCGGGGTATCCGGTCTCTTCAACGCCACCGACGATGGGGAGCTCGGCCTGTTCGAAGGCACCGTCCTGGCCAGCTCTGGCATTTGCTGCCAGAATCATTGTGAGGGCAAAAATCAGGCAAACTGGTCTCTTGGGCATGTTGGTTTCCCCCAGGGAGGTAGCACTTGTTGGAAAAGGGACGTGGGCATGCATGGGCTCACGCCGACCGAATGGGCTGTTTACCATCCCCACCGAGTTGAATCCAGAACATAATCGTAGCCCCGCATCAGGGGCAAGGTTTCCCCGTCCAGGCTGAGATCCAGCGACACGATCTTGACCATGGGCTGGGTGGAGGGAAGGTATACCCTGTCAATATGGACGACCGCCGAGGGGCTGGAGAAGCGGGCCGGGCTCATGATACCGCCGAAGTGGTCCGAACGGCCGAAGGCTACGTGAAGTCCCAACTTCTCGTCCAGCAGGATCTCGCCGATAGGCCGCACGCCAAAGTCCGACAGGACGCCCAGTCCAAGCTCCGCGATGTTGGCGTAGGCGGGCTCATCAATGATGGCCCTGGCTTCGCGCAAGGCAGCGGGGGAGTCGCCCAGGACTTGGACGGCGCTGTTGTTTTCGATGCGGTAGAGCACCAGTCCATCATCGAACTGCACCGGCAGGGTGCCCTGGGTGGCGCTGTGGTCGTGGGGGTGTTCGCCTTCGTAGGGGGTGATGTAGGCCTCACCCGAGGGGAGGTTTCCTACCTCGGCGGGGTTACGCTGAAGCCCCCCTGATGCGTGGGCCTTTCGGTGGCGCAGGTCCATAATCAGGGTGTGTTCCTGGCCTCCAACCTGGGTGACAAGGCGGGCAGATGTGGCTCTGTTGAGCAGGTCGGCCAGGATGGCAACCCGCCTACCGATGAGGGTGTAGTCAAGCTTGAGGGCCGGCAGCATCTCGCTGTTGAAGCCGGGCATGGTTACACCGCGGAAGCCGTACTTGGACCCTGCCATCTTGAGCGGCGCCGTCGTGGAGTATTGCGTCGGCGCCATGAACATAGAGTGGTTCTGGAAGACCTCCTGGGTATCAACCATGGAGTGGCTTGGGAGACTCTCCGCCAAGTCGGGAGGAGTGGTGTCGAGGAGGCAGAGTTGGGCCGGCAGGTCTGCGTTGCCCAGGCCCACGTCGGGGTATGCGAAGAAGTGCACCGGGAAGCCGAGTTCCGGCTCTGCCTCTCTTAGATATTCGGCCCACTGCGCTGCCATGACCCTGCGGGCCCGCCACTGCTCTTTGTCTGATTGGCCGGCTCTCGGCACGTCGGTGATGATTGCCAATCCCTTCTCGTTGCTCTTCGGTTCAAAGACGCTCTTCACAAGGGCAACCAGTTCAGTTCGGGTCATGTTCGACATGGCTAGGCTCCTCAAAGTTAGACGTTCGGGACTTAGATGGTGGCCCGGTCACCCTATGCTGGGTTCTCGGGCGTAGGCGGGCTCCAACTGCCCGGTGGGGAGTGCCTCGCCCCGCTGGTGGCTGAGCATGCAGGCCTCGGCCAGGGTTCTGGCCCACAGGCGGTTTCTGGACCGTGGGGCGAGGGTTATTCGCTGTTGTTCAAGGCCCAAGAAATCGTTCCGGTAGGCATCCACGGCGCTTCCCGTGAGCAGCAGTTGCCCCGGAAGCTGCTCCAGGAGGCGCTGCATTCCAGCGGCGGGGGTCTCGGCGAAGGGCTCTACCACCATCTCCAGGTCGCATTGTTCGCCTTGCCCGTGAACTCTTCGACGAAAGGCCGAGAAGTAGACTTCCCCTCGCTTGGCGTCAATAACGGGTACAACGGTTTGCCACTCCTGGGAGTCGGCCGGCACCGGAGAAGCGTTGCGGGCCAGCAGTTCCACCGACGTCACTGCGGCGCAGGGCCTGCCGCCAAGGCCAGCGGAGATGCCCTTGACCGCTGCCATGCCCACACGAAGGCCGGTGAAAGAGCCGGGGCCCACGCAGAGGCCCAGGAGGTCAATGTTCTCCAGCGTCATCCTTGACGATGAGAGCAGTGTGTCGATGGCGGGCAGTAGGAAACTGGCGTGGGTGTGGGCCTGCATGGACTCAAAGGTGCCCAGCAATTCATCGCCACGCATGAGGGCGATGTTGAGCATCTCCGATGATGTGTCCACGGCCAGGAGCAGGGGGCCGGGGCCCTGGCCCGGGGGGGTCTGATACTTATCTTTTCTCTTGGTACCGCGCAATCCCATTATCGCACCACATCTTTTCAATTATTGCAGGTAATCGAGCCTAAAGGATTAAAACCAGCCCTCAAATAAGCCCCATTTGCGCACGATATCATTAAAGAAAACGGTTATCATGAGCAGGCCAATTATGGCCAGTCCGATATATGATGCTATTTCACGGACTCGAATGGGGACGGGGCGTCGGATGACGGCTTCGATAGCGAAGAACATGAGGTGTCCGCCATCCATCATGGGGATGGGCAGGAGGTTGACGATGCCAAGGCTGATGGAGAGCCAAGCCATGACATTGGCGAAATACTCCCAGCCATACTCCGATGTCTTTGCTGCCATGTCATAGATGAGGATTGGTCCGCCGAGGTCTTTCACGGGCACTTTGCCGGCGAAGAGGCCGTAGATGCTGGCACCTGTGACCATGAAGGCTTCGGTGCTCTTGGACCAGGTCTGGTGCATGGCGTAAGCCAGGCGCTTTTCGTTGTCGATAAGCGCAGGTTCGTTAGCGCCGCCGGGGAGTCCCTGTGCGCCGAACTTGACCACCTGTCGTTCTTCGTTGAACTCGCCCTTCTCCGTTGCGGCGGTCAGGACGAAGGATGCCGTCTTCAAGCCGTCAGGGCCTTCCCAGACCAGGGTGTGGTCGTCGCCCACCTTCTGGGCCAGGTGGTGGAGCATCAGCTCAAAAAAGAGGAAATCCTGCCCTTCGAGGGAGACGATGCGGTCGCCCTTCTGCAGGCCAATCTGTTCTGCGGCGGAGCCCTCCTCGACGCTGAAGACTGCCATCTCGAAGCTGTCCAGGCCCAACTCGGCGGTGGGCTGCAGGGCCACGGTGAAGGGGGCCGACTCGGCGATCTCTCCCGGCTCAGGTTCAGCGGATTCGTCTGGCCTGGCGACCACCAGTTTGAGTGGCTGGCCTTTGGCAAGGTGGCTCTCGACCTGGTGCCATGCGGTGACCTCGTCCCCGTTCACTGAGACGATGCGGTCGAAGGTTCTGAGCCCAGCCTTTTGGGCAGGGGAGTCGGGCCTTACCCAGACTCTGGCCTCCACTGCGTGGGGGGCCACCTTGACTCGCCCGTGGGTTTGGGTGAGGCCCACCTGCTTGAGTTTCATCACCTCTTCGGGTTCCGGCGTGGCCTTGACATCGAAGACCTTGCCATCCCTGCGAACAGTGAAGGTCATCTCGGTCCCGGCCCCCTCATCCACTGCCTTCTGGAACTGCCACCAGTAGTTGATCTGCTGACCCTCTATGGCCACCACTTCGTCGCCGGCGCGCAGCCCTGCGTTCCAGCCGGGTCCGTTCTTCTGAACCGAGCCGATGACAGAAGGCAGCAACTGGGAGTCGCCCAGGAACATGAAGAAGAAGATTACAAATGGAAGTATAAGGTTAAAGACCGGCCCTGCTACGACGATAAGGGTTCTTTTCCATATTGGCTTATGGTTCAGGGCCCTGCCGTAGTCCTTGTCTCCGGGTCTAAGGCGCTCGAGACTGCTGCCTTCTGCGCGGCTTTTTGAGCTGGGGCTCTCGTCTGCGGCCGCGTTGGCTTGAGGAGAGGCTGGGGATGGCTCTGAGACGTCACCAGTCTTGGAGAGTTCGTCCGATTGGAGCCCCTTGCCACCATCTTTATCCTCTGCTGTGTCGCCATCCTTGGCTCCATCCTTCTGGGCCCAGTCGTTTTGCAGGGCGTCCATTTCGGGGTCTTCACCCAGCATCTTAACGTAGCCGCCCAGGGGGATGATGGAGATACGGTACTCGGTTTCGCCCCACTTCTTCTTCAGCAGAGCGGGCCCAAAGCCCAGGGAGAAGGCGTCTACTCGGACATCGCTCAGCTTTGCGACGATGAAGTGGCCCAGTTCGTGAATGAATACCAGAGCGCCTAACAGGAGCAGGAAGTATAGAAAAGACATTGCACCCTCCGACGGCTGGAATGTAGGCGCGAAGGCCACCACAGGCAACCGTTAAAAGAACCCTGCGACGGTGCCGTCAATCAAACGCTAGTTGTAGGGAGGAAGTGTCCGAAGGACGGGGAGGGGGGGACTACCAGCGATCACGACCGCCACGATCGTCACGGCCATAGCCACCACGGCCACCGCCGCCGCCGAAGCCGCCACGGTCGTTGGTTCTTTCACGGGCTTCGTTGACGTTCAAGGAACGGCCATCGAGCACGGCGCCATTCATTTCGTTCACAGCGCGGTCAGCAGCGGAGTTGTCCGACATGGTGACAAATCCGAAGCCACGGCTGCGACCGGTCTCACGGTCGGTAATCACTTTGGCCTCTGTGACTTCGCCGAACTGGGCGAAAGCCTGACGGAGACCGGCATCACTTGTGGAAAAACTCAGACCACCGACAAAAAGCTTCTTCGACATTCTCTCTCTCTCTCTCTCATCTGGGCCGCTTGCTGAAGCGCCAATCCCTGGGATTCTGGAACAGACTCGCTCCGGACGCCTGGGCAGCCTTGACAGGCTGGGTGGGCTAGAAACTTCGGCTCATCAACACCAGGCATGGACCGGCAACTGTTGCCTGGCTTCTGCACTGGACCCCAGGAGGATAGGCAAGACCATAGAAAAGTCAAGAACTAAAAGAGGATGTTTGGTGGGGCGCTATTCGAGGGGCGTGGGTGCCTGGAACTTTTTTACAAGGTGGCGCTTTGGGTGTATCGTTGCCCGTCGCAGTTGCGGGGAGGGGGGCCTTGCGGGCTCTCCCCGGCATTAACTGGAGGTGAACTGTGCTGGAGAATGCTGGTCGAAGAGTGGCACGAATAGTTGCATGGTCGGTGGGGTACCCTCTGCTGGTGGTTGTCTCTCTAATGTTGTCTGCCTATTTCGCCGTGGCGGCAAGGGGCACCACTCTGGTTGCAGCGGCCCTGGAGGACAAGTTCGAAGGCCGTGGTTCTCTGGGTGCTCTGGCCATCGACCCGGCGACGGGCTCTTTGGGGTTGGCGGGGTTGGCCTTTGATGGTCCCGATGGCGAGAAGCTGCTCTCGGTGGGCAGCGTCGTGGTGGTAGCGACCTCGCCGCTCTCACTGGGGTCGGGGCGTGTGGAGGAGCTGAAGGTCAGCGATGTGGAGCTCTCGGTGGTGCTGGACGCGGACGGCAAGACTAACTGGGAGCGGCTCAAGAAGATTAAGCCCCCCAAGCCCCCATCAGCTCCCGAGCCCTTCTCTGTGGGCGGTTTGGCTGTGGAGAATGGGCGAATCTCGTTTCAGTCGCCTATGGCCGACGTGGTCGTTGGTCCTTTCTCCGTGGGTGGCTCGCTCTCCGGCGACGAGAAGGACAACGTCAATGTCTCGACCATGCTGCGTGTGGAGCGAATCCGGATAACCGTGAAGGAGCATGAGCAAACGGCCGACCTTCTGGCCATGCTCTCTTCGCCTGAGGTTGAAGTTGGCCCCATTGAGGTCAAAGTGGAATGGAGCGAGCCACACCTCACTCTCCACCGGTTCTTCTTTGTGGTTGGGGAGGTCGCCCTGGATCTCAGCGCCGAGCTCGATTTGAACTCGCTCAACGGCCGCATCACCATGGCTCTGTCACAGGCCGATACCAAGCTGCTAACGATGTCGGCCATCAGAGAAGGCGAAGAGCTGACCATGGATTTGACCGCCGGGCCCCTCACTATCCCATCCATACCCCTTCCTTCGATGCCGCTTCCTCCGGTGAAGCTTGGAAAGGTCAAACTTCATTTAGGCGATGGGGCCATCGAGTTCCACGTGGAGAAGCAGCCTCTTCCCGACGATCTGCTGTTCTACATTCTGCCCGAGGGTGGTTCTCTGGACCTCAGCGTTGTGATGACCCCCGACACCTCGCTGCTCACGTTCCTGACCGGGCTCTCCGCTACCCCTGACAAAGAGGCATACTTCGTGGCCCACGCCAAGACGCTGGTGCTCGAACTGGGCCTGGACCTTCCGCAGTTCCTCTGGCAGGGAGAGCCGCTATTCACGGGCTTCAAGCTCGCCAAGGCAAGGCTTGAACTCAAGGGCGCCGGGAGCAGCGCCTACCAGAAGTGGAGCGCCGATGAGCTTGTCACCCCGGGCGCAACGCTCAAGAAGGTAGACTACGAGTCCAGAATTGAGGGCGTGGAGTTCTCTCTGGCCGACCTGGCGGGGATGGAGAAGGCAATGGCTACCCCCGAGGGGAAGGCTCAGGTCATGAAGAAGCTGGCCGCAGCGACTCTGAAGCTGACCATGAAGGGGCAGGAGTTGCTCGCCGGTGAAGAGAAGCTGGCAGACTCCCTTCTGCTCGACGCAGAGATTGCCAGTTCGGACAAAGGCAAAGACCTCGTTGTCGTGGGCAAAGCAGCGCCGCTGGGTGAGGTGAAGGTGATGGCAACGGTCTCCATGGCCGGGGCTGACGTGCGCCCCTACTCTGCCAAAGTGGAGATCCCCAGCCTCAACCTGCTTCCTATAGTCAAGGCAGCGCAGCTTCCCGGCATGGTCGCTGGTCTGGTTGGCGGCACCCTGGCCGGTCGCCTGGAGTGGAGCGCTGCGGACATGGCCCAGAGACTCTGGAGGGTCTCAACCTGTGACCTCAGGATCACCAAGGCTAACGAGGTAATAGAACTGGTGACGCCAGAGGGGGTACAGGAGTGGGACTTGAGCAAAGACCCCGACTTCTCCCCCATGGTTCTCATGCGTGGGGGTGAGATCAAGCTGGGTAAGGGCAAGTTGATTATGAAGCGGGCCAGCCTGCAGGCAGGGAATGGCGGAGTCGTTGGACAATAGCCAAGGGCAGGATGGAGAGCGGGGCTCAGGGGCCTGGAGGCTTCTGGCGCGCATCGTACTCTTCCCATTCAGGGCCACCATATGGCTCCTTGGACTGGTCTGGAGACTTTTTTTGTTCCTTGTTTCCATTGTAATATGCGCTTATTTTCTATTCACTACTCAGTTTACTGGCGCCGATATTCTTCTTGTGGTCAATGAGCAGATTTCCGGCCGGTTGGGTGCCAGCGAGTTACTGGTCAGCCCCTACGGAGACGAGATCATCGGCCAGGATGTGAGGCTCTATCACCCCGACGGTCGAGAGTTGGTGCACGTCGACCGAATGGTGGTGCAGTTCGGGCGCACAGAGATCATAGACTGGGCGCTGCGCTTCGTGCCAGCCACCATCATGGGGCAGGATGCCGACAGGGTGCTGCCCATCCGGCTGGCCTCGATACACCTTGAAGGCTACCGTGTGCTGTTGCCTTTCACCGACGAAGGGTTCGATTTTCTGGCGGCGTTTCAGCCGAAGGTGCCTTCTCCTCCCTCGGACGAACCTGGTCTGGAGCCCAAAGTACTCCTCGAGGAGATAATACTAGGTAGCGGTGGGGTGCGGCTGGAGTTCCCGGGCTGGCACATGGAGATACCCGTTGAGTCGGCCCGAGCGCAGGTCAGCGTGGTCGACTTTGAGCCGAGAGTGGCGGCTCAGATGCTCAGGGTGGGGGACTTTCGTCTGGTGGGGCTCATTCCGCCGCCGGCCTCCTTCGTAGGAGAGGAGCGCTCCCGTATCGAGGTTGAGGACTTCCTGTTGGAGGGTACCAAGATCTCATTCAGCGGTCTCAATGTGGAGCATCCCGACTTCCATGCCACGGGCCGAATGGCCTTCGACATTGGTCAAGAGGGGTTCCCTGTTGCTGCTTCCGGCACCTTCGACATACGGAATGCGGCCCGGGTTGAGGAACTGACCATGGGTCACGTCACGGGGAGCGCATCGGGTGAGTTCGAGATGTTCAACCTGCTGCAGGAGCCACGTTTCCGTTTCGGCTTTGAGTCGCCCTGGATGCGAGCGGAAGAGATCGAGGTTGTAGAGGCCTCGGGGCAGGTGGCTTTGACCATCTTCCCGGAGATAGTTGTGGAGGTGCCATCCCTGAGGGCGACCGTCTGGGGCGCCTCGGTGGAGGCCGGTGACTATCGTCTGCTGGTGGGCGGAGATGATATCTCCATGGAGTTTCGTGGGTGCGCTTCAGGGCTCTATCTTGCAATGCTTGCGGAGCAGTTCGATATCGAGCCGTTGTGGATGTTCGGGGATGTCTCAGTGGATGCGTGCATCGCCGGGGGTAAGCTTGATTTTCCCGATGGTGAGGTGCGTTTGCGTGGAGAGGTCCGGGCCGAGGTGCTGGGCGGGACCATGCCATCACAGTTCGGTCTCTCGGGGGCCTTGGCTGGTGGCAACCTTGAAGTGACCATGGAGAGGGTCTCTCTGGCGTCGCTGAGTCTTGAGTCCAACATGGCGATGCTCAACGGAGCCTTCGCAATGGGAATTGGAGGCGACGAGCCGCTCTTCTCAGTGCAGTTGGCTGGCCAGGCAGCGGATCTGGGTGCGTTGCCTGTGCCCGAAGAGTTGGGGCTGGGAGGGGCTATTCTGCTTGAACGGCTGGTTGTTGAGGGTCCAGTGTCGGCCCCCGTGGCCCAGGTTGAGTTCAGCGCTGAGAGGCTGGACCTCTTCGGCACGAGGGTTGAGAACCTCGAGCTAGCTGCGAGCTACGATGGGTTGGACGCTACTCTGGAGCGCTTCTGCTTCGAGCAGGGTGAGAACAAGGGGTGTCTCAGTGCTGTGGCGCATGTGGGGTCGGATTTGCAGGCGATTCCTGACATCCTGCCCGTGTCGCTGGTTGTGCTGTCGCCCTTGGAGGTCCACCTTTCCAATGTGCCTTTCGTGGAGCTTCCCGCATCGGGGCGAGTGCTGCTGGGGCCGCTTGATGTGCAGGGGGAGATATCGTCGGATCTGAACGCCATACTGGCCTCCCTGCGTGGTCGTGTTGAGGTAGCCCTGGAGGATGGGCGCTGGGGAGACATTTCAGTTGAGCGGGCCTCAGCCATGGTGGAGAAAGCGGAGAATCTCCCTGAGGGCGGGCTTCTGGGTGGCGTGAAGGCTCGGCTGGATGTGGCTGGGGTTACTCTGCCCGACGGTGGGGTGAAGGAAGCGTCGGTTCGGGGTTCGGTGGGAGCGCTTGTCTTTGGCAGTGGGCCCGGTGGGATAGAGGAGGCATCAGGGGCTGTGCAGGCCACTATTGCTGGTGCCAGGTATAAGGAACTCTCTCTTGACCGTGGTCAGGCGTCGCTGGATCTGCGGGAGCTGAGACCGGAGTCGTGGGGGAGTGTCATCCCCGGGGTGTTGGCCTCTGGGGCCGTGCGTCTCGAGGGGTTTGCCCAGGGCGAGCAGCGGCTCAGGCTCTTCGAGGTTGCCTTCGACGGGGACCAGGAGGGTATGCCGCTCAATCTGAACGGCACCGTGGCGCTCAATGAACGCCTCAAGGCCCAGTTCGGGGCTCAACTCAATCGCGATACGGCCATGGCGAACCTCCAGGTCCAGGCCAACAACTTTCCTATAGGTTCGCTGCCTGCCCTGCGCGGCTATGGCACCGTGAAGAATCTTCTGCTTAACACCAGGGTGACTGCCAATGCAGATGTGAAGAATATTGATATTGCTGCTCTGCTCCAGGGGCGCATCTGGCGGGCTGTGGAGAGGCTCTCTGGCAGGGGCAAAGTTGTCGTGAACAACCTGCAGAGCCTCCCCGAGCCCGTGGAGAAGCTGTCGGTGGAGTTCAAGGCATCCAACGGAGTCATCAGGGTCAACCCGCTTCAGGTGGTCCTGGGCACGGGCAAGACCGTCACCCTGGTTGGGGACTACACGCCCAGAACCAGCATGGCCGAGTTGCTCATTGACGTCGAGCAGATGGATCTGTCGGGGCTGAAGTCCATCTCCGAGCTGCAGCTTCCCGTGGAGCTGCTGGTGGGCGGGCGAATCAAGCTGGACGGCACGCTCCCTTATGCTTATATGGATGCAAAAATAAGTGTAGTTGGTGTTCAGGCGAACAATATTACTATTGGTGATGCGGATATAGGAATAAAGGGAAAACTTGGGGAAGATCTCATCTTCAGCTCGGAGAAGTTCTTCCCCGGGCTGACCCTCGAGTCGGGGAAGCTGGCGTTCAAAGACAAGGTCCCATCCAGCCTGCAGGTGGAGTTGGGGTTTTCGCAGCTGAGGGTGAACGACTACGTGAAGCAACTGCCCCCGCAGCTTGTAGTTACAACATCGGGGACTGCGTTGGTGGATGTGAGGATGGAGGAGGGAGAAGAGCCTTTCTCGGTGAAGTTGAGTTTTCCCAGGGGAGGCGTGAGCCCTTGTGTCGATGCCGACGGTTTCGCCTTGTGCCTGAGCAACGATGAGGTGAGCGAGTTCACGTTGACATCGAAGGGGGTAGTGACCAGCGGTCTGACCCTGACGGGCGGGGGCCAGATGTTGGGGGTGAAGGGCGCTGTGTGGTTTGAGACCGGGTTCGCTATGGACCTCTCGATGAACCTGGACCTGGGCTGGATCCGGATGCTTTCCCAGGCGTTTGCATCGTATTCGGGGCGAGTTGTGACACCGGGGGGCGGTATCAGGCTGGCGGGAGGGTTTGATGCACCTACGATGCGGGGATTCCTGGATCTGAGGGACATTTCGGTCTTGCCGAGAGGTTTTGGGGAGGAGATAGGCATTTCGTCGGCCCGGCTCTCCGTGTCGGGTGAGCTGATGCCGGGGAATCTCACAATCGCCGTCACCGAGACTTCGCCCATTCGGGGTTCCATGGATGACGGAACCTTCAAAATCTGGGGGACTGTGCTGGTGAGGGACTGGGCTCCCACAGTAGCCCAACTTACGGCAACGGCGACAGACCTGTTCGTTCAGATACCGGGGCAGCTGAGAG
>CAZQHM010000130.1:0-12725 GCA_964593355.1 uncultured Myxococcales bacterium
TTGGACTTGGACTATTCGGACCTTTTGGACTTGGACTATTCGGACCTTTTGGACTCGGACTATTCGGACCTTTCGGACTTGGACTATTCGGACCTTTTGGACTCGGACTATTCGGACCTTTTGGACTTGGACTATTCGGACCTTTTGGACTTGGACTATTCGGACTATTCGGACTATTTGGAGTGTATTTGTTGGCGGGGGTGCGGGATGGGTCTGGACTCTGGGGCTTGGGTCCGCTAGAGTTTGGGGCGCCTTCGGGTTTAGGGGTTTGGAGACTTATTGCGGCGTAGCATTGGTAGGGAGTCAGCCATGAGGATGGGAATTGGTCGTTTGGGCTTTTCGTTGATGGTGCTGGGGTTTTTGGTTGGTTGTGGTGGCGGGAACGGTGGGGGCGGTGCTGACGTTGGGGTGGGAGACATTGGGGGGGGCGACCTTGGCGTCGAGGTTGGGAGTGACTTGACGGGGGAGGTTGTTGGGGAGGTGGCTGGGGATGTTGGGGCCGAGCTTGCTGGGGACGTTGCTCCCGAGGTTGTGCTGCCTCAGTGCGAGGCCTGGAGCGACCCTTGGGGCGGCCAGGAGAAACTCTTTGTCGATCGCTCAGCTGCTTGGGGACTTGACGACGCTGGGTTGAATGTCCTGGGGAACCGTCTGGCAGCGGTGGATTTGGATGGGGATGGTTATCCGGACCTGGTGGTGCATCAGGTGGGAAGCAACGATAGAGATGACCCACAGGGCGGGACGTTCAAACGCCGGATTCTTCTGAATCGGCCCGACGGTAAGGGGGGGCGCACCTTCGTCGACCACACCGTGGCCTCAGGCTATGGCCGAATTGTTTTGGGTGAGGGGGTAGGGGGCCTTGGCCGGGCCGCACACTTCGCCGTGTTCGCCGATGCCGACAACGATGGAGACGTGGACCTCTTCTCGGGCACCTACATCGACGTCAATGCCGAGGTCAGACCGGGAGACCGCTCTATAGTGATGCTCAACGACGGCGCCGGCGTCTACTCCCCGGCTCCTGCCTCGGAGGTATCCCCCGAAGGAGAGTGGACCACCACCTCGGCAACCTGGGTCGACTATGACCGCGATGGACTTGTGGATTTGTGGGTGGGGAATTTCTATGCCATCTATGGCTACGAGACCGGCCTCCAGGACAGACTCTTCCGCAACAACGGCGATGGCACTTTCTCGGACGTGACAGCGGCCATGGGGCTCAACACCAGCAACACCGGCTTCGAATCGGGGACGAACCACCGCCCAACTTACGGCGTCTCCGCTTGCGACGTAAACGGAGATGGATTCACAGACCTCCTCCAGAGCTCCTATGGTCGGCAGTTCAATATGTTATGGAAGAACCTTGGCGGTAAAGCATTTCTGGATATAGCCAAAGTTGTGCATTATGACTCAGATGACAACATGGACTACTCAGACAATAATTTCTACCGCTGCTGGTGCCACGCCGGTAGCAACCAATGCGACCCCATGCCCGCAGCGCCCATGATAAATTGCCAGAGCTACTCCTGGGGCTCCAAAGACGCTATGCCGTATCGCAATGGCGGCAATACATTTTCGACCTTATGTGCCGACTTGAATGGCGATGGTAGAAATGATGTATATAATGCAGAAATAGTGCACTGGCATATTGGTCAGAGCAGCGATCCCAGCCAGATTCTGGTCAACGGGGAGGCCCAGAACGAGCATGGGTTCGAGTTCTCCAGGCCGGGTCGTGAGGCCACGGGGCTGGTGCGGCCTGCCACCATGGCTTCATGGAACGAAGGGGATATCTACGCTGCGGCCTTTGACGCCGACAATGATGGGGTAATGGACCTCTACCAGCCCTCGTCGGACTACCCGGGAACCCGCGGGTGGCTCTTCCGAGGCCTTGGCCAGGGGCTGTTCGTGGACGTGGACAAGGATGGAAGTCTCTCTGGCCTTGACGAGCCCAGGGTTGGGGGGCTTGCCGTGGCCGATTTTGACCGGGACGGAGACCTCGACGTTGTATTGGCTTTCTCCACCATGCGCTGCGACGCAGAGTGTCCGTTCAAGACCCCCGTGGTGCGCCTCTTCGAGAATGGTACCGACGGCCGTGGGAATTGGGTCAGGGTGAGCTTCCGTGGTAAGGGGGCCGGCGGATCCAACGGGGCGGGCATCGGCGCTCGTCTGGAGTTGCGTTCCGGCGGCAAGGTGTGGGCTCAAGAGCTTGGAGGCGGCTACGGCCACTTCGGCGTGCAGAATACCCTCTCGTTGCACTTCGGCCTTGGAGGACAGTGCTACCTTGAATCCGCCGAGTTGAGGTGGCCCAACGCCCAAGGCAGCGTATCCACATGGTCGGGAGTGCTGCCTGCCAACTCCGAGTATCTGGTGGATGAAGAGAGCGGAAAGTGGTACCGGCTGGAAGCTGGAGAAGAGCCCGTTGAGGTAGCCTGGTGAAGCGTCCCGGCGCTGTCCAGAATGTATCTTGGAACTCTGGAGGTAGTCATGAAGCGGAGTTTGTTGGTGCTGGCGCTGCTTGTGGTGCCGTTTACCGGTTCCTGCGTGAAGGAGCTGGACGAAGAGTATTGCCAGCGGTTGATTGCCAAGGGGACTGAGTGCAACAACGAGCTCTTTCTGGGGTTTTCTAAGGGTATCTGTCAGGGTCTGGGTGGAAAGCCAGTGGCAGACTTGAAGACCCTTGACAAGTTTCTGGATATGTCGTGTGAGCAGCTTGGGCCCGCTTTCTTGGAAGAGCTGTCGGCCGCTAAAGAGCGAGAGAAGAAGCGGGCAGAGTCACGGGGTCGTTGAGTTCTTACACACATTCGCATTGTCAGTTTGCCAAACAGGTTCCAAATGGCCGGCCAAGCCCAACGCAGCCCAGCGGGATGATCGACGGTCGGAGCGAGCCTGTTTAGTTGAATCTTCTGCGCAAGAAACCAAGGGCAAGGGCCAGGCCGGCCAGCATCAGAGCCACAGCAGCGTTGCCCTTGTCGGACATGGAGCAGCCCGAGTCCGAGGTGGCCTCATCCACGGCGCCGTCGTTGTTGGAGGCGCCCTTCTCTACAGCCGCAAGCTCTTCGCCGTCCATGGAGACGGGCATGGCACCCACGGGGCTCATGGCCGTGTCGCCACGATAGTTCTCGGCGCCGGCCTGGGCAACAACGCCCCAACCGCCCGGGAAGCAGTAGCCAGTGGAGGGCATGGTGGGCTCGGGGCATTCACATTCCGGGCACTCGAACTCGGGGCACTCGCCGTCATCGGGGTCGCAGGCAGGGGCAGCGCAGGTGCAGCCGCAGCCGGCGTCGTAAACCATGATTTCGCAGGTCCAGTCCGTGGGGCAATCGGAGTTGGCCGAGCACTCGATCTCCTTGGGAACGCAGAAGCTGTACTCTTCGCCGGGAACCTCTTCACAGCTCGATTCGCAGTCGCACGGAGGGCACTCACCCTCGGCAGGGCAAGCACAGGCGCAGTCCGAGCAGATCATGCCGCCAGTGGAGTAGGTCTCGCACTGCCAGTCCGCCGGGCAGTCGCTGTCGGCTGAGCACTCAACGGGGCTGTAGGTGCACATGTTCACGGTCTCGGCCTCACATTCCTCGAAGAACTCCTCCTCGCATGGCGGGCACTCAACTGGCTCGCACTCGGTTCCTTCGGGGCAGACGGGCACTTCGCACGGAGGGCAGGCCGCTCCGCCGCCACAGCCCATCTCCACGGCCTCGCACTTGAACCCCATTGGGCAGTCGGCGTCGTTGGCGCACTCGGTCTCCAGCCAGTATCCGTCAACGGGGTCGTCGTCGCCGTCGGCCATGCAGAACCCCTCCTCCTCGCACTCGCAAGGAAGACACTCTTCACCCTCGGCACAGCCCGCACAGGCGCACATCGCTATGACGCAACTCTCGCCTGACGGGCAATCTGCGTCGCTCATGCACTCGCCACCGGCCAATGCCAGCCCTGGAAACGAAAGAACAAACAGGAACAGCACCGCAATAATCTTCTTCATGGTCTTCTCCGTAAGCGATCAGCCCCGGGGGCTGAGGTTGCCATCTTCCAACGCCTCTGGATTATGCACAGGGCGTGCCAACAAGCAACTGCTCCGAATAGGCCTCTCCTGCCGGGCAGAACCGCCGGAGGGGGATGGCAAGTGTGCACTGTGAGCCCGAAATGGCGATTTATTGCACACATTACCGTGCTTGAACCCCAGGGCGAAACGGCTATGATAGCCCCGCTGGGTGTGGCGCTGTTGCCGCCCCATGAATGGCTCAGGTGGTCCTATGGGTCTCTTCCGTGCAGTATGGCCGCTGGCCGCTCTGCTCCTGCTGGTCAACTGCTCCAGCAAGCAGGATGCCGACGTTGCCGATGCCGCCAAATCCCCTGACGTGAGCACCTTCAAGGTGGGGCAGGAGGATCTGCCATCCCACAACACCGGTCCCGATGACTCGGACTTCGGGGGGCTGTCGCCCAAGGCCGACCCCGCCCTGGCGAAGGATGTAGTCACCCCGAAAGAGGCACCAGCCCAGGAAGAACCGGACCAACCTCCACAGCCCACCCCCGCAGAATTGGCAGCGGGTATCAGCGACGAGGCGCTCAAGAGCCTGACCGGCCCCGTGGCATCCATCTTCCGAAAACCGGAGCTGCTGCCCCACGATAAGTCGGCCATCTCCTTCGCCTACAGGTTTGACGAGGGGCAGAAGGTCAAGGGCAAGCTCTACTCCAGGGTCACCGCCCGCGGCGAAGGCGACGCAACCAATCTGGTCTGGAGCATGACCTGGTCCGAACACTACGGTGCCAAGAAGCTCGACCTGGTCCCCGTCAAGTGGACCCTCGATGAGCTCAATTACGGCCTCGCCGGCGCCAGCGAGGATGAGGTCCAGAGCCTCTCCAAAGCCCTCTCGGGGATGCTTGTCACATATCAGATTGACTCCCTGGGCCAGATCTCCGGTGCCGAGCGTGTCTCAAACGTGCCCAAAGACTTCGAGAAGCTGGCCGACGCCCTCGTGGAGGGGCTCAACCAGAAGTTCCTGGACCTGGCCAAGGTGCCGCTCAAGTCCGGACGTGGCTGGATGTCCAAGCAGAAGCTGGTGGTGGCCGGCACCGTAATCTCCACCGATTTCAGATACGTATACCGCGGCAAAATTCGGGGCCCGTCGGGCAACGAGCTTGCCTACGTGGACTTCACCATCCGCAGCGGCGTCTCCCCCGAAAAGCGGGGCGGCAAGAGCGCCAAGGGCAAGGGCCTGGGCCGTGGAGCCTTCTTGTTCGACCTTGAAAAGGGTACCGACGTGGCCATGGTCATGCGCCTGGACATCCAGGAGGAGTTCTCCGAAAGCTCCGATAAGGATGCCATCAAGACTCGCCAGAACGTCTCCATGGAGCTTGTCTCCGAGAGGCTCTTCTGAAGGCTCCTCCAACGCCCATCACGGCAACGGCAACCGAACGGGAACGCACGGGGCAACTGCAAAGGGAATTCTGTCAGGAGGTCCGGCAAGCAGGGAGCAGGTCAGCTCAGAGCACCGCCTCACTCTCTCGCCGAACCACCCCCTCACCGGCCGCCGCTGCCTTGATGTTCGCCAGGTAGGTGTCCAACCTGGCGTTTATGTCGCCCTCTCCGTCGTAGAACAACGAGAGCATCGGCACCCCCGTCTGCTGCTGCACCGCCTGCAGAATGCCCCCCGTCATGCTGCCTGGCATACAGGCGAAAGGTGCGCAGTTCACCACCATGGCGGCCCCCTGCTTGACGAACTGCACCGCTCGACCCACGGTGAGTATCGACTCTCCCTCAAACTCGAAGGGGAAGTAACGCCCGCCCTCGGCCATCACCTCTCCTACCGACGGCTCCGTCCTTCCGTGGAGCAGTGGCATCGAGAGGGCGGTCAGTCGGTGCTCCTCGGCCTCCAGGAATCGGTCCTTGAGGCTGGTGACAATCCTCTGCCACCAAGGCCGGCGTCGGGCCAGCCACTTCTCCATGTAGGACGTATAGAGCACCCACTCCGAGATTGGCGCCAGCCACGCCTCCCCCCCCGCTGCCTCGATTCGCGTGATGAGGTCCTGGTTCGAGAAGCGGTTCTGCCGTACGTATATCTCTCCAACGACGCCCACCAGAGGCTTTGAAGGTGCGTCGGGGTCTATCAACCCCTGGAACTCGTTGCGCATCTCCTCCATCATCGCCGGAATGTTCCAGTACCTCTCCAGGGCCATAGCCAACTGCTGAGTGTAGTGCTGAAACGCTGCCTCGGTGGCCCCAGTGCGTGACTCGTACGGGAGGGTCCGGCAGCGCATTTTGAATAGCAAATCGCCTAGAACAAGGGCCGTCCAGAAGCGCTTGCGCACGGAGGTCTTCAGCCCTCCGTATGAGTCCGTGGAGGTCCAGGAGACAACAGGCGTCTCCTCCATCCCCAGCTTGTCCAACACTCTCCGGTGCAGCGAACAGTACTGCCCGAATCTGCAAGGCCCGCTGGCCGTCGGCATGAAGAGCGCATGCTTCTCGTTGGGGGCCTTGCTTACCGTATCCAAGAAGGTGCCCAGGGTGGCAGGGCACGGAACACACTCGGTGCCCCGGGTGTGGGCTCGACCCATAGCGAAGCTCTCTGGCGTCTCCACCGGAAGCGGTCGGGCGTCTATGCCTGCCGCCCGAAGAACCGCCGAAACCAACGTGGGCGAAACCTCGTGCATGGGCGGAATCCAGAGGACCCGCTCCTGCTGGTTCTTGACGATAACCCCGCTCCTCCGGGGTGAAGAGTTGCCCCTGGCCCCATCCCACCGCCGCACCACATCCGCAAAGGCCTCCATCCTCGTCCAATAGCCCGCATCGCCCCCGTGCTCGTCCAACTCCAAAGTCAACATGGGCTTGTCACCCATTATCTCCTCGACGTCGCTCTGAATGAACGAGTCGGGGCCGCACGAGAAGTTGGTCAGATAACAACCGAAGAGCCCAGGCGTCCGCCTGATGTACGAGGCCGCTTCCAGAATCGCCCGCCCGGAGTTCCAGTACATATTCCCGTACTCAGGCGCCAGTGGCTCCGAATCCAGCGGCAGGAACTCCATGGGCACCACGTCGAAGCCCAGAGATGCCATCTTGGCCGGTATGTCCAGGTTGGAGCCCTTGTCGTGGATGTTGTAGCTCCTGCCAAGGAATACTACGGCCGGACGCCCCTTCAGGCCAGAAGCGGCTCCCATGCCCGTGCCCTGGTGCCCCGCCGCCTCAGCGCCCGGTTTGTCGCCCACGCCCCTGGGCCACCCGCCAAGCCCTCGCTCCTCCAGCCATGCATCCCCCAGACCCCGAACCTGCCCGTCGAAACTCCGCTGAGCCTCAACTCCCGAGGCCCACGCTCGCCTCAAAGCCGCCTCGTCACACCCCAATGCCTGCCCCAACCCCGCAAGCATGCTCTGCGCTGCCTCATTCACACCCCAACGGAAATCCACCGCACATCGCACCAGCCTGCCACTATCCACCCCCTGAAGCTCCATGGCCGCATCAACCATGCCCGGCAGTCCGATGTTGTAGGGACAGAAAAATGACCGACTCGTCTTGCCCGTTTCCCTGGCCGAGATCAGGTGCGGCACAAAGACCGGAAGGGTAGGGTGGTCGTGCAGAAGCTGCGCCACGTGGCCGTGAGCCAACTTCACCGGAAGACACAGGTCGGCAGTAGACCACTGGTTGCCCAGAAGTACCGTCTGTGAGTCGCTGGGGTTGGACCAGCGGATGTTGTATCCCAACGTCCCGAAAAAGGCCCTGAAGAATGGCCCATATGAGAAGAGCAGCAGCGTTCTGGGCATAGCAATCTCGGTCTTGATGGCCTTCTCACGTGACAGCGCCTCCTTGGCGAACAGCCGACTTCTGACCCTGAAGGGCTCGTGACCGGGGTCAACCCTCAACCCGTGCTGGTCCGGCTCCCTCCCACACAGGTAACCCCAAGATGCCGCAACCTCACCACCCTCCCGCCTCAGGCTGGAGATGGTGCAGTTGTTGTTGCAAAGCGTGCAGGTGTCCTGGCTGATGCTTACGCCCTTCCGGGCCGCCTCCAGCCCCAGGAAAGAACTTCCCTTTCCACCGGCCACGGCTCGCCTGGCCTCCAATGCCACGCCCAGTGCCCCCATGACGTGGCACAGCGGCGACACCACCACCTCCACGTCCAGCAGGTTCTCCAGGGCCGCCACGAGCCCACGGTTCCTGGCCGTGGCACCCTGGAAGAATACCCTCGTCTTAGAAATAGGGCGGTGGCCCACCACCTTCCTGATGTAGTTCTGGAATACAGAGTAGAGGACCGCCCCCATCACCTCCTCTCTGCTGTGCTTCTCACGGATAAGCTTCTGAACGTCCTGCTCCATGAAGACAGTGCAGCGGTCGGAAGTATAAGGCGGGGCTACCCCCTCGGTAGCCTGACCCACCTCTTCAACTCCCATGCCGAGTTTTCGTGCCAATTCTTCTACAAACGATCCGGTTCCCGCAGCGCAAACGTAGTTCATATTTGAGTCGACGACTCGGCCATCGATAATTCTTATATATTTGGCATCCTGCCCGCCTATTTCGAAGATGGTCTCGACCTCTCCTGCCTCGCTAATCGCTCCGGCAGCATGGGCGGATATCTCATTGAGAACAAGGTCCGCGCCTACGAACTCACCCACCAGCTTTCGCCCCGAACCGGTGGTGCCCACGCCCAACATCTCCCAGCGGGTCTGGAACCTGGCCTCCATGGCGCCCAGCACCGAGAGCAGCCTGCGAGCTGCTCCGATGGGATCTCCTTTGGTTCGTGTGTAGATGTCGGCGACGACGTTCAAAGGGGTATCTGTCTGCCCCTGGTCCTGCGCCAGAAGCACCAGCTTCGTGGAGGTGGAGCCCACGTCGATGCCCAAATAGACCCGAGAGAGGGCCGGCAGGCGCTGCTGGTGCACCCGCACCTCACACTCCTCCTCGACCCAGGCGTGGGCCACCTCGAACGAGGGGTGACGGCTTCTCTTCAGCAGCAGCGGCTCCCTCCTACTGGAGTGGGCACCCTGCTCTTCCACGCTCTCCAGCCTATGCCAACCCTCTCTGCATGGCATCGCTGACTGGGCCGCACCAAGGGCAGTAACAGTGTCGGGCCATTGGGGCACCACGGGCTGGATGCCTAAAGCTGGCTCAAGCCACTTCATCACCACCTCGTCCAGTGCCAGTCCGCCCACTACGGCCACTCGCCCCGACGGCGGTCTGCCTTTGTACAGCGTGTGCACCGCTGTGCGGGCCAGGCTGCGGCACAGCCCCGACCAGAGCTCGGCCTTGCTGTAGCCCTCCTGTTGGCGGTGAATCAGGTCGCTCTTGGCGAAGACGGCGCAGCGACTTGCAATGGTAGGAGGCGCATCGACGCCCCTGGCTTCGCTCACCGTCTCATCCAGAAGCTGCATCCGTTGTCGCTGCTCATCCAAAAAGCCGCCCGTACCCGCAGCGCATAGGGTGTTGGCCTCGAAACCCGAGAAGCGCCCCCGTTCGTCCAGTCGTATGCGGGTCAAAGAGTTGCCGCCAAGGTCCAGCACCGAGTCTGCCTTTACCCCAACCGCCCCAAGCCCCGTTACCGTGGCCGCCACGGTGTCCACCAGCGGCGCTCCCAACATGCCCGCCAACACTGGTCCAAAGTGGCCTGTTACCGCCACCGCAGGAATACGCGCCAAGAAGGGGTGCGACTCCAACTCCGCACGCAGGGCCGCTGCGGGCGCCCCATGATGCCTCACACAACGCCTCCACGAGACCCTGCCCTCGGAGGTCACAGCCACAAGCTTCAAAGATATGCTGCCTGCATCGATGCCAAGTCGACACCGCTCTGGCCTGCGCTGAGCAGAGCCCTCGTCAATATGTATGGTGTTCAAGAATGTCCTCGCCAGAAGGGGGCCAATTAACCGGCCAGTTCAATTGACTGGTTGGTTAATACGACGGGGAGACCCCTTTTGTCAAGGCAAACCCCGCCGCAGGGTGCGGAACCGCCGGGGGAGCGGGCGTCGAGGTCGACTCTGATGGCTTGGGTGTGCTTAGTGGTGCCCGGAGGTGGGCGCCGTTGGCCGGGTGGCCCCCAGGCCGTGGAAGAACAGCTCCTTCAGCGCTTCCCGATGGGCGTCCACCGCCGGAGGAGACATGGCATCCCTTCGCAGCAGCAGACTGAGCATGTCGGCGTCGGAGAAGTAGGAGACCGTCATACAGTAGAAGGAGACCAGATACTGCTCGGCGTCCACCTTGCGGAACCGCCCCGCCTCCATCCCCTGGCGCAAAAAGGCCACACCTGCCTCGAAGAGCGGTCGGAAGAACATCTCAATCCAGGCTTCAACGCGCTTATTGTGGGTCGCCCCTACCGACATCTTGGTGAGTCGCGTGAAGTTGGGGTGCCTCACAAGGTAGTCGAAGTAGCCGTCCAGGAAGGCATCGAGCTTGGCTTCCATGGAGATAGGAGCCGGAACCAGCCTCTCCACAATCTCCGACAACTCCAGAATCATCCTGTCCAAGACCGCCTCGAACAGCCCCTCTTTCGTAGCGAAGTAGTAATGAATCATCGCAGGGTTGACGTCGGCAGCAAGGGCAATGGACTTGGTCCTTGCCCCGGCGAAGCCGTTCTGGGCGAACTCGCTCTCTGCACAATCTAATATTCTGGCCCTGGTGCTATCCGTGGTCATCCCTACCCCCCGATTGCGGGGATGCTACTACCAGCGCTCCCAACGTCAATGTAAAACTCCGGCCCAAGGCGTAGGCCACCCTTCCCAAACCGTTCCAGCCCATCGCACGGCCAGTCCTTTGCCCCCAACGGGCGACTGCCCCACCGTCACTGAAGGGTGCTTTTCCGTTGCCGGGGACCGGTACGTCCGCCCAGTGCATTTCGTGGCCGTAGTCCCGCCAAAGGCGGGTTGACAGCTTGCCCCGCCGAAGCCTTGGCGAAGGGGGGTCGCCAGCTTGCCCCGCCGAAGCCTTGGCGAAGGGGGGGCGCCGAACTGTCTACCAGCGTGACAGAGTCCATTTGCTCCCCGGTTTGGGATCCGCACCCGTCACCAAATATTCCCCTTGCAACTTTCGCCCCACAGGAATATCACGGCGCAGCTTTTGGGGCGTCTCCAGCGGACGCCTGTGGAGGCGCTTCAATGAACCTTTATATCGCCGGTGTTGCTCTGACCCTGTTGGGTGGTGTAGCCGCTTGGCTTCTGGCCTCCAGACCTGCTCTGAGCAGATGGCTGGGTGGCGCTGCTATTGCCCTCTCCTCCCTTTTCTTTGCCCTGCCCTTGGCAGGCTTCCTGCTGCATGACCCCGGTGGCCCACCGGCGTCCAGCCTGCAACTGCCCTGGGCACTGCCCCTTGGTGCGGGCGCCGTGGGGCTCGACGCCCTCTCGGCCTTCTTTGCTCTGATAGTCTGCTTCGTGACCGGCCTGGCCGCACTCTACGGCATAGGTTACATGAAGGGCGAGGATGGCCACGCCCGCAGCGGTCACACCTGGTTGCTGCTCTCTATCCTGCAACTCAGCATGCTCGGCGTAGTGGTCGCAAGAGACGGCATACTCTTCCTCATCGCCTGGGAGACCATGGCCCTGAGCAGCTTCGCCCTCGTTGTCTTCGACCACCGCAGCGCTGCTGTTCGCAGAGCCGGAATCTGGTACCTCCTGGCAAGCCAGGTGGGCGCTGCAGCGCTCTTCCTGCTCTTCCTCACGCTCTCCAACGGTGACGCCGCAATGCTCTTCTCACACATGAGCTGTAGCGCCGCTCCGGGCCTCTGCTTCCTGCTTGCCCTCCTTGGCTTTGGCCTCAAGGCAGGCCTCTTCCCCCTTCACGGCTGGTTGCCCGAGGCCCACAGCGCAGCCCCAAGCCATGTCTCCGCCGTGATGTCCGCGGTGATGCTCAAAATGGGAGCTTACGGCTTCTTGAGATTTCTGACCTTCGTCGACGGGCCCGTGCCCCTCTGGTGGCCCGCTACCCTCCTGGTCCTGGGCGGCGCCGGGGCCCTCTATGGCCTGCTCATGGCCCTGGTCAACGCCGACATCAAGAGAATCCTGGCCTTCTCCAGCGCCGAGAACATGGGCATCGTCTTCCTGGCCATGGGCGTCGGCCTCCTTGGACGTCACCTGGCAATCCCCTCGGTGGAGTGGCTTGGTTATTCGGCAGCAATTCTGCACTCGCTCAACCATGCGCTCTTCAAAGGGCTGCTCTTCATGGGCGCCGGTGCAATAATTTCGGCTACCGGCACACGCTCACTGGAAGCCCTGGGTGGCATGGCACGCAACGGCGCCAAAGCCCTGGCCATCCTCTTCTTCGTCGGCACCCTGGCCATCGCCGGGTTGCCTCCTATGAACGGCTTCCTGGGCGAGCTTCTGCTCTACACCGCTGCATGGCGCAACGTGGCCAATTCCTCCCACGTGGTGGCAGCACTGGCCGTGGCGATTATAATCGTCCTGGCCCTGGTCGGGGCCCTTGCCATCGCCGCTTTCGGTCGCCTCTTCGGCGCAGCATTCCTGGGCACCCCACGCACCCAAGCAGCAGCCCAGCCCAAGCCCACACCCTATACCATGCTGCTACCCATGCTCGTACTGGCCCTGGCCAATGTCTCTATCGCCCTTGCAGCACCTTGGCTGCCTGCCTTGCTCGCCAGACCCGTGCAGAGCCTGGGCGTCAGTCACTATGCGACAGTGGTTGGAACCGTCACGGTCTTTGCCGCCGTGGCCTCGGTGGGAGCCACCCTGCTCATGGCCGTGGCCCTGCTCTGGGCCGCCCGACGATTCATGGGACGCCGCTATGCCCCTCGCTCATTCGTCACCTGGGA
>CAZQHM010000131.1:0-12546 GCA_964593355.1 uncultured Myxococcales bacterium
ACGGGGGAGCCAATGTGCAGGGACGCGGGGGCCAATGTGCAGGGACGGGGCCCACCACCCAATGGCCTTGACTTGACTTGTCTGCAACCCGATACATGCTAGCTTGAGTCTCCTGCCCTGCCGTCGATGGAGACTGCGGTAGGCTCCGCATGAGCGGTCTGCGCAGGGCGGGGGGGCATTCGTCGAAGGTACCATTGGATTGGCGACCGTGAGGGGAGGACCTTGAGGGGTGAGGCCGGAGCCTACCAGTGGTGGCCACGATGGCCGTCCCGAGTTGTCTACGTCCAGCGGGAACCGCAAACGCGATTGGCGTAATCGGTGGACGTGCGCATGGGTCCAGTCTTGCTATGGAGGTTAGTTGCATGCTCAGAAGCCTAATGCTTGCAATGTCTCGATCTGATCGAATGGAACGGTGGTTGGTCAACAGTCGGATAACGCGCTCTGCAGTGCGGAGATTCGTTGCCGGGTCCACAGTTGGTGAGGCCATTGGAGCGGCCCAAACCCTGATTGAGCGGGGCGTATTGGTCACGATGGACCTTCTTGGGGAGGCCGTCCAGGATAATGCATCGGCGGACCGAGCGCTTGCGGGCTACATGGAACTCCTGGATAAGATGGCGGCCCATGGAATCGCCGGGTCAGTGAGCATTAAGCCGACGCAGTTGGGTCTGGCCTTGAACCAGGAGCTGTGTAGACAGCGTCTCCATAGGCTGGTAGCTTCAGCTGAATCGCATGGTCAAATTGTTGAAATTGATATGGAAGATAGTAGACTTGCCCAGTCCACTTTGGATATCTACCTTGATGTATTGAGGGAACATCCGCTGACGAGAATTGCTCTGCAAGCGTACCTTCATCGCACAGCCGATGATTTCAAGACGCTGACAGACAGGGGAGGTAGAGTCAGGCTGGTCAAAGGGGCATATCGGGAGCCGGAGACTGTTGCGATAACGAGCAAGCGTGGGGTCGACGCCAGCTTCCTAGCATGTACCGACTTGGGTCTGGCCAAGGAAACGGTTGCCAAAGGCTTCCATCTCGCCTTGGGTACGCACGATGAGGCCATCATTGAACAGGCCTTGGTTTGGGTCCGTGAGAGAGGCTTGAAGCCGACGCAGTTCGAATTCCAATTCCTGTACGGCATTCGTGCTGACCTCCAAAAGACCCTGAACGAGGCCGGGTGGGCCGTGAGGGTATATGTACCATTTGGTGAGTCGTGGTATCCATACTTCATGAGGCGTCTGGCCGAGCGCCCGGCAAATCTTGCATTTGTGCTAAAACAATATTTTAAAGGATAACTCAACTGCAACGGCTTCGCCCAAAATGCGTCTTTCTATGATTATACCATGGCAGTATGATTACGCCAGAAAGTCTATAAATACAGATTTCCCTCAATTGTGCGTGTCCCTTCCTCTGTTGTCACTTGCAGCACCATCGATTTGGCGCCGGCCGGCACCCCCGATACTTCGACTTGGAAAGTTCCACCAACGAATTCGGCAACCTCGTCGAAAGCCGCTCGCAGCTTCTTGAAGCTGGGGATGTAGGTGTAATAGCCGCCAGTCTGATCTGCGATTCTCTTCAGTAGCGCCAGATCGGCGAACCCGACGCCCAGACAGAAGACTGGAAGCCCCGCTCCCTTGGCCGCAGCAATCACGTCGGCTTCATTTGTTGAACTGTCATTGTCTCCGCCGTCGGACACCAACAAGATGAAGCGGAAACGGGCATCTCTCTGTGCCCCCTCGGCAACCCCCGTTGCAAGGCCATCAAAAAGGGAGGTTAGATCCCTGGCCACGCTGTCATCGCCAGCGGCTGTCGACAAAAGCTCCCCTTCACTTGTGAATGGCTGAATTACAAGGACATCCGTGCTAAAGTATATTAATTGCGCCTCAAATGGCTGACCAAGAACTGAAAACAACTCCCTAAGACCATAAGTTACATCTGTAAGACTCTGGTCTGGGATAGAACCGCTTCTGTCAACCACTACAGAGAATGATGTTTTTGGCGCTGTATTTGTGTCTCCGTCATCAGAAAGCTTACTTATGGCATTGACTGTCCCAGGAGAGGCCCCCAGTTCATCAACGAATTCAACCGTCAGAGCTTCGCCTGACAGGCCAGCTAGAGGCTTCCCGCCAGCATCGGTCAACACAAGACTGATGACCGCTTTGTCGCCCTCGACCTTGACCTGGACGATTTCGGCGACTCCGGCGAAGTTGTCCTGAGCCTCCGGCAAATAGTTGGCCACTTCAACGCACTGCTGCTCCAGCCAAGGATCCGCCGTGGCTGGATTGTCGGCAAGTTGTTCGCATTGGTCCTCAAGGTACTCCTCGGATGGGAGACAGGAGCCGGCACCAAGTGTCCCCAGAGCGGCGATCACAGACCCAGCAAGAACAACCGCTGCGATCGAGAAGAACCTTCGAGCCTTTCCTTCGGTTTTCAATGTTTTCACCTCTTCATGTTGTGCGGCGGCCGAACTGCCGCTTCAAGGCCCACCCGCTGACGGTGGGTGTTTACCAAGAAGACTTGTTTCTGAGCGGCCAATGGCCCATGCGCTTCGATTATAGGTGCTCCCACGGCTTAGGCAATTGCTATTGGTCGGTCGAGGCCCCGTCCCCCACCGAGGCCCCGTCCCCGGACCGTCCCCGGTTGAGGCCCCGTCCCCCACCGAGGCCCCGTCCCCGGACCGTCCCCGGTTGAGGCCCCGTCCCCACCGAGGCTCCGTCCCCCACCGAGGCTCCGTCCCCCACCGAGGCCCCGTCCCCGGTTGAGGCCCCGTCCCCCACCGAGGCCCCGTCCCCGGACGCCTTGCACGCCGACCGTTCGGTTCAATATTCGCTGGACACTCCCATTCTTGTCGTCCTACTATGCGAGTGCCGACTCGCAAATGGGATCTCCTTCGGGGCAACGCAGGGCGCTTTCCTGAGGATGAACCTGTCGAGTCAGCTGATGATTCTCCCGTTCGAGGTCGTGGCTTAGAGAACTTATGTTGTTCTGTTCTGAGTTGAAGTTCGTGTGCCGCAAGGGGGTGGCTTCCTTCGGCAGTTGATGGTCTGTGGACGACGGCGGTCGATGGCTGCCGGTGCATGTGAAGGTGAGAAGCATGAACGAAGAACTACCACAGGGTACCACGACCAACGCAGCGTTTGATAAATTTGATATTAGACTGAGGGATATTCTCGATGTAGAATCTGTCAAGCCTGTGATGTTGGATTTATGGTCATTAACCGGCATGAATGTGGCGATTATTGATTTAGAGGGGAATCTTCTAATTGACACCGGCTGGCAGGATGTTTGTCTGAAATTTCACCGAGCAAATGCATTATCGTGCAGGAATTGCATTGAGAGTGATACATTACTCTCTGCCGGTATTCCGCTAGGTGAGTTCAAGGCCTACCGGTGTAGAAACAACCTCTGGGACGTTGCCACTCCAATAATGGTAGCAGACAAGCATCTTGGAAATCTCTTCGTAGGACAGTTTTTCTACGATGACGAGGAGGTCGACTACGACCAGTTCAGGCGACAGGCAGCCGAGTTCGGTTTTGATGAGGAAAGATATCTTGCGGCGGTAGATAAAGTGCCTAGATATAGTCGTCACAGGGTAAGTCAGGTGATGGGGCTGTATGCCAAACTGGCTCACATGATTTCGTCGCTTAGTTTTACGAATATGCAGTTGAGAATGGCACTGGTAGAACACCGCAAAGCCGAGGATGAATTGCGCAGGGCTAATGCCTTTCTGGACTCCATCATCGAAAACATCCCGCTCATGGTCTTCCTGAAGGATGCGGAGGACCTCCGGTTTCTTCGCTTCAACCGTGCCGGTGAGGCCTTGCTTGGCCGGAGCCGCGACCAATTACTGGGCAAGAACGATTACGATTTCTTTCCACCCGACCAGGCGGAGTTTTTCATTGAGAAGGACAGAGAGGTTCTGCGCCACGGCAAGCTTGTGGACATTCCCGAAGAGCCTTTGGAGAGCAGTGGCAGAGGGACCCGCATCCTGCACACGCTGAAGGTCCCTGTCATGGGCCAGGGCGGTGAGGCAGAGTATCTTCTTGGTATCTCCGAGGACATTACCCAGCGCAAGCAGGTCGAAGAGGCGCTTCGAGCCAGTGAGGCTCTGCACAAGGCCCTGGCTGAAGAAAACGCAGTTCTGCTGGAACAGTCCAGACGAGATGCCGAAGCCACCGCTACCCTGCTTCACGAGGTGAACCATCGGGTCAAGAACAATATGATGGCTGTGATTGGTTTGTTGTATGCCCAGCGCCGCTTCATTGCCGAGAACCTTCGGGCCGATTTCCAGAGCGCCATGACTGAATTGGCGGGCCGCGTGGAGACAATGGCGCTGGTGCATGGCATGCTCTCGGCTTCCAAGTGGGGCCCACTGCCCATGAGCCGACTCTTCAATGAGGTAATGGGGGCCGCATCGAAACTGGTGCACTACGAGAAGAGCATGGAGTTTTCCTTCGTGGGGGAGGACGCCCGCTTTCCAGCGCAAGCGGCCAACTCTCTGGCTCTCCTGTTGTTCGAATTGGCCACAAACACAACGAAACATGCCCTGGGTGCCAAGGAGCACGTTAGAGTCAGACTCTCCGGCCGGTGGCTTCCCATGGCTGACACTTCGGACCCAGCGGACTATGTCATGACCTATTCTGACGATGGCCCCGGCTTCCCTCCCGAGGTTCTGGCCGGCCAAAGAAGCAGTCTCGGGATCTATCTGCTGAGGACTCTGGCGGCCCATGACCTGCGCGGTGCGCTGGAGTTAAGGAACGACGGTGGTGCCCTGGTCACCCTCCGAATGAGTTCGGCCTTAGGCCTGAAACGTATTTCCGAATAGGGGGCATTGCCATGCCTGAAACCAAGATGCGGATCCTTGTCGTGGAAGATGATTTCTTAGTGGCGGAGATGATCGAAGGCGTTCTTGAAGAGTGCGGCTATCTGGTTATCGGAAAGGCCACGGACGGTCGGGAGGCTGTCAACATGACCCTTGAACTCAAGCCCGACGCCGTTCTCATGGATGTGCACCTGCCCGTGATGAGCGGTTTGGAAGCCTCATCGATGATTCTCAGGTTGCGCCCCACGCCCATCGTGGTTCTAACCGCCTACGAGCACAAGGAGGTTGTGGAAGCCGCTACAAGGGTCGGAGTTGGGGCCTTTCTAGTCAAGCCGCCCAACGCAAACAGTCTGAGAAGAGCAATATCTCAGGCCATTGCTGCCTTGACAGCGCCCAAGTAAGGCCCGACAATGCGCCCCGTCAAGAGGGCAAGATGCTGTTCAATAGCGTAGTATTTCTGGTCTTCATCCCCGTTTTCTTCTTGGCCTATTTCCTTACACGAGGTATGGCACGTGTATGGGTGTCGTTTGTTTCAAGCTATTTGTTCTACGGCTGGTGGGATTGGCGTTTTCTCGGCCTGATTATCATTGTTACTGTTGTTAACTATTGGTCATCGCTACGTATAGAAGCCTCCGATGACCAACGAGTGAGGAAGCGCTGGGCCACGGCAGCTGTGGTGGGCTGTTTGGCACTGCTGGCTGTGTTCAAGTACACTGATTTTGCCCTGGATACTGTTGTAAGTGCGTTCTCGTTCCTTGGCCTACATCTTCCCGAGGTCGATTCCGGGATTATTTTGCCAGTAGGCATATCTTTCTTCACATTTCAGTCGCTTAGTTATACCATAGATGTCTACCGAAAGACGATGCCTGCGGAGCGCTCCCTGCTCCGATTCGCAACCTTCGTGGCCTTCTTCCCTCAGCTTGTGGCAGGCCCCATCGTTCGGGCCTCCCTGCTGGTTCCACAACTGCATCGAGACTTCTCCTTCCGGTGGGACTCCTTCTCCGCAGGCTTCGGCCTGGTCGTCTGGGGCTACTTCATGAAGGTCGGCATCGCTGACAGCCTTGCCACGGTGGTTGACGTACGATTCGCCTCCCCGGAAGCCCACTCAGGCTTCTCTCTGCTTGTTGGAGTGGTCTTCTACTCATTCCAGATCTACTGCGATTTTGCTGGCTACTCCTATATCGCCATCGGAATCGGCAGGATGCTGGGGTATGATCTCGGAATCAACTTCGACCGTCCCTACTTCTCGGCTAACTTCAGTGAGTTCTGGAAGCGATGGCATATCTCCCTCTCCTCATGGCTCCGTGACTACCTCTACGTCCCCCTTGGAGGTAATCGCAAGGGGCCAACCCGAACATCCATCAACCTGTTCATTACGATGCTGCTGGGTGGCCTCTGGCACGGAGCAAGCTGGACCTTCGTGGTCTGGGGTGGCCTCCACGGCCTGTATTTGACCCTGCAGAGGACCATAGGGGCCCGTGCTACCAAAGCGGCAAGGCGACTGGGCTTGCCCATGGCATTGTGGAATCTGGCGGCCATTGCTCTGGTATTCTGCATCGTTACGCTCACATGGGTCTTCTTCAGGGCCAGGGACTTCGATTCCGCGTGGGTCATCCTGGCAAAGATCTTCTCTCTGAATCTGGCCGATGCCACGCGAATCCCAAACATGTTTCACGTGGTCAAAGGGGTTGGACTGATTGCAATTCTTTGGACGCTGGAGGCTATGAGCTTCAAGTTCAAAATGGCTGAGGCACTTAAGGAGCGGCCACTCGTCGGTGCTGGTGCCGTAGCGATGTTGTTGTGGTTGGTGGCGCTTGCTGGGACGTTCTCCAGCAACGCCTTTATATACTTTCAGTTCTAGGCAACATGCGAAACCTGCAGGTATGCACATTTGGGGCTAATAGCGGCGCAATTCACGCTCGCCGGACCCTGCCACCCGGGGCTGGACCGGTCGCCGCTTCTGCGCCCCTCCGAAGATGCCTGTGGGTAGAGTGCCTAAGGTGCAGGTGGCCTGAATGAATATGAATGGTAAACGGAAGGAACCCGACTCCAAGGGCAGACCTGAAAGCCAAGGGGGGCCGCAAGCCCCGTTGGTGGGCAATTCTGGTACAGGGGCGCAGTACGGTCCTGGGCATCCTGAGGCTAGCTCTCAGCCCAGCGCTGGCCGGCGTCACACTACCAGGAAGTGGATTCTGATTTGGGCCGCATTTCTGGTTGTGCTGGTTGCCGGCGACAGGGTGGGGGCCCTGCTCCTTGACGCTATGGTCCTGCGCAGCGAAATACGTTTCTCCAGACTCTACCGTGGAGGCATGAACGCTGACATCCTGGTCCTCGGCGATTCCAGGGGCGCAGGCTCTTTCTTGGCTCCCCTTATTGAGAAGCTCACTGGACTGCAATGCCTGAATCTCTCCCACAACGCCATGTCCACCGAACTCATGGAGGCGCTGCTCAACGACTATCTGGAGCACAACCGGCCGCCGAGGCTGCTGCTCATGGAGGCGACCAACCTCAATTCGGCATCGAGGGGGCCAGTGCAGGGTTTACGTATGTATCTCAGGTACTCTAAAAGGCTTACGGACCTTGCGTGGACTTATGATGAACGTAATGTAATTGCCTCAAAAATATCGGCGCTCTACACGTTTAATAGTGATATGCTTCTCAGAGCTCTATATTACCGAGACAAGTCGGACCAGGCTTGGGTGAATGCCGCCACTATCCAGCCATCGCTGGTTCAGCAGGCTGCAAGCGGACCGCTGGCCAGGCTTCCAGTGCCAATCCCCGAGAACGTCAGGGCTATGAAACGGATTCTGGAAACAGCCCGAGAGATGAACATAGCCGTTCGAGTAGTTGTAGCTCCTTACCTGCCAGAGCACAGGGCGAAGCTCGAGAATCTCCAGCAGTGGATAGCTGGGGTAGAACTGATGGTTGGGGACGGAGCCCAGGTCTTCGATTTCTCCGCTGCTGTTCCCGACTCCACCGGTTTCGCAGACCGAGTCCACGTCAACGCGGGCGGAGCCGCAACGTTCACAACCGCCCTCTTCAATCAGGGAGTGCTGACCCCTCCCCCCCCGGCGCCCCCTTCCGGCAAGTAATGGCCGGGGACGGAGCCCGGTTCAGGGACGGAACCCAGGTCAGGATTGTGACAGCTCGGGGACGGAGCCCAGTTCAGGGACGGAGCCCGGTTCAGGGACGGAGCCCGGTTCAGGAGTGGGGTAAATAGGGGATGGAACACTGCTCAACGACGTGCATGGTCGGGGACGGGGCGCTCTTCGGCAATGGAGGTGTGACGCCCCCACGCCGCCGTTGCATCTGCTGTGGGGGTCGCCGGCCTCATAGGCTGTGGGGTACGGAGCCCCGGAGGCTGCTGCTCACGAACGTGCATGGTCGGGGACGGGCCGCTCTTCAGCAATGGAGGTGTGACGGCCCCCCCGCCGTGCGGCCTCTGCCGTCCGGGGCGATGGCCTCAGTGGTCCTGGTGTGGGGGGCACTGTCAATACTGCGATGACCCTGAGTTCGCTTGGAGGTGGGGCGAAGCGAGTTCAGTATATGAACGCATCGTCCCCGTCGGTGATGGTGACCACCAGAACCGTTTGACCTACCGTGGCTTGGTCCATCTGCTCCCAGGCCTCTACTATGCTCTCGGCATGAGCATCTCCGTATGCAAGCACATGCAGAATGTGCTTCTGCCAGATATCATCTCCAGCGACGTTGATGTTGGCAGCGCTGATCCCGTCCAGCTTCTTCTGCAGCAGCGATGCTGCCTGCGAGGTAGGGTAGGGGGCGTCCAAAGGCCAGGCCATTGCACGGGTGACGCTGACCCCAACCTTCAGGCTGTGCATGGATACCAGGATGTCGGTCCGCTTGCCCTGGGAATCGCTGTATGTGATCTCCATCTCGGTCTTGAGCAGTTCTGCACCCTCGCACCTATGCAGCACTTCAAACGAGAAGGCCTCGGAGTGTTCTGAACTTCCCCCAGCGTTCTCCGTCGTCATGATGGTCTGCCCACCTGCCGAAAGGAGGTCCAAATCGGCATCATCGTAGGGATCGTTGCCGAAGTCGATGCGGTTTACGACGAGAAACGGGGCCGGGGCCGCCAGCAGGTCGTAGGTTATCACGCCGCATTGACCGCCCAGCGCCCCAAAGCCTTCCGGTGGCTCGTAGGCATCCAGAGTATCGGTGTCTGTGCCCACGTCCCCCACAATCTCCCAGTTCGAATCAGAGTCATGAAGATCCGTGCACTGTTCGCAGACAAAATCCCACTCCCCCAGATCGGCCACCTCCAGAGGCATGTCAGCCCCCGGTGAGTCAGCCCCAGGGAGGTCGTCAGGGGTACCCAACTCCGCAACGTCGGTGGCATCTGCCACTGTTGCATCCAGCGTCTCGGCTCCAGCGTCCGCTCCCTTGTCCCCAACAGAATCGCCGACGTCCAACGACGAATCCAGCGTGGCCTGCGTGTCCGGCGGGGTGCCACCATCGCTGCATCCCAGCGCAGCGGCCAAGACCAGCGACAGGAGCACCACTCCGCCATAGCGGCCTGCGTCGCCAATTCCCGAGGCCACCAACTCGCTATTCCGGAGAGGGTCCCCGGCCCCTTGTCCTATTCGTTCCATCTCTCCTCCAAGGTGACTGACCAGCAGTGGGACCACAACAGCGCCCAACGCTGACCGCTGACCAGCGATGGCAACGGGCATAGTAACCCAGCATGGGGCGGGGGTAAATGGTTGGGCGCACGCGTGAGCCATGAACGGGCGGGGGCCGGAGCTTGGGGCGCCCTAAACCACTGCTCGCCATTCTCGTCCCCCCCCTCGACTCGGCCTTTGGCCGGCTCGGGGTACACGGCTGCTGGGTGGATCGAGATATGTGAGCAGCCGTGTAGTGGCGGCACAATGGTTGGCCTAACGCGTGAGCCATGCTGAGCGATTCGACAAGGCAGCCTTGCCGCAGTGTCGTTACCGCCGCATCGTGGCTCTCAGTAGGACAGGGGGAGAAGCAGATGCTGCCGGTTGGGTTTGAGACCGGCGCTGGCGGCGGTCATCTGGCTTGAAGCTTCCACCCGCGACGTGTCATGTTGGCTGTATGCCTCCACTGGATACCAAAGTCGATGGCGGGATTGGCAGGGAGCGAAGCTGGGCCCCGGCTACTTGTCAGACTTCGCTGGAGCTAAAAGCGATGCAGCTATGGAACCGGCTAGGAGAGCGGTGATCACGCCCAGAGAAAGGGCGATAGGCACCTTGAAGAGGTCGACAATCAGCATCTTCGTGCCAACGAAAGCCAGCACCAGACCAAGCCCCACCTTGAGAAAGCGGAACTTGCCCATGGCTCCAGCAAGCAAGAAATAGAGTGCTCTGAGCCCCAGGATGGCAAATATATTCGAAGTAAATACTATGAATGGGTCTGTGGTGATGGCAAAAATGGCTGGAATGGAATCAACAGCGAACACCAGGTCCGTCGCCTCGATTGTAACCAAGACAGCCAGGAGCGGAGTGGCGAACCACTTACCGCCCTCCTTCACGATGAAGTGGGAGCCCCGGTAGTCGGGCACGGAGCGGAAAAGCCGGCGGAACAGCCGCAGAAGCAGGTTGCGCTCGGGATCTATCTGCTTGTCATCGTGTGCAAGTAGCTTGACACCGGTAAAGACCAAAAAAGCTCCAAAAATATAGATAACCCAATGGAATGACTGAATCAGAGCCGCACCGGCAAAGATAAATCCAGCTCTCATCAATAAAGCCCCAAGAATCCCCCAGAATAGCACTCTGTGTTGCAGCTCAGGCGGTACAGCAAAATAGGAGAACAAAACCAAAAATACGAATAAGTTATCGACGGACAGAGCCTTTTCGATGAGATAGCCGGTTAAGAACTGAAGAGCCTTTTCCGACCCGTAGAAGTGGTAGACCCCGAGGTTGAACAACAGTGCCAGGCCAATCCAGACAGTCGTCCATACTAGCGCCTCCTTCGTGGAAACAGCATGGGCCTTACGATGAAATACACCAAGATCCAGTGCCAAAAGAGCGATTACGAAAGCTATAAATCCAAACCATAGAGCTGGAGTGCCGATACTATTCGAATCCATTCGTTTATCCTGACTGGCGAGAGGTTGATTCTGTGGGTAGCATTGTGGATAATTCTGATATTATGCACTATTGAGTAGTTGGAGCATCGCCCTTCCAAACCCGGTCCAGGGTACCCTGGATGCCGTTCTTGTCCACGAAATCGATAAGGTCTCCCAGAAGTGGGAGCACCAGGAACAGCGCCCCGATGATCACCAGGATAAGGACGATGGCCCCGATTATGAGCAGTTTGGGGTTGGCCAGCGCCTTCTTTGCCAAGTGGGGCAGCATCACCATATCGGAATCGTCGTCGTCGTAGCGTCTGCGGCGGTGCTCGTACTCGTGGTCGTTCCCAGCACGCTCCATACGGGCCCTGGCGCCTTCGCTCCCGCCAGAATCGTTGCTGGAGGCATGGCCTCTGTCCCTCATGGGTTCCCCGTCCCCCATAGGTTCATCCGGCCGTCTCCGTCCCCGGTCATATCGTTTCTCATCACCGTAGTGTCTGCGGCGTTTCGGCCTGTCGTCAAAGTCGAATAGACCGTCGAGGTCCATGGCGTTCCCCCTTTTTGAGCCGGTTTCCAATCGGCAAGGAATCTAGAGCCGGCCGGAGAGTTAGACAATCAGAAAATATAGGATTGACAGTTTGATCAGATCGAACTATTTTGGTCCCATGCTCTGGCTCAACTACCACCACCTCTACTACTTCTGGGTCCTTGCCCGAGAAGGGCGCCTCTCCAAGGCTTCGGCTGAACTCAGTCTTGCGCAATCCACGGTCAGCAAGCAATTGCACCAGTTCCAGGAGGTGCTTGGCCAACAACTGCTGGTCAAGCGGGGACGGAGGCTTGTCCTCACGGAAGCCGGTCAGGTGGCCTTTCGATATGCGGACAGCATATTCGGTCTCGGCCGAGACCTGCTCCACGCCCTGAGCCACGAGGCAACCGGGCGCCGTGTGCGGGTGGCCGTGGGTGTGGCAGATGCCGTGCCGAAGCTTACGGCCCAAAGGGCGCTGGAAGGTGTACTGCTGGGGAGCCCCGGCGTGCGACTGGTTTGTCGGGAGGGGCGCCCCGAGCGCTTGCTGGCCGATCTCGCCACCGGCGAACTGGACCTCGTGCTAAGTGACTCGCCGGGAAGCGCACTGCTGAGAGTGAAGGCCCACAGCCACCTTCTTGGCCAGAGCAGCACAACCTTCTATGCAGTTGCGGAGATGGCCCGACGCTACCGGTCGGGGTTCCCTGACTCATTGGCCGGGGCTCCCATGCTGCTGCCCACCGAGAGTAGCCAGTTGCGACGTTCTATCGATGAATGGCTCAGCAACCAAGGGCTGCAACCTGACATTGTGGGCGAGTTCGACGACAGCGCCCTGCTCCACGCCTTCGGCTTCCGGGGCCTTGGCCTGTTTCCCGCCCCGACTGCCCTTTCCGAAGAACTCAGGCGCCAGTATTCAGTGGAGCCAGTTGGCCAGGTTGTGGATGTTACCGAGAGTCTGTTCGCCACGACGCTCGAGAAGAACGTCTCAGACCCATCCATCCAGGCAATCTTCGCCGCTGCCCGCTCCAGCCTCGGGCCGCCGAAAGAGGCATAGGTAGGCGCACCGTCCCTCACCCAGGCCCCGTCCCCCACCCAGGCCCCGTCCCCCACCGAGGCCCCGTCCCCCACCGAGGCCCCGTCCCCCACCCAGGCCCC
>CAZQHM010000132.1:0-12463 GCA_964593355.1 uncultured Myxococcales bacterium
GCCGCAACCACTCTTCCCGGATCCCGTCTGCAATCTCGTGGCTGATGCCCCGAACTTCGCAAAGGCGCTCGGGCTCGTCCACGACGATGTGGTCGAAGTCCTCGCCGAAGCGCTTGACCAATTCTCGGGCTCGAACCTCCCCCACACCCTTGAACCGCTTGCTGGTGGCAAGAAACCTCATCAGGCCGTGGGCATCGAGCTTCACATCAGGGCTGTACTGCGTGACTCGCAGTTGGAGACCATACTTGGAGCTTTCATACTTGCCCTCGAACAAGACGAGGTCGTCCTCGGACACGCAGAAGGGGCCAGCGAAACGAACCATGGCCCCTTCACAATCCAGGATGCCGGCGCTGAACCCGCCCGCCGAGAAGTAGACCTTGGCGATGCGTCCCCGCAAGGTGGTCACCGGTGCTGTGCTGGGTGCCTGCGTCTTCACGGCGTCCGCCCCTTCCAGATGCGGGAGAGGAGATCCTCCAGCATCTGGCGACAGTGAGGTCGGTCGCCCCAGAAGAAGACCGGGACCCCGTAATGAAGGAAGATGGCATTGGTGGAGGCCAGCACCGCGTTGGGATGGGCCTCGCTTCGGTAGCGTCGGTTCACAACGTCGGCGATGGTGCCTTCCACCACGACGGCCCGATACTTCATCGGGGCCAGGCGGGCGAGTTCGGCAGCAAAACGCTGCTTGTCATGGATGAGACAGTTGACCAGGTCATCCAAACTCTTGCGCTCGAAGGAGACCTGCGCCTCCAAGCCGACCAGCGAGTAGTCGCCCGTGGCCAGGGCCTTCCTCTCCACGGCAAGCCCAGGGCTGAACTCGAACGGCAGTTGCTCTCTCGTATCAATGACAATGGTAATGGTCTCCATGGCTTCCTCCCTTTCAGAACACGAAGTCGTCGGGGGGAGTGCCCCCGCCGGTGGCTTCGGTGGTCCCTTCGGGGCGCCGAATCCGCTTGTTGATGAAGGTGTTTTGCCGCTCGCCCTTGGTCTTGAGCTGCACTTCGAGGGTGACGCCGCTCAGGTCGCCCTGGCGATTGGGAAGGTCCGAGAGCTTGCCCAACTCCAGGCCGGCGACGGTCAAGTCGTGCTTGAGCCAGCGCAGGTTCTCCTTGGTCACGATCATGTTTCGGTGCCAGTGCTTGCGGCCGGCGTAGCGGGGCCCCAGGATCCGGAAGCGCCAGACCAGCATGGGATTGCCCTTCTGGGAACTCTGGAATTCCGCCTTCTCCACAATCATCTGGTACTTGCCATCCGGCAATTCGACGGCGTCGGTGTCGGCGTCGCACTCGGCGGCAGCATATCCATCATCGAACTGTTCCAGATCCAACGGGTTGTTTCCTTTGTCTTCCAACATGGTCTTATCTCCTTATTGTTTGCTGTTGTTTGTTTTGGGCCGAGGCGGCTGCTCTACGGTCAAGGCAGCGGCGAAGGCCGAGTAGTCCAGAGGCAGGACTTCGGGCAATCTGCCCGTTCGGTCCCCGGCCTCGTAATGCATGCTGGGCTTGGTTCTCACGACCCGGCGGTACGTCGTTGCTGCCCCGTCCGCCCCTTTGTCCGCCTCGACGTCGACGAAGGCGATGATGTCCACAAAACCCAGAAGAGCCTTACGGGCGCCATCGGGAAGGGTCGGCGTGGTCTTCGTGTACGTGCCGTTGCGCCCTTCCACTTCCCGGTCCTGGGCATGGCTGGTAAGCACCAACCCCATGCCGAGTTGAGCCATGCGGGTCACAACCCTGGTGAACTCGCCGTTGACCAGGGCATGGCCTTTGCCATAGGCCAAGTCACTCGGGTGTTTCACACCGTGCTTATTGCAGACGTACTCGAGGCAGTGTTTGAACATGAGGTCCACGGTGTCGACGACCAAGCACTTGAATCCGTGCTTGCCTTTGGCGACCTCGTTGAGCACATCGAGCATCTGCTCCCAGTTTGAGATTGGTACTTGATACACTTCGAGGTGGTTGAGGCCGGGCTCGGTGGCCAGGAACAGGGCGTCCGGGATCTGAGCGCAGAAGGTCGAGTTGTGGACCACGAAGTCGTTGGCGACGAAGTTGTGCGATTCGGAGATGGTGAGGTCGAACACCGGTTCGACGCCAATCGCTTTGACGGAAGCGACGCGGTCGAAGAGGATGGATCCGACTCGGTCGAGCTGGGTCTCCGCACTGCGGATGTTGTACAGAGCCGCTCTCAGTTGTTCGGCCTTGACTGCCTTCTCTCCGATGAACCCGATCTGGTCGATGAATGCGAGCACGTTGTCGCGGCTGCTGATGGCGATCTCGGCCCCGTACAGGCTTCCATTGAGGTAGCGGTCCCGGATGATCCCAACGATGCCGTAACGGAGAAGAAGGTGTTGGACCTGCCGCACCATGCGGATCGATGTGGAGGAGTAGGAGACACGGCCGCACGCCTCGAGTGAACCGTCACAGGAGAATAGTCGGTTGAGGAAAAGCGCCATCCGGTGGCGCTTGAGACCGAAGACGAAGTCCGGAATGAACTTCTCACTGGAGCCGAGCCCGGCGACTCCAACGTCCTTCAGGTAGCCGATGACGTTGTTTCGCTGACCGCGCTTTCCCCGGACTCGGACGTGGACGATACCGGTAGAGTTCAGGAACTCAACGCACTCGTCGCCCTTTGCTTCCACCGCGTTCTCGAAGTCGAGGCGGACCTCGGGGTCGCTCTTGGTGAATATTGGAGATGTGCTTGTGAGTGAACCGTCCGCAAGGAGATAGGCCAGGATCTTGACCAACTCGTCGTCGGTTCTGGTGGTTCCGAACAGACACGGATATTCGGCCACTACCGCCACGCGGTCGGCTGGGCCCAGCTCACCAAGGGTCTTCCAACCTTCTCGCGTCAAGAAGGGGTGTGACGCAGTGGCATCAATGGTGCGACCAGTCTGCGTGCAAAGACGGAAGAGTTGCTCTGGCGGGTTCTCAAGGTAGGCGGCGGGTTCCGCAGGAGCCAGATGGCCGCCGATGCGCAGGCTGTGGACTGAGCCCTGCTTGGAGTGCACTATCTCGCTGAGCGTTCTGAGCCGGCCCGTCACAGGGTCGACGAGCAGAGTATCGCCGGCGAGACACTTCCCGATCTTGGGCGCACCGTAGGCGAGGACCGTCAGCCCCGCCATGTCCGTTTTCTTGGGTGTCTTCTTTTCCGGTAGCATTCCCATGGTTTTCCTCCTTCTTAGAAAGCCGGCGAATCGTCGCCGTCGGTTTTGAGTTCGCAGTGGGCGGGTCGCCGCTCGTACAGGTTCTCGACCAGGTTCGGATTGCCTCCGGAGCGGCAGAGCGGCACGTACGGGCAGGTCCGGCCGGGCTGGAAGCACATGCTGTCGTTGCGATACCAGCGGTTGTCTCGGTAGGCCTTGAGCAGTTGCTGCGTCAGGTCCCAGACCTCGGCCACCAGTTCGTCGATGTCGGTGGTGGACAGGTACAGGATTTCCCGGTGGTACATGTCCGGCTCGAGGTACTTCTCCGCCAGGCGAGCCTGGTAGTCCTCGTCGCTTTCGCCCTGGCGCTGGTTGGCATTCGACGTGCCGCTCTTGGATTTGGCCATGAGCTCGGCTTTGCGGACGGCAAACTCCTCAGCACTCTCCGCCTGCTTCTGCTTGAGCTGGGCCTTGCAGATGGCGTCGTACAGCACGCCGGTGATGGGCAGGCCGGTGGCACGGGCGAGATAGTGCGCATAGATGTGAATCTGGAAATCAAGCGGCAGTCGCTCGATGTAATCACCTGAGATCTGGCTGGTGGTCTTGTGTTCCACGATGAAGTATTCGGCGTCGTCCCGCATCTGGACGAACAGATCCACCTTGCCGGCCATCACAAAGGAATTCGAAGTGCGCCCGGTCTTGGGATTGTGGATGGGGCAAGAGAAGGTCTTCTCCACCGCCACGACAGAGTAGGGTTCGTGCTGGTACTTCCGGGCATAGCCCAGGAACATGGCCCGAGTGAGGTGCCACTGGCGGTTCTGTTCCGGGTCACCGGCACGGTTGGGATAGGCCTGATCCAGGTACTCGAGGATCTCGGCAATGGCCGCTTCATCCCTTGCCCGCCCAGCCAACTCCAACCCAGCCCACCGCTCCAGGCACTCGTGGAACAGGCTGCCAATACGGAGATTGGCATCGGTGCGAATCGGGGCCAGTTCAAGGACGTTGCGGTAGAAGTACCGTCGTCGGCAGTTGCGGAAATCCCGAAGGGCGCTGTACGTGAGAATGCGCTTATCCATGGAACGTACCTCCCCCGGTTTCGACATGCACTTTGAGAGGGCAGCCGTGCGCCACGTCGAGGCGGCGAATGCGGATGTCCGGAGTGCGCGCAGCCAGTTCGAAGACCTCGGCCCACTGCTGACGCAGCGGCGAAGAGGGAGAAGGGGGCGGCTGTGCGGGGCCATTGTCCTTGTTGGGGCCGGGCATCACCTTCTTGACGGACGCCGCATAGCTCAGCGGAAGCCCATCTCGGATTTCGATGTTCTCGACCTGACCGAAGTTGATGGTTTCGCAAAGATCAATCAATGCGATCCACTGAGACGGTAATTCGCTTTTGTATAACAGTTTCATCCCTGGCCTCCCACGTCGATGAGTCGGATGAGTTCCTGCATGGCCTGGTGGCCGGACAGGTCCTGCGCCGGATCCGCTGTCTCTGCGCTCCGCACGCTGCGAAGGGCTCCCCGCCAGAGGGAGTGCAGCTTCCGGGCAAGCTCCCAGACTCGGTCGTCGCCAATCTCCATGTCCTTCGTGGCCTCGCCCACGGCCAGCACCAGGTCTCGAAAGAGCTTGGTGAGTGCCGCAGTGGTGTCGTCGTTCTTCATTCCATCCTCCGTTTCCAGTGGCAGCGTCCGTTGCTGCCTCCATGCCCTGACTAAGTGGGGGCTGGGTTCCAAACCGGGACATCACAGGTCGAAAAGGGGGTGGTCTTTCAGGCGGTCGCACAGGCGCTGGTGCCGCTTGCGGGCCGACTCGGGCTTCATTTGGAGGTGGTTTCCGATGGCTTCCCAGGAGTAGCGGCAGGGGCCTTTGAGCAGGAGCAACGTGATGTCGTCGTCTTCCAACCCCACTTCGCTGGCGAGCAGGTCCCGCAGGTCACCCAGTTCCGGGTCGTCCGGGGAGTACCGGTCGTCACCACCGGACATCCGCTGCCAGAGGCCCGAAACGAGAACCTTCCCAGGCGATTCGGCACTGGCCAGAGTGATGGCCCATGTGAGCACTTCGACGCCTCGCCCGTGGTCGTCCCACTCCTTGCGCAGGTCGTCCAGCACGCCATGCAAAGTCGAGAGGCACAGGTTCACGGCGATGCCTGAACGGTTCCCCAAACTCCAGCGAGCTACCTTGGCAAAGAACCAAAGGGTGACTTGGCCGCAGCACTCCGCCTCGGAGTAGAAATGGCGGCGCGTGCGTGCAATCACGCCTGAGAGTCCCGGCACCAATGCCACGAAGAGCAGGCTTCCGGCGGCCGATGCATCGGGGCCGCTTCCCTGGGCAGCACTGAGAAGTGCATGGAAGAGGGGGTCCTTGTCTCTGGACAGGGGCACCCTGCTCTGAAGGTGGGCGGCAAGCGCCCTTGGCGTGCGGAACTCCCCAAGCACGGGATGGCCGGCTTGGAGTCTTCGGTACACAAACATGAAACCGGAAGAGTAAACTTGATCCTCGAACGAACGACACGTTTTCAACCAGGAGGTGCCCATGGTACGCCAGCCTTTCGACCGGGCGTCATGCACCTCATCAGGTCATCTAAGGGTGTCTATGCACCTCCGTGGAGTCGGGGTTGCCGACCGATTTGTCTTACCCTTTGGCTAGCTGGCGGCAGTCGTGGTCCGCCACCAGTTGGGATGTACGAAGACATTTGGAAGATTGCAGCGATAGCAGACGATGCTGACTCGGTCGCTGGCTACGAGTTGTACGTCCCTGCGACAGACTTCGAAGCCGTCGCTACGCTCCAGTGCCAGGACAGCGCCGCACTTCGAGCACCTCTTCTTCAAATCCGGATTAGCCTTCATGACTTCCTCCATGTTGGGACTTTGGCCTCCACAGGGGGATACGCAGGTTTGCGCGGCAAAAAGGTCGGAACTACTTTCCGGTGGCCGTCGATTTTTGCCGATGGCCGAAAGGGATGCCTCATCGAAGCAACTACCGGGGCTCGGCGGACGGCCGCAAGATCTGGGGTTGGAACTACGCTCAAGGCACCTTCTTGCTGAACTCGGATTTGCCTTCATGACTCCCTCCATCTGGGCCGATTGCCCTCTTCAACTGCAAACGCACCCCTGTGCGCTGATCCGGGACATTCTTTTTTCAATGGCCGACCCTCCTTCGACGGGTCGAGCCTCATCGAAGCAGCCACCCTTGGTTGGCGCGTACCCCTCACTCAGTTACATACCGGAAGGGACGCCAAACCGTCGGGGCATGGCCGTGACAAAGGGATTGAAGAAACGTCCCCCTGGGCCGCCTGTCGAAAGCGCTGCCCATTGCAGCGGCCATTCTGGGGTTGCGGCCGGTCGCCGAAACTGGGTCCACTGCGATCGCACATTGAAGCGCCCTCCTTTGTTCGCCGCCTTCCACACCCAACCGGATGATGGCAAAGCGGTCCTGCGGTCGACGGAGCGCTGCGTCGCCACCCGTTGCTCCCTGCGAAGTTCCCTCATCGGCTTCTTGCCTCCTGCCTTGAAGTGCCCGACCCGGGGGCACCACCAAACCTGGGTTTGCACGCTTCGAGAATTCCTGCCCCTCAGTTAGGTACTTACCCGATGCGACCGGAAAACGTCGGCCCGTGAGGGTGACAAAAGAGCCAATCGCATGTCCGACGACGGCCGAGAACTCTTCCATGGCAACGTCCAACTCGCGCATTCGTCCCCCCCTTACCGTAGAAGCACTTGAGACCCGGAAAGGGGACATTCTTCGTCAGCACCATCAAA
This sequence comes from uncultured Myxococcales bacterium, assembly GCA_964593355.1. Lineage (GTDB taxonomy): Bacteria > Myxococcota_A > UBA9042 > CAIXZC01 > CAIXZC01 > CAYTWV01. The sequence continues at coordinate 6,895 of CAZQHM010000132.1, forward strand.
GGCCCGGGGGGCGGAACGGGGACATTTCTTTGGGGCAGCGATGGCACGAGAGCCGGGCTAAACGTCGTTGTCTGCCAGGTTCGCTGCGTCTTTGCGCCGCACCTTCGGGCCAGAGTTCCAAGTCGGACGACGACGGCCTGAGCCTGTCCACATGCGCCACTGAAGGCAGCTGTCGGAGGCCCAAACTCTGGCGTAACTGGGGCAACAATCGGGTCGTAGGAATGGTCGGTTCTTCCCACCAACGTTCGAGCCGAACTTCATCAACCCCTACACGGAGCGGAGAGCGGCCAGGCCAGGAGCAGAACAGTCCGACGAGTTGCATGCACCGATGTCCCGATTCCGCGTCCAGCCCCCACTTAGTGCTGACAGAGGGCGAGATCGTTCGCCCCACGCAAAGGGAGTCGGCACGATGGATCAACTCACGCACTGCCAGGGCCTGGCCATCCGCATGGCACTCAGTCAACGAATCAGTTTAGTAACAGGGCCTGCTGGGACAGGAAAGACACATATAATAAGTAAATGTATGGAAGTATTCGAGGCCCAGGGACTCAAGGTGGAGCTTGCGGCACCCACCGGGAAGGCAGCGAAGCGGCTGGAGCAGATGACCGGGCGAAGGGCCCAGACCATCCACAGGCTGCTGGGCTACACCGGGGAGGTGTGGCAGAAGAACGGGGAGAACCCCATTGAAGCCGATGTAGTAATACTTGATGAAGTTTCTATGTGTGACTCAGCGCTGATGTATCATTTGATGTCAGCTATCAACTTCAATCGTACAAAGCTGCTTCTGGCTGGCGACCACAACCAACTGCCGCCGGTGGGTCCTGGCAATGTGCTGCGGGATATCCTGAACCTCAAGCTCATCCCGTACACGGTGCTGGACGAAGTGGTGCGGCAAGCGGGGCCGCTGCGGCACAACAGCCTCGAGATCCTGAAGGGCCATGTGCTGGGCCTTCGCAAAGACGACCCCCGAACGCCCGACTGGATTGTGCTGCCCAAGCACGACGACCCCGACGACGCCCTGAACTACCTGCTGCACCTGCACGAGGCCGTGCTCAAGGAGCGGCTGGGGTACGACTTGCTTCGGGATGTCCAGGTGCTGAGCCCGCAGCGCAGTGGGGTCCTCGGGGTCGAGAACCTGAACGTGGCCCTCCAGGCCGTGCTGCAGCGGAAGCTCTACCGTCGCGACGTTCCACCTGTCCCACCCAACCGCCGGCCCCCGCTCTATCCCGGCGACAAGGTCATGCAGATCAAGAACGACTACGGCATCGACGTCATGAACGGCCACATCGGATTCGTGGTGGAGTCCGATCCCAAGGAGAAACACTGGGTCGTGGACTTCGACGACCGAGGACACGTGGAGCTGGATGAGCAGAAGATACAAAACGTAGTTCTGGCATACGCATGTACTATACATAAGTGCGTCACGGGGGACACGCTCATTCCGACGGACCATGGCTTGACCCGGATTCGGGATGTAGCCAGCGGAGTCGCAGATGGACAGTCGGGGGAGTGCTCGTTCCCGGTTGCCACAGAGGCCGGTTGGGGACGCGCAGTTCGCGCATTCAACGGAGGTCGCAAGCCGGTCCTGCGGATCGAGACGAGGTGCGGGTTCTCGGTAACCGGATCGCACGAGCATCCGGTGCGAGTGGCCACGACGGACGGGATGGAGTGGCGACTCTTGAAGGACGTCCGTCCGGGGGACTCCCTGGTCCTTCGAAAGGGGACAGTCTACCCGGATACTCCACCGCTCAGGACTCCCGTCGAGGCACCCATCGACGCAGTGAACGAGGAGCTGGGCTGGGTCCTGGGCGTGCTGGTCGGCGACGGGAACTACACCGACACCGAGGACGGGAGGGTCGAGTTCGGGAAGATCGCTCCCGAAATGGTGCTCCGCTATGTCGCTGCGGTCCAGACGTGTCTCGGTGTGCGAACGACCGTGAGGCGGTCCAGTCGCCAGAATTGCCAGTTCTACTCGACCTATTTTCACTCCCGATCCGTTCGGGCATTCCTGCGCTGGTGCGGCCTCGGTCACGACCTCTCCCACCGGAAATGCGTTCCGAGCGCGATCCTCAACAGTCCTGCCGCGGTCCAGCGCGCCTTCCTACAGGGGCTATTCGACTCGGACGGGTCCGTTGTCGGGAACGCTGTGATCCTTGGCACAACAAGCGAGAGCCTCGCCCGAGAGGTTCAGATAATGCTGATGGCTCACGGGATGGTTTCGACGTGCTTTATGGAACGGCCGGAGTCAAACGATGGCCACTGGCACTCCTACTGGAAGGTGGGACTGTTCGGAGCCAATGCCGTCAAGTTCGGCATGACGGTCGGCTTCTCCCACGAACTGAAGGACGTGCGCATGGCTGTGGCCATACATGCGCGCAACGATGAGGCAACCAAGACGAACGTCGGTGAGATCCCGTTCGGCGCCGCGCTGGCTTCGGGGCTGCGAGACGAGTTGCGTCGCCGAGGGGGGCGCAACTACCCTGAGGCGGCCACGGTTGGACGCTTCTTGTCGGCGGTCGTTGCCGGAACCAGAAGCCTCAACGACATGAATCTTGAGATCGTTGCCAAGGGGGTATCCGGACTCGGCCAGATTGGTCCCTGGGGGGCGCTGGCTCAGCTCATCTCCGACCGTGGGTTGTTCTTCGACAAGGTCACGGACGTCTCGTCTGGAGAAGCCGAAGTCTTCGACATTGAGGTTCCCGGCGACCATAGCTTCATCGGGAACGGGATCGTCTGCCACAACTCACAGGGCTCGGAAGTTCCCTGTGCCCTATGCGTCGTCCACTCCTCACATAGCTACATGCTTCACAGAAACCTCTTCTATACGGCGGTCACTCGGGCCAGGCAGCGGGCAATCATCCTGGGCGATGCCAAGGGGATCCAGCGTGCGGCCCGCATTCATCGAGTCGACGAGCGGCAGACGATTCTGGCAGCGACCCGGGGAGGAGTGGCATGAGCCGTGCACTCGCCAACTGCCCCGCGCTCTTTCTGGAGATGGCGGACCACTTCCTGAAGCTGCCTGCGGATACCCTGGTCCGCGATATGTGGCATACCCACACGAAGAAGCAACTGGGGACGTTCATTCGCCGGACCGACTTCGCCGACCGGACTCGAGAGGAGGTGGGGTACCTCATCCCACAGGTCTACTCGGAGCACTTGCGCACCCACGACTACCGGATCCGCTGGATTCCCATTGAGGACGACCCCGCCGCCGTCGAGGCCTTCTGCCGTATCTTCGACCGCTTCAATGTGTACACGACGTTGAATCGCTACCCGCTGGCGTACGCCAAGGCCCGGCTCAAGGCCATGACGTCCGAGTACAGGCTGTGGCTGGCGGAACAGAATGAGCGCGTGCCCAAGAAACGTGCGGAGATCCCCGGCCTCAAGGAGAAGCTGGCGGAAGCCGAGGCCTCCATCCCGAAGGCCTGCTACGTGGATTTGGCCTTCGACTTCGACGCCGGCGCCAACGGATCCAGCGCCAGCCTGGGAGACCTGATTCCACGGGTGCTTCGCCTGCTGGATTTCTGCACTTCGTACGGCGTACCCCACGGGCTCTTCTATTCGGGCGGCCGTGGGTTCCACGTGGTCATTCCGTACACCGCCCTGGCGCAGCCGTTGGCCGAGGACAACCACCTGGTCAATCGGCGGGTGGCGGAACTCATCCAGGAAGAGACCGGGGACCTGGGCATCGACTGGGCCATCTACTCCAACCGCAGGCAGTTCCGGCTCCCCAACACTCGGCACCAGAAGAGCGGGCTGTTCAAGGTAGCGCTGCAGCGGTCCGACCTGGACTCTGGCGAACAACACATTCTGGAGTGGGCGAAGACCGCTGTGCCCGTCCCTGCGGTCGCCGACAGGCGTTGTGAGTATTTGGCGGATTTGTACGCCTTGGCCGCTTCCGAAGTGCGAGCCAGCAAGCGCTTCGTCGCAACCCCCAAGCGGGTCCAGAGCCTGCCTGCGGCTCGGCAGTCCCAGCCCCGAGTAGTGCGCAACGACAAGGGCGAGGCGACGCACGTCATGGTCACGGCCCTCGAGGAGCTGACGCACCCTCCCTGCGTGTTGGAGGCCTTCCGAGTCGGCGTTCCGGATCCGGCCACGGCCAATCGAAACCAGGTCACCGTGCTGCTGGCCTGCTACTTGAAGGCCATCGGTCGCACCCCCGAGGAGTCCGCCGGTTTCCTGGTGAGACATGCTGCAAAGATCCTGGCCCCCTTCTCCCACTCGTCCGGACAGGAAATTGAAAACTCGACCCGGACGGCTGTGGCCACGGTGTTTCGCCACGAGCAGTACGAGTTCAATTGCCACACCGCTCGGCGGATGGGGTTCGAGTGCAACGATACCTGCGAACTCCACGCCCACATGCGGGAGACCGCGACGTCCCGCCGCCTGCACAAAATGACCGGTGGCCAACCGAAAAGCCCAGCTCACCTGGCTGGTAGGAAGGTCTTCACCGAGGTCGAAGCGCTGCGGGCCGACATGGCCCTGGAGGTCACGAACTACCTCGACCAGGCCCGCTCTGGAGCCCACGGCACCAAGCCCATCACGCCGCTGCTGGTGAAGAGCCCGGCCGGCACCGGAAAGACCACGGTAGTGTTTGACCGCATGGACGACCTGGAGCTGCGCACCCTTTGGGTCGCTACCCGGCTCGACCTCTTCGACAACATCCCCTCGCACATCAAGCACCGCTGGCGTCGCATTGAAGGCCGCCACGGCGAAGTCGCCCTTCCCGGCGGCGGGGTCCTGCCCGCCAACTGTGCGTTTCCGGAGTTGGCCCATCGCCTGCGAGAGCGGCGTATCAACGTCAACGAGCGCCTGTGCAAGGAATGCGACAACCGTGCTGGCTGCGACTACTTCGCCCAGTTCGACGACGAGACCCGCAGCTTCTTTGTGCAGCAGCCCATGTACCTGCACAAGGTCAAAGAGTATGCGGACCAGTTTGATGTGGTGGTGTTCGATGAAGACGTGCTGGGACAGTTCATTGAAGAGGTGCGTATCCGGGAGCAGGACGTGCGGCAGCTCGTGAGGTTGCTGCGGCAGCTTCGGGAAGACCTGGAGTGCATCGAGAACCACAAAGAAGCTGCCGGGTTGACGCCGCTCATCTGCCTTCTGGAGGGGCTGGCCTATATGCTGGCCGAGACCAAGGTCTCCCAGCCCATCAGTGGTGCGGTGCTTCACCAGCGTCTCGCTGAGGCCTACGAAACCGTCTTTGAAGGCACCGGAGCCGAGGGCATTCCCATTCGCCTGGCCGAAGCGTTGGGAGCCATCCCGACGTCGCTGGACTCTATAGTCGATAGTTTGCACTTCGACCCACACGACCTCAAGCAGCCGCTGCCCCTCCAATTCCTGGATGCGCTGCTCCCCGTGTTGCGCCACGAACTGTTCGACCGGGATCCCAAGTCGAACCTCTCCCGCCTCCACTTCCGGGCCCAGCGAGTACCCGCCAAAGAGGGAGATGAAGCAGGCAAGAGGCGGTTTACCAACGTGTTGGAGGTGGTCTTCAAGGCCGAGCCGCCGCCCCTTCCCACGCCAACCATCCTGCTGGATGCCACGGGCAAGCCGGAAATCTACG
>CAZQHM010000133.1:0-12434 GCA_964593355.1 uncultured Myxococcales bacterium
TTTTCGAGCGGCCCTGGCCCTCTGGAACGGGCAAGAAATGTGATCAAGAGTCAGATACCTTGACCGGGTGTTCCAGATGAGAGGGGCCCCCTGCCACGGGCGCCTGATGTTGTGCGCCGGCGAAGTTGAGGCGGCCGTTCCGCCGCTGCTTGGTGCACTGGCCTCGTCACGCTCGGGCCATTGGGAGCCATCCACCTTGTGCGCCGCCCTGCCCCAGTTGACCTCCTTCGACCACGCTGCTGGGCGCTGGGAGGGCCAGGGACTCTACGTACGGGTCCCCGACCTGAAGGAGCTTCCCCGGATCTGGAGCGGCCCCAACGCAGCCACGCCGGCCGAAGGCAAGGCAGGGTGGATAGAACTCTCACGGGGATGCCGATACTCATGCTCCTTCTGCATCGTATGCTCCATGAAGGCAGGCGAGTTCTCGGCTTTCGGGTCGGAGGTCATCGCTTCGGAAGTGGTCGACGCTTATGGCCGTGGCGTTCGCTCCTTCGGGCTTCTGGCGGCCGCTACTAACTACGACAAGGGGAGCCTGGGAGCGGCGTGCAGCGCAATCAAGGGGTTGGGGGGCGACGTTGGGGTCTCGGGGACCATCCATGTGAACTATCTTGATCAGGAGCGACTGGCGCTTATCCGTGACCTGCGCTGGGAGACCATGATAGTGGGCCTTCAGACCATTACTCCCGAAGCACAGCGGCTCATGAAGCGGGCGGAGCAGCCCGACTCTTTCGGCCAGGGCATCGAGCAGTTGGCCACCTTCGCCACGCCAGAAGTTGAGCTGATTCTGGGGCTGCCCGGGGACACACTTGAGGGCTTCAAGCGCAGCATCAACTTCGCATTGGGGCTACCCATCTCGGTCTCGGTGTATCGCCTGAGGCTGGATCCCTGGTCCAGGTATCTGGAGAAGATGGAGCCCATGGGAATTGAGGCGGACTTCCACAACCTTGGGCGAGTACTAAGCGTCCCCGGCTTTTCGGCCACGGAGATTGACGAAGCGGAGGCCTGGCTGCTGGGGCTGGGGAGTGGGCAATGGAAGTACCGGGCATCACGCATTATGTATGATGGGCGCGAGATCTGGCCCAAACGCGAGCGCAGGAAGTAACGCTTTCGTTGACCCCGGGAGAAGTGGAGATACGGGCCCGCCTGGCGGTTAGGTGTCCGTGAGCAGCCGCGTGGCACCCTGCGGTGCGGGGACGCAAGGGCACTGGGAGGGTGCCTCATAATTGACCGATGGCGCATATGCGCATACCCTCGCACCCAGCGGAGGTGGCCCGTATGAGTTCTCGATGGTTTGGTAATCAACCGTTTATCTCTGGAGCTGTGGCAGTAGTACTCCTGGGGCTTGCATTTCAGGCTGAGGCTCAGGTTCCTGACCGGTCAAGGCAGTATCCGTCTCGGAGTATCGGTCTTGCTGGGACGGGGCGCAGCTTCGCCTCCAGTGCCAATGCCATATTTCTAAACCCTGCCACGCTGGGCACTACGCCTCAGTACCTTCTGGGCGCCGGATACATTCTGGCTTCCGGAGGAGAGACCAGCCATGCCTTCACCGCTGCCTGGACTGACTCCACGCCCAATCCCTACAACCTGGCAATGGGAATCGCCTATGATTTCGTGGACTTCGAGACGGGGTCATCACAGAACGTTCACGGGGCTGTGACCTACACCGTTCCGCTTGGGGGCCTTGCCATGTCCGTGGGCATCGGGGCTCACCATTTTGGGGGATACGGAGAGATAAATTCGCTGACCAGTGGAGACGCTGGGCTGGCTCTGGCCCTCTCTCAGACCTTCTACCTGGGCATAGTTGGTCAGAATCTGATTGCGACCGAGGGGGAGGCCCCAAGAACCGTTGGCGGCGGCATGGCCTTCTTCGGGGGGCCATTCATGATCGCTCTGGACATGTCCGCCGACCTTGAGGTGCCTGTTCTGACCTCGACTACGGGCGAGACGGAGAATGTGGTGACGTGGTACGGCGGTCTGCAGTTTCAGATGATCCCGGAGGCCGGCTTCCGGGCAGGGATTCAGTACGATGCCACGCACGAGGTCTTCCGTGCGGGCGGAGGGTTGCAGTTTGTGCTGGGGCGCTCCGTTGGGCTGGAACTTGGCTACATGCAGAACGTGGACAACGGAGACGACCTGCGCTTCGGCGTGAACCTGGACCTCTACAATCCATTCGGGCAGCCCATGCTGTAGGCTTCTTGGACCTGACCCCCTATTGTGGGGTCGTCTTGAGGCTCAGTCCGCCGGGATAAGCGTAAGAAACGTCACAGTCATAACCGTACGCCGAGACGCCAATTGGCTCGGGGGCGGATACCGTGTGGACCCCCTCCTGGACAATAACCTGCGCCACGGCCCAACCTCCGGTGCCGGCGGGGGTAGCCGGCAGAGTTGGCGAGAGATACTGAGGCAGGGGCTTGTCGTCAATCATGACCTGGGCCTCCAGACCTACTTTGAAGGTGATGCTGAGGTAGTTCTCCATGTATCCAGGAGGGGTCAAAACGATATAATCTGAAAGGTACTGGTGAATTGGAACCGCCAGAGTGAATGCAGGGTCGCCAATTCCCGTGAAGCCCGGGCATCTGACCTTGAAGTTGGGGTAGTTGCTCCCCTGCATGTAGTGACCAACGAGTACAGGGCCCGTGGCCTCAATCTCAAAGCTGCCTGAAGCCTCAAACTCGGCCCACTGGCCCTTGTTGAGGTTGAATGGCCCGGCCACTGCGGGGCTGAGCTGCACCTGAACGGCGTCGGCGCCGGCCAGAATCCTCCAGGTATCCTTCTGACTCTCGTTTCTTGGTCGGAAGGCATCGGCGATGTACTTCTTGCCCCACACCTGAACTGGATATAGCTGCATTTCTAGGTGATCGCAGTAGTTGACTCCAAGGGGAATATTCGCACACTCGTGGCCACCGAAGACATTTATCTTCTTGTCTGCCTTGATGATGGAACCGGTAAGATCGGCTCCGTGGCCGCCATCGGCCTCCAGATTCAGCACGTCGCCCAAGGCCAGGTTGAAGACATACGGCTGCGACGGATTGGCATCCATGGCCGGAACGTTGGTGCCGCCCAGAACCTTAGTCGAGGGCGAGACCTCCACCTTGGTGACCCCATCCTGAGTCGCAATAATGGTGAGAAAACCTCGAAGATTCTGTGAACCGTCGGACCGCTGGGGCCACGCCAGAGCGATGTATTCTGTCGCCCCGACGTTGGAAGGCAGCAACAAGGAGGCGTCGTTGGTGTAAACGCCCTCGCCATTGAGGGGATTGAACTGGTGAACGGTGACGGGCGCCGTGGATTTCACGCGGAATGAGCGGTTGGTGTGAATGGTGCCGTCCAGGTCCGTGCCAGTAGGAATGCTGAACACTGTAAGAGTACCAGGTTGAACATCCATGGAGGAGGCACCCAACTGGGCAGCAGTCATCTCTACGGGGGGAACCTTAGACATATCCGTAATCGTTATTGATGCTGCCTTTGATGAGGACTTGGGGACACTCACCACAACGGCTATTGGCTCAACCGCTCCCCCTTCAATATTATCCAGGTCTACGGCCCAATAGTCGCAGCCAAGATAGCTGTTCTCCTTTAGGTCAACCTCACAATAGCTTAGGCAGGTGGCATCTTTACATATGCCAGAATCGCAGGTCTCAATTACTTTCCATGAATACTTACCATCGTCTCCCATGAGACACTTCTGCACAGCGGTCATACCAGCACAAGTAGACTCATCGGGTGGACAACCCAAGTCCATACACTCTCCGTTGTAGCACTTGTAGGGAACCGAGCAGTAGTCCGTGGTCCAGTCGGTGCCTGAGGCATTGCAGACACGGTAGGAGGTTGGGCCGGTGCAGGTGCCCCCACTCTGGCCCGGCTCGCAGATAATGGACTGGCAGGCGCCCGATTCGCAAGCCGTGAGATCCGGACACGAAGAGGGGTCATAACCGGAACCATCTTGTCGGCATGTGCCGAGAACCTTGATCCCGAGGCAGGCCGTCTGCCCCGCTTCACACGCCGTGGCAGCGTCAACATAGTCGGGGGCAGCGTTGTCCTTGGCAGTAACCTCTTGAACGTCGGGCAGGAGTAGGTCCAGGAAGCCGCCATCATCGATACCTCCTGAGCACTGTGCGTCGGCGCACGATGAGGGGCAGACCTCTACAAGGGTCCAAAGCAGCTCGGCTTTCACCGATTTGCAGAGCAGAACGGCTGAGGAACCGGCCACGGTTTCTCCGCAGCGCTGCTGTCCCAGGAACTCCTCTGTACATGCCTCGTCTTCCACAGCGCTCTGGTCCGGCGATGATGCCCCACTACAGGAGGCCAGCGAGAGACCCAGAATCGCCAGGGCAGGAACGAGAAACTCACGCAGTTTGAACCGGCTCATAACCACCTCGTTCGCAAACTTTAGCGGCCAGCTTACATTAGAGTCCGACGGAGCCGCAAGGGAACTCGACGCTGCCCACGCTGTGGGTGCGTTTCCCGGACCGGGGATTAGATGGACTCTGTCACGCTGCCAGACAGGTCGGCGAACCTCCTTCGCCAAGGCTTCGGCGGGGCAAGCGGTCAACCCGCCTTTGGCGGGACTACGGCCACGAAATGCACCCGGCGGAGGTCGCGCTCCCGGCAACGGGTCCGCACCCCCACGCTGTGGCCACTGTTGCCTAGGATGCACTACTGTTCTATCATGCGCCTTGGTCGCTATCGGCGGTGCGTCCCGGCGTTGGAGAGTCAAGGGTGAGGCGCCGACTCTGGGCGGCCCTTGGCGTTGGATTTCGTGGTGCCTTCCCTTGGGATGAAACGGAACGTTCAGGAGATGGGGCATGCTCGTTCGAGAATCTGACTACCGGAGTCCATCTTTTTGGGCTTCGATGTGGGTTGTGGGCACGGTGTTCGAGGTGGTCGTGCTGCTCTCTGCCTTTGCGGCCGACCGGCTGGACTTGCTTGGCACGCTTCCTGGCCATGTGCTCTTCTTCGTACTGGGCCTCTGCATGGTCTACCTTGGTGCGCAGGTGCTTCAGTGGCGGCATAGTATCCCCACACAGGCGGGCATGAGCCTCTCTCTCCTGGCGGGAATGCTTGCGTGGCTGGGTTCGGCGGTGATGGTTGCCATGGTAGTGGTCTTCGTGGGCTCTCTGCTCTTCAGCTTCGTGTGGGTTCCTTCTTCGGGCCTGGCTCAGCTGGTTCAGCGAAGAGTGGGGATGAGCCGTTGAATGGGAATTGAAGATCTCAACCCTCTGCTGCTGATTGGGGGCATGCTTGCCCTGTTGGTCGCCGTTTTCTCGGCCATTGTGGCCCCACGCTACTGGTTCTACGCTACAGTGGCCAGTTTCCCCGGGGTCATGGCCCTGGAGGCTCTTCCCCCTGGCTTCTCGGCATTGGCGGCCACGCCGGTGAAGTTGCTGGGCTTGGGCGCCCTGGGTGGGCTGGCGGCCCACACCATCTTCCTTCGCAAGCTGCCCCCAATGACGATGCTTCTGGTGGCGCTGTCGGCACTGACTCTAGGGGCCTACGTGCTCTCGGCGGTGGTAACGGGGTCTCCATATGCCGGGTGGTTCCAGCGAATCGTCAGCGGGGTAGTGTTCTTCTTCTTGATGGACGTCTGGTGCCAGACCGAAGAAGACTTGGCCACTGTCAAGCGGGTGTTTGCCACCTCAGCGGTGGTGTCGATTCTTTTCGGCGTCGTTTCGGGCGTTGGGATGGTTTCGGAGGGAGTTGCGGAGCAGGTCTTTGACGACAGCGAGCGCCAGGAGGCGATATTTGGAAACCCGAATAGAGCTGGAGCCTACGCCCTCATTGCCCTGGGATTGCTGGTATCCATGGGAATGAAGGCATTCAACGAGCGCAGGGGCTTGCTTGCTGCTCTTTCCGGAGCGATTTCCGTTGGGCTGGTGTATTTCATCTTCTCTACGGGCTCCCGAGGCTCGTTCTTCGGTTTGCTGGCTTTCGGCGGTGTGACAATGCTCTTTGCCCTGCCTCGCCTGAGGTCAAAGCTGATGCTGCCCTTGGCTGCTATGGGGGTCTTTCTGGCACTTGTAGCCGTGGCTCCCGACATTTTCCAGCAGCGCATTGTGGATGAGATCTTCGGCGAGAGTGAGGAGGCGGGGCTTACGAAGGTGGGCACGTTCAAGATTAGGATGAGAATCAACCAGTCGGGCCTGGAGCAGTTTGTTGCCAGCCCGCTGGTAGGCAGCGGGCCCGGGAACATCCTTGACGAGAACAAGAAGCGTCTCGGTCTAAGATGGGCCATTCACAACCGTTACGTGGAGGTTCTTGCCTCGACGGGCGTATTGGGAACGCTTCCCTTCCTGGCCACGCTGCTTGCCACGGCCTGGCTTTTCCTGCGGGTAATCCGGCGCACTCCTCCAGAAAGGGCGGTCGCCGTGGCCTCGGACCTGGGTTTGTTCGCCGGCATCCTGGTCGTCTCTTTTGGCTCTAGCGGGGTCTTTGAAAAGGCCACGGTCTTCGTCATGGCTCTGGCCAGCGCGCACAACAACATACTTCGGGGCAATACCGCTGCTTTGCCATCTTCCGCCCCACCTGTGGTGGCCAGCGTTCCACCGGCCCAACAGAGGCAACGACCTCACTTCAAGAATCTGTAGGTACTCCCCGGCGGGACAAGAGCGGGCCGCTACTCAGGCAGTGACTCAAGATAGTGCTGCGCGTCAAGCGCTGCCATGCAGCCGGTGCCGGCAGCGGAGATGGCCTGACGGTAGTGGGAGTCGGCTACGTCTCCAGCTGCAAAGACCCCCTCCACGTTGGTCTTTGTGCCTTCCCGAACCTTGAGATATCCGTTGGGCAGTTTCTCCAACTGGTCGCCAAAGACTGCGGTGTTGGGGTCATGGCCAATGGCAACGAAAACGCCATCCAACGCAAGGGTCGAGATGGAGCCGTCAACGGTGCTCTTGAGCCTGACGCCCTTGACCACGTTGTCGCCGAAGATCTCGTCCACCACGGAATTCCACACGAATTCGATTTTGGGGTTGGCCCGGGCCCGGTCCTGCATGATGGTTGAGCCTCGCAATTCATCACGGCGATGGATGATATAGACTTTCTTGGCAAATCTTGTGAGGAAATTTGCCTCTTCCAGGGCAGTGTCCCCACCACCGACCACGCCCACTACAAGGTCACGGTAGAAGAAGCCATCGCAGGTAGCGCAGGCCGAGACTCCACGACCGTGGAACTGCTGTTCGCTCTCCAGCCCCATCCACCTGGCACTGGCGCCCGTTGCGACGATGAGACTTTTGGCGGCGAATTCCTTACCGGCAGACCAGACTCGGAACGGTCTAGTCGACATATCTACCCTCTCGACCTCCTCGAACACATGTTCGGAGCCGAAGCGTTGAGCCTGCTCTCTCATCTTGTCCATGAGTTCCGGACCAGCTATGCCCTCGGGGAAGCCGGGGAAGTTCTCGATATCGGTTGTGATCATCAACTGCCCACCTGGCTGGATGCCCTCGAAGACCAGGGGCTTAAGACTTGCACGGGCGGCGTAGATTGCGGCTGTCAGGCCTGCGGGACCAGAACCGATGATGATTAGCTCTCTAGTTTCCATTGCGAACCTCCGTTCAGTATAGCGACACAGCAAGTGCGAGCTTGTCAGCACGTGCTGGGAATCCTACCCTAGGAGCCAGCCCCCCGGCAAACGTTACCGACGGCTTGAGCTGTGCCGCCGGGGCGGTTTAAAAGGGTGTTGAGACCGGGGAGGGAACATGCTACAAGCTCCCACCACGCATAGGAGTGCACAATGACCATAGATTCGAGGCAGCAGGCAGGAAGTCAGGACTTTGAGAGTTCGTTGGCAATGCGCCTTCTGGAGAAGCGCATCGTGATGTTCTCCGGAGGGGTTGACGACAGATCGGCATCCAGGATCTGCAGCCAACTGCTCATCCTGGACCAGGAGGACCCCAAGGCACCAATCACCATGGTGATCAACTCGGGCGGTGGCTCCGTGACGTCGGGCTTTGCGATTTACGATGTGATTCAGGGGCTTAAGGCCCCGGTGCGTACGGTGGGAGCCGGAATAGTGGCAAGCATGGGAGTGACCATATTCTTGTCGGTACCGGCTGAGCGCCGATTCTCGCTTCCCAACGCCCAGTTCATGATTCACCAGCCGCTCATCCCTGGAACTGTCGTTGCACCGGCGTCGGACATCGAGATCAACGCCCGAGAAATGGTGAAGACCAAGGACAAACTCAACCGGCTCATCGCCGAGGCCACGTCCCAGCCCCTGGAGACCGTGGAGAAGGATACGCAGCGAGACTACTGGTTGGGTGCCGAGGAGGCCGTGAAGTATGGCCTTGCAAGCAAGGTTATCTCGTCAATGTACGATCTTTAGGGCCCGACGCCCCCTTGCTTCGCACCACGAACTGGGGCCTCTTCTCCCCCAGATTCTGCCGAGTGCATTGAATTTGGGGGCAGCGGTTCCAGCTATGGGGACGGCCGTGAAGAGAGACGCCCTGCTCCCTATGCCACGTTCCAATTCGCAAACCACGCCTGCGGGTCGGCGCACCGATGATGTACCTTTCTGGCCACAGAGCCTGGCTCTCTTGTGGCTGCTCATGCTTCTCCACGGTCCGGCCCGGGCTGGGGAAGCATCGCCTTTCATAACGATTGAAGCCGAACTGACCCCATCCCAAAGCCTCATTACCGGCAGCGTTACGCCCCATGCCCGCTGGCCCGAGCTCTGCTTATGGCTTCCTGCCAACAGGTCCTTGTTGAATCGCCCTGAGACAGACAGCATCTCCCATCCCTGGCGCTTTCCTTCGGAGGTGAGCGGTTCGTCCATGCGCACCGTGGCCAGGGGTGGGGCCAACGGTTCCGTGGCATGCAGAGAGCCCGACGAGTTTTGCTCGCTGGGTTTGAAGGGCGGCATCGGCTTAGGAGATGGCCCGGCCAACGTGGAGTTCGAGACTATTATCCCCGAGCGCTTTGGTCCCTTTGGACGTGTGGGGAGCAGCATTACCCTGCTTGGTGGATGGTATCCGGTGCCGTGGGCTTGCCAGTGGGAACAAGGCCAGGGCAATGCCGCTCGCCGAGCGATTCCGGCAAGAGTCTGCGCTTCCAGTGTTGAAAGCGGGTTACTGATACTAGGCAGAAGGGTCGCTTACGTAGCACCTGGAGAGGAGCTCTGCGTCGAAGTTGACGACGTCACCGCTCCACTGCTAATGGCCTTTCGAGAAGAGGCAACGGTTACGAGTCTGGTCGATGCAAGGGGGTCACGATGGCTGACTGTGGCCAAGGATCCATCGGAGGTCCGAAGCAGGGTCAGTGGAGCTTTGGCCCGAGCGCTGGAGCGTGTGGAGCGGAGGTCACCTCTCCCTGGTCTGCTCCTTCAGGCTCCACTGCGAGAGATGATCGCCCTACCCTTCCCCGGGGGCATACTCATCTCCGACCGGTTTTTGGCCGCTACCCCTCTGGCCGCCATTGTCTCGAGACACATGGAGACCCTGGGCTGGGCTGTCGCAGCATTCGACCGGCTGGAGGATTCTACGCCATACTGGGATGCGCTGCTGCTGGGCCTGCTGGATAATGTGCTGACCGGCGTTAAAGGGAGCCAGGGGGCCTCTCTAAGGGATCTTTTTAGAAAGGGCGAATTTGTGTCTACCGTTGACCAGATCGGTACGGACCCCCAGACCGGTTTTCAGCAGGCGCTCTTCTCAATGGCCTCAAGTCCAGAGGAGTTGAGAGCGTTGGCGATCTCGCCGGGGAATTTGGAGTTAGAATCGCCGTGGGTGGTGGCATCCCAGCTGGTGTTAGCGCTGAGTAGGAGTGACCTCGGCCAGGGTCTCGAGGAGAGGGGCCCCGGGGTAGTCGGTGGTTTGATGGAGCGGCTTGAGGCGAGGGCCCCGGGGTTGGCCCAAGCGCTCTCCAAGGGACGAGCGGTCGACATCGCTCTTGGGCGCGCCACCGCTGAGAGTGTTGAAGTTCTGGCTACCCCTGATCCTGGGCCATTGATGGTGGAGGCGCTCTTCCACGGGTCGGAGCGCTCCACCCATTTCTGCTTGAAGTTTCCGTGCCAGATTCCTTTGCCCGATGGTAGGGGTGAGGGCGATATATTGATTGATCCAGGGGAACGTCTGCTTCAGCGGGGCAAGGCTGGGGTCGACCCACGGCTTAACGATCGAAACTATGCAGATATGAAGCTTATGATTTCTAAGCTATATGTCTCCATGGGCTCTGAAGATAGCATTCCATTTGCCTCTGCCGAATTGCTGCTTCAACGAAGATACGACCTGTCGTTAGTGGGTCACCTCACCCCGTTTGTTGGCCCGGTGCGAAGTGGCGCCATGGGCGGGTTGCGGTGGGGCCTGGGGCGTGCCCACAGGGCGAATTCGCGTACTACGTACCTCGGTTTGGCCCCACGTGTGGCGGTGGACACGCACAAGAGTGAGCTGTGGAGTGCGGGACTTATGGCGACGTTGCTCTACACCACATACCAGAGCAGAACTAATCCATTTGATAGTGAGTTAGTCTACGCCTACATGCTTCCATTTATGACGAATGGAGCTGAGGCTGGGCTCCGGTTCGGTGCGTCTGGGACGATGCTGGTTGGGTCGACTCCGGACCACGTTCTGGCTTTGCGGCTCTCTGCCGATGGAGCTGTGGGCACCATACCGGACTTTGAGAAGGCTTACTCGGGCGGCACCGAGGGGGTGCGCGCCCTTGCGGCGCAGGGCACTGGGCGGAGGCACAAGGCGAGTTCCACTTTGGAGTACCGATTCATGCTGGTCAGGGGCTGTTGGGCATCGCTGGCAGGTTTGGCGTGGTTTGAGGGGCTCCAACTGGCGGCCTTTGTTGACGCTGCCCTCATAGCCGATTCACCGGGGGAGTTGGTGAACAGCGCTGCTCTCTTTGCCGGCGCCGGCGTTGGGCTGCGTCCTCACGTGCAGCTATTCGGCATCGTCCCGGCCATGATGACGGTGGACATGACGTGGCTACTACCTTTTGGCGGCGCAGGGGCTGGGGGAGCCGCATTTCTCATTGGGTTTGCACAGCCTTTGTAGAAGGGCGGCACTTAGAATCAATCAAGCTACGAAAACCTGTCCAAGCCTCTCATGCTGGTTAGCGCCAGGACCTTGTCTACAGGGTTTTGCAACCATCGGGGGCGTAGGAGGGATCGCAGGTTTGTCCAACATCGCACAGCCCGGACTCTTCGGCCCAAACGAGCGGGTTGTTAGCGGGCACGCATCGAAGGCACTTGAAGACGGGGCTGATATCATCGGCATCCCAGCAGGTTCCGTCCAAGTAACAGTTACCGGCGGTGGGTACGCCGCTCTTGCAGACGCCATCCACCTTGGTGAATGTAGTGCAACTTGCCGACACACAATCGTCGGCATAAAGTGCAATATCGTCAATATAGACAGTCACTAACGGATTAATTGCGATCTTGTTCATGCTAAACGTAAACTTGGTCAACCCGCTAACTGTTTCATCGAGTGGAATATCATGCCGGACATAGTCACCAGAACATGACTGATCATCACTAAGAGTCAGCTTATTGGTATCGTTCACACGCACTTCTAAAGCCCAATCTGGCGACGTTACGCATTTCAGATAGAAAGAGAAGACCCTGGTCGTGCTCTGCGCTGGACTGGGAACAAAGTAAAATATTGACAGATCTCCGGACGCATTCAATGAGCCGGACTTACTGTACTGTAAAACGTAGGTTCCGGAATTGCAATTTGAACCATCGGTGAAGTTCCTGACTTTCCAGGGATTTGAGCTGCTGGAGTAGGTGAAAAGGATACCATCGGGGAGAGTACCGGAGACCCCTGCGGGTTCGCCTTCGAAGCCTCGGTGGTAGATTCTGGCTTTGTCCGCACAGACCGGGATGGGGTCGGCAAGGGGGCAGACCTGGTCAATGTTGCAGTCGTTGGAGGAGGCGCAGCAGGTGGGGCACTCACAGGCACCATCGACACACTCTTCCCAGGCTTCGCAGCCACCGCAGGAACCACCACATCCATCGTCTCCACAGACTTTGTCGGTACAGTTTGGAGTACAGCAAGCGTTGTTGAAGCATACATCGGGGGCGCACTCTTCATCGAGTAGGCAGCATCCGGAGATGGGCTCAAAGAGGCAGCCGGTACCGTCCGGGGTGCAGGTATCGGCGGTGCAGATGTTGGAGTCATCGCAGGCCGGGTCTTTGGGGGCACCCGGTGTACAGGCGCCGGCGCCGTCGCACTCGTCAAGGAGCGTACAGGGGTCACCATCTTCGCAGAGGGTTCCAGCGTCGGCGAATGGGTAGCTGCAGCCCGATTCGGGGATGCACTCGTTGTTGGTGCAGGGGTCGAGGTCGTCGCAGAGTACCGGTGTTGAGTCGGTGCACTGTCCGGAGAGGCACTTGTCGGTCTGTGTGCAGAGGTCGCCGTCATCACACGAGGTTCCGTCGATGACGGGGCCAAGGGAGCAAACTCCTGTTTCGGGTGCGCAGACATCCTTGGTGCACTGAG
>CAZQHM010000134.1:0-12296 GCA_964593355.1 uncultured Myxococcales bacterium
GAGCCCCCGGGGCGGGGATGCGGTGGGGAATCCTGATGGTGCTACCTCGGATCTGGCGGTGGACTTGGTGTCCGGCGACCTGGGACAGGATAGAGTACCGGATCGGGATATCGTTACTGACCTTCAACCCGACACTCTTCCAAAGGACACAGGCCCTCACGACGCTAACGTTGACTCCGGTCAGGATAACGTTGATGCCGACAGTCTGGGCGACTTGTTTGACCTGGATACCACGGACAGCGGCCCACACGATCTGCTTCCAGACGCAGGTCCGGACGCTCGTCCGGACCTTGAGCCAGCCGATTTGGACACGGCCGAAACGGAGGATGACGTTGAGGTGGAGGAGCCATACGACTGCCCCACAGGCCAGGATGGGAAGAAGGAGTTAATGCCACCCTGCCCGTACGGTAGTGTTTCTTTTGTCTTCGGAATGCAATACATCGCTGACTGGCCTCTACAGTTTGAGCTCTTCGAAGCCGATACCTATCCAGGTCTTCCGGATGGGTTTGTCGCGGGCGAGGGACAGTCTGTAGCATTGCTACGGTTCTATTGGAGTGACCCCTGGACTGACATGTTTGTGTTCACGAAAGGTTGTCCCGATGAGTGGCCCGGCTGCAAAGCCTGCGGCGGGCATTGCTTCCCACCCCAGGGCTACGTCCATGTAATCGACCTGGCAACTCTGACCGTGGTCTACTCTGCCAAGGAGGAACTAGCCCCGGACTTGTTCAGTGCTGAACACTGCAAAAACCCGGATGGCTCTAACAGCGTTCTCTGTTACGAACTCAAACTGCCAGAGTCGGCAATTAAGATTACCTTATTAAAAATCGGCCAATGGCACACAGGAACATCCAATGTTATCCCTGACCTTTTAAGGGTCTATAATACTGATGCTGGTGGTGTGCCAGGTGTGGTTCCTGAGGTTCTAAAATATATCCCAATTCCGTTGTTCTGAGATGGTCTGTAGCTGGTGATGGACGTAGTTAATTGATGAGCGTATCGATCTGCTGTGGGTAGAATGTTAGGCGGTCGTTTGTAGTGTGTGGGTGCCAAGTGATATGACTTGCGGCATATGTAAGGAGTAAGAACAGTGAATAGTCGGACTGCAGCAATTGCGGCCGCAGTACTGGTTCTGGGGGCTCTCGCTGCTTGCAGCGGGAGCCCCCGGGGCGGGGATGCGGTGGGGAATCCTGATGGTGCTACCTCGGATCTGACGGTAGACTTGCTGTCCGTCGACGGCGAAGTGGATAGGGCACCTGACCAGGATTCTGTCAGTGACACCCAGCCTGTTGATCTGCACAGGGAAAGTGGCTTGCCCGATGGTGAAGGGGAAGGCGACCCGCCAGAAGTTGTGGCAGACACGGATCTGTCCGCCTGGCCGGACGTGATGCCCACCGACGCCACGGAGGTCGATGTCGAAACCGGAGGGCCTTACTACTGCCCCTTGGGCCAGGACGGGAAGAAGGAGCTCATGCCGGATTGCCCATACGACCTTCCATTCTTTCTATATGGGATGCAATACATCGCTCACGGGCCTATTCAGTTCGAGGTCTATTCGACCGTTACCAATCCAGGACTTCCAGAGGCGTTTGTTCTCACCGAGGGACAACCTGTTGCCTTGCTCCGGTTCACCTGGGTGGACCCCTGGACGAACATGTTTGCCGACTGGATCGGTTGCCCACCCGAATGGCCGCGCTGTAAGGCGTGCGGCGGGCACTGTTTCCCACCCCAGGGCTACGTCCACGTCATCGATTTGGAAACGCTGTCAGTGGTCTACTCTGCGAAGGAGGACCTCCCCCCGGACTTGCTCCGTGCTGAACCCTGCAAGACCTCGGATGGCTCTAAGAGCTTTCGTTGTTTTGAATTGAAGGTGCCTGAGCTAGCGGTTAGGCTCAGCCTTGGTGTTTTGGGGCAATGGCACACAGGCACTTCCAATGTTATACCTGACAACCTAGAGGTATGGCACATAAAGGCGACTTATCCAGACCCGCCTATCAAAGCTATTCCCCTTCCGTTGTTCTAGCGCAGCCTAGGGGTATTGGCGCCGGAGTTGGGAAGCGGTCGCTGCATGTTGTGGGGTGGCAGTGGCGCATTGAACACTTATATGGCGTTTGATTGTTTGAGGTATCATTAGCGGTTGCTCAAGGAGCAAGAACAGTGAACAACAACACGACAGCAATTGCGGCCGCAGTACTGGTTCTGGGGGCTCTCGCTGGTTGCAGCGGGAGCCCCCGGGGCGGTGATGCGGTGGTGAATCCTGATGGTGCTACCTCGGATCTGGTGCTGGACGTGGTGTCCGGCGACCTGGGAGAGGATAGGGTCCCGGATCGGGATATTGTTACTGACGTTCAAGCCGACACTGTTCCGAAGGACGTAGGCATTCACGACGCTGACGTGGACTGCGGTCGGGACAACGTTGATGGCGACATTTTGGGCGACTTGTTTGACCTGGATACAGCGGACAGCGGCCCACCCGATCTGCTGATAGACGCGGGTCCGGACGCTCGTCCGGACCTTGAGCCAGCCGATTTGGACATGGCCGACAAGGAGGAAGACGTTGAGGTTGAGGAGCCCTACGACTGCCCCACAGGCCAGGATGGGAAGAAGGAGCTGATGCCGCCTTGCCCATACGGAGACGTCTTCGCAGACTTCATGACCTACTTCGACTCCGCACCTCTTCAATTCGAGCTGTATTCGACGGGAACCAATCCAGGGCTTCCTGATGGTTTTGTTGCCACGGAGGGCCAATCCCTGGCCCTGCTCCGCTTCTACTGGAGAGACCCCTGGACGAACATGTTTGCCGACTGGATCGGTTGCCCACCCGAGTGGCCCGGCTGCAAAGCCTGCGGCGGGCATTGCTTCCCACCCCAGGGCTACGTCCATGTAATCGACCTGGCAACTCTGACCGTGGTCTACTCTGCCAAGGAGGAACTGCCTCAGGAGTTGTTGAGTGTTGAAACCTGCAAGGCTCAGAATGGTTCGACAATTATTAATTGCTACCAGGTTAAGGTTCCAGAGTTAGAAACGAAGGTTGTTTTTTTGACTGTTGGGCAATGGAGTACTGGAACGTCCAGTAGCATTCCTGATAGCTTGAGAGCATATCACATCGACGCTGTATTTCCTGCTGAGGTTATCGGCCTTATTCCAATTCCGCTGTTCTAGCGGGCTGGTAAGTGGTTAGCGAGTTGGGCTGGTGGTGAGAGTATGGTTGCTGCTATGCGTAGAATAATAGGCGGTCTTTTGTAGCGTGTGGGTGCCCAGTGATATGACCTGTGGTCTGTGTAAGGAGTAAGAACAGTGAATAGTCGGACTGCAGCAATTGCGGCCGCAGTACTGGTTCTGGGGGCTCTCGCTGCTTGCAGCGGGAGCCCCACTGTTACCGCTATTTTTATTGTGGTTAACGCGGTGTTGGGTTGAGTCTCAATGGTTTGATGGAGGCAGAGATGGGTTTAGTATGGAGTACTTCGGCTAGAAAATCTTTAGGGGGAATATTTGTGCTCCTTTGTCTGGCTTGTTCCAGTACCCCGGAACAGCGCAACGACGATGCGTTGGCTGAGGATGTTGTGGGGCCGAAAGGTGATGCAACCCCGGAATCGGCGGGCAACTGTCCAGAAAGTGCGCCCCATTTCTCCGGCCTTGAGTGCTATCAGTGCATGACCCATGAACACTGCGCAGAACTGCACCCGGATCTCTTCTGTTTGGCAGGGAGCTGCGCCGACGTCGCTGACTGCAAGTACTGTGTTCCGCCTGCCCCCATATGCGTCAGAGCCCAGGGCATACTCAGCTGCCGCGACTGCCTGGACGATTCGTGGTGTGAGTCTGTCTCGTGCGACAAGGCTAACAACCTCTGTGACTACGCCTTCGACCCCGGAGACGTTACCTTTGGATGCACTACGGACGAAGATTGCCGGTACGCCGCCATCTACCGGGGAGACCTGCAGCTGGCTTGCGACACCACCAGAGGGGCTTGTTACGACATCAACGGATGGTGTGCCGGTGGCGCCGATTGCCCCAGCGGGTCATCCTGTCATGGTATGGCCGCCTTCGGGGCGGAGCTCAAGGCGGTGAAGGCTCCTCTGTCGGAGACCATCGTTGATGACAGGGAGGGATTCTGCGAATGTACTACTGAATTTATGACGCTCGAGGACAGAAAGGCTGGCTATATGTACTTGAGAAGCTATTGTACGCATGACGAAAAAGCCTGTGTGTCCGAGGAGTGCTACTCGGGTATCTGCATAAACATCCACAGCCTCGCTGTGGTGTTAGAAATTGACGCCTCGCAGATTCCGAGCGTGAACGTGTGCATACCGACACTCAAATTGATGTTCATGCTGGGTCTAGATATGTGAGATTTGGGCTAGGTCTCGCTTGGAGACTAGGGCGAGAAACAGACAATATGCTGCTCCACCGCCCGAGGCCCCTTAGAAGGGGAAGAGGTGGAGTTGGGAAGGGCTTGCAAAGCGGCCCCCGGTCGGCTGACCAGATGCCAAACGTGATCGCCCGCCCGAAGCGAGGAGCAGACCTGGGCTTCAACTCTGACCAAACTGATTACCAGTTGCCGCCGGGCTCCGGAGATTGTAACATTGCGCCACTGTGGAAGGGGAGGCTTGTGGGGATTCTGAACGGTTTTGATATTTTATACGGTTTTGATATTTTATGAGGTACAGTATGATTTCTCTCAGGTTTTCTGTCGTGGTAGCTCTGGGTTTT
Source organism: uncultured Myxococcales bacterium (assembly GCA_964593355.1). Taxonomy (GTDB): domain Bacteria; phylum Myxococcota_A; class UBA9042; order CAIXZC01; family CAIXZC01; genus CAYTWV01. Next base: position 4,708 of record CAZQHM010000134.1, read on the forward strand.
GCATTGGTAGCTTGTGGCTCGGACGATGGTGGGACAACGACTGGGGATGTTGGCGGGCAAGAAGATGTCTCTCAGGAGTTGGTTCCTCTTGATGCTGCCGATGAGGACATGGAGGAGGAGATAGCGGGCAGGCAAGACCTTCTGCCCAGGGATATCGTTGAAGAGGACCTGGTTGCGACGGACCTTGGCGGGCAAGATATGTCGGGGGATCTTCCGGCTGACGACCTGCTACCTGTTGACCTGGTTCCTGGGGACATGGTTGACCTGATTCCTCAGGACATGGAGGAAGAGGAAGTTGCGGACCTGGCTCCTGAGGACCTGGTTCCCGAGGACATGGCCGGGGACGTTGGCGGGCCCGGGGCCTGCAACAACAGCGCCGATATCAACGCTTTCGCCACGGGCGACACCGAGTCGTTGATGAAGGATTGTGCCATGTCGTGCATCGGCAAGGACTCTTCGTGCGGTGCCCAGTGCGCCCAGCAGAAGTTGGGTTTGTCGGGCCCCTGCTCCATGTGCGTAGGCGACTTGCTTAGCTGCACTATGTCTAAGTGTATGTTCCCGTGTATGGGCGGTGGTGACCCCTGCCAGGATTGTATTGCTGAGAAGTGTGGTTCTGCCTTCGCTGATTGTGCCGGAATCGAGATGCCCTAAGTTCCAACTCATATGAGGTAGCTAATGTACCATCTGCGCCGGTGCTGCTTTGCGGATGTGAGGGATTTCCTGGTGCTTCGCTGCAGCTCGGTGCGGGGCTTTGCCGTGGCCTTTGGGGTTCTGTTGCTTTTGCTGTCGGGGCCCTCACACGCTGGGTCGCAGAGCTTCGTCCTGGATGGGGCCTGGGAGATGGCGCAGGGCGGTGAGGCAGCAGAGTATCCTCCTCCATCGACGGGATGGAGCGCCTTCGATGTGCCTGGGTGCATCCATGGAGCGGGGGAGGGCGGGGTCTGGTTGCGGCGTAGCGTTGAGGTGCCCTCGGTTGAGGCGGGGCAGAGGGTGGTGGTGCGCTTCTGGGGTATCTACGACAAGCCGGCGGTGTGGGTAGGTGGGCAGCAGGTGCTCTCCGGGTTGGATTGGGTGGAGCTGCCTCTGAACCTGGATGTCACCGATGCCGTTGGCGCCGGAGGCAGCACGGTGGAATTGCTGGTGTGGGTGAAGGACTGGTCGGCGTCGCACCACACCAAGGTTTCGCTGGCCGGCCTGGGCGTGGGCGAGGATCCGAGGCTCCGGGCGGCGGACAAGGTGATTTCTCCGCTGGCGCCCGATTTCTTGTGCTTTGGCCTCTTGGACTCGGTGGAGTTGCGCGTCGTGCCTGCGGTGAGGGTCGAGGAGGTGAGGGTCGACGGTACGGTGCTCCAAGGCGGAACGGGGACGGCCCGTGTGCTGCCTCTATTGTTCAATTCGGGAAGCGAGCCTGTTCAGGTTAGGGTGGACGGCCAGGTTACTGACCATGAAGGCAAGGCGGTGGCCAGTTTTGGCCAGGATGGCGTCTGGGTATATCCGGGGGCGCAGCGGGTTCTGCTGCCTGTGAACTCGGGCTTCACCAGGCCGTGGATGCCCGAAGACCCCTACGTTTACGGGGTTCACGTCGAGTTGAAGCAAGGCAGCCTTGTGGTGGATTCGGTGGATTCGGCCTTTGGCTTCAGGCAGGTCTCGAAGTCGAAGTACGTGCTGTTGAACGGCACACCGCTGGTGGGTGCCATGGAGGAGTTGTGGCCGCAGCAGCGCTACTATCGGGCGGGGGCAGCGCTGGAAGTGTTGACGTTGATGAAGGAGCGTGGGGTAGGGGTGGTAGCTTTGCAGGGCAGTCGATGGCCGCAGCAGTGGTACTCGGCGGCACTGGAGTTGGGGGTTCCGTTGCTGGCATCGGGCAATCTCGACTGTGATCCCTTCGGCGTGTACCGATATGGTATTGGGGATTTCTTTGAGTCGGCCAAGCGTGACCTTGGCAACGTGCTGAGGCTTGCGGCCCGGCACTCGGCGGTCGTGGGGTTCGCCGTTGAGCGGCGGATGATTGCCTGTTCGGGCGTGAACCCGGCCACGGCGACGAAGCGTGGCGAGTTGGTTGAGGAGCTCATGGGTGCTGCCAGGGCCGCTGAGGATGCCCGACTGCTCTTCACGCCGGGGGACTTGGCCGGGGTTGGGTCTCCGGACGGGGCGTGGGTGGTGTTGGGCATGTCGGTGGCGCAGCGCCCCTTCGTGAAGGCCTGGTTGACCCTCTTGAGCGAGGGGTTGGCTCTGGATGGGCTGGAGACGTTGTGGAAGTGGGGCCAGAACGTGCCGCTGATAGTGAGCGGTTTGACAATCCCGGACCGTGATGTTGATGCGTCGGCGGCTCTGCTTGGGCCTCAGGCGAGGTTCTCTCAGGGACGGAATCTGGAGAAGGCGTCGCACTTCTTTGCCCAGGTTCGGCAGGTTCTTTGGCTCAAGGGGGCGTCGCTGGTTGGGGCCGCCCGTGGGCGTTACGCTGCCGATTCAACGCTGCTGCTGCCGGAGTTGATGCCTCCGTTGAAGCGTGCGGAGCGCTTTGAGTGGGTATTCCGCAGCGAGGGGCGGCACTTCTTCGAGGGTGAGGCCCGGCAGTTGCGTTGGGACGTCTACCCCACGGGGGCACGTCGTATCGTCGGCGGGAAGGTAGCGGTTCGTGGTCCCGGGGGCGAGGTTCTTGCCGAGCGTGCCGTGAATCTGCTGCCAGGCGAAGTTGTAACCATTGATGTTGTTGTTACGGCGCCGGCGCTGCTTCCTGGCCAGGATGCCGTGGATTTCGTGCTGAACCTTGATGCGGAGTTTCAGGGTGAATCCACCCTGGTGAAGGAGACCTTCCGCGTCTTCAGGGAGCAGGTGCTGCCTAAGCTCTCTGCCGATGTAGGAATTATTGATCCAAAGGGGCTGGTGGCGGGGGAATTGCTGCCCGATGGGGGCGGCGAGGTTCTTGGCGGGGCCACGGATTTGTTGACTGCCGGGCCGCTGGTGGTTGTGGGCCCGGAGGCCTTTGACACCTTTGCGGGCGGCGGTGAGGGACGCAAGGTCTACCAGGATTTGGAGCAGTTGATGCTCTTCTACGTTGAGAGCGGTGGTACGCTGCTTGTCTTGCCCCAGACCAGGTATGCGGGGGTTCTGCCCTTTGGCCTGGTTGAGGGTGACCCTGCGGTGACTCGAAGTGGCGGAAGTCACGCTATCATGGATGGCGTTCTACAGGCTGACCTTGATGGTTGGAACCGTGGCGGCAAGCCATTGGCCGATGGGGTGATTCGTCCTCCCGCTTGGGGCTCCTTCCGCTGCCTCTTATGGGGTCCTGTGGGCGGGGCCGCTGACGGCTGTTTGCTTGCTGAGGTGCGGCGTGGGCGTGGCGTATTGGTGATGGTGCAGGCGGACTTGCAGGGGCTTTTGTCAACGGAGCCGGTGGCGGGGCGGCTGTTGGGGGCGTTGGTTGAGTACGTCAACGGATTGGCCACGGAGCAGAGGCGGGCTTTGCGCACGGCAGCGCTTGACGACGACCTGGGCGAGGTGCTGGAGCTGTTGGACCTGGACCCATTGCCGGCAAGCAGGGCCAAGGAGTGTGGGGAGGTGGTCTTTGAGAGGGTTGAGGGCCCGGTGGCAGATACCTTCATGAGCTCATTCGGGTCGGGCTACAGCAAGCTGCGGCAGTTGTGGGTAGTGACCGATTCGCAGGAGGAGACCTCGGCTCTCACGATGTGGGGCAGCAGTTCTCCGGAGCCGTTGGCGGCATATGCGTTGCCCCTGCTGCCTCTTGGCGAGTCGGCAGAGGGGAGGGCCTCGTTGCTCTATGGGACGCTGGTTGGAGGTGATTTTGGAGCCGGGGCCACCATGGGGGCCGCTGTGCCGGCGGAGGAGGTTGAGGCATTTGGTCCGGGGGATCTGGAGGGTGGAACGGCGGGATGTTTGATGCCTGGGGAAGTGGCAGCGTTGAGGCTGCAAGGGTGGGAAGGGGTCGATTTGCGGGTTGATGTTTCGGTGGATGTGGTTCGACCCGGGGGTGGAGATTTGGTGCTCTCGTTGTCGGGCGAGCAGACTCAGGCTGTGCTGCTGGGTCAGGGCGAAGGGGGGAAGGCAACCTTCATGCTGCCTGGTGGAGTATCCGAGGGGGGAGATTTGCTCTTCCGAAACGAGACCTTTGTCTTGGATGCAGTGAGCGGTGTGGTCTCTCGGGTGTGCATACGGGAAATCAATGTGGGCCGGGTCGTATTGCCGACGGAGGCGCAGTTGGGCACGTTGCCGACGGTTCTTTCCGAGAGCGCCTTCTGGGGGTATCCGGCGGTGCTGGATGGCTCGGGTAGGTGGGAGGAGGCGAAGAAGGGCTTGGATGGTCTTGCACTTATAAGCGGTCTGCTGGACGGTGTGGGATTGGTGGTTGATACGCCGGTGGGGACGACGGTGGAGGCGTCGCAGTGGGATGTTGTTGATTCGCAGCTAAACGGTGTTGAGTCGGATGGGCTGATGTGGTTGCGGGACAACGGCGAGTTGAGCCTGGAGTTCGACTTTCCTGTTGCGGGGCCCTACCGGGTTGTGGTGACGGGGCGAGGTCGTCCGGCGAACGGGGCATATCCCATGCCCGATGTGAGACTTGACGGCAAGTCGGTGGGAGGGATGAAGTTCACAGGGCAGTTGACTTCATACTTTGTGGACTTCAACGCTACGAAGGGGGCGCATCGCGTTTCGGTGGCCTTTGTGGATGACGCTTATCTGCCGCCCGAGGACAGGGATGCTGGTTTCGGGGAGATATCGCTGTTTGCCTTGCGGGCGAATCATCCGCCTACGGCTTCAATCGCCATGGTTTCTACGGCGGAGGGGATGGAGCTTTCGGCCCAGTGTGCCTACGACCGGGAGAACGATCCGTTGACCTACGATTGGAGTTGGTCGGCGGCCGGGTGCGGGGTCGATGAGGGCGAGGGGCTTGGTGGGGGTTCGTCGGTTGTAGCGGCGGTGCCCGGCAAGGGGACCTACTGGGTGACCTTGACTGTGACCGACGTGAGGGGGGCCTGGACGAGGGTCTGCGAGGAGTTCGAATACGACCCGGCAGTGGTGGTGAACCCTGAGGCTCAGCCCGAGTTCGAGGAGGTATTGGAGCAGGACACGGCCGAGGCGGATTCGGGCAGTGTGCCGTGGGACGTATCGTGGGACGGAACGGGGTCAGCGAATGTGGTGGAGGAGGCACCTGCCAAGAAGGGCGGGGGAGGCGGGTGCAGTTCGCAGGGGGCATCGGGGGATGGGGTCTGGAGTGCGATGCTGCTACTTCTATCGCTCTTGTCGTTGCTGGCAGTTTCCAGGAGGGCCCTTCGTTGCTAACTATCTGGCGACGGAGGAGCACCCATGAACCAATCCTTGCGGGCCAACCGGCTCAGTAACGAATCGAGTCTTTATCTCAGGCAGCATGCAGAGAACCCTGTTGATTGGTTTCCATGGGGTCCCGAGGCCTTTGAGCGGGCTCGGGAGCGGGATGTGCCGATACTGCTTAGCGTTGGCTACTCGTCGTGCCACTGGTGCCACGTCATGGCCCACGAGAGTTTTGAGGACGAGGAGACGGCCCGTCTGCTCAACGCCAGCGTTGTATCGGTGAAGTTGGACAGGGAGGAGCGGCCCGACGTGGATGCGCTCTACATGGCGGTCTGCCAGGCAATGACCGGCGGAGGCGGCTGGCCGTTGACGGTGTTGTTGACTCCTGATTTGAAGCCATTCTTTGCGGGCACCTATTTCCCCAAGAGGGCGATTCCTGGGCGGCCGGCGTTCACGGACATTCTTAGAAACGCCGTGGAGTTCTGGCGGAGCCATCGTGATGATGTGGAGCAGACGGCTCAGGGGGTGTTGGAGTGGCTTCAGGCGCAGGAGCTTACGCCTGGGGGCGATGGGGGGGGGATGGGGCCCGAGGTTCATGTTCGGGCCTTGGACTACTACATGGAGCAGTTCGACGACAGGTATGGAGGTTTCGGGGGTGCTCCGAAGTTTCCGTCGGGGCACAACCTCAGCTATCTGGCCAGGCGAGCGGGGGCCATGGGGCGGGGCCAGCTTGTTGATGCGGTGCTATTCACTTTGGACAGGATGGTGGAGGGGGGGATTTGGGACCAGCTAGGTGGCGGGTTGCATCGATATTCGGTGGATCGCCAGTGGAGGGTGCCGCATTTTGAGAAGATGTTGTACGATCAGGCGCTGCTGGTTCTTGCAATGTGCGATGCGGAGGCTCTATCGCCGGGGCGATACGGGGAGGCTGTTAGCGAGACACTCTCCTTCGTGGGGAGGGAGCTGACCTCTCGGCTTGGGGCCTTCTACGCTGCTTTGGATGCGGACAGCGAGGGGGAGGAGGGGCGATACTACACATGGACCCTGGGGGAGATAGTGGCGGCAGTGGATTCTGAGTTGGTGCCACGTGTGAAGGCGCACTTTGACATGGAGGGGCGTGGGCCGGACCTGGAAGGGGGGCGTTACGTGTTGGCGGGGCGTGGGCGGATGTCGGGAGAGCGGCCTAAGCTGGCGGCTGAGGTTCTGGAGCGGCTGAAGGCGGTGCGTGATACGAGAGTGCGTCCGGGCAGGGACGATAAGGTTCTCACGGATTGGAACGGCCTGATGATAGCTGCTTTCGCCAGGGCCTCGAAGGTTTATGGAAATGATGAGTATCTTGTGGTGGCCAGGCGGGCGATGGATGTGATGGTGGCGGAGCGTGTAGGGTTGGATGGGCGTCTGTCGCACTGTTTTGCGGGCGGCGGGCGGGCAGTGGACGGCATGCTGGACGACTATGCCTTTCTAGTATGGGGAATGTTGGAGTTGTACGAGGCTGAGACGTCGGCTGGAAATGATGCACAGTGGTTGTTGCGCAAGGCGGAACAGATTTTCACTTACTCAGCAGAATGGTTATTGGATGAGGCAGCTGGTGTATTTGTTTCCTCGCATAAAGAAGCAGCGGACATTCTAGTACGACAGCGACCATTGTACGACGGTGCCCTTCCATCGGGCAACTCGGTTCAGCTACATAATGCCCAGAGGCTGCACGAATTGACGGGTAGCGAGGCTACTGGCAAGGTGGCGAACTCGCTGGTCACGGGCTTTGCCGATCTGGTTGTTCGTTCCCCGTGGGCCTTTGCGCACTTCCTGTCGGCTTTGGCTTAGGCAGGGCGTTGCTCGGGCTGATGTCGCACCTACCGCTGCGCTGCGGCAGGGTCGCTGTTGGGTGCGGATCCGTTGCCGGGGACCGGTACGTCCGCCGGGTGCATTTCGTGGCCTTAGTCCCGCCAAAGGCGGGTTGCCGTCGCCGTCGCCGTCGCCGAACTGTCTAGCAGCGTGACAGAGTCCATTTGCTCCCCGGCTAGGGAAGCGCACCCGTACCTGTTCTTCTTGACCCTTTTGGCCCTGCGTGGTGATATCGTCCTTTGGCGGTTGGTTCTACTCTGCGAGGTGGACCATGTTCGAGCGTCGTCTTTCCGACCGAGTTCTTCTGTTTGCGTTCTCGTTGGCTGCAGTGGTGGCCTTTTCTGGCGGTTGTGAGACCACGGAGTTGGTGCTGCCCGGGTCGGAGCTGGGGTGTGAGCCTACGGAGAGGAAGTGTTCCGGCAAGGATGTAGTCATATGCTCTGCGGATGGTACCC
>CAZQHM010000135.1:0-11843 GCA_964593355.1 uncultured Myxococcales bacterium
AGGGCTGATGTTACCCCCACCGGGGCGGGGTCGGACGCGGACGATTCGGACCTTTCGGACGCGGACTATTCGGACCTTTCGGACGCGGACGATTCGGACCTTTCGGACTCGGACGATTCGGACCTTTCGGACTGGGTTGGGTGGTGGGGGTTAGGGAGGGGGGATGGTGTAGGGGGCGGAGAGGCGGACGGGGTGGCCGTAGGCTGAGACTGGGGAGAAGCCGTAGATGTATGCTTCTATGGGGTCGGAAGCAGTGATGAAGTGTGTGCCTTCGGGGAGCGAGATGTAGGCGTACTCGTGGGTTCCGTTGCTCATGGGGATGAAGCCTGGGGCGAGGGTGGCGAGGGTTGGGGGGATTTGTACTGTTGTTCCCAGGGGGCGGACAATGGTCACGAAGGAGGAGTAACCGTGAGGAGCAAGGAGGGGGAGGATTGTGGCGCCGGAGCCGGCGGGTATGGCGGTTAGCATGGCGGGGTCTCCGGTGGCTCCACCGGAGCACTCTTTGCCGCTCAGGAACTGGGCCACCTGGATCTTTCCGGATGCGGTTATGGTGAAAGAATCGGCGGAGTGAACTTCCACCCAATCTCCGGCTTGGCCCAGGATGGTACCGTTGAGGCCAGGCACCGGGGGCACGGTTGCCAGGGAGACGTTGTCTTCGGCGGCTACGATTCTCCAGAGGTCTTTGTCTCCCGGTCCACGCGGTTTGGCCTTGATGCAGTGGTACACGTTGCCGAGGAGGTTGACGGGGAGGAGTTGCTCTTCGACGTGGTCAGCGCAGCAGTTGCCTTGGCTGTTGTAGCAAACGGCGGCCTCTTCGTGGCCGGCAAAGAGGGCCACTGGCTTGGTTGAGTGAACGTAGGCGCCCGTGAGGTCGTAGTCGCCGTTAGCGGCGGAACCCGCTGCCTGGAATTGGATGGATTGCCCATAGGAGAGACTGTAGAGGTGGGTGCCGACCCCTACCTCGGGTTGTCCGTTCTCCAGGGGCGAGGCTCTGACGTGGAGGGTCACGGAGACCTCGGTGATGCCGGGGGAGGAGGCTAGCACGGTGAAGTAGCCGTGTTGCGAGGGATACCCGATGGGGTATTGCTCGAGGGGTGATGTAGGCAGCGTGACGACGTAGTAGGTGTCGCCGTGGAGGGTTTTTGGGAGGGTCATAGAAGAGCCGGCGGTAGCGCTGGCAGCATCCAGGGGGTTGAGTTGAAATAGTGCCACGGGCTGAGTGCTGGTGACGGAGACAAGCTTGTCGCTGAGCCCTGGAAGTCCTTCGGTGAGGGAGGGGATCTGCACCAGGGCGGAACTGTTGGCCTCAACGGGGATTGCCGGCGGAGCCTGGGGCCAGATGGAGGCGTTTATGGTGATCTCCGCCTTGACGGAGTTGGGGTTGACGATACCAACGACCCAGGATTGGTTGTTGGGCATTGGGGTAATCATCTGGTCGGGGTAGTTGTCGAGGTCCAAGAGCAGGAACTCGGTTCCAAGGGAGTCGGCAATTCCGGCCAGCGAGCATATTCCATCCAGGCAGTTGGTGCCACCGGTGCAGAGGCCGCAGTTGCCCCCGCAGCCGTCGGGTCCACACTCTTTGCCAAAGCAATCTGGGACGCACAGGGGCTGGCAGAGGCCTTCCAGCGTGCAAACGGGGGAGTCGGCTTCGCAGGTTCCGCATTGGCCACCGCAGCCATCGGGGCCGCACTCTTTCCCATCACATGCAGGGACGCAGTCCAGGTGACAGATGCCATCTTCGCCGCAGATTGGTGCCGCAAGGGGGCACGTGCCGCAGTCGCCGCCACAACCATCTGGGCCGCACTCTTTTCCATCGCAGGCAGGATCGCACTGGATGTGGCAAAGACCATCATCTCCGCATTGCGGTGCGGCAACTGGGCATGTGCCACACTGGCCGCCACAACCATCTGGTCCACACTCCTTGTCGGTGCATTGGGGAACGCAGAGGCACTGGCCGGTTGTTTCGTCGCACGTCTTCGAATCTGGGCAATTGCCGCACAGGCCCCCGCAGCCGTCGCTACCGCAGGCTCTGCCAGCACAGTTGGGGATACAGATATCCTCCACGGCGGCGTCGCCATCCAGCGCATCCAGGGGCATAGCGTCCGGGGTTCCCGAGATGTCCGTTGTGTCGTGGAATCCGGTGTTGATGTCGTAGTCCGGGACACTATCGTCGCCCTCAGCCGATGAGTCTGGCTGCTGCCTGTCCTGGTCCTTATCCAGGGGAGAGGGCTGGGGATTGGATTCGATGCAGCCCTGACCGAGCAGGGCGATAAGTCCGAAGAGGGCCAGATGTCTCATGTTTTGCTCCTGAGCAAGAGACCGGGATTGTAGGCTATGCTGGGGGCTGGCACAACTGGCAAATCCCGGGGGGGGCCTAAGGGGGGGGCACGCGATTCACCGAGGCTTAGCATGGCAAGAGAGGTGGTTGTGATGCGTGGGCTTGCGACACAGACGGTGGGACTCACTTTCCCGGTGACGACCGAGGTTCTACAGCCTCTTGAGCGCACGGAGGATAGTCTCCGGGGTAAAGGGGGAACGGGTAAGCCGCACGCCTACGGCATCGAAGATTGCATTGGCTATGGCGGGCATAGGTCCGTTTATACCGATTTCGCTGACGCTTTTGGCTCCGAAGGGTCCTGAGGACTCCCATGATGGCACGAGGATGGTCCTGATATCGGGGACATCTCCGGCGCCAAAGACTTTGTAGCTGTTGAAGTCCGGGTTGAGCATTCGGCCGCGCTGGTCATAGAGGTACTGTTCCGTGAGGGCGAAGGAGATACCGTTGAGCACAGCTCCTTCAACTTGTCCCTGGGCCAGTCTGGGATTGATTGCTGTGCCGCAGTCGGTAGCCGAGACGTAGGTAAGGACCTTGACCTCTCCGGTGTCGGTGTCAACTTCAACTTCAGCGAAGTGAGCTGCGAAAGGAGGGGGGGATTTGTGGGCGATATGGGAGGCACCGGCCTGAATCTGGGCTTGGTCGGCGACATAGAGGGAATGTGTAGCTACTTGAGCGAAGGTGAGTATCTGTCCCGATGGGCCAATGCAGCTACTGCCTGCCACGGAGACTTGCGCCATGGGCACGTCCATCATGCGGCTGGCCACGAGGATGATGAATTCTCGTATTTTGGCAGCGGCTTTTCTCACAGCTTGGCCGCTGAGGTAGGTGGTACTGGAAGCGTAGGCCCCGACATCGAAGGGGGTGAGGTCGGTGTCTGAGGAGTAGACATTGAAGGCGGAGGGCTCTGTGCCGATCTCTTCGGCGGCTATCTGGGCCATGATTGTATCACTGCCTGTGCCCAGGTCTGTAGCGCCCAACAGGAGATTAAACGAGCCGTCCTCGTTCATTTTAATATAGGCCGAGGCGAGGTCGATTTCGGGGATGCTGGAGCCTTGCATGAGGCAGCACATACCGACGCCGCGGCGGACGGCAGCGGTGGAGTTGCGGAAGCGTCCCCTTTTCTGGTGCCAGCCGATTTCTTGGGCTCCCAGTTCGATGCACTTGGCCAGGGAGCAGGATTCGACGGCCTGGGCGACACCGGAGCGGCCCTCGCCGAGGGCTTCGAAGATGGGGCTGGACTCGCCTTGCCGGATGTGGTTTCGGCTGCGCAGTTCGATGGGGTCCATGCCGATTCCTTCGGCCAGTTCATCCATGACCGATTCCAGGGGGAAGTAGGCTTGGGTTGCGCCGTAGCCGCGGTAGGCACCTCCGACGGGGAGGTTGGTATATACGGTGGTGCCTTGGAAGCAGACATTTTGCCAGCGATAGAGGGGCAGTGTTTTGCTGCCGGAATTACTGAGCACGGTTAGAGCGTGGCTGCCGTAAGCACCGGTATCCATGAGAATATTGAGGTCGAAGGCGGTGAGGGTACCGTCCTTCTTGACGCCTGCCTTTACATTAAGGATCTGTGGGTGTCGGGTTCTGGAGGAGATGAACTCTTCTTTTCTGGTTAGTTCGAGGAGGCACGGGCGTCGGGTCTTGAGGGCCATGGCACCCACCAGGTCTTCGAGGAGGACTTCCTGTTTAGAGCCGAAGCCGCCACCGATTCGGGGTTTGATAACCCGGACCTGCTTCACGGGTAGTTGCAGGCGCTGTGATACAATTCGGCGGACGTGAAAAGGAACCTGGGTGCTGGTTCGGATGACGAGACGCCCTCGGGGGTCTATCCATGCGAGGGCGACGTGGGGTTCCATGGGGCAGTGTTGGGCCTGGTGGGTGGAGAACTCTCGTTCGACGACGAAGTCTGCTTCAGCGAGGCCCTTTTCTACGTCACCGAAGGAGGCCTGGCAAGCTGCTGCGAGGTTGGTTGCGGGGTCATAAGGAACGGGGATCACGACGTGAGCTTCGGGTTCGTCGTGGATGATTGGGGCGCCCCTTTCCATGGAGTCTCGTGGGTCGAGGATAGCTGGCAGGAGTTCATATTTCACGTCAATGAGGGCCAGGGCCTGGGCAGCGATGCTTTCGTTGTCGGCGGCAACGGCCGCCACTCTGTCGCCGACGAATCGGACCTTATTGTCCAGGGTGAAGGTGTCATAAGGAGAGGGTTCAGGGAAGCCTTGGCCGGCGGTGGTATGTGGGACCCTGGGCAGGTCTTTCCAGGTCAGTACGGCCCGGACGCCCTTGAGGGCCGAGGCAGCTTCGGTATCGATGCTGACGATTCGTGCATGGGCGTGAGGCGACCAGAGGATCTTCACCACGAGGGTGCCTTGCGGCAGGTCATCTGCTACGTATTTTTCGGTGCCGCAGGCAAGAGCGAGGCCGTCGAGCTTTGGTTGGGAGTGGCCAACGACCTTGAGTTCCATCTCATCGCTCATGGTTTGCCTCCGTCACCCTTTGAAGTACTGAGCCTCTTAGCTGCATTTCCCACGGCCTCGAAGATCTTCACGTAGCCGGTGCATCGGCATCGGTTTCCATCGAGGGCGCTCATAATCTGGGAGCGGTCGGGGTCGGGGTTCGAGTCGAGGAGAGCCTTGGTTGCCATGATCATCCCTGGGGTGCAGAAGCCGCACTGGACGGCGCCGGCCTTGACGAACTCCTCCTGGATGGGGTGAGGGTCGTTGGGGTGACCAAGGCCCTCAACGGTGGTGACGTGGGCACCGGAGCAGGTTGCGGCGAAGGTGATGCAGGAATTGACCAGGGTGCCGTTGAGGAGCACTGCGCATGAACCGCATGCTCCTTCACCGCACCCTTTCTTCGGGCTGGTGGTGCCTAGGTTTCTGAGGGTGGTGAGGAGTTTCTCATCGGGTTCGATGGTGCAACTTCTCTCTTCTCCGTTGAGGGTGAATATGAGTTTCATCGGATTGCCTCGGAGGTGCCGAATGTTTCGTGCAGGGCCCGTCGGACCCAGACCTTGATGAGGTGCCGTCGGTACTCTTGTGAGAATCGGAAGTCGTGTGCGGGCTCGATACTGCCGGCGGCTTTTGCTGCTGCGGAGGCGAAGAGTTGCGGGGATGGCGATTTGCCGATGAGTTCTTCTTCTGCGGCGGCGACGCGAATCGGGAGGGTTCGGACGCATCCAAGGACAACGCGACATGCGGCAATGGTTGAGCCTGCCATAGTCGCTGCGACCGCTACGTCGAGGGTGGCGTAGTCGAAGCCAGTGCGTGAGACCTTGTGGAAAACGGCTCTTGAGTCTGGCGGTGGCGCAGGAATTCGGACCTCGGTGAGGATGTCTCCGGGCTTGACTATGGAGCGGGCGCCGGGGGCATAGAGGGTATCGGCAGAGATGGTCCGGGTCTGTTCTTGAGTGACCACGAAGTCAGCATTGAGGGCCAGCATGAGGGCGGGGAGATCGCTCCAGGGAAGGGGCTGGAAGAGGTTACCGCCGAAGGTGATCATGTTTCGCAGGGGCGTTGACGCCACCCGATTGCAGGCTGTAGGGATGACCCCATCAAGGAACTGTTGTGCAGCGGCTGATGCTGCCACATGGGCCAGGGGCGTGCGGGCCTTGATGGAGAGGCCTCCGTCGAAGCCAGCCACCCCGTGGAGGCCGAGAGCGCTGATATCGACGAGGGTATCAACGTTAGCGGGGCTTCTAACAGCGAGGCTTGTTCCGCCTGCCAGCACCGCAGCGCGTCCGTTGCCCTGCCGAAGGAGCTGGACGGCTTCGGCAATGGTTTCGGGACGAAGAATGGATTGGATACGCCCCATAGAGCTCCTCCTTGAGGGGTTGAGGATAAGAAATGGGTGGTGGACAGTAAAGGAACAAATTTGGGCGGTGGCTGTAGGCAGGGTTGTGGCACTGGTTGCCAAAATCGTGAACAGGGCCTATCCTGGCTTGGTGAACCGATAGCCAGCCCCACCCTACCCTGTGGGCCTTGGAGGTCAGAGCCGGTGTTTGTGCCCCGTTGGCGCCGGCGAGCATGGTGGAAGTGGTGGCGAATCTGGCTACAGCGATTATCGCCTGTGTTGGCGAGGCCGGGCGCTTCTGGGTGAGTGCTTGGCGAATGCGGGGGCTTTTTGGACAACGACGGGAAACGTGAGCACTCCTTCTTTACTGCTCTGGAGCTCGAGGTTTTGGGGGAGCGGCTTGGTCTTGCAGGCCTGCCTTTGGAGTTGCGTTCTGCTGCGGTGAGGGGCCAGCGCTTGGACATCGTTTTTGCACTGGGCGGAATTGGAGAGGTTTCGGTGCTCCTGGCACCGGCGGTTGAGGGTGCCAAACGCTTCTTGTCCACGGGTCGCTTGGACGTGAGTGTTTCGGGCGCGGGTCATGCGGCCGAGGTGTTTGAGTTCGTGCGAATTCTGGCTTTCAGGCATTTGAGCGGGGTTGAGTTTGGTGATTTGCTTCCCGAGCGATTCAGACTTGGGGGTGTGGTTGGCGACGGGAGTGGCGTCGGGGCTGGGCAAGGGGCTGCATCGGCGGGCAGTGATTCGGTTGTCGGCAAGCTTGAGTATGCGGAATGGAGCGGGACCAACGGGTGCAATTTGCGCTGCAGGCATTGCGCTCCGGAGTCGGGCTGTGCGCTGGCCGATGAATTGACCAGTTCCGAGGGCGAGTCTCTATTGCGGCAGCTTAGCGAAATGGGGGTTCTAAGGGTTGGGCTTACGGGCGGAGAATTCTTGGAGCGTGGTGATGGGGTGGAGTTGGTAGGGGTTGCCTTGGGTCTATTCCAGAGCGTCTACTTGAGCACCAACGGATGGGATACCGGGAGGCTGCTGGAGGCTTTGCCGACGTTTCCCAACAGGGGTGGGTTGGAGTTTGTGGTGAGCCTCGATGGGGCGAGGGAGGCCCACGATGGCAGGCGGGGTTTGGGCAGTTTCGACCGGGCGATAGGGTTTGTGGGATTGGTGCCGGGTTATAAGGTTGACATTCTGACCACGGTGGGAAGCGACACGGTGGGCGGGCTGCAGCAGTTGGGGGAGGTGCTGTCGGAGTTGGGGGTGAACTGGCACATTCAGCCCATGGCGGCGCTGGGCAGAGCAAGCCTGCACTCATTCCGGGGCAAAGGCGTGATGGAGGCTCTTCGGGCAGACCTTGCGGCGGTGGAGGCATTGCGAGCTGGCGGTGCATTTCGAGGGTCCATAGAGGTTTCGGACAAGTTTTCTTTTCTGGGTGAGTTTCCGGGAGTGGGCAGTTGGGCTGGCTGCAGTTGTGGGAGGAGCACTGTATACATAGGTGCGGAGGGGGATGTGCAGGCCTGCTCGGGAAGCGGCACGGTTTGGGGCAATGTGAAGCGGGAGCCTCTTCTGGAGATCTGGAACAGACACGCCTCTCAAAGGGGCGTGGAGAAGTGCTTCTTTCGGGACGCCATAAGATAAATGCTTACCCGTTGAAGGCCTTTGGGCGGTGCCGTTGGAGGGACCTGCGATCTGGAGTTTCGTCCTGAATCGGGCTCATACTGGGGCTTGTGGGAGAGTGGTTGCGGGATGTGGTGGCCCCTCTGCATTTTTTTACTTTGCCAGGACACGTTGCGACGATACGGTAGGCGGACTGACGCTATTGGAGGGGCATTCCATGAGAGCGAGAGCCGCTTGGTACTTCTGGGTGATTGTGCTGTTGGGGTCAGCTTACGGGTGTGGGTCACAAGGAACGACGGCCAATTCCGATGCTGCGGGGGACAGTGATATTGGTGATGGAGGTGCGGCCTTGGTGGGGCGTGTTATGGCGCCGTTACCGGTAAGCGGGGCCAGGATTCGGCTTTTTGTTGTTTCGTCACCCACGCCCACGGCCTGGGGGACGGACCAGGTGATAGCCGAGGCAACTTCGAGCGACCAGGGGATCTTCGAGATGGAGGTTCCAGATGGTGTGGTCACCGGGTCAGTGCTGGTTGTGCGGCTGGACTGCAGCAAAGCGAGTATGGAGACCGGTGGGGGCTCAACAGCATTGGGGCAGGGGTTTCCCCTGGAGGCGATCTTCTTGTGGGAGGGGGGTCAGACGGGGACGCTGGTAGTTGACCTTTGGAGCACATTGGCGGTTGCGCTTGCCGAGGGCGAGCAGCGTGCAACCTTGCTGGATTTCTCCGAGGTGAACGAGTGGCGGGAGCGTGTCAGGCAGGTGAATCGCCGCGTTGGCGAGCACCTTCTTCGCCCTGGTGGGATTGATATTCCGTGGGTGATTCCTGCGGAGGTTGGTAAGGGCGAGTTATCCCTGAGTTCGCCGTCAACCGTGCTAGCGTTGGGCAATCTGGCTTTATGGCGAGTAGCCGGTAAGGAAGAAGCTTCCGGCACAGAACTAGGGGACTTCATTAAGATTCTCCAGGTGGACTTGAGCGACGGGGTATTTGACGGTCGGGGGTTTCTCACAGCGGACGAAGAGGTAGCGGGCAAGTTGGAAGGCCTCGATTCCAATACTACTCGGTACGCTCTTGCTGAGGCCCTGCACAGCTTCTTCAACGATCCTGGAATGCCAGTGAGCGAAGCGCCCGGGGTGGCGGTTGAGGAGTTGGGAATTCGCAAGGGGCTATATTGGATGTGGAGCATGGATGACGGACCGCTATATGTGGCATCCGATGAGATGCGTCTCTTCGACCCGTTTTTGCCGAAGCTGTGGTTTTCGGTAGCTCCCGATGAGTCGCAGGAGATTTGCAAGGGGTTCACGGTGGAGGTTCAGGCCAGCGACAATGCGTCAGTGGCCGAACTCTCCCTTGAGTCGCCCTTGTGGGCCGAGGCGGGGTTCGCTCCGGAGTACGACCAGGAGGAGGGGACAGCCAAGGCCTCGGTGCAGTTGGATCCGAGCGACGCCGGCCCGGGGGCCGACGCTATTGCCCTGAAGTTCAAGGTGGTTGACGGCACCGGAAACGAGGCGACGGTGGAGCGGACGCTGTCGATTCACGTGACACCACCGGAGATTACCCACGTGAGTCCCGACCCGGCCATTTGCCTCGGTGTGCGTCCCGACACGTTCAAGGTGTTGGTATCGGACCCCATGGGGGTAGCCAAGGTTGAGGTTGTGGAGGTTGGGGCGTTGCATCCTTGCGAGGAGAGTGTGGATGGGTTGTGGGAGTGTGGTCTTGTGAATCTCTCTCCGCTGGTGAGGGCAACGGACCAGTGCGGGGCGGTTTCGGAGTTGCGGACGGATCTGTGTGTCGACAGCGAGGCGCCCAAGATCGAGTGGGAGTTGCCGGAGCCCATGTGTGGGCCGGCGCATCAGTGGGTTATGGTGACGGTGACCGACAACATGGGGGTGGCCAAGGTTCAGGTGGAGCGAGGCGAAGAGATTCTGGAGATCGATGACTTCTCGGGTCCATTCAAGGCCGACTTCGATCTTCTGGGGCCCGATCCTGCAGTGTTGGTGGTGCGGGCGTGGGATATCTGGAATATGGAAGCCCACGAGGCAATCAGTTGCCCTCTGGAGGTGACGCCACCCGTGGTGACGGTGCCCGAGGGTTCACTGCTGATGCGGCCGGTGGGAACTCAGGTGGAGTTCGAGATCACGGTGACCGATGACCAGTCGAGCGTCACTACGGTC
This sequence comes from uncultured Myxococcales bacterium, assembly GCA_964593355.1. GTDB lineage: Bacteria > Myxococcota_A > UBA9042 > CAIXZC01 > CAIXZC01 > CAYTWV01. The sequence goes on from CAZQHM010000135.1 coordinate 9,906, forward strand.
AGCGTTGCGGGGACAATGGGCAGTTGGGAGGTAGTTCCCGATGGTGACGGGTATCGAGCCATTGGCAACGTAGCGCTTCCATTGACCGACGGTCAGGCCATAGAGGTCTCCATCGTTGCGGCGGACTACTACGGCAACCAAAGCGATCCGGTGGTGGTTACCCTGCTTATCGACGGTGCGAACCCCATTGTGAAATTGGTGCCATCGAGCGTATTTGATGAGACCGACGTTACGCCTGAGATATCTGATGAGACCATGGAGGTGACCTACGACCTGACCGGGGCTCCCGTGGTTGAGTTCTCCCAAGAGAATTGTGCTATCTCGTGCCCGCAGTTTGGGAAACTGGCCAGCAGGTTGTCGGAAGATGGGCTCTGGGAGCCGGCGGACCAGAACATTGCGGTCTTCAGATTCACCATCGACGAGCCCTGTCCGGTCCTTGGGGGTGCTGCCTCATGGACGACGGTGGTAGCGACTTTCTACCGGGACGACATCCTGCTCAAGTCCGAGCTGATTGAGTTTTCGGCATGTGGCGAGAGCCAGATAGAGGTTCCTGTGAGCATCGAGAGATTCGCCGATGTGGGACCCGGGGAGTTCTCGTTTGAAGAGTCCAACATTCCCAACAGGCTTCGGATTGACGCTGCTGACGTGGTTGGGAACCAGGGCAGCAAAGAGGTCTACTTCACAATGAACGTCATTTCCGTTGCCCCGCACATGAAGCGTTGGGTTCCGGAGACCCCGGGGGAGGAGTGGGTGCCCGGCATCATTGATTCGGCCGATCCGAAGCTGAATCTGCTTTCCGATTCCCCGCGAACATTGACAGCGTACAAATATTATAATCCTTTCAATGTTCCGTTACTGATCTCCAGTCCTGGAGCCCCAATCGAGCGCATGGCGATCCAGTCCGTCAACATCTATACGAACCCCAAGATGACCGCAGCGTTCCAGTGCATACTGGAATCGCAGTGTAAGTACTGGATTACTGACGACCAGATCGGTGATTGCAAGACTGCCATCACCTGGGAGCTAGAGGATTATTATCGAAACATGGCAATGCCGACAATAGCCTATTGGGAGGATGGGGAGTCCAGCGTTGAGATGGGCCATGGGGTTATGGTCTTGGAGCCTGGGGAGGAGGCGTTGGTCTCGTACCGGACCTCCTACTCGACCAACGGCTTGGAGGTGGCGGTTGCCACGCCGTTGGCCATAGACATCGGGGACGTTCACAAGGCGCATGTTGTTGGGGGTCTTGGATGGACGGCGGAGTGCAAGAGGCAGGAGGGTGGCGGGAGCGTGCTGTACGACCTTCCCTCGATCATTGCGATGTACACCTCGGCGCCGGCGACGAACACCAAGGCACAATGGCAGAGCGGTTTGAAGGGGGGCGAGATCTGGGTATCAGGGCAGCATGGTGTAACGTGGAACCATCTCTACTTGCCTGACTTCTCGATGCACCAGAGCCCCTACAAGTAGAATCCGAATCCAAGCATCCACTCGAATGGGCGCTCCTCGAAATCTGCTGCCTTGAGCTCGTCGGGCACGGAGAGGTACTGGCGCCAGCCTGCTGTGAGTTCAGCGGCGAAGTTTCTGGAGAAGAAGACAGTGGCGCCGATGCCTCCGAAGAGGGACCAGAGGCTAAAGCTCTTCTCCTGCACGGCGCTGCCTTTCTGGGAGTAGTTGAGGAATCCGCCATCCACGGTAACGAAGGGGAAGATAGTGCCTTCGGTGAGGATGTAGTAGCGGGCAAAGAGGGTGGGTTCGTGCTGGTCGACGGAGTAGTCGAGGGGGCCGACGTCCACTTTCTGGTGGGTGTAGTAGTAACGCACGCCGGGCATGAGGCTGGGCAGGACGAAGTAGCCGAACTGGGCTCCGAGGGTATAGGAGTTATTGGAGAAGCCACCCCCGAGGGAGAGGACCATGTCTCCCTGTTTGAGCTCTTTG
>CAZQHM010000136.1:0-11759 GCA_964593355.1 uncultured Myxococcales bacterium
TTGTGCCCGGTAGAAGTGCCAGTCATGGTGCTCGATGAGAGTGCGCTGGCATCGGAAATTATGCTGAGCTCCCCATAATTTCCGTCGCCGAACACCTCCCTACGCTACGGCCTCTCGACATACCCGGAGAAGGGCTTGCGCAAGCGAGTCCAGACCCGGAACTGTGGCCAATAGGGTCCTGGTCAGCAGAAGCCGCCCAATCCGGGGAGGGGGCTCCTCTCCGCCGAACGAACACCGATCCGGTCTGGCCCAACCCCCTGACGTAGACTGGGTGCGCCTGCCTGGTGGCTGCTTCATGATGGGCTGTGAATTGGATCTCTTGGGTTGCGAACATGCTCCTTTTCACGAGGTCTGCGTCAGTGAATTCTATATCATGCCGACCGAGTTCACTATCAAACAGTTGGGCGTGGATACGTATGCGGATTCTTACGGCATCAAGGTCGACTGCCCCGATTGCCCGGCATCGGTAACTTGGAGTGCAGCAGAAGCGCAGTGTGGCCTGGTGGGAGGCCGGCTGCCGACGGAGGCGGAGTGGGAATACGCCGCCCGGGGCGGCACGACCGGACCCTTCTACTGCGGCGAAGACGTTGCGTGCTTGTATGATCACGAGCGGTTTGGTCAGGACTATTCCGAAATCCGCTGCGGCGTCGGGCCCTTCCAGGATGAAACGCCAATTGACCCGATGTCCGTTGGGACCTATACTCCGCCCAGCGTGTTGGATGCTCTTTCGCCCTGCTGTAGTGCGGGCCTGAACCGGTGTACTGCTGCGCCAATTGGCTTCAGACACCACGTCTTGTTCGGAGAAGAAATTGCGTTTTCCTGGTGGTTTGCTTCAGGCGTTGCCAACCGGGGCAGTGCCCTTTATTCTTGTGCTGCTGACGTCCTTCTCAGCCCATTCCGACCCTGCGGAGAGCCTTGGACTGGGCTTTGGCGGCCGTTCGACCGCCGGTGCCATGGCCGGCAGCAGGCAGGGGGAATGGTCCAGCGTCTTCTACAACCCGGCAGGCCTTGGATTTGTGCCCCGGCCCCACGCTGCCCTCTCGGGGGTCTACGTCCACAGCATGCTCAGCCCCGAGGAGGCTCGTTCTACCCAGGGGAGCTTCCTGGAGATTGGTGCGGCCCTTCCTCTCTGGCGGCTTGGCGGGGTACCCGTCTGGTTCGGGGGCGGTGCGCTGATGCCAACCTCGGGGTTCTACGAGATTGATATATATCCAGTAGAGGAACCCACCTATGGCCTTTACAACTCCAGAGAACGCAGGCTGTCGCTAAGCATTGGCCTCGGGGCCAGACCACTCTCCTGGCTTGCGTTGGGAGCATCGATGCAGATGCTTCCAACGGTTACCGCCGAGGTCGACCTGGACCTTGCCAACAGCCGGGGTCCAAACACGCTCAAGGTTGGGGTCGGCTACCGGTTGAACCCCATCGTCGGCCTGATGCTGCTGCCGCACAAGAGCCTCTCCGTGGGGCTGACCTGGCGCGGCGAGAACCGCACTCGTCTTGACCTTCCGGTCTCGGTGGATGCCGAGGGGGTCAACCTTGAGGCAAGGATTGGGGCCATCACCTTCTTCGTACCGCACAAGGTGACGCTGGGTGCGATGTGGGAGTTGGAAGGGACGGGGCTTTCCGCTGGGGCCTCCTTGGCCTGGCACAACTTCTCGGCGATGCCCCACCCCTCCACCGAGGTCGCCCTGCTGGATTCGGGCGGGGCCGACACCCTGGGCACCAAACCCCCCGCCCTGGGGGCCGACGACATTCTCTCCGGGGCAGTCTCCGTGGGGTGGCAGGGCCCCGTGGAGCTGAGGCTGGGATACCGCTTCACCCCAAACCCTCTTGGCGAGGCTACAGGAGATACAAACCTCCTTGGTGGTAACGAGCACCTCTGGACCTTTGGCCTGCGGCTGGCCCTTCTGGGACGAGGCTGTGTCGGACCAGCCGATGAGCCTGACACCGGAGCCGATTCCGCCGGCAGCACCTCCTTGTGCCTGAATACCACGCTCTTTGGAGCCTATGTGTCGGAGAACCGCCACTACAAGGAGATGTTTGAGCCTGAGAATCCAGGCTTTCCAAGCATAGAGGCCGGTGGAGTGCGCATGGGCCTCTCCCTGGGAGTTGAAGCACGCTACTGAGCCCTGAGATGCCCCCTTTGGGCAATTTGACGAACAGCCTGGAGAAGTCGACTTGAAGCCTATATCCAATAAATATTCAACTAGTCTTACACCCTTAGTACTATTGATGGGAATGGTGCTGACATCCTGCTTGGAGAGCGCCGACCGTGACAGCGACGGCGATGGACTGTCGGACAAACAAGAGACTATGTTCGGAACAGACCCGGCGAATCCCGACAGCGACGGCGACGGGTTGTTGGACGGAGAGGACCCGGAGCCTTTGAAGGCACAGGGGAAAGGACGCAACAGAGTGCTGCTTACGGTATCGCCTGCTCTGCCCATGGACGAGGGCGGCTGGCGGTGCCAGGTGCGGGCCTCGCTGTGGGGCCCGTCGGGTGAGCTTCTGGAAATAAAGTCGCTGGATGGCAGCAGCAGTCACGGGGAAATGGGCCCATTCAGCAAGGGCGAGGGGGGGAACTGGCAGAGCGTATTGAAGGCAGAGAAGGCCGGGGTGGCGCTGGTCTCGGTGGTAGCCACTGATGAGGCGGGGGAGAGTTCAGGAGGGACCGCACAGGCATGGTTTGTCGAGTCATCTGTTCCCAAGCCCGGCATCAATCCGCCGCCTTTCTCGGGACAGGGCGGTATAGACGGGCAGCTTAGAGTGTATGTGGTGGATGGGAAGAGTCTGGTTGTGCCGGGGTCTCCACCGCTGCCTGCTTCAGGAGCCTTCGTACTGGTTGAGAAGAGCTGGGACCCGGAGTTCAGGCTCAGTGCCACCACTGGCGATGATGGGGTGGCCGAGTTCACGGGAGCGGACCTGACCGGGCCGGTGAACGTCACCGTGGCCAAGCGAGGCCACAAGGCCTTCACCGTGGTGGGGGTCAACGCATCGACGCTCTCCTTGCCTTTGAACCCCTTGGACCCAGTGAAGGGCAAGGACGACGATAAGATAGGGACCCTGCGTGGCATGGTTCGAGGATTCGACGGCGCCGGGGGCATCGAGCCCTTTACGGCCCAATCCAGCCTGTCGGTTCTCAACATTGGCATTGTGAGCGTTGGTCTGCTCAACGTACCGCTGGTGTCGCTCTCCATGAGTTCGGTGCTCTCTTACGCCGGAATGGCACCAGAGGCCGGGGGCATTCTGGGGCTCATCCCCTCCAACATGGTGCTCTACAACCCGTTGGACCTGACACTATCAGAGTACAGCTTGGCTGAGCTGGCCGAAGGAGAGTACCTGGTGTTCGTCTTCGCGGGAGAGGGTCGAAACGTCGTTGAAACGCTGAACAACCCATACGCATTACAGTTCACCCCCAGGGCAATGGGGTTTGCCACGGCCAAAGTCGAAGGCGGCAAGACAACCACTTCAGACCTCATGCTCACCGTGGACCTGCTGGAGCAGAAAGAGCTGGACATAGAGAAATTCGAGGTGTTCATGGGGCGCTTCCCCCATGACCCGGTCACCGGTTCCACCCTGACCAGCGGTCTGCTGCTTCCCGTGGCCTGGACGGAGACCTACGGCTACATCTGGACCGACGTCAACGGCTCGTTCAACGCTCCAGGATTCGCCAACCCCATCGAGATTCTCTACCCCGACCCCGCCTCGCCCACGGTCTCGGCGCTGGGCTTCGACCTGTTCCACATGCACGTGGGGCTGGCCGGTCGCTCCACCTACATGGGCGCCGACCCCCCGGGCATCAGCACCTGCATCGTGCGCTCCCAGGATCCCGCCGTGCCCGTTCGCATGGATGCAGATTTCGTCTGGCTGGCACTGCCGCAAGGCATCTCCCCGGCGCCGCCCTCCTACGAGCCGGCAAAACCCTGCGTGCCCCTGGCGCAGAAGCCCAAGGTCCCTGGCAGTTGCGCCAACAACTCCAACCCACCAACCCACTACATCCCCCTGGACCGAGTGGGCGGCACCCTGGAGAATCGAACCATCACCTGGAAGCAGGTTGCCACGCCCCGGGCCGCCGACCTCTACGCCGTGAGGCTGGGCTACCTCCTGCCGGCTCAGCGCAATCCAGCGACGCCGGGATACTCTATCGGAGGCCCATCCTCACACAAACTATGGGAGATCCTCGTACCAGGCAGCATCACATCCTTCACACTTCCTCTGCTGCCTGACTCCATCTACGGAGATGAGCCACTGCTTAGAAATCCCGCCCCCAGCATCGATGACCAGATGGCACCTCAGCGCTACGCCGAAGATACTCTTGAGATAGAGTTTAACGCATATCTTATGGGTGACGGTAAGCCATTTAGTTATCATGATGAATTCATGTTTGAAGACATGAATCTATCGAGCCACAGCGTGAGTCAGGAGAGTTATCCCTTCAAGATTCCAGAGGAGGACATGTAGATGAGAAACGCTTCCATCGGCATCTTCGATTCCGGCATCGGCGGACTCACCGTGGCCCGAGAAATCGCCCGGCGCCTGCCCGGCGAGAATCTTGTCTATCTTGGCGATACTGCGAGACTTCCCTATGGCAACAAGAGCGCTCAAACTATTATAAAATATGCGGTTAGGAATATTCAGTTTTTGGCCAAATCTGATTTGAAGGCAATTGTGGTTGCATGCAACACCGTCTCCTCCGTGGCCATTCCCGTGCTCAGGGAGATCGTCTCTGTGCCCGTGCTGGGCGTCATCGAGCCGGGGGCCAAAGCAGCGGCGAAGGCCACCAGGAACGGCATCATCGGGGTCATAGGGCAACCGGGTACTGTTCGCAGCGGCAAGTACGAGATGGGGATCTTGCAGGCAATGCCAGGAGCTCTGGTCTATTCGAAGACCACACCGCTGCTGGTGCCTCTGGCCGAGGAGGGGTGGGTTGGCTCGGGGGTAGCAGAGCTGGCGTTGAAGGAGTATCTCACTCCGCTGCTGGAGCACGGCATCGACACTCTGGTGCTGGGCTGCACCCACTATCCGCTGTTCAAGGGGCAATTGGCGAAGCTCTTCGAGGAGCATTTCCAGCGGGACGTGGCCATGGTGGACTCTGCCGTGGTTCTGGCCGACGAGTTGGCAGGGATTCTGGCCTCGAAGGATCTTCTTAACAGCGGCGCCCAGGGGAAGTATCGTTTCTACGCAACGGATGACCCGGAGACCTTCCAGAAGGTCGGCGCCCAGTTCTGGGGGGAGAGCTTCCCGTCGATCCAGCACGTGGATCTCTAATCGCCAGGAAGGAGTGGCACAACTATGAACCGAACTAAAGCTGCCCAAAGTGGATTTGGTGAGCAATGTTCGGAGCAGGAAGAATTAAGAGTAAGTAGTGGTCTGGTCGCGATTCTGGTGGGGGCGTTCTGCCTGCTGTCGGCCTTTGGCGCCCGGGGACAGGGGGTGTTGTTCAGCGAAATCCATAGCGTCCCGGCACAAGGTCTCGACGGCAACCTTGGGCAATGGTTCGAGCTTTTTAATGGCAGCAACGAGGCCGTTGATTTGGGCGGCTGCAAGATTCAGGCGGGGCAGGGTGGAATGGGGCCGAGCATCTCTGTGGAGCCTGGCACCCTGGTAGCGCCTATGGGCTTTCTGCTCTTCGGGGCCAGCAAAGCGTACGCATTGAACGGTGGAATTCCGGTGGATTATGCCTGGGGAGCAGGCCTGTCGCTGGGCACCACGACGGGATTCTTGAGGCTCATCTGTGGGGACGAGCTTGTTGACGAGGTGGTCTACGGCCCGGAGTGGGGGTTGGTGCCGCTGAGGGGCGTTTCTATATGCCTTGAGCCCTCGGCCTGGGATTCGCAGAGCAACGACGACGTCAGGCGCTGGTGCCACTGCGATGAGCGTTGTGGCAACGAGTTGTTCGAGGTGTTTGGTTCACCGGCGGGGGGTTCTGCGGCCTGTGATTCGGACCTGGATGGCCTCTCGGAGGATGAGGGGGATTGCGACGATTTTGACGAGATGATTCTGCCGGGCATGGTTGAGCGGTGCAACGGCCTGGACGACAACTGCAACGGGCAGGTGGACGAGGATCCGCTCATAGACCGCCCCACGGTCTCGACGCTGGGTGCATGTGCCGAATCGGAGCCTGTCTGCATGGGGGCCTCGGGGTATGGATGGGAGCAGGGTGGCAGCTACGAGGAGGATGAGGTCACGTGTGACGGCATCGACAACGACTGCGATGGGTTCGTAGATGAGTTTCTGCTGAACGCTTGTGGGCAGTGCGGTCCCGCCCCGCTGGACCTTTGCGACGGTGTGGACAACGACTGCGACGGCACGGTGGACGAGGATGCGGTGAAGCCCGAGGGGTTCTCGTGCCCCGGTGCCGGCGTTGGGGTCTGCCTGGGGGTTGCGCCCGTTTGCTGGGGCAGTTGGACCTGTCCCTACCCTTCAAGCTACGAGAAAGAGGAGAGCCGCTGCGACGGGCTGGACAACGACTGCGACGGCCAGGTCGACGAGGGGTTCAACGTTGGTGGACCGTGCACGGCGGGCATCGGCGGCTGCATGACCGTTGGCGCCCTTGTGTGCAAAGCCGATGGCTCAGGTACTGCATGCGCTGCCGAAGAGAACGCCGAAGCCAAGGAGCTTTGCGGCGACAACGTCGACAACGACTGCGACGGCGTTGTGGATGAGGGCTTCGACATTGGCTCCACTTGTTACGCAGGCGTTGGAATATGTAGAAGTGCTGGCAAAAACCTTTGCAGCGCCGATGGGCTGAGCTCTTACTGCTCGGCTGTACCCATGCCGGCCCAGGAGGAGATCTGCGACAACGACCTGGACGACGACTGCGACGGCGTGGTTGACGAGTACCCCTGCATGGCTCCCCCGAACAGCGATGGGGTGGGATGCTCCACAAGGGGAGAGGGCCCGGGTGAGGAGGGGCGGCTGCCTGGAATTCTGCTGGCTTTGGGGCTGGCTCTGCTTTTGGCGGCCACGAGGCTTGTGGCATCGGGGCGGTTCAAAGGGGGCAGCGGCGCGGTGAGGGGCAGAAGGCTGTGAGAGTGTTCATCGAGACAATGGGGTGCAGAACCAACGTAGCAGACTCCTCGCTTCTGGCCACCCAGCTTGTGAGATACGGAGCGACGCTGGTTCAGAGTGCGCAGGAAGCGGACCTGATAATTCTCAACTCGTGCACGGTTACCCACAGGGCAGACAGGGACACGGGCAAGATGCTTCGGCGATTCAGAGCCCTTGAACCGAGGCCCAGGATTGTAGTGCTGGGATGTCTTCCCCAGGCTACCCCCGACCACCCGGTGCTGGCCTTGGCCGACCTGGCCCTTCCCGGGTGGGAACTTGGCGACCATCTTCCGGGACTGTTAGGCGCTGCGACCGTGGACCAGGCAGGCAAAGGCCCCGACCTACCTGGCGCCGGTGCTGCCTTTGAGCTGGAGCAGAGCAGCGGTCTCTCAAGGGTCAACATAAAGATTTGTCAGGGGTGCGCCTACAACTGCACCTACTGCATTGTGCCCAGCGCCAGGGGACGTCCGGCCAGTCTCAGGAGAGAGGAGGTCTTCTCACGGCTGGATCAGGCCGCTGCGGCCGGGTTCATGGAGGTGGTGCTCTCGGGGACGCACATTCTGGACTATGGGGCGGACCTTGGTGAAGGCCACACGTTGACGTCGCTTGTTGAGGGGATGTTGGCGAGGGAGGGAAGCTACCGGGTGAGGTTCGGTTCTGTGGAGCCGGGGCCCCAGCTCAGGGAATTGGCGTTGCTGATGCGAACTTCGCCCAGGCTCTGCAGGCACCTTCATGTGGCCATTCAGCACTCCAGCGACGCCGTCCTGCGGCGTATGGGCAGGCGTCACGGCTTCGACGAGATTCGCCGGTGGTTGAACGAACTGGTGGATCTGGTTCCCGAGGTCTCCCTTGGGCTGGACTTCATCGTTGGCTTCCCGGGCGAGACTCAGGCTCTCTTCGATGAGGCCCTTGAGGGGCTTCATGCGCTGCCCTTCACCTACATGCACGTCTTCTCTTTTTCGCCCAGACCTGGGACGCCAGCGGCCCAATGGCTGAAAGAGGCTCCGCCATCGGCCATTGTCAAGGAGCGGTCGGCGGTGCTAAGAAGTGTTGCGGAGCGGAGGCGGGTAGAGGCAGCGGGCCGCACTGTGGGGAGTTGTTGCAGCGTTCTGGTAGAGCGGGTGGTTGATGGCGTTGGTCCTGTGGGCCACACCGACACCTACTTTGAGGCGGAGATACGGGGCCAACCGGCGCTGTTGCCGGGGGCCATGGTGCAGTGCAGGGTGGTTGGGGTTCGTGGCGATAGACTACTTTGCGAAGTAGACCGGAGCTGAGATGTCGGCGAAAGAGGTTCTGTTCAAGAGGCAGGTGAAGGCGCTTCAGGGGGCCATGGGCTACCAGTTCAGCAGCGTGGAGTTGGTGGTTGAGGCGCTGACCCACCGTTCGTTTACCAACGAGGCCACCTTGGCATCTCGGGACAACGAGCGGCTGGAGTTCCTGGGGGACTCGGTGCTGGGCATGGTGGTTTCAGAGTACCTCTACCGGTCGCACCCCTCCATGCGGGAGGGGGAGCTATCGAGGGCCCGCTCTCAGATAGTTCGTGAGGCCTCGCTGGCGGAGGTGGGTGCCGAACTTGGGCTGGGGGAGATGATTCTGCTGGGCCGAGGCGAGGAGGCGACGGGAGGCCGTGGCAAGGCGTCGGTGCTGGCCAACGCCGTGGAGGCTCTGCTTGGGGCTATCTTCGTGGATGGCGGCATTGAGGCAGCGAGAACCGCTGTGATGAGGTTGCTGGGCTCAAGGCTTGCGGCCTCTTGTGAGGAGTTGACCCAGCTTGATCCAAAGGGTCGCTTGCAGGAGATGGCGCAGTCCATGGGTCTTCCGCCGCCCACCTACGTTCTGCTGGAGCAGGCCGGGCCCGAGCACGACCGCCGGTTTCAGGTTGAGGTTCAGTTGCTTGGGCATCCCCTGGCAGTGAGCACCGGGCGCAGCAAGAAGGACGCTGCTGCTTCCGCTGCCGTGCTGGCAATAGAGCTGATCAACAGCGGGAACGTCGTGTGGCCGGAAGCCCATTGCGAGGAGGTCGAGCCCAGTTGAGCAGCGGACGCCGCATTATCCCCGTCTTCTTGCCCAACAAGGGGTGTCATCAGCGCTGCACCTACTGTGACCAGGAGATCATGGCCGGCGAGGCTCCAAGCGGCCTTGACCCGGGGCAACTGGGGCCATGGGTGCGCAGCCTTGGGGGCGCTGCCCGCTCCGGGGGTGCGACAGAGGGCGAAGAAGCGCCGGGGCTTGCCCTTTTCGGCGCTACCTTCACGGCCATGGAGTTGGGAGAGCAGAGGGCGTGGCTTGCCGCTGCCCGAGAGTTGCTTGACGCCGGCGAGGTATCGGACCTGCGAATCAGCACCCGGCCGGATGTGGTGGACGAGGCCAGCCTGGAGTTGCTGCGAGAGTACGGCGTAGGAACCGTCGAGTTGGGCGTTCAGAGCTTCGACGACGCCGTGCTGAGCAGGGCACTGCGGCCTTACGACGGGGCCAGGGCCGAGGAGGCCATCGCTCGACTGAAGGGGGCCGGCTTTGGTGTGGTTGTGCAGTTGATGTGCTTCTTGCCGGGCTCCACGGAGCAGGGGGATGTAGAGTCGGCCGCCAGGGCCGCCCGATTGACTCCCAGTGCTGCCAGGATCTTTCCCACGCTGGTTGTGAGAGGCACGGCCTTGGATCAAGAGTACGCCGGCGGTGGCTACCGCCCTGCGGGGGTGGAAGAGGCAGCGATGAGGGCGGGGTTGATGATGGAGCCGCTGCTTCGGGCGGGGGTTCCGTTGCTGCGCGTGGGCATCCAGGACTCGTCGAGGCTGCGGCAGGGGCTGCTGGCCGGGCCGCACCACCCGGCTCTTGGTGAGTATGCCTGGAGCGCTGTTGCCGTGCGGCTCATCATGCAGGCTCTGGGTAGCTGCGTGGGCCACTCAGAGGGGTTGCCGCCGCCAACGGTAGTGACCTCGGCAAGCAGCGCCAGTCTTTTGGCGGGGCACGGGGGGTTTGGGCTGCGACTGTTGGAGGGTCTTCTGGGCGCAGCGCCGAAGCTGCACGTGGAGTCAGCGCAGGGTGCGCAGGCGGGCCCTTCTGGGGGAGCCTGCAAGGGGCCCGGAGTGCGGGGCGGGGGCGGAGCGGGCGCAGGAATCCTGGCCCTTGGCCCCCTGCGTGTGCGGGCATGGGAAGGGCATGTGGCGCTGTGGCGGGAGAAGGGAGATGCCACGGGGCGAGGCATTCGGGGAGGGCATTCGGGGGGTGCTGAAGTCGGAAAAAAGCCTTTGACATAGGCTCCTATGCCGCTATCTTGGAGCCGGTTTTGGGTTTCACCAGAGGAGAAAGAGGTCAAAAATGGCTAGTCAGAAACAAAAAGTGCTTATTCTTGGTGCTGCTGGAAGGGATTTCCACAACTTCAACACCTTCTTCAGGGACAACCCTGACTACGAGGTGGTTGCCTTCACTGCGACGCAGATTCCCAAGATTGACGGACGCCGCTACGCGGCGGTTCTGGCAGGGTCTCTCTATCCTGAGGGCATCCCGATCATGATGGAAGAGAAGATGGAGGAGATCATCGCCCAGTTTGGGATCGATGTTGTGGTCTTCGCTTACAGCGACGTGGGACACGACCACGTGATGCACATGGCTTCCAGGGCCGTTGCGGCGGGAGCGGACTATTGGCTCATGGGCGGCAAGAAGACCATGGTCAAGTCGACGAAGCCGATTATTTCGGTATGTGCGGCCAGGACGGGTTGCGGCAAGAGCCAGACGTCCAGGAAGATCACCTCGCTGCTGCTTGCTGCGGGCAAAAAGGTTGTAGCGGTTCGGCATCCCATGCCTTACGGGGATTTGGCGAAGCAGGCAGTGCAGCGGTTCGCCCACGTTGACGACCTTGTGAAGCACAAGTGCACCGTGGAAGAGATGGAAGAGTACGAGCAGTACATCGAGCGAGGAATGGTTGTCTACGCCGGCGTGGACTACGAGGCCATTCTTCGGGAAGCGGAGAAAGAAGCCGACGTGATCATCTGGGACGGCGGCAACAACGACATTCCGTTCTTCAAGCCCGATCTGGCCATCACGGTTCTGGATCCTCTGCGTCCGGGCCACGAGATGGCTTTCCATCCCGGCGAGTCGAACCTGAGGCTTGGCGACATTCTGGTTGTGAACAAGGTGGACAGGGCCACGCCTGAGAACGTGGAGAAGGTTCTGGCTAACGTGAAGGCGGCCAACCCCAACGCCAAGGTGATTCTGGCCGATTCCACGGTTGAAGTTGACAACCCCGACCTGGTGAAGGGCAAGCGAGTTCTGGTCATCGAGGACGGCCCCACCCTGACGCACGGCGGCATGGACATCGGCGCCGGCTACGTTGCGGCAGAGCGTCTGGGCGCTGCGGAGATAATCCAGCCCCGTCCCTACGCCCAGGGCCCCATCGCCAAGGCATACGAGCAGTATCCCCACATGGGCGCCATCCTCCCGGCTCTTGGGTACTACCCCGAGCAGTTGGAGGCTCTGGAGAACACCATCAACGCCGTCCCCTGCGACTCGGTCATCATCGGCACCCCCATTGATCTTCGCCGGTTCCTGAAGATCAACGTTCCCGCCACCCGCGTGACCTACAGCCTGGCCGAGAAGGCCGGACAGCTCACGCTGGACGAAGTGGTTGCGGAGTTTCTGAAGAAGCACTGCTAGAGCGCCGAACAGGTTAACTCCCGTCGCCTGCCGAATCCCCACCGCAGCGGACTTCGTCC
>CAZQHM010000137.1:0-11555 GCA_964593355.1 uncultured Myxococcales bacterium
AAAAGGTCCGAATCGTCCGAGTCCGAAAGGTCCGAATCGTCCGAGTCCGAATGGTCCGAATCCTCCGACTCCCAGCGCCCCCCCGCCCCACGCCCACGCTTTTCGCTTTGTGCCCAAAGGGCTCCGTGATAGGCTCCCCCAACGATATATGGAGGTTTTTACTATGGCTAAGACCCTTGACGTTGTGCTTCTTCTGGCGCTTCCCGCATCGGGCAAATCTGAGACACGGGCCTTTCTCAACAGCCTGGCCCCTGAGGATTGTCGGGAGAACTTCCACATAGGCCCGACCTTGCAGCTGGACGACTATCCCTACGTCCACTTCATGCACCAGATCGATGATGAGCTCTACAAGCGTGGATACAAGTATCTGTTTTATAAGGGACCCAATCGCCCCTTCCAGTGCGGATTCACCTGGCAGACCCTCATCGAACTGCTCAACGAGGACTTCGACGACCTGGTCAACCAGCGCCTCGTCAACCCTCCCTCCGCTGCCCAGTGGCTCTTCGACCGCATCGATGCGGCGCGCCTCAAGGCTGGTCAGGAGGAGGTTCTGGCCCACGTCCCGTATCGTATGCGCTGCGAAGTGGCGCAGGCCCTCGAGGCCGAAGTTCGGGAAGAGCTGGACCGCCGTAACAAGCTCAACTCCACGCCGGTAGAAGGCCACACCATCTTCATCGAAGCGGCCCGTGGCGGCCCCAACGGTGCGGCCTTCCCCATCACTCCTCCGCAGGGCTACCAGTTCTCGTTGAGTTGCTTCTCCCCCGCCATCCTGGAGAGAGCGTCCATCCTGTACATCTGGGTCACCCCGGCGCAGTCCAGGCACAAGAACATCGAGCGTGGCAAGCCCGGCGAGCAGGGCTCCATCCTCTTCCACAGCGTGCCCATGGAGGTCATGCTGGGCGAGTACGGCACCGATGACATGGAATACCTCATCAGCCAGTCGGACCGGCCCAACACCGTGCCCATCGAGAAGATCGTCGCCGACGAGGCCCCCGACGGTACCAAGAAGTACAGCCTCAAGAAGTGGTACCTGCCCGTAGCCCGCCTGGACAACAGAGACGACCTCACCTCCTTCATCCGGGGCGAACCCTCCTCCTGGGCAAAAGATGACGTGGCCAAGATGCGTAAGGGGCTGGGCGACGCCCTGGAAATCCTGGCGTCGTTGAGCAGGTAACACCCTCCAGAGCCAGGTGCTCCAGACTCGGACCACAAGATGTGGGTGCATGTCGGCACTGCACCGGTCCGGGTGCCGAACAAGCCATCCATCGGCAATCTCCATGCCGGCGACGCCGACGGCGACCTCAACGGCAACGGCGACGAAGGAGCAGAGGCATCGCGGGAAGACGGGCACGGAAGGCAAGAGGTTCTATGCCCTACAAGCTCCCAGCCCCTCCAAGGTAGGCAAGTAGCCCCTTGCACAGCCCTGGCCAGCGAGCCCGTCACTCCTCTGCCATAACCCCTTCTATCGCTGAAGCCGCAGCTCCGTCGATGCCCTCACGCCCTCACGGCCACTTATGTTTGGGATACCTGCGGGATAGTGCCGGCCGGATTTCCGGGTACAAGGTCTTCCAGAAATTGGCTAAGTCTTCCGTAACCTGCACGGGCCGGTTGCTTGGAGCCAGTATCTCTATTCGCACTGCCATTCGACCGCCCCCAACCATGGGCGTCGTCTGAACGCCCACAAGATCCTGAATCCTGGCCCTGCCCGTGGGTGGCTGGCCCGCTGTGTAGCGGAGGCGCATCTTGAAGCCCGAGGGGAGATCCAGACGGGATGGAGCCATTCGCTCAACGAAGGCAAGGTCGTCGTAGGACATGACATTTCGTAATGATTGCAGCAAGTTACGATCTTTCAGTTGAGACACTTTTGTAGCCCCATCGCAGAACTCCATGAGGGCCAGCAGCAGTTCTTCCTGGTTGTAGGTGATGAGGCCACGTTCGGGAAACCAGGAGGCCACGGCCTGCACCCGGTCTATCCAGGGCTGGGCCGCTTCGTCCCAGTCGTCGAGGTGGAGCCGGCCGGCCAGGATGGCTTCGGCAAGCACCCCCGCTGCTTCCGGACCGGCGCGGTGCACCCTTATCCAGAGGGGAAGCTCGTCGCGGAACAGCAGTTGCTCCACCCTCTCGACCAGGCCTCTATCCTCACGCAGCACCGAGTGCGTTCGCCGCTGCACATGAGCTGGGAAGAGTCGCTCCACGGCCTGCACGGCCACGGGAACAGCCAGCCTCACCACCCTCTCCGAGCGACCGCCCTGCTTCACGCCATCCCGTTCTTCCATGTCGAGAATCAGCGCAGGGCCGGGTGTCGTGCAGGTGCTGGCGCTATCAACCCTGGCCACAGCACCGCCTCTCAGTTGCATGCGAGGGGGCGTCCCTTCCAGCACCAGCCCAAGGCGGTCGCTGTACCCAAGCATCAGCGCCGAGGCAGCATCGAGGTTGCCCGACGGCAGCGAGGCGCTGCGGCGCCAGCGGGTGAGTTCGGCCACGCTGCGTTGGAAACGTTCTTGGATGAGTTTGCCGGCCGTGCGATGGGGCTTGTCCCCTTCAGGCGCCACACCACGGTTTGCAGATTGCGCCAGCATGTCCAGGTCGTTCTCGTACTGGGGCCCAAGCTGCTCTGCAAGCTGCGACGGTCTGCCCATGGCCAGCGTCGGGTCCCACAAGATGGCGCACCAGCCTGCCAAGCGGTCCAACTCCCCTTCGCCCACCGCTGCCAGAGCCCTGGCCAGCCTTGGATGCACCGGAGCCTCGCTCATCATGGTGCCGATGGGGCTGAGCGCTCCTTCGGGGTCCAGGGCCTCAAGGGCCTCCAGCGTCCTCTCTGCGTACTCCAGCGCCGGCTCGGGGGGAGCATCCAGCCAGGGCACGGTGCGAGGCTGGGCCCCAAGG
This sequence comes from uncultured Myxococcales bacterium, assembly GCA_964593355.1. Lineage (GTDB taxonomy): Bacteria > Myxococcota_A > UBA9042 > CAIXZC01 > CAIXZC01 > CAYTWV01. The sequence goes on from CAZQHM010000137.1 coordinate 2,887, forward strand.
GCTTTGATTCGCAGCACCCACTCGGTGAGGTCGGTGCGTAGGATTTCCGGAGTGTCGTGCTGGGGCCGGCCTCGCTCCTCGGCCTGGCTCCACAGCCGCACTGCCACGCCCGGAGCGGTTCGCCCCGCACGCCCCGCCCTCTGCCTTGCACTGGATGCGCTGATGGCCTCCACCCGCAGCGAGTTCATCCCACGCCGCTGGTCGAAACGCAGCACCCGGGCCAGCCCCGAGTCTACCACAGAGGTGACGTAGGGCAGGGTTATGGAGGTCTCGGCGACGTTGGTTGCAACGATGACCCGGGGCCTGGGCGAAGGGGCGAAGCAGCGCTCTTGAGCCTCGGGAGGGGAGTTCGCCGTCAGCTCCACCAGCAGCGGATTGCCAGGCAGCGGGCGGCGGGCCAGAGAAGAGAGGGTCGCCTGGATCTCGTAGGAGCCGGGCATGAAGACCAGCACGTCGCCTGCGGGGTCCGACGCCAGCCGCTCCTTCACGGCATCCGCCGCGGCATCCCACACCCGGGCATCACCCAGGGGCCGGTACAACGTCTCAACGGAGTATGCCCGCCCCTGCACCTGCACGGGCTCTACCCCCAAAGCCGAGGAAAGCCTTCGCCCGTCCATGGTAGCCGACATAGCAACCAGAATCAGTTCGGGACGGCGCTTCTTCAGCAGCATCAGCAAGGCCAGCGCCAGGTCCGATGCGGCCCGACGCTCGTGCACTTCGTCGAAGATAACCGCCGAGACTCCGAAAAGGTCCGGAGAGCGGGTGATTCGGTTCAGCAGCACGCCGTCGGTCACAAACTCCACCACGTCGTCAGGCCGCCCAAACCTCTCATACCTGGTGGCATACCCCACCCCGCCCTCGGTCCCCCGCTGCTTCATCTCATACGCCACCCGGGCCGCCATGGCCCTTGCCGCAAGCCGCCGGGGCTCTACCACGATGATGCGTCCGGTACGGGCAAAGCCCCACTGCACCATCATCTGGGGCAGCTGCGTGGTCTTGCCTGAACCGGTGTCGCCTTGCAGCACCAGGGCTCCGGCGCTGCGCAACGACTGCTCGATGTGACTTGAAGCGGCCCAGACAGGCAGAGTGGAAGGGTCGAAAACGCTGGAACCGGCAGTGGACACTACTCGGGATCCTCCATAGAGATGTCCGAATAGTCGGGCACGCAGCCCAACAGATTCTGCTTCAAATCCACAAGCTCAAGTAGCTGAGCCAGCATGGCGTCGGGGTCGGCGTCGGCAGCGATGTAGTACGAGCCGCCACCGTCGTTGGCAATGCCACGGTTGTTGCTGGAGCCCGATGAGCTGGACATGTCGATGACGTGGGTCATGATGCGGATGGGAACGCCGTCGTAACGCTCCACCCGCCAGGGCGTCTCGGTGTTGGGCGGGTAGTAGCTTGAGCCACCGTTGGGATGCGGGTAGCCCTGGCACATCTTGTTCTCGCAGACCGCACCATCGAAACAATCATCGTCGGTGTTGCAGCCAAGGCCGTACCTGAACCGCTTGGCCTGAACCCGGGGGTTGAAGAACTCGCTGGTGCTGGTTTCCGGCGACTCCTCGCCGTCGGTGAAGAGCAGAATCATGTTCACCCGGCACAATGCGTAGGGGTCTTTGCATTTGCCCTGTGTGGTACAATAATAATTCTTATTCTTGCAGTCTGCCGCTGTTTCACACTCTCGCCCATCCACCATTATTTGTTTTCTGTAGAGTTCACCGGCGTAAAACATGGAGCGCCCCAAGGGGGTGCCACCAAGCGCCCGGAGTTCGGGGTTGGTGTGATACCAGCATACCTTGCTCCCCTCGTGCATCTCGCAGAAGCCCCCCGGGCACTCGATACTGCCTATGCAGGGAGTCTCGGTCGGGCCCACCTGCTCATCAAAATCAACCCAGAGCTTGGCCTTTCCCAGATTGTCTTCGTACTCGTCCACGGGGAACGGAACGCTGAGAATCTCGTGGAGGTTGGTATCGAACCAACTGCCCTCGGCCGTGACATGGGAGCCGTCGTCGCCCGTGATGAAGTCGGTATCGGTCATGCCCTTGCTGTAGTAGCCCCGCCCCATGGCCCACATATTGTCGCAGGCTGTAACTGGCGGCGATTTGATCTTCTGGGCGAAGTGGGTGAGAACCAGATTCACGGCCCCGATATTAGGAGAGTCGAAGAACTTCATGAAGACGTGTTTGGAGAGCCCAAGGCGGGAGCGGGGACATGCAGGGTCCTCGCAGCCCGGATAGGCCTTGGGGGCGCACGAAGCGCAGATACAGGGGACGGTACCCATGCCCATGGCAGGCCACATCGAGCTGGACGTATCGAAGATCACCAGGAGGTTGTGTTGCAGCGGGCGGCAGTCGCCGGCGGTGCAGGCCTGACCAGGGGGACACGAGGTGGGCACCCAGGCCACGCCCGTGGGGGCGCAAACCTTGAGCATGCCCGCAGCGCCGCACTTCCTATCACCGGGGTTGCAGATGACGGGAAGGCACTCGCCGGCGTTGCACGCCTGCTCCTCGGGGCAATCCTCATAGGTGAAGGATTCACCGTCGGCGCCGCAGGTGCGTGTCTGGGTCATGGTGGAGCAGTCTTTGCTCTCGGGGATACAGAGGGTGGTGACGCACCAGCTATCTTTGCACCAGGTGCCGGGCTGGGAGCAGGGCTGCTCTTCGCTGCAGAAGAGGCAGTTTCCCGTCTCAGGGTCGCAGTAGCCCGTGGGGCAAGAGCTGCCCTGACAGGGGTCCACGGGGATGTCGGGAACCAGTTCGACCAGGTCGGGCTTCGGCGTCAGGTCTACGGGCGGCAATACCTCGTCTACGTGCTCACCAGGAAGGTCTGTAGGCAGCAAATCCTCAATTAAATCAGTAACTTCTGCTATTTGGTCAACGGCGGATGTGTCTTTGGTCTCCGTACCGTTCCCGTTGTCGTCTCCGCCGCAGCGGCCCAAGGCCAGCGCCAGCAGCGAACCCAGCAGCGCCACTTTCAGATGTCGATTAACAATCATGATACCCTCCCCGAACATGCGGAGCAGTTTCCCCATAGAGCGGTCGCAAGGCAAGCGTTTCGTCCAGTTTTTGTTCGGCGACGGCGACGACGACGGCAACGGGGACCCTCCTTCGCCAAGGCTTCGGAGGGCAAGCCGGGGACGGGGAGCGGCAAGGGCAACGGGGACCCTCCTTCGCCAAGGCTTCGGAGGGCAAGGCAGTCACTGTTACCTTGCTTTGGGAGTTGCTGGTCTGGCATAATCGCCGGGCGTTTTGGGGAGGTTACTATGCGGCGGCTTCTGGGTTTGGCGATTGTGCTTTCTTTGTTCTGGCCCACGGTGGGCAACGGCACCACGGTGCTCTTCGTACCGCTTTCGCAGCTGGTTCAGACGGCGGACCTGATTATCTACGGCACCGTTGAGGACTCTACGACCAAGAACCTTGCCGATGGGGCGCCTCCGCAGATAGTGACGGATGTGACTCTCTCTGTTAGCCGCACGCTGAAGGGGCAGACTCCTGGCCCTCGGTTCGTTCTGCGGCAGATTGGAGGGACGTACGGCGGTTACATATTAAATATACCGGGGCAGCCCACGCTGAGACCGGGGGATGAGGTAGTGCTCTTCCTGGAGCGTTCCGAGGAGTATTGGGCGATTTCGGGGTTCGCCCAGGGGATGTTTGACGTGTATCGCGATGCCCACGGCACGAAGATAGCTCGCCGCTCGCTGAAAGGCAGCCCTGTGCATGCTTTTGGGGAGATGGGGGAGCAGATGGAGACCGAGCGGGTAATGGAGATGCCGCTGGACGAGCTTTTCGCCTTCATTCGCAGCTACCGGTAGGGGGGAATCATCATGAAGAGGGTTTCGCTGCTGCTGGTAGCGGCAATGATACTTGTTTCGGGCCAGGCATTGGGATTCAGCATCGCCAACATTGGTGGCAAGGATGTGAAGTGGAAGACCGCGGGGTTCGACTACTGGTTGGACCACAACGGCTATCCGGGCATCACCAACGATTCCGACCGGCAGGTTTGTAAGCAGTCGTTCCAGGAGTGGTCGGCCATAAGTTGTGCCAACTTCACCCTGAACTATGCCGGCGACACCACGGTCAGTAAGGTGCTGCCTACCAGCGCCCAGCCCAACGGCAAGAACGAGGTCATCTGGACCGACACAGGGTGGCCCTTCGGGCTCTACGTGTTGGGGGTCACCTCGCCGCTCTACGGCTTTGACGGCGAGATTATTGAGGCTGACGTAGCTTTCAACCCATCGTGGAAGTGGGTAACCAGCGGCGCCAACTACTACAACACTATGGACATCAAGAGTGTGGCAATCCACGAGTTCGGCCACATGTACGGCATCCAGCACAACCTGGAGCCCGACTACTACAACCCGCCCACCATGGCCCCCTCGGTGAACGAATCGGGCAAGAGCGCCAGCCTGGAGCAGGACGACAAAGACGCTCTTTGCTACCTCTACCCCGCTACGGCCTGGAGCTGCAACAACGACTCCAAGTGCCCCTACGTGGTCAGCCACAACAGCAGCGACGAGGAGTACTACTCGGCCAAATACAAGTGCCAGAGCGGCAAGTGTGTCTGGGGCACGGTCTATCCCTTGTCGGGCCAGAAGGACCTGGGCGGAACGTGCAGCGAGCAGTGGCAGTGCAAGGCCCCCTTCTTCTGCCTGCCCACCAGCAACGCCTTCTGCACACGGTGGTGCACCGAGGCAGCACCGGACTGTCCTGTGGGTTTCACCTGCGCTTCTATCGACAACGGCCCTGACGGGGTCTGCATCAAGAACGGACAGACGGGAAGCGTGGCGGCTGGTGGCGGCTGCTGGGCCTCGGTTGAGTGCAAGTCGGGGCTCTACTGCCAGGACTGGATCACGGGCGGCTTCTGCACTTCGTCGTGCAACGACCCCAACGGCGGCACCGGTTGCCCCGCTGGATACACCTGCGGCCCATCCACCACCTCTCCCACGGGGGCAGGATGCTTCCTGGGAACCTCCAGCAAAGCCGAAAACGGCGAGTCCTGCTCCAGCAACATGGAGTGTAAGTCGGGGCTCTGCTTCGCCAATCCGGTGACCGGCGGAACGAAGTGCCGGGCAGCATGCAACCCGCAGAATCCTTCGTGCCCAGCCACATACCGATGCATAGAGGCGCTGAACGACCCGTCGGGAACCACCGGCGCCTGCATCCCCCTCTCTTCACTGCCACAGATTCCTAACGGCATCGCCTGCACCAAGAGCTGGGAGTGCCAGTCGAACTTCTGCTTCCTGGACCCCGAAGACAACTCGTCCCTCTGTCGGGCATTCTGCCAGCAGAGCAGCCACTGCCCCTCGGGCCACCTGTGCGCCTTCGATGCCAAAGGCCTTGGCGGCTGCGTCCCTGGACCCGCCGTCCCCCTTGCCACGGGTGCCTCCTGCGTCCACGGCTACGACTGCCAGAGCGGGCGCTGCGTTGCGCTGCCAGGCAGCACCAAGAAGTACTGCCGTGATGCCTGCAACCCGGAAACACCTTGCCCCACCGGCGCCCAGTGCATCAACTACGTCTCGCCCCAGGCAGGCTACTGCATGCCCCAGGGCGCCGATACCAACGCTGTCTGCTCTGCTGCCAACGAGTGCACCACCTTCATCTGCTGGTCCCCCGAAGGCGTGGGCAAGTGCCGCCTGCCTTGTGCCGCTGGAACCTGCCCCGTGGGAAGCGTCTGCACCCCACTGACCCCCTTTGGCCCCGTCTGCATCGCTGCCGAAGGCGAGGGTGGCTACGACGTTGGCGTCGCCTGCGATGATAAGGCCCAGTGCAAGAGCGAAATCTGCCTCTCGGGAATCTGCGCCCAGCCCTGCAACCTGCTTCAGCCCGAGTGCCCGGCAGGTTCCGGGTGCGTCCCCCTGGCCGACGGCTCTGCTGGTGCATGCACCTTGTTGGGCACCATGGCCCTGGGAGACGCCTGTGCGTCGGACTTCGATTGTGCCTCGTTGCTCTGCATCGAGGCCGCTTCTGTAGGGCGAATTTGCGTCCAGCCTTGCTCGGACCAGGCACCCTGCCCCGAGGCAGAGAAGTGCGTGGCTATCCCCGAAATGGAGGGCCTGGGTGCATGCCTCGATGAGCAGACCGGCGGCGAGGATATCTCTTACCCCAAACCCGACGTTGTATCCCCGGAAGAGGATGCGGCCGTGGCTACCGATACTACGCCCATCCAGAAAGAGGTTGCGCCCGGTGGTACGTGCAGCGCTTCCCCCACGGGCACGCCGGGCACAATCTGGGTGTTGATGTTTGCAGCATTGCTTCTTGGGATTTGGCGCCTATTCTTGCGCAGAGCAGTTGGATAGGGTGCCGCAGGTGGGCGAGGGGGTTCTCGTTTGGGGACCTCCAGGCGTAGCACAACGGAAGTTGCCTGCGCTGCCTTTTATATTAAGACCTTTGTAAGGAGCCATCGATGAGAGTAATGCTTCTGGCACTGGCCCTGTTGGTAACGGATATTGTACCATTTATGCCCACCGCAACGGCTACGGCCGCTACTTCCGCCGCTGCAGCAACCAGCGCATCGGCTGACGACAGGCCCACCTACAGGGTGAAGAAGCGCCGACCGCTGCCGCCCACGGTGAAGCCCAAGAAGCTCAAGAAGAGGAAGCCCACCGCGGTGAAGAAGCAGAACTACAAGCTGGGACCATACGTCGGCGTCGGCGGTCTGGCCCATGTGGTAGGAGAAGACAATTCGACGGACCTTACCCGCTTCATCGAGTCGGGCGGCGGCGTTGGAATGGCCTTCGGAACCCGCTTCTTGCCCGTGCTGGCTCTGGAACTGGGCTTTGCCATCTCCATGCACTCCACCGATGAGGCTGTGAACACGGGCTACCGCTCGGGTACGCTCTTCGGCATCACCCTGGACGGATTGCTTTATCCCCTGCCCAAGGCCGAGGGGTTCGACCCCTACTTCCAATTGGGCCTTGGCGGCTACTCTTTCATGGAGAAGCGCATGGGCGCCAGGGAGCTGAGCGGCGGCGGCTTCCACATCGGAGGCGGCAGTGAGTTCAGGCTGGCGAAGGACTACAGCATCGACGTGAAGGTGCTGTACAAGGGCCTGAGCATGGATAATTCAACAGAATGGTATCCTCCCACAGAGTCTGTATATCTTAATGTATGGATGTTTCAGGCAGGCATAAAGATTCTGTTCAACTGAGAGCCCCGCACTCCATTCCTTATGCCACCCCTGCTTGTTGGATGACCGAACGGAAAATTGGGTCCGGGGGCTTGTTTCCGGGCCAGTCAGGTAGTATAGATGCGCCGGATCGGGCGGGGGACGCTGCTCGGTTCCGAATCACATTTTGGAGAGACAATGGAACAGACTTTCGCCATCATTAAACCCAACGCAGTGAAGAAGAACGTAGCCGGCAAGATCATCTCCATGTGGGAAGAGGCCGGATTCGAGATCGTTCAGATCAAGAAGGTGACCCTGACCAAGGCGCAGGCCGAGGGGTTCTATGCAGAGCACCAAGGCAAGGGCTTTTTCGGCGAATTGGTAGACTTCATGACGTCGGGACCGGTCTATCTGCTGGTTCTGGCCAAAGAAGAAGCCGTGACAGCAAACCGCACCCTCATGGGCGCCACAAACCCCGCCAACGCTGCCGAAGGGACCATCCGCAAGCTCTATGCCGACAGCATGGGCGAAAACGCCGTGCACGGCTCTGACAGCGCCGCTTCTGCTGCCAGAGAGATCCGCTACTTCTTCAACATCTTCGAAACGGCGTAATGACTCAGGGGCTACCACGAGACCCTGGTCCGGTGCCGCTCTCGGGCCTGCTGCCCGATGAGTTGGCAGCGCTGATGCAGGAGATGGGGCAGAAGCCCTATCGTGGCAAGCAGCTCTTCGAGGCCATTCACAGACAAGGAATCACGTCGCTGGAGCAGGTCACGACTCTGTCGAAGTCTCTGCGTGAGGCCCTGATGGAGTCGAGCAGGCCTGTGCGCTCGCTCAATGAGAGTGCCAACGTGCTGTCGCAGGACGGCACCAGGAAGCTGGCCTACAGCACCCACGACGGCAAGGTCATCGAGACCGTGCTTATCCCAATGGAATCTGGCAGTTACACTCAGTGCATCAGCAGCCAGGTGGGGTGTGCCCTGAAGTGCCGGTTCTGCATGACCGGGCAGCTTGGATTTCAGCGAAATCTTACTGCTGCGGAGATAGTGGACCAGCATGCCCTGGCGTTGCAGTACACCGGGGAGAGAAGCGTTCGGAACATCGTCTTCATGGGGATGGGCGAGCCTTTGCTCAACGTGGACAACGTGGTGAAGGCCATTCGAATCCTGACCAACAGCCTGGGCAGGGACATGTCCGGCCGAAGAATCACGGTCTCCACGGCGGGAGTGATTCCCGGTATCGAGCGCCTTGCGGTAGAGGCTCCGGTGATGTTGGCCGTTTCGCTCAACGCCCCGGACCAGGCCATCCGGGAGCGCATCATGCCCATCTCCAGCCGTTATCCCCTGGACCAGTTGCTTGCCACGCTCAAGAAGTGGCCGCTGCGTCCAAGGCAGCGCATGACCTTCGAGTACGTGCTGCTGCCTGGGGTCAACGACTCAGCCAAGAATGCCGCAGACCTGGTGAAGCTGCTGTCGAACCACCGAGCAAAGGTGAACCTGATTCCTTTCAATCCGCATCCGGGCAGCGAGTACACCCGCCCCACACGGGAGCAGGTGGACCGTTTTGCT
>CAZQHM010000138.1:0-11405 GCA_964593355.1 uncultured Myxococcales bacterium
GGGGGTGAGGGTAGTTCAGCTTTCGGATTTGCACATTGGGCCCACTTTGGGCAGGGAGTGGCTCTCGGGGGTAGTAGAGCGTGTGCTGGAGCAGCGTCCCGACGTGGTTGTGATTACGGGCGACCTGATAGATGGTGTTCCGGAGCTTGTTGCGGGGGAGTTGGAGCCGCTGCGGGGTTTAGCCGAGCGGGTTCCTGTGTATGTGGTGACGGGGAACCACGAGTATTACTCGGGGGCGAAGCAGTGGGTTGAGCAGTTCGGGAAGTTGGGGATGCGGGTTTTGGAGAATGAGGGTGTGGAGTTTGGGCCCAGGTTGTGTATTGCCGGGGTGAACGACTACTCGGGGGTTCGGGTGGAGCCTGGGGAGCGCAGCGATGCGGCTGCGGCCGTGGCGGGGTGTGGGCAGGGGAGGGTGACTCTGTTGCTGGCGCACGACCCAAGGAGCGTTGAGGAGGCGTCGAAGTTGGGTGCTCATCTGGTGTTGAGCGGCCACACTCACGGGGGGCAGTTCTGGCCCTGGACCTGGATGGTGCGTCTTCAGCAGCGGCATCGCGAGGGGCGATATGAGGTGGGCGGGACGCACCTTTACGTGAGTCCTGGTACGGGCTATTGGGGGCCTCCGGTGCGGGTTGGCACCCATTCGGAGATCACGGTGCACGAGCTGGAGTTGTAGGAGCAGTCCAGCAGTTTCGGTCCGTTTACCTGATCGGCGCCCTAGCGGCGGTGTACGAGGGTTTTCTCACCCGAGGGGAAGATGGCATCGAACTTGTTGCCGTCTCTGGTGGCCATTACGACTCCGACGCCGAAGGAGGGGTGCTGAACCAGTTCGCCGATGGAGAAGGCTTCTCTGGCGGAGTAGTCTCGGGCCTCTTGCCCTTCTTTGCCGGCCATGGCCTGAGCGTGGATTTCTTCGGGGGTGGGGCCGTTCTTGCCCTGGCCCCGAGGTCTTGCCGAGGCTACGGCTCTTGCTGGTTTGCTTTTGGGGCGGTAGTCGCTGAAGTCATCGGATTGGCCCGTGGCGCTCTTAGCGCTGGCAGAGGCGCGGTTTCGGGTCACGGCGGGGGCCTTCTTTTCCACCACGGGCGACTTGAACTTATGCTCACTTCCGCACACATTGCATTTTACTTTAACTATAGTGCTGCCTACCATTGCAACGACGACGTGCCCGGCAAGGGTTTTGCAGCGGGTGCATATCGAGTCTACTTCGCTACCGGAGTGAATTTCTTTGACGACCATGAGTTCTCCGCTGGTGCCTGCACGGCATTTAGTGTTTCGCCATTCGAGGAGGGGAGCCAGTCCGACCAATCCTCGAAGGCGGGCTCGGGATCGGGTCAAGGGTTGGGGCGGATGTGGGTCCGTGCCCGCTGCTATTCGACCTCGAGTTCGATGGAACCACCCTGGGCCTTGACCCAGAGGGTACCGCCGGTCTCCGGAGCGAAATACCAGCCGGCCGCCACTTCGTCAAGCTCGGCGAACGAATTGGTCTCAACGAGGGTGGTTCCCTGGGTTGTTACGGAGGCGGGTTTATCGGTACCGAAGCCCACCACTTCGAAGACGGCGCCCTGGTTGAATTCGCTTCCATCGGAGAAGCTGAGGATGAGTTGTTCTTGCTCCCATCGGGCTTGGACGCTGCTTCCGTCATAGAGGTCGAAGTGGGCTGTCTGGTCACCGGGGAAGGTGCGGACATAGAGCAGTCCGGTATCGGTGTGCATAGAGTCGACGCGGTCGGGTTGGGAGGTTGGGGCGATGGTATCGATGGTGGGGCGCAGCATGGGTACGATGCCGCCTTGGGCGAGGTAGAGGGGCAGCTTCTCCAGGGGAGCGTCTACTTCGAGGGGTGCGCCACCGGGGATGATTTCGCCGGACCACCAGTCGATCCAGTTACCCTGGGGGAAGTGGACGGTTCGTTTGATCTGGCCTTTGTTGATGACCGGGGCGACGAAGAGGTGGTCTCCCAGGAAGTATTCATCGTCGGGGTGGATGCCCATTTCGGGGCGAGCCAGGCCGAGGCTGCGGAGAATGGGGCGGCCGTCGACGAGGAGGTTATTGGAGTAGGTCCAGAGGTAGGGGAAGAGTCTGAGGTGGAGTCTGGTGAGGGTTCGGTAGAGATCGAGTTTCTGGCCATCGGGGTCATTCTGGTCGTTGAAGAACTCCCAGGCGACGTCGTTGCTGCTGGTGCCTATTTGCATGACGACGGAGAGGGCTGTGTGTTGGAACCAGCGGATGAAGGTCTCTTCGTCGGGTGGGGAGTGTCGGTAGCCGCCGGTATCGGAGCCGAAGAAGGGGAATCCGGAGGGTCCCAGGGTTTGGCTGGCGATTACGGCTGCGGGCAGTCCGCCCACGGCTCCGTAGGTATCGCCGTCGTCGGTGGTGATGACTTCGCGGTGCCGGCTCATATCGGCGTCGAGGTCACCGGGCCAGATGATGGGTCCGTTGACCTGGTCGCCATAGGCGCCATGTCGGCAGAGGAGGAATCCCCCCTCTTCGGGGAGCATTTCGGCGTATGCACGGTGGTAGTAGAGGGTGAAGAACTTGTGCATTGTGCGTTCGTCCTCACCGTTGAAGAAGTTCCAGATGTTGATGCGTTTGGAGGAGATGCCGATGACGACGTCCTCGCCGTAGTCGAGTTTGAACCCTTCGATTCCGCGGTCGGTGTAGAGCTTGATGAGGCTTTGCCACCAGGTGAAGGCCTCGGGGTTGGTGAGATCGATGGGTTTGCCCCACTTGTTGAGGATGAGGCCGAATTTGGATGGGTAGAAGGAGTTCTCTTCGGCGTGTGTTCGGAGGTCGAGGGTAGCGTCGTCCTTTTCGTCGAGGTAGGGGGTGTGCCAGAGGGCGGTTCTGAAGCCCAGGGCGTGGATCATGGCGATCATGGCATCGGCGTCGGGGAATTGTGATGCTTTGAAGTCGAAGGTGTTGACGGCAGTGGCGTAGGGGCGGTCGATCCAGTAGCCCGTAGCGGCCAGGTCGAGGTCTCGCATGGTGTTGATGTCGTTTTCGACTTCGGCCTGGTCTTCGTTCTCATCGCGCCAGACCCAGGGGCCCAGGGCCCATCGGGCGGGGAGTTTGGGGTAGCCGGTTACTTTGTAATAGTGGTTGGTGACATCCAGGGGGTGGTCGGCGACGAAGATGTGGAAGGTGAGACCTTGGGTTGAGGCCAGGCCCGTGCCGAAATAGGCGTAGAAGAGGGAGGGGTCATCGCCAGAGAAGTCGAAGGCAGCGGGGTAGGGGTTCTCGACGAAGAGGCCCCAGGCGTTGGTACCGGTGACGAAGGGGATGGGGACGTGGGCTTCGTTGTAGGCCGATTCCAGGGCGCCGTCGGCTTCCAACTGCATGGCCCGAATCATGCCTCGGTGGTTGACCTGGTCGAAGTATTCGCCCAGGCCGTAGAGGCCTTCGGAGTGGTCGATGGCGCCGGCGATTCGGAAGATGACCCAGGGGGCTGACTGTGAGGGCACCCAGTGCAGCTTGAAGCGTCCCTCGGCAGAGAGTTCGGCTTTCAGCGTTGCCTGGAAGGGCTGGCCCTGGTCGTTGTGTGCGGGGTAGTCGAAGCGGATAAATATGGATGTATCGTCGGTTTCAATGATGGTTTCGCCCGTGGGTTCTATGAACTGCAGCCCTTTGGGGGCTTTGTAGAGTGGGGCAGTGACCAGCCAGGGATGGGGGTCGTAGCTGGTTCCATCGTCGGGTTCGTCGACGGTTCCTGCGGCCATCTTGTCGAGGCGAAGTCCAAAGACGGTGACGCCCTTATTCTGGACCTGCACCGTACGCTCCTGGGTGTTCACCAGCAGCGAGTAGTCGCCGGCCTGAATGGCAGCGTTTGTGGGAGGAGGGGTCACGTCGGGTTCGGCGTCGTTGAGGTCTGTTGGGGCAATCTCCTGGAGGCTATCTTCCGCAGTGTCAATCTGAACGTCGACGGTGGTGTCGGGCCCTGTGTCCACCGTGGCGTCGCCGGCAAGGTCTTGGGCCACATCGGATTGGACAGGGCCGCTGCTCTCGGAGGAGCATGCAACGCAGAACATTGTTGCCAGTGCAAGGGCGGGAAGGGAAGCGGTGGTAAGTCTCATTGGTCCTCCTGGAAGTCAACACTACCGGCGCGGCAGTTTGAACGGCCGCTGCGGTTTTGGCAAGGGTAACTGGCAGTCACCGTCAGAATGTGCCGGAGCCCATGTTGCAGCGGGAAAGACTAGGGAGCAAGGCATTCTGCACTGCACTCATCCTTGGTGGAGAAGATGTACTTGCAGTATTCGCCGCAGCCGCAGCCCGAGAGGGGGACGCAGTCGCCGCCCACGAACCCCCAGCCAATCATCATGGCGCACATGCCGAAGTCGATGTTACCTAGATCGAAGCAGCCGGTATCCTGGCAAGGTCCGGTGTGGAGGATTGATGTCCCGTTTGCAGTGGCCTCGCAGTCGTTGGAGTAGGTCTGCATGTCGCATCCGCAGACGGGTGAGTAGATTCCGGGGCAGGCGCCTGGCAACTGGGAGCAGACTCCCATCATGTCGTTGGCTCCGCAAGTACCGGCCGGGAAGAGGCAGAATTCATCGGCGGGGCAGGCCAGTCCCATGAATCCACCGCAGTTGGCCTGCTGGCACCCCTCGTCGACCTGGCCGTCGCAGTCGTTGTCCAGGGCGTCGCACAGTTCTTGGGCCTGGGGATATGTTGAAGCGTTGTAGTCGTCGCAGTCGCCATTCTCTTGGGTCCATCCGTCGCCGTCCCAGTCCTCCTGGTTGCCTTCCATGACGCAGGTGCCGCTGCACCAACCGTTGCCGCAGAAGGTTTCACACTGGTAGCCGGGTGGGCAATCGGCATCGTTTTCGCAGTCTTGGACTACAGAGAGGCAGGCCTCTTCGCACTTGTCTTTGGTGGGGAAGATCCAGGGGCAGAAGTTGCCGCAATCACACCCGGAGACCATGACGCAGTAAGCGCCGTCGAAGGCGTATCCGAGGATTGCGAGGCATGGCCCGAAGTTCTCGCCAGCAACGACCTGGCACTGTTCTTCATCGCAAGGTCCGTCGTGCCACTTTGATACTGCGCTAGAGAGCATTTCGCAGGTGTTACCATAAGTGAAGCCGTCGCAGCCACAGACGGGGTCGTAGACATCCGGACAACCTTGTGGCACCGCTGTGCAGACTCCCACGGCGTCAGGGGCGAAGCACATATTTGTGGGGTACTTGCAGAACTGCTGGTTTTCGCAGGTGAGGCCGGCGATGCCTCCGCAGCTTTTTCCGCAATCTTCGTCCACTGTGCCATCGCAGTCGTTGTCGAGGCCGTCGCAGATTTCCGGGGAGGGGACGCAGATGTTATCGAGGCACTCCACGTACTCTTCGTTCATCTCCCACGAGCAGGTTCCACTGGGTCCGAAGGGGCCGCACTTGGTATAGACCAGGCAGTCCATCGAGGGGTGCCATGTGCAATCGGAGTCAATCTCGAAGGATGCGCAGATTTCACTTTGGCATCCGGTGGTAAAGCATTCGGGCCCCACGACACACGCCTCATCAATGGTGCCGTTGCAGTTGTTATCCACTTCGTCGCAGAGCTCGATGGCGTCGGGGTTGATGGTTGGGTCCAGGTCATTGCAGTCGCCTTCCTGCTCCGAATAGCCATCCTGGTCCATGTCTTCTTTGTGTCCGCAGCCAGGGACGCCGAGGCCTTCGCAGCGACCATTGGTGCACTTGTCGTCGGCGGTGCACTCGTCACCGTCGTCGCACGCTGTGCCGTCGGCGAGGCCCTGGCACGGTCCCGGGGAGCATCCCGGCACCAACTGGCCCACGCACTGGCCGCCGACGCAGGCGTCGTCGAGGGTGCAGTCGTCGCCATCGTTGCAGGGGGTATCGTCCTGGGCCTGGCCCACGGTGCACTTGCCACCTTCGCAGCGTCCCACGGCGCATATCCCATCGATCTGGCATTCATCGTCGCTGGCGCATTCGGGCTCTGGGGGCAGGCACGTGTGCTTGGCCACGTCGCAGAGGCCCGAGAGGGGGCAGTCCTGATCTTCGACGCACTGCACGCAGACGCCGGGGTCTGTAAGGCAGTGCAGCCCGTTGGGGCACTCAGCGTCAGAGATGCAGCCCTGTTCGGGCAGCGGGTCGGTTGTAAGGTCGCAGGCGAGGGCGAGGGCCAGCACCATTGTAAGCGAAGCGGCGAATGAGAACGTGATGTGTTGGAACGATGATGGCTGTCTCATTGAGTACCTCCGGATATCCACCATAAGGGTCGGAAACGGGGGGTATTATAATCAGAACGGGTGGTCTTGTCTTGCGGTTTCGACGATTTGGTCGGGGGCCATCAAGTGGCCCCGGGGCGGGAGAGGGGATTCAATCGGCGGCTGTCAGCATGTTATCGGCTGGGGGTTCAGCGGCTGGCGTCGTTCATGTTGAGCATCTGAGGTTCTATCTGGAGGCCGACCATGAAGCCTGGGGCAACAGCGTAGTTGATGGAGTCATTCTCCTGCTGGTAGAGGTTCCAGCCCATGCCGACGCTGTCGCGGCGTTCTGAGACCAGGTAGTTCAGCGTGGGGCCAGCAACGATGGAGAACCAGCTCACGGGGCGCACTCCCAGCATGAGTCGCAGGGAGGAGAGCATGTCGATTTTCTCCTTGTCTACCCAGTTGTCCTCATTGAAGAGGGTCATGGTGAGCAGGTCGAAGTCGACGAAGAGGTGGCGGTTCAGGTTGAAGTGACCGCCGAAGCCGAGCATTCCGGTGTAGTAGGGCTGGTCCACCATGTGGTTAGCTCCGAAGGCCAGCATGGTGTAGAAGTGTCTGGTGCCGGTCTTGAGGCCCACGGTGAGCGGCGTGATGTCGGAGCCGAATATGGTGGGCTGGAAGATGCCGTCGCCGATCCAGTTGAAGAGTCCAAGGGCCGCACCGTCGGCCTGGCCGGCCACGTTGACGATGCCGAGTTGGAATCCCGCGAGTTTGTCTGCGTAGTTGACGATGCCGGACTGCATGCCGACCATCTCATCACGTGCTATGTTTAGTGTTGCCACCTGGAAGCCTTCCATGCGCTTAGCGATGTTGACGGCAGCGGCCGCCTGAAAGCCTTTCATGGTGTCGCCAACCCAGTTGAGTCCGGCAGCGGCTTGGAATCCACGCATTTCGCCTCCGACCCAGTTGAGTGCCGAGGCTCCCTGGAAGCCCCAGAGGTCGCCCATGACCTGATTGAGGACCGAGGTGCCCTGGAAGCCTTTCGCGTTCCCCTCGACGATATTGAACAATCCCGACCCCTGGAACCCCTCGAATGGGCCGCTGACCCAGTTGAAGGCGCCCGCTGCCTGGAAGCCCTGGCCCCAGCCTCTTCTGAAGGAGCCCAGGCCGGAGAATTCGGCGCCTTTGAGGGCGTAAGCGTCTTCGATGAGGAGGTTTACTGAGAAGGCATTGACGACCCTTTCGCCCTTGCCGGTATTGGTGCTGAGCCCTGGCACGAAGGAGAAGCTGTAGGGGGAGTAGTCGAGGCCGTCGAGGCTGAATACGTCATCTTTCTGGTCCTCCAGTCTGACGCCGGGTTTCTTGCCGGTCTTCTTGTTGGTCTTCGTGCCGGTTTCGGGGTTGGGTTCCGCTCCTGCGTCGGGGTCAGATTCTTGAGTGGAGCCTTGTTCCGTGGTTCCTTCTGCGGGCTCATCACCTCGGGCTCTGTTGGTCTCGGCCGCCACCATCTTGAAGCCATCGAGCTTGAGTTCTACGGAGCTGTCGGTGGAGAGGACCACTTCGCCGGTGAGGAACTTCCCGCCCTGTTCGAGGACGACGGTGTAGGTACCGGGCTCCAGGCCGAAGCTCATGGGTTGTTTGCTGGTCTTGTTGATCTCGGCCACCAGTCGTCCGGCATCATCCCGGATGAAGAAGCGGCCCTCGAGGGCTGCGGGGATAACGAGCAGGCTGGAGGTAGTGCGGAGGTCTGTGAGGACGAGGTCTCCGGCTCCGGCCAGTTGGAATTCGTAGGCGGGGTGTTGTGCTCCTGAGCTGGTCTTCTCTGTTCTGGCGAGGGTTTCGGAGAAGGCGTACTGATAGGCTTCGTTTAGGGTAATTTTTCCGTCTCGGGAAGCGTCGGCAGCGCCTCGCAGGCCCGCCATCATGAAGTGGGTGAAGAAGGAGCCGCCGATGCGGTCGGACTCTTGGGCCGCTTCGTTGGCGGAAGATGAGGTAAGGTAGGCGTGTCCGCTGACCTTGCTGCTCTCATCCACGGTGAACGGGGGGCGCCACTTGCCGCCTTTGGCTCTGGTGAGGGCACCTGAGGCGCAGGAGTCTACCAGGGCGATCCGGACGTCGGCGGGCTGTCCGGTCATGAGGGTCCGGATTTCGTCGTAGCCCAGCAGTTGGCCATTGAGCAGCAGCCCCTTCTCGTCGCTGTGTCCCGAATAGTAGAAGACAAACTCCAGGCGCACGCCCTTCTTTCGAGCTGCCTCGATCTTCTGTTTCATGGAGGCGAAGGCGGCCCGGAGCTTATCGGGGGTTGGCTCGAGGAGGAGGACGCGGTCACGGTTGTCGACGCCGCCCAGTTCCGCGAGGAGGCGGGCCATTGCCTGGGCATCGGACTGAGCAAAGCGCAGCAGCACCCTCTCCTTCCCACCATTATTCGCCGCTGCCAGCAAAGCGAACCTTCGCAGGCTTGTTGCGTCGGCGTTACTGCCCTGGGCCAGGCAGAGAGCTGGTGCCATGAGGGTCATAACCGTGCAGGCCACCAGCAGGGCTTTCAGGGGCCACATTTTGATTAGAGAGTTAGTTGACATTGCCGTCTCCATTCTCCGGAAGGTCCGGTTTTTTTAGTGTAATACTGTAGAGCATGAGGTCATTGTCCAGGGTCAGGGGGGAGCCCTCCAGGTGGGCCTGGAAGGCCTGAATCACCAAGCCCACGTTCAGGGGGCGGTTGGCGCTGACGAAGTAGAAGGTCTCGAATGCCGGGGCGTCGTCCAGTTCGTAGGAGTGGGGCAGCGACTGTGGGTCTCCCTGAATAAGCGAGGTATCGGCATTGGGTGACTGCGGGAAGTGGAGGGTGAGGTTCTCTCGGCCATCAACGGAGAGGACGACGCCGTGGCTCTTGCCTGCGGCGATGTACTCCACCTGAATCCGGTCGCCGGTGTTAGCGGGGGAGAGGTCGGGCAGTTCTTCCACTGTCTCGCCTTTCTGTCTGTAGAGAAGCAGTCTCGGGTCGCCTTTCACGCGGATGCCGGGGTCTTGTTCCTTGGCGGCGGTTCCGGGGGTGGTGGCAACCGAGGGGTTGGGGGGAGTGTCTTGTGTTGCTGGGGGGGCGGTTGCTACCACGTTCTGGCCACCCAGATAGGAGGATACGCTCTGGTTCTCGTCCTTAGCGGCCGGCAGGTCGGCGGGGTCCATGGCTACCCAGAGGGTGAGCATAGCGGCGAAGCCAGCGGCAGCGGGGAGGGCGATCCAGAAGTAGCGCCTGTATGTCTTGCGTTGGTGGCGCTCTTGGGATTGTTGTCGGTGCAACTGCCATTGGATCTGCTCTACCACCTTCACTGATGGGTAGAGGCCCAGCACCTGTTCGTTGGATGCGGCCAAGTGTTCACGGACCTGCTCACGCTGCTTCGGGGTGGTTTGGGCGTTGATTCTGGCGAGCTCGTCGGGCGAGCACTCGTCGAGGAACCAACGTTCCCAGAGCAGGGCGGGGATATCCCCGAACGGGGCATTGTTGTTGTCAGGCTGTCGCATTGCCTCTTCCCTCCAGGGTAGCCAGGTGGTCTTGAAGGCGCCGCAGCCGCTTGCGGACGCCGGAGACGGACATGCCCACCTCGTTGGCGGTCTCTTCCAGGGTCATACCGTCGACGAGGTGAAGGAGTGCGATGGTCCTGGTCGAATCGGCCTCTCTTCGAAAGAGGCGAGAGACGAGGCTGCGCTGTTCGACCTGATCGTGGGTGTCGCCGAAGGAGGCGATCTGTTCAAGCAGGGAATCGTCGGGCTGCTCCTGGCGGCGGGCCAGGGTCCGCACTCGGTTGAGGCAGACGTGGGTAGCCGTTCGGAAGAGCAGGCTGCTTGGGTTTGTATCGTCCAGCCTCTCCTGGTTGCGAATCATTCTCACGAAGGTCTCCTGCATAGCGTCCAGGGCATCATCCTCGTTACGAAGCAGGGCTCTGCAGCGGCGCAGGACCATGGGTCCGTAACGGCGGTAGTAGTGTTCAACAGGGATTGGCACGGCCGTCGCCTCCATCTGTCACGAGGGGTTGAACCCCGGGATGGGGAGAAAGTGTTACGCATTTTTGGGGCAAGTCAAAAGGGGAGGGGGCGGAGCCGACGAATCGGCTACGGGAACGGGAACGGGAAGGGGGGAGGCGGGGAAGAGTCGCCGAACTGTCTAGCAACGTGACTGAGCCCATTTGCTCCACGGTTCGGGAACCGCTCCCGGGGGGAGCTGTGGTTGTTGACTTGGGGGCGGCGATGCCCTAGTCTGAGCGGCACTCCCGGGTAGGTGCCGGGCAAGCCAGTTCAGGGGTGTTTAGTGCCTGAGGAGACCAGGAAACCGTTGGACAAGATCCTCTGCGGGGGGAAGTTCTATCGGTACGTGGTTGCCTGCATGCACAACTGTCCCAATCATCACTACTGCAAAGAGTTCTGGTCATTTTTTGCTGCAAAAGGCATGACCCCCGCCGAGTATTACAATGAGGGGGGGATAGGAGAGAAGGTCATGAGGCGAGTTGTTTTTGACTGTGACCGGTGCGGGAAGAAGGATATTGGGGAGATGTTCGGGCTGTACACCGATGGGGGTGAGGGTCCGGAGAACCGAATCGGCGAGGGTCGGCGATTGGAGCTGGTTCAGCAGTTCGGGTACTCCAGCGGGGACATGGTCAAGCTGACAACGGCTGTGTTGGAGAATCTGGAGACGGCCAAGGGGTGGCAGCACTTCTGCGGCAAGTGTTTCCAGCGGATGGTGGACGGGGTGGGCAATATTCTTGGTGAGTCCAAGAAGAGTCCTCCCAAGGCCAAGGAGGCCGCTTCGGGCGACGAGTCACCGGACGAGGGTGACGGCGAGGGTTCCGAAAGCGAAGTTATGGGGGAGATGCCGAAGAAGGGGTCTCCGGGCCTCTCCCCCGAAGCGGCTGAGCGCACTGCCGGGGAGAAGCCCGGCGGGGTTCAAGGCGACATTGTGGAGACCCCGGCGAAGGCTGTGGAAGCGAAGCCGGTGAAAGAGGCTGCACAGCCACCGGTAGTGCCCGAGGCGCCCCCGCCTGTGGTGCCCGAGGCGCCGGCACCAGTGTTACCCGAGGCGCCGGCGTCTGCGGCGTCGGAGCCATCCCCAGCGGTGACGGAGGAGCCTCTGCCGGCATCGGAGGCAGCGTTGGAGAAGGAAGTATTGCCTAAGGATGTTGATGCCGGGGAGCAGAAGGCAAAGAGGGCGAAGAAGCCGAAGCCGATTTCACTGCTGTAGGGGTTCGGGGCCTCAGGGCCCCGACGA